>CAZCYQ010000039.1:0-33467 GCA_964503085.1 uncultured Rhodothermaceae bacterium | reverse complement strand
TGAATTTCGGCCCACTACCTGCACTTTGCTATCTTGGTTGGGAATTCAGGCTAGCCCAGTGACGCAGCGGTCCTAAAGAATCGTTTCAAGTTGTGCCCGATCACCTCTATGACATGCTCCGCATGCACCATCCGTAGTCCTTTCAATAGCGTACTCCCCGAGCCAAACCGCCGCCTCAGGCTCCCAAGGGTCCGTTCCACTACCTAACGCTTACGGCCGATCTCGCAGTTCCCCGCAGATAGGACGGCATTGATCGGGTGGTTGCGATAGCCCCTGTGGAGGATGCGTGACCGGCTACCACATGCCGCTAAAAAATCATCATTCACATTTCGCTTGTACCCCTTGTCCGCATCGAAGTTGTTGAATAATGACCAAGGATCAGAACAGCATCAAACTAAAGCCCTGCAACCACGACCAACCAGTGCCTAGGGCGATATGCGGATATGTTTCCCATGATCCCTCAATGTAAGGGTCAGCCTGCCGTCCTACCGGGCTCTGTATGAAATGAACTCCGGTAGAATCCTCACACCGAATGTTATTATGCACTTGCTGATCTGTGACGCGCCCTGATAACCGAAACAAGTGTCACAACCCACTGAACACAATAGGCAACCAGTGACACCACTACGGCCATCCTGGCAAACAAGCCGACTTCAAAAAAGAACATTGCCAGCCCTGGATCGGTCATCGCTCCTGGAAGGATTGGAATTGAATAAAGACCAATGACCAGGTTAACAACAAACGAAAGTCCCGCGACCAGGAGCAACCAGTGCCTGGGGCGGAATGCAGATACGTCTTTCATGATTTCTAAAATGTAGGAAGTCCGTCAACTGTCAATAAACACGGTTCTACCGCGCTCCATCTAGAATGGATCGCGGTAGAACCCTTTTCAGTCGTGCTCGACGACTAAACTAAAATTCAAATATGGTTCGCTACAGCTGCGCAGATACTGTAATGAACTGAATGTTGTCAAAGTAATCGGTCGGAACCAGGGAGTAGTCCACGCTTAGCGCGGTCCCTGCAAAATCCAGCTGCAACCCGCCACCAAAGGCGTAACCCTTGTAAAAGGTCTCGTTGTCCTGACGACTATACTGGTAACCTCCACGCACATAGAGCAGGTTCCTGAATCCAAGCTCAAGAGCGCCGCTGAATTGATCATCCTCAAAACTGTTTGACCGGAAATTACCCAACAGTGTCGCTGACGCGCCTGCAAACATCTCGCGCTCATAGGCGACCCCAAAATTGAGCAGTGTCGGATACTGAACGCCTTCAGACTCAAGTTGAACAGTATTAACACTGGCATCACTTGGTTGATCAGGTAGCCGCACGCGGCGTCCCAGGCCCGTACCGGAGTACTGGAGCTCATTACCAACATTCTTCAGAGCAACGCCCAGGCGTAGGCCTGTTTCACCGACCACATAAGTCATGCCCGCGTCAAACACAATGCCGTTGGCTGTCAAATCATCAATCGTATGGTTGACAATCTTAAGTGTTGCACCCGCTGCGATCCGGTCCGTGAGCGTCCGTGCGAAGGTTAACCCCACATTGATGAAGGATACCCGGAACACAGCATCTGACTTTTCGGGGTTGAGTTCTGTTTGCCGGGGGATGTCTCCCATATCCCACGCCGATATCGTCAGGGCCAGATTGTTATCCCCGAACCGCTGTGCCAGCCCGAAGTAGTTTACTCCAATGTCATCAACGTACTGAAGTCGACTGAAGAGTGCAGATGTACTTTGGTTGTTTGTTAGCCCGGACGGGTTTGCATAGAGCGCCTCAAGACCGTTCATCTGGGAAAGAACACTCGTGGTAGCACCTCCGAGTGCGCTATAGCGTGCAGTAAGCGGCACTAACAACTCTGCTGCACCGTTCGTACCCGCCCGGTTTGTGTTAGGTTTGTCAATACCGCCACCAAGCTCGCCCGTGCCCTGGGCGAATACGGTATTACCGCTCATGAGCACCAATCCAGCTATCGCCAGGATTCCAGCACTCAGTTGAAAGAAACGTCGATAAGTTTTCATGTTTCGCTAATGTTTTCTGTGCTATTGATGTTGCCACACTGGCCGGCGGACATTTCAGGCCGCCGGCCAAATGCGAGCCTAGTACACGTTCAGCTGAATGCGTTTTTTGACCACGGCGAATTTGATGGTATGCGATCCCACCCCGGGGACCTCAACATGTATCAGATACATCCCACTCGCTATGGGCAAATTCTGATCCGTCGTCAAATTCCATGGAATGGTAGCCACACCCGGTGATTGCTTATTGATCGTCTTGACAAGCGTACCGTTGAGCGTAAACACACGAATGGTCGCTACGTCGGGCAGGTTCGTGAATCGTACCTCGTCAGTAAGCTGACTTACCTCATAGGAAGATGATCCCTTATACGGGTTCGGTACAATTCCAATATCCTCCAGGCGAAGTTGCTTGCTTGCCAGATCAAACTCTGTCGCAGCATAACCTTCGGTGGAGAACGTATGCACATCCCCAGGCTGGTTAGGCTTGGAGGTGACGATCCTGACCACCGTACCCAGCTCGGGCAATTCGGGATCGTACGGAGGGGCGGTACCAATATTCCACCCCACAAGTACTAATCTGGCAATTATTTCATGCCCTAGCCCAATTTCGTCTGCAAAAAATCTATTGTGACCGATCTCGCCGGGGGTCAGATCCGCAGGTGGATACCAGTATACCCAATCCGTAAAGGGATCATTCGCTGCACCTGAAGCAGGATGATCGCCGCCGATATCAAATACATCGTGCGCCGTTCCCCCTCCACAGGTGTTTGTATCACAAATAATCGGGACCAGACGCACATCATCACTGGCATCATTCGGCGTGGCAACGCCAGTATCCCATAGCTCAATTGGAATCTCCATCAACGAGCCACCACCAAATGCACGGAGACCCAAACAGTCGGTCGGCTCAACGACGCCATTGATCCCATTTGCGCAGCGCTCCGTGAAGCGCATCTCATAATCCCGAATCCCGATGTACGGGGAGTTACCTCCACCACGCGTGGAGCGCGCGATGAAAGATCCATATGCCTGCCCCGCACCACCAGCATGGACCATCCAAATTGATCCATTGGTTTGCTGCCTCGATCGGTCGAGTCCTACACCCTGAGCATTTGGGAAAGAATCGGAATTCCATGTTATTGCGGCACGGGCAGGTGGATCCACAGGCCCACCAGCATTCGCTGTAACCTGAAAATCCTTGAACCCCGGATTTGGACCACGAATCGTGAACAGCAACCCGTCAAGTACCATAACGTTATCACGCTGGGGAGCAGCATAATCAATGGATCTACCATCAAACAGTACCGCGTCGTCTCGATTGACACTGTACGTAATCACACTCGCATCGATATCGCCAACTTTCTGAATCGCCTCTACCGCACTGATCGGATCAACCACATTCCCGTCTTCCTCCACAGGAGCAGTAGCAGCATTCAAAGCCTTGCCCGGAACCTCATGCTCAAAGAATTCGACCGTATAAGTGCCTTCCTTGACCCCAGCCGGGTTGATAATGTCCGCGGTCACAAAGCCGTCCCCGATGCCCTCCTTGTTCGCAACAAAGTCAGCACTTTCAAAGTCTTCAGCCGCGGCAATAGCAGCAGGCGCAATTTCCAGCGTTGATTTGGTCGGCGTGACCGACACGCGGGTAACGGGTCCCCGGGCAATCTTACGTCCAGGGTTATCGTAGTTCTGCGCGTAGGCCTGAACACCAAAATGATAGGTCGTGTAATTCGTTAAACCCGCTGCTGTATGAAAATTCTGAACCCCACGGTCCGTCCCGTTCGCCACAACAGTCTGCTCCTCCTGGATTAATCCGTCGACGATCAACTGGCCGCCATCAATTACGCGGGTCACGCCATTAATTACGTCGTATACCGCCACAACTACCCCCACTTGATCCAGAGCACTGGAGTACTGGATTACTTCATACCCCTCGAATTCTACCACATTATTATCCTCCGGTGCAAAGGGGTCTTCAGCCCGATAGGATTCAAGGAAATTATTCGACTGAGGGGTGTTGGTCCATTCCAGAATTGCACCTCCATCTACAGCGGTGACCGTCACCTGGGGGGGAGCCGGCGGCGCCGGAATCTGAAAATCAATGTCGTATGCCGCCTGGGCAAGTGCACTTGCCCCTTTCATCTTCTGGACCGAATCAAAATTGTCTACGCCCTGTGCCCAGACTAACCCATAAACGATCTGCTGAAAATCTCCCGGATTGATCGTGAACGGCCCCGTTCCCATAACAAAGCGCCGGTCTGCCGCCTCAATGTTTGTCCCTGCGCCGTCTGAATTGCACTCAGACCAGTACTGGCAGGTATCATCGCTGGCGCCAGGATCTCCTGGGAACATGTATGCGGTGCAGTCTTCCGAGAAATCTCGACCATTCCCCCCTTCCGTAATACACTTACCATCCTTCCATCGTCCACGCATATAGTTATAGTGGTCCAAGGCAGTACTGGGGTCTTCTGTAACACCGCCACCATTGTTATAGAAGGTGAAAGAGGTCATTTCAAGATTCCTGAAATCTTGAATCCAGTCAGTACTCACCTTGGCTGAATCACCAGGCGATGGCACGATCGGCCCCTGGAAAAAGTCGTATCCGGCCGCCGGAGCAGGAGAACCATAACCATCAGTTCCCTCATCTTCGTTGTCCGAATTCCATACATAACCTACCCCCAACGTGGTATCGGAACCTACCCAGTCATCCTGGAAGTTCCCGAGATCGGGGTCGGAGAAAATAGCCATATGCACATCGGTGAATGGCTGATTCCCTTTGTAGTAAAGATCGACCTTGTAGAACGTGGCATTACCAATGTCCCCTGCGGTCCTGAACGCAAACGCGGTAGCGTGCACCTCAAGACCAATCGGCGGCGAAGATGCGCCGTTATGCTCATTCCCGCGATCATTCATGACCCACCAGATCGACTGATCCCCAAGGATGGCCGGCCGCTCTCCGCCGGCTAGGTCAATCACACGGCTTACTCGTTGTGCAAGAGGCTGATTCAAGACGAAGATTGTCTCTCCAGCCTCATCAACCTCTCCATCTCCGTCATCATCAACCCCGTTGCCAGGAGGAGCATAGGTAGGAGCTCCTAACCCCGTGGGCCAGTCTCGCAAGTCTGGAGTGGTTACCCCCGTGGCTTCGTAGTCCTGAATATCATCAATGCTCACCTTGTAGAGTCGATCGAAGGGTGCACAGTCAGCCGGAGGAGCACCGTTGTCATCCAACGGACCGGCCCAGAAATGGTAATTGCCGTAACGCGCCGCCGCCACACGCAGCTGCCCACCCACATTACCGCCTATCCAAATACCGCCAGTGAAGATAGCTTGCGCTCCCCCACCCTTCGGTACGTTGTAGACGTGCGGACTTCCGCGCCAGAACAGGTTGCCGTTGTTAAAAATACGAGCCCGGACATTGTTGATGTCCAGGTAGGACTCGCCTAGCGCCGAAGTGCACGTTCCAACCTGTGCACGCGCCTCGAGCACTGAACCAAGTCCCAGCACTACCAGCAAGACCAGTGAAAGTAAGTATTTGCGTTTGGTCATTTTTGTCGTCTTTATTTGGATGAGAGTAGCAACCGGGGCCTCACGGCCCCGGTCTATTCACCTGTTTTGTTCTAGCTAAAAGTCGAAGCGAACACCGAGCCGGGTCAAACGCGGCCTTCCAACGCTACCCAACGACCTGTTCCTATACCTATAGAGTGTCTCTGACACAGGCTGCGCAGAATCAATGAACTGGACTCCACCGGCCGTGGACAGGAATCCATCGTCATCCGGCAAGCCTGAGTATCTGTACACATTCTGAACATTAACCGTGTTCAGGACATTCTGCATCCACAGAAACGCTGTGATTGTCCCCCTGGAGTTGAGCGGGAAACGCCGCTGAATCCTGAGGTCAATCCGGTTTGTCCATGGCATCCGGTCTTCATTGATGCCCCCACGTGGGAGCGGAGCACGACTGGCATTCACAGGTATTGGATACTGTACGCCAGTATAGGGGAAGCCACTACCCGCGGTAAAGAGTACATTGAAACCAAAGTTCTGCAGAAGCTTCGTACCCACGAGAGTTGGTCCCTCTCCCTCGCCCAGACTGTAATCAAGCGTAACATTAATCTTGTGCCGCTGGTCAAAGTCGAGTGGGCTGATGAAGTTTGGCGGGGTTTCGTCAATCCATACAATGAACCTGGTTGTTCTTTCTCCAGATCCCGTCCCCTGCGCAAAGGACAACGTGTAATTTGCCCGCAGAGCTACACCCTGAGTTCTCCGAAGATCATAATCGAACTCAAGCCCCTTGACAGTACCAAAATCAACGTTCTCATAGCGCGAATATGTCGCCGGGCTTGCACCACGGATGTCACGGAGCTGGATGAGGTTGTTGATCTGATGGAAAAATCCACTGATTGTGAGTGCTTGACGGGCCCCCAGACGCTGCCGGAATCCCAATTCGTACTTCGTAGTATTTTCTGGAAGCAAACTATTGTTAGCACTGCAGGCCGTGGCCGCCAGACAACCCAACAAACCAGCACCTGTAGACGGGCGCTTGGATACAACACCGTAGCTGGCAAAGAAAAGTGCCCTGTCTGTGATGGGGAAACTTACCCCAATCCTTGGCATCAATGTTACCTGGGGCTCGTAGTCTTCAAACATATCCTCCGTGACCTGCGAACCCGTGTACCTCACTAGACCATTCAACAGAATATCGCCAGCACCTGCCGGGTTACCGTTGTTATCAAAGAAATTTCCGTCGAAATCGCGATAACCTACGATATCACTGCCACTAAAGTATACCGCATACTCCGACCCTATTCCAGAAGGCAGGCCTATTCCCAAGTCCCCGGCCCGTTCAATCGGACGACGTGCATATTTATCCCGCAGAACTGGACGGTTCCTATCCCATACATCCACACGCAGTCCCATGTTCAGGACGATATCCCTAAACTCAATCTTGTTCTGGACGAATGCTCCATAGTAGATTGGTTTGTAGGGAGACTGGTAGTAATGCGATTCCGGTTTGTCCTTACTGGTATCCAGGTAACCCAAAAAGTTCTCAGAACTGTGTTGCTCCGTACCTAGAAGGTTATAACCGGTCCCACCCATAGCCCGTCTGAGGATATGGGTCGGCAAGTCAGAAAAGTTCGTATAGCCGGATGTGTTCAGATCTGGATCATCCGAAGCAATATTTTCGGGATTGCCATCTGCGAAAATCCGGGCTACATACTCTTCGTTGATTCCCCAGCTCCGTCCTACACTGGTCTCATATTCGGCACCAAACTCCAGCTGATTCAATCCGATCTGAGTGGTCGCCGAGGCCGCTACCCTGTATGTATGGCCATTACTCTTGCCAAAACCAAGCCGGGCACCACCAATGGCGCCAACCAGGCCTGCTGTGGTTTCAGTTGAGATACGAAGTCCATCCTCATATCTGCGAACATAAGTCGGTACCTGTACCGTTTCCTCAGTATCATCACTCGGATCATCGGGAGTCCCGTGATCATCAATGCGGGTTTCCTCAACAAACTGCAGGTTCCTGTATCCCGCAAGCGTTGCGTGAACCGGATGGTCAATATCCCCATAATTCCAGACATCATTAAGCGTACGACCGAAGCGCGGATCATAACTCTCGTTGAAGTTACTCCTCCAGCTGCCCTGTATCTGATAGAACGTTGAACCTGACAGGTGTTGCGTCCAGGTTGCAAAGGCTGAGTACTGATGGTCATCATACCGGCTGACAGTCTGAGGAGAAAATATCTCACGTGACGTGGCAGAATTCTCTCCTGTAAAATTGCGGTACGTACCACCGAGTCTCAGTCGTCCGTTCTCAAAGACATTCCAGGTTACATTCCCGTTGAAGCTGTAATTGGCATTAGACCGCATCGGCTTTTTATAGCTGTACGTGAAGTCAGAAGCCGTCAACTGCTCCGCACGAGCGATTGGGTTAAGCGCTACCGTGCTGCCTTCTGCAACTGGAATAACCGTACCGTCATCAAAGGTTAAACCACCCCCGCTCAAGTCAGGATCTCCGTGGATATCAACCATGAGCCTTGCGCCATCTGCCAAGGTTATCGGAATACCCACAACGGACTCATTGCCGTCGGCGTCCGTTACGGTGAGTCCGGCAGGTGCGGCCCAAAGATCATCAAGTTGCGCCTGCGTAAGCTGAGGTGTCTGGATATTCCGTGGATCTCGGTCTGCCCAGCCACTGTATTCGCCGGCAAAGAAGAAGCTGAGCTTGTCCTGAATGATCGGACCTCCAATCGTTGCGGATGCCAAGTTATAACCGTACGAATCAAACTGTGTAGAAGACAATGCTTCTAAAGAGCCGAAGTAATTCGGGCTCCCCGATTTGGTGGTAATATTGATGATGCCACTCATGGCGTCCCCGTACCGTGCATTAATGCTGCCAATCAACATTTCCTGCTGCTCCACCGCCCCCTGGGGTACACCGTATCCACCCTTGACACCATCCACATAGTAGGTAACTTCACCACCGCGCCCACCACGGATGTTCAGTGTTCCTGAACCCTCCTTGCTAACAACTCCAGCCTGAAGTTTGGCTACCTCGGCAGCCCCCCGAACCGGCAGTGTCTCAATCTCCTCTGCATTCAGTGTCTTCGGAACACCAACTGCGTCCTTCTGGATTAGTGGCTTTTCGTATTGAACTACTATCTCCTCAAGTTCAAGACCCGGCGCAAGCTCAAAATTCAGCTCACGTGTGTAGTCAGGGTTGACTTCTACACCAACCGCCGTTGAAGTCTGGAAACCGACGAATTGCGCCTGTACACTGTAGGTACCCACAGGGACGCCAATGATAAGGTAGTTCCCATCAACGTCTGCGGCGGCACCCAGGGTAGTGCCGACCACGACCACATTCGCACCGGGAAGTGTCTCACCTGTCTCCGCATCAGTTACCTGCCCGACAATCTTACCCGTGGTCTGGGCGAGCACTGCCACAGGCAACACCAAAGCGATGAGTATGAGCAAACTCAATTTACGTAGCATATTGGACCTCTGCTGTTTGTGATTTTTGTTAATGAGTTCATGCGCCTGCGATGGGCACATAACTGGTTCAACGACCGGATTCCTCACAATTGCGCGGCGCAGAACGTTACGACCGGCATCCTGCGGTACGGAAAGAAAGCGTCATGAAATGAGTAGCGGTAGCCGTTCCAGATTTCGTAATTGGTCTAGTTAGTTGGTTGTTTGGTTAAGCTCCGTGCACAGCACACGCGAGCAAGATACGACATAAATTAATTCTTATGCATACCCTATCGCTGCTCAGGCCACTACGGGAGCTTTCCCAATATAAGCACTGTGTTTTTAATATGCCAACATGTCTAGCGTGTCATGAAGCGGCAGGGATTGCATTCCCTATACGCTCCAGCAATTCATTCCGTCCTTTATAATCGGGCGCAGACGATACAATGATTGGCAATTCCACTCCATGGGCAGTCAAATCCTTTCGTACCCTCTGGATGCTTCTAGTTATCCCATTCCCGGATAACTTGTCTGATTTTGTGAGCACCAAAAGGCTCTGCACCTGATTTTCGCATAAAAGCAACATGATCTCTTTGTCCAGATTTGTAGGCGGATGCCGACTGTCTACAAGGTGAAGTACAAGGCTTAATGTAGTCCGACCCGTCAGGTAAGCTCCAATTCTTCTCTGCCACTGTACTCTTTTCTTTTTGCTGACCTTTGCGTAACCATACCCTGGAATGTCAACAAAGTATACTTCTTCGTTAACACAATAGAAATTGAATGTCTGGGTCTTGCCCGGCTTTGAACTGATTCGCGCAAGCGCATTTCTTCTGGCTAGCATATTAAGCAATGCACTCTTGCCCACATTGGAGCGTCCGACGAAAGCAATTTCCGGAAATTCTTCATCCGGCATCTGATCCATACTTTCCGCACTCTTCACAAACCTGATGCCCCGAATATTCATCGGACTGTCAGTAATCAAACCCCCGCACTCTGAACGGCCTGGCCTATCTGCGCAGGATTGCGAACCACATGGGCACCTGCATCTTCCAGTGCCGTAAACTTATCCTCCGCGGTGCCCTTGCCCCCAGCAATGATGGCACCTGCATGCCCCATACGACGTCCTGGGGGTGCCGTTGCCCCGGCAATAAAGGCAATAACCGGCTTGGTCATGTGAGCTTTAATGTATGCGGCCGCATCCTCTTCATCTGTCCCTCCGATTTCTCCGATGAGGACAACCGCAGCGGTTTCCGGATCTTTCTCGAAAAGCTGCAGCGCATCCGTAAAGCGGGTACCAATCACTGGATCCCCTCCAATCCCTACCGCCGTACTTTGGCCATACCCCTGGCGTGTAAGCTGATCAACCGCTTCATAGGTCAACGTGCCCGACCGGGAAATGACTCCCACAGGACCTTCAGCAAAGATCATCGCCGGCATAATGCCGACCTTGGCTTGACCAGGTGTCAGTGCACCTGGACAGTTGGGGCCAACCAGACGGGTCCCCTTGGATTCCACATAGTGGAAGGCCTCAACCATATCCTGCACGGGTATACCCTCAGTGATACATATAATCAATCCTATCCCAGCTCCTGCTGCCTCCATTATGGCGTCTTTGGCAAAGGCGGGTGGGACAAAAATGACCGAGGTGTTTGCACCCTCACATTCCACGGATTCAGCAACCGTGTTGAACACCGGACGGTCAAGATGTAGTTGACCGCCCTTACCGGGTGTAACCCCACCAATCACCGTGGTACCGAATTCGATCATCTGTTCTGCATGAAATGACCCCTCTTTGCCCGTGAACCCCTGTACCACAAGCCTTGTATTCCTGTCAATCAGTATGCTCATTTATCTGTTGGCTTGACTAGCTATTCGTTTGTTTTACCAATGATGTGTGTACTTGATACACACTCCCATAGACCCCTTAATTTGTGCCCTGCCCCACTTCAATATTTCTCTCTCCAATCAACCCAAAAACAAGAATTAAAATGCAGGCACATAAGGACGCTGATAACAACAGGATGTGTGGCATATCTCGTGGTCTGCTCATTGCCACTACTGAATTAAATCTATGTCTTTGTACCGATAAAACACACCGTCAGTGTATTCAAAAACTAACAATTCATCCTCCGAAATAAATTCAAATGCATCCACCCACTTCAGCGTACCCCCCTGATGATCCAGCAAAGTATACGCGTTCAAAATATTCAGCGATTCCAAGTCTATCTCCAAAAGTCTATTCACATTCGTGCCAACTTCAGGATATCCCTCAATGGGTATTAGATAAAGCTTAGAGTTAAGTACGCCCATATAACCAGTAACAATCGCGATGCCGATCCGACTGTCATCGTTTGCTTGTGAGTAAAGATCTTCTGCATAGTTAAGCCGTTCCCGAAAATAGGGCGCGTCAGATAGATCCGAAGATTGGATTAATTCGCCGTCAAGCGAATATTTTTCAATAACTGGTAGATGTTCGCCCACTGCCAGTAAATATTCATTGTTGATCAAGGTAATGCGCCGCCCGCTCAGTCTACGATTCAACGTCTCGGAGTACAACGTCGTAAGTAACTCCCCAAAAGTCTTGATGACCGTACCCGAAGAGTCAAATTTTGTTATTGAATAAGGATCCACCGGAAATGAGCTGGCAATGTATACATCACCCTGATCATTTACCGATATCCCCTGGTTCAAGACAACCGATTTTGGATCGACTGAAAAAGATCTTACGTAATCCCCCTCGAGCGAAAATACATGAACGTTTTTGGATCCGGATTGCAAACCGAAAACCCTATTACCCGCAGCATACAAACTACGCGGCGCTTCAGGAAATTCTCCTGGTCCCTCACCGCTGCGGCCAAATGTCCGGATGACTCTTAAATCATCATCCAAGGCAAAAATATGACCATAACCCTCTCCACTTAGATACAGCACATCCCCAGATTTATGCATGGCCCGGACATGCTCCATAAACCGATCCCCCCCTACGGCTTCGACAAGGCTGGTTGCGACAAGAGAATTCTCCTGTAAGACGCCATCCTCCGTAGAGCATCCAATCAAACCCAGCATACTGGCCGATAAACACGCCAGTACCGCGAAAACACGCACTCGCATGCAATCGTAAAGCATGGTATTAATCAATAGTCCCTTCGCTTGTTAAAATGCTTTTATGTTGTCGTTAGACACCCTGACGCGCATTCCCCGTTAACTCCATAATGGTCTTTCCTACGCCTAGGAGCTTTTGCTCGCTGAGCGGCGGTCCTAATAGCTGCACACCAACAGGAAGTTCCTCAGATGTTTTTCCTACGGGGACCGACAAGCCTGGCACACCCGCCAGGTTCGCAGTCACCGTGTACACATCACTCAAGTACATCTGCAGTGGGTCCTGTCCCCACTCGCCGATGCGTGCCCCCGCTGAAGGTGTAACGGGTGTCAAAAGCATGTCTACATGCTCCCATGCCTCATTAAAATCCTGCCGGATCAACGAACGGACGCGCTGCCCTTTGCCGTAATAGGCATCGTAGTACCCTGCCGAAAGCGCATACGTACCGAGCATTATCCGCCTTTTTACCTCAAACCCAAATCCACGACTCCGCGTTCTGGTATACATGCTGTCCAGCGAGGCCTCTTTATCCGCCAACCGTAGTCCATATTTCACCCCATCGTAGCGGGACAGGTTGCTGGATGCTTCTGCTGCTGCAAGGATGTAGTAGGCAGCTACACCGTAAGCCGTATGCGGCATGGACATCGGTATAAGCTTCGCTCCCATTGACTCCAGGTTGTCGGCTGTCCTTTCGATGAGCTGTCGTACTTCGCTGTTGAGCCCTTGACCGTAGTACTCTCTAGGTAGGCCGACACGCAAACCGAAAACATCCCCCTCTTGCAGGCCATTTTTGTAGTTGACCGTGTTATCAATACAGGTTGCGTCATTAGGATCATTCCCGGCCATCTGTGACAGAATAAGCAGAGCCACGTCTGCATTACGAGCAAGCGGTCCGATACAGTCAAACGAAGATGCATACGCAACCAAACCAAAGCGGCTTACCAATCCATACGTTGGTTTAAGCCCAAGAATACCACAAAAAGCTGCCGGTTGACGAACAGACCCGCCTGTATCGGTGCCAAGTGCTGCGTGACACATGCCCGCCGCGACCGCGGCCGCAGATCCCCCAGATGAGCCCCCGGGGACATATGCCCTATTGCAGGGATTCAGTGTGGGCCCCTCCGCAGAGGACTCAGTCGTTGAACCCATGGCAAACTCGTCGCAGTTGGTCCGCCCGATGAGCAAGGCGCCTGCTGCGCGCAGGCGCCTCACCGAGGTTGCATCGAATGGTGGGTAATATCCCCGGAGTATTCTTGATGCACACGTAACCGGCCAGTCCAATGTGCTAAGTACATTTTTAACACCAAGCACCAGTCCAGCCAATGGCAACTCCGAGCCCTGAGCTAATGCGTTATCAATAGCCTCCGCCGAACGATGTACGGATGCAGCATCTACGTACGTGAACGCGTTAAGCGCTGGATTTTTTGCCTGAATTACTTCCAGAGCCAATTGCGCAACTTCTGCACAACTCGTCTGTCCTCCAAGCAAAGCACGCCTGCAATCAGCAAACAACGGCAAAGCCATCAGCGTTCAGTGACCGTGCCTGGGCCAAAGAGGCTATTGGGGGGGAGGGGTGGGATTGGTCGACTGCGACGACTCCTGCGATGACGGTGGTGACGCGTAGTTCTGCGTCTGCTGCGATGCAGGTGGACGATATGCAGGTGGACGGTCTTCCAGCGTGAGTTCACGACTGATCTCACTCGTGGCAGACCTGAATTCCCGAATGCCTTTGCCCAGACCACGCGCCACTTCGGGTATACGTTTGGCTCCAAATATTAACAGAACCAAGAGCAGTACCACTGCTATCTCCCATCCTCCGATTCCACCAAACAACAGTATCATTTTACTCTCAGGTTTAAATTGACACCACGACAGACGAACTATACATTTGCACTTCTCTTGGGTTCCCCATGCTCGGCCTAGCCAAATAAATAGTCCAAACCGACCGGAAATACGCCAAACACACCCAGAGGTCGTGTACGAACACTGACGCCCGCCTATAAGAACAATGTACGACCGGAAGAGATAAAAAATGCGCGAATGTGACAGCGTCTTGATTTTTCCAGTACCAATACCTGCCTTTTGCACAGAACAAAACCTGTAATCGCTATGATTGCTGAGATCGATTCAAGCAATTACAACCCATGCGTGTCTGTTAGTCTCTGGAACCATCCTGGGAATTCAGCTATTGAAGAGGCGCTGCACGGCTTGGGTTGCGCAGCGAATAGTTCAGACCGAACAGAACTGCATATGGCGTTTGGGATCGGCGCAACTGCACGGCGAAAAGCGTTGGCGTTAGTCACTTCCTGTAGTCTCGTGAAGTTGAACCAGACATTAGCCTGCGACAGGGTTACAGCCTGGGTTATGATTCCCCTACTCGTGTACGCTCGTCGGAGCATTCGCTGTGCTGTGATCTCTGGACCAGCACCCGTACTCTGGGACTTGGCCGTTTCATGACACACTCCATATCCCGCGCGAATAGCTTTGCAGGAAGGGCTCATCTTCCTGCGGACAAGTCCATCGCCCATCGTGCTGCGCTTTTTGCTGCCATTGCAAACGGATCTTCCATCTTACATAATTTCCCGTCCAGCGCGGATCCGCAATCTACGCTCTCCTGTCTACGACAGTTGGGCGTTCCTACGGAGACATCTGGTGACAACACGGTGATCATTCACGGGGTTGGGCGGGATGGGTTTAGCGCGTCCGATGCTCCGCTTGACTGTGGCAACTCTGGAACAACTATGCGCCTTCTGTCCGGGGTACTCGCCGGACAGCCCTTCAGCAGCAAGCTTACCGGAGACGCGTCACTGAGCAGCCGCCCCATGGAACGCATTGCACGGCCTCTCCGAACTATGGGAGCAACTATATCCCTCACAAACGGACATGCACCAATCAGAATTCAACCCTGTGACAACCTGACGGGCATCCATTATAAGCTGCCCGTACCGTCAGCACAGGTAAAGTCCTGCGTATTACTTGCAGGGCTTTGGGCCAAGGGACAAACCACTGTACATGAAACGGTTCGCTCACGTGACCACACGGAGCGTATGTTGAACCTCTCGATACGCTCCGCTGACGACGGTCGTGAAATACGTTCCGATTCATCACATACAGTCCCTCACGGCACGTTTACGCTCCCCTGCGATTTTTCTGCAGCCGCATTTATTCTGGTTGCCGCTTCCATCGCGGGAACTGCTCCTGTCCACATGTCCGGTGTTGGTCTCAACCCAAGTCGCACTGGTCTACTTGCTGTATTGAGACGGATGGGGGCGAACATTCAAATCAGCAATAAACGAACATCGGATGTAGAGCCCGTGGGTGATCTGTCCGTGCGCCGGAATCCGTTGCGCGGAGTCACCGTCAGAGGAGAGGAAATCCCAAATGTGATCGACGAAATCCCTGTAATCGCCGTGGCTGGTGCCTTTGCGAATGGAGTGACCATGATACGCGATGCGATTGAGCTCCGGTACAAAGAATGTGACCGTATTAAGGCAACGGTGACCAACCTTCGGGCACTGGGAGCCAAAGTGGAGGAATTTGAAGACGGATTGGCAGTCACCGGGATGGTGCCGCTGAACGGTGCCAGGGTTTCAAGCTATGACGACCATCGCATTGCAATGGCCATGGGGGTGGCGGCTCTGGGAGCGCATGGCACTACTACCATTGAGGACGCGGACGCTGCCGCAGTGTCGTTCCCGGAATTCTGGGATACCATAGCCGCACTGCAAGCATAGTTCAACCGAAGCAGGACGCGGTAAAACCGTGGCTGCCCAACGGGACGATCCCTTCTCGTGCCTCACGCGTGAACGGGATGAAATCCTCGTCGGCGCCTGCGGACAAGATCTGTTCGATGTTGCGGCTTTCGTGTGCAATTGGTTTCTTGCCTCGCTCGAAACTGTAGCGGGGCTGCGACGCAATGCGAATTACTTGAATTCATGTAAAACAGAGAAAGTGACTCCGTTTGCGACACTGGTAGCCATTCAATTGGATGGACGAACATGTTTGGCGATACATCTATATTGGACGCATGAATTATTGATGAACCTCGAATGGGTACTTGCAAGTTTTTGAAACATAAACCCCATCTAACCACGCACAAGGATGGAAGTGAACACCTCTGGGGTAAAATACCTAGGTAAGGTTTACACACCGAAGTGGATTGTGAATCACATGTTGCGATCCCTGTTTCAAGAATCCCTCAAGCATGTCAAGGTGTGTGATCCCGCGTGTGGCGAGGGGGACTTCCTCGCCCCCATCGTTGAAGAGATATGCGAGCGAATGGCAGGAGCGACGGCACGTGAGCGGGCAGGTCTTCGTGCCACGCTGGAGCACATCACAGGATATGAAGTCGATGGCACAGCTGTAAAGAATTGCCGACAAAAACTCACGAAAATTGTAAAGAAAATCGTGGGATGGTCGTGGGATGATTCACGGTGGTGTATTCACCATGTAGATGCGTTGGACGCATGGAGGCGAGATCAGGGTACATTTGACTGGGTGGTCGGAAATCCGCCTTATGTACGAATCCAGCACCTTGAAGTGGAGCGGAGAAAGAAAATTAGAAGTGGCGGCTGGAAGTACTTTCGCGGAGCCAGTGATATGTATATGGTCTTCTTCGAGTTAGGCCTCCACTTGCTCAAGGATCAGGGAAACCTCATGTTCATCTCCCCAAGCGGGTGGCTCCGTAATGACGCAGGGAAAGTTCTGCGCAAGAACCTGGGGCTGAGCCATGGAATCCGTGCCCTGTACGATTTCGGGAATCACCAGGTCTTCCCCGGCGTGAGCACCTACACTTGTATCTCGCATATATGCAAGGGAAACCCTGGTGAGAAAACAGCGGTGTACCGATACACAGGGAAAAACTTTACTCACTCATGCAGACTGGTGCAGTCAGACTCAGGCTGGGGTGTAATCGATCCTGCATCGGTACATCCGAAACCAGTAGGTGCAACAAAGTTGCGTGACGTTGCGGATATTCACGTGGGGATTCAGACGCTGGCCGACAAGGTCTTCATCCTGAGGGTGGTAGACTGGAAGGAGGAGTATGTGATGGTTCAGGCGAATGGCAAGCAATTTCCTGTTGAGAACAAAGCAGTTCGCCGCATCCTGAAAGCCTCCGTCATGAGGCGTGGGCGGGATAAGATTGAGCGGGTAGTGATATATCCATATGATCGCAAGGGAAGGCTCCTTCCCGAAGGAACATTCAAGAACCGGTTCCCAATGGCCTATGCGTGGCTGCTTGACAATAAACCGCGTCTTCTTGCTCGTGACAAAGGTGCCTTAAACCCCAAAAAATGGTTTGGCTTTGGACGAGAGGTTGGCATACGGAGTGCACTGGGAGAAAAGATTCTCACCTCGGGTATGAATCCGTCCCCGAACTTTCAGATATGCGAACAGCCGGATACACTCTTTTATTCCGGGTACTGCATAAAACCCCGACTCGACATTGATCTGGGAGTACTTGCGAGAGAATTGAATAGCCCTGCAATGGCAGCACACGTACAGACGTTTGCACAACCCTTCCGGGGAGGGTGGTATAGTTATGCGAAACGTTACATCCAGGACTTCCCGGTTTCATCCGATCTGATTCGCGAATGAAAGCGTGAAACAATGGTTTTCGAACTCTGGCAGATCCCCACCTAATCTTTAAGGCCCGGTGCACACTGCGAATTGATTCAGAATAGTATTTGATTCAATCCAAACGCTCCCCCTGGTCGGAAGCAGTATGCTTTGGTTGGATCAACGGACGGTAGCTTCTGCCCTATACGAAATTAACCGGACGTAAAGGGATATCTACCCTTTCAAACCAGTGTTCGGGGTTGACTGCCAAATGTTTCTGTACAACGCGGCCAAGCGTCCGACGGTCAGAAACCGCGATCGCCGATTAGAGCTGAAAGCATCGCATCGTTCGTTGGAAAGGTGCGCATATGACGGGTCAGAGCCTGCATGGCTTCCATTGGTCGACGACTGTTGAGAACCTGAAACAGTCGATTGTGCATTTGCATCGATTGTCCCAAAAGCAACTCCTCATTGCGTGTTCCCGATTTTCGGAGATTAATCGCGGGCCAAACGCGCCGATGCGCCATTTGCCGATCCAGTACTATCTCTGCATTGCCTGTACCTTTGAACTCCTCAAAGATTACATCATCCATCCGGCTGCCGGTCTCAATCAAGGCTGTTGCAATGAGCGTAAGCGAACCACCATCTTCAATATTACGTGCGCTTCCGAACAGACGTCGAGGAATCCGCATCGCCCCGGAATCTAGTCCCCCTGACATCGTCCGCCCCGAACCCTCTCCCCAAAGATTGAATGTTCGCCCAAGACGCGTCAGCGAATCCAGTAGGAGAACAACATCATCTCCCAGTTCTACCAGACGTTTGGCATACTCAAATGCCAATACCGACACACGCACATGATTGAACTCTTCCTCATCACTGGAACTGGCAAATACTGTGGCTTTTGTGCTGCGCCGAAAGTCTGTTACCTCTTCTGGACGCTCATCCACCAGAAGTGCAACCAAGTGAATATCGGGATGATTTTGTGTCAATGATGCGGCAATTTCTTTGAGAATTATGGTTTTTCCCGTGCGAGGTGGAGCCACAATCAATGCCCGCTGTCCCTTGCCGATCGGACATGCCAGATCCACAACCCGCATCGTTATGTCTTCAGGGCCTTTAACCAAATTCAATTTGGTGTCTGGGTAAACGATGTGCCCCTTCCCAAACTCGATCAGATCAGCCCATTCCGTGGGGCGTTTGCCCATTACCGTTACAAGGCGGGACACCTGCAGATCTCCTCTCCTTCCCGGCCGCGCATACCCTTCTAGCACCACCCCATCACGTAACCTGTAGCGGCTTATAAATGAAGGCGGGCAGAACGGATCGCTCTTGCTCTTTGGCATACCTGACTTCAATGCCCGCACGAAACCGAACTTTCGGTCTCCTATGATTTCGAGCATTCCCTTGAACGGCTTCTCAGGTCGCTTGGCTTTTGGAGCCATCAATCGTATGTTTCAGCATTGCTGGCCGTACCAGCGATGTATGTTTGGAATAAAGCACCTGTGCCTAGACATCGGGCACATAAGAGGAATGAACTTCAGACGCAATGCTACTGCGCAACACACCTCGAAGAATTACACACGATGCACCCGTATCCCAGATAACGCCTATGTCCTTTTCACTGGTCACTGGAAGCTCCAATGAGAGCGCTCCGCCGTGCAGTTCTACCGATCCCGGACATAGTGTACAACTCTCCCCAGTCCGCACCACGCACCGCACGAGGCAATCCGTACGATATCCGCTCTAACATCCGGTGCCCGACACGGTTCCAATATAGGTGCCTGTATATAACTCTTACAGCTTGCTGATCCAAAAAGATAGTCACGGATATGCTAAAATATGAAAACGTCCTTTGGAATCAAGGCCTGACATATGTTGGCGGAATCGACGAGGTTGGTCGAGGCGCGCTTGCGGGTCCGGTGATAGCCGCGGCCGTCATATTACCCCCCGGCATTGTAGTTGACGGAGTTTTCGACAGCAAGAGACTGGGAAAACGTGCACGTGAAAATGCCTTAACAAAAATCTGCGATACGGCCATAGACATCGGTATTGGTCACGCAACCCCCGACGAGATCGCGGAATTCAATATTGTTGAAGCATCCTTGCTCGCTATGCAACGTGCGATCAACTTGTTGGACTGTCTGCCACAGGCACTGCTGGTTGATGGCAACCGTCATATTCCAAGCGCCAGCTGCCCGCAATTTGCACTTGTTAAAGGGGACCAACGCAGTCAGACCGTTGCGGCGGCCTCCATAGTCGCCAAAGTAACCCGTGATCATCTCATGTACCAGCTCCATCTAGAAAACCCTGACTACGGCTGGGCTACTAATGTTGGCTACCCCACTTCCAAACATTACCGTGCACTCCGTGAAATCGGTCCCAGCACGCATCATCGACGTTCATTCCGACTCCTGTAAGCTTCCCAGCACTTTTCTGCCGCAACCTCGGGGGAAACACCATCCACGTTAATTGTCTGGTGTGCTTGCCGGTAGACTGGCTCCCGTTCTTCAAGCAGACAACGAATCCGGTCCTCCATTTGAACAACGTCCAAAGGCCTGCCTTCCTGATCCTGTAATAAAGGACGCTCGGTCCTGTCAGCCAGGAGTCTGCGCACCAGTTCCGGTATGCCTACACGGAGATACATTACCTCGGCTTTTTTCAGAGACCAAGCCCGGTTTTCCGCATCTATGAACGTCCCACCTCCCAGTGCACAAACAATACCGTTCGGCAGTGACTGCAAGGCTGCGGACTCGAGCCTCCGAAAAGTCTTTTCACCCTGCTCAGAGAACATTTCCGCTATAGAGCATCCCGCCAGCTCGGCGATACGATCATCCAGGTCAATAAATTCAACCGAAAGCCGGTTGGCCAGCAACGCTCCCGTCACACTTTTGCCGCATCCCATGAAACCTGTGAGAAAAACTCTTGACATGAAATCTGCCTGGATGCGGAACGAGTGTATAGAACGCTAACGGGGATGATAAGGATTTGCAAGGGAATCAAGTACTGGTCAATTTAGCGGATATTGTGTGCTTCGACAGGATTTGGGCCTTATATGGACTACCTACTGCTGGATGCCTGATCTGGGGTTTGTTCCGGGAATATTACCCTACATCGCGGGGATTCGGCCATGGTTTAGGCCTGTTCTCCGAACCTTCCAATAGAGACTTTATTCTGCTCCCCTTCCTTATCCGTTATGCATAAGCCGTACGTATTGCAGTATGTTTCCCGCGCAAGATTGTCATTGTACGTACATTCCGACTATGGTCCGGCTCAACCAGAATCCGCACGCTGCTCCATTCCTATGTATAACTTCCGCACTAATGTATAAAACCACGCCCGGGTCACGTCACAAACTCGAAATCACCTTCGCCCGACACAATTCCGTAAACACCTCGGCAGGCCAATCTGACACAATTTCCAAATATAATTGTACTGTAGTGCAACATGGGATCCTTGAACGGTGGCTTCTTTCAGCCCTGATTCAATGGAACTCTGTGTGCTTGATCCTGGAGCGGATGCGTAAATCGCACGGTTCATAATTCCCATTCTGCCCTATCTCTTAGTACCGTCTACTCAAGAACTCAGGTTTCATGTCCAGATATGCACTGCTGCTGGAGTATGACGGCTCAGAGTTCAACGGCTGGCAACGACAAAGTGTGGGCCCAACGATACAGGCAACCGTGGAAAAAGCTCTGCGAACCTTCACGCGTCAAAAGTACTTGCAGGTCACAGGCTCCGGTCGAACAGATGCAGGAGTGCATGCAAGGGGGCAAGTGGCGCATTTTGAATGCGAAACCCTTCCCGATCATGCGTTTCAACGCTTGGTAAAAGCACTCAACGGCCTTTTACCCCCCACTGTCGCAGTACGTGCTGCAGCACAGGTACATGAGAACTTTCATGCGCGATATGATGCGAGGCTGAGAAGGTATCACTACTATGTTTCCACCCAACCGCAGGCCCTCGAACGCAATCGTCGATTAGTGATCCACACTTCGCCAGATTTTGAGCGAATGAATTGCGCGTGCGCTATTCTCATCGGCAACCAACATTTTGGAGCATTCTGCCGTACACGCAGCGCAACCGTTAATCGTATTTGCAGCATCGTGCGGGCACAATGGGAGCCGGAAGTAGATTCCGGTTGCTGGCGATTTGTGGTGGAGGCGGACCGGTTCTTGCATGGCATGGTACGTGCGCTGGTGGGCACGTTACTGGAAATCGGGCGCGGAAAACGATCTGTGCAGGATATGAAGCGTATTCTGGCAACACAGGATCGGCGTGAATCCGGTGTGGCTGCGCCTGCATATGGCCTCGTGCTTGAACGTGTGACATATGGTTCCTCGATCTTTGAAGGCAACGATTGATTCATGCGACATTGGTGGCTTATCGTATTGGGGCTAGTAGCGTGCGAGCGACCATTCGTTGAAACTATCCAGCCGGAACTCGTAGTCCTGGAACCCAATCTTTCCGAGGTGCAGACTATTCCTGTGATTCAACTACGGGTGCAGTCTGCTCACTTTCGAGCAGTAGGCGGCGTTTTGCTGAACGGCGTACCTATGGATCCCGCTCCCCCCGGACCTGCTTTCTGGCAAATATCCGTCGGCTTGCGGCTTGGTCTTAACACACTGGTACTTGAGGCAACAGATGTGGAGAATGTCTCCCGGGTAGATACTGCTTATGCTGTTTATCTGCCTCACCGCATTTCGTTAAACGCACCTTCGCTGCCCGAAGGACGAGGAGGACACTCTATCGTCCGCCTCCGCGATGGAGACCTGATGGTTACCGGAGGGGCCAGCACGCAAGGAGGGGCCGCGCGAGGGGAATCCTACCTGTTAGCTTCCAACTCCGGGATTTTTGGTCTCATGCAGGAACGCCTGTTAACTCCGAGAACCGGTCACACCTCTACGGTCCTCCCGAATGGTCAGGTGTTGATTGTCGGGGGAAGCAGGGTTGACTCACCAACTAATGTGGGAGAATTGATCGAATCCGTAGAAATCTTTGACCCCGACGCATCCAGACGTGGCTTCCGGGAGATTCCTGTCAGCGGGCAACCGATCCGCCGCGTATATCATGCTGCTGTACTGCGCCAGTCAGGGAACGAATTGTTTCTTGATCTAATCGGAGGTAATGGCGATACGCGCTATGGCAGCAATCCATTCTATGGTGTGCGGCAGGATCTGCGCACCTTTAGGATTGAGCCCGATGAGCTTATCGCTTTAAATACGAGCCGCTCCGCTCCATTCATTGACGAGCCCGTAGCCGGATACACTGTAACCCGAACGCAGCCTAACTCGTATCTCTTATTAGGAAGCCGATTCATAAATAACTCAGCCATCAACGGAAACCTACGCATTGATTATCCGGGAGGCACCGGGTTGTTTTTATCGGGTCTGCCACAGTTTGTGCTGCCTCGCACTGCACATGCAACAGCATCGGTCCTCAGCGGCGTATACACGACTTTTGGTGGACATCAAAGCACTTCCTCGGATGTGCTGACTCAAATGGAGGTATTTAATGAACAAGCGGATCAATTTTTTGCCATGCGACCTTCGCAGGCTATGGTGGGTCGCTATCGTCATACCGCCACTCCCTCGGGATTGCGGTCCGTACTATTGGTCGGGGGGTTTGCCCGAAATGGAACAGCCATCACGGCCTCAGAGTATTTTGTAGTTTCTACTGAGTAGCCTCGATAATTCTCAGGACAAATGCGTCTGGACTTGCTTCTTCGTTGGATTGTGATCGCGATTGTAATTGTCGCAGTGGTCGTATTGCTGGATGTTATACTCGGGTTGGTGGTTGGTTTGGCCAGGGCTGCAATGCCAATCCTGATTATTCTCTTCCTGATAGGTGTAGTTGTGCGAATCATTGGCGGTAGGCGCTCTCTGTAGAGGGCATGGCATTGTCACAATTGCTTGAGCCAGATCGTCGCTTCATGAAGTCTGCCCTTCGGCAGGCTGAGCAGGCAAGAGAAAAGGGAGAAGTACCCGTCGGGGCCGTTGTCGTTAGAGATCAGCAGATTGTTGGTCGAGGCCACAACCTGGTTGAATCCTTGCGTGATCCGACCGCACATGCCGAAATGATTGCGATCACTGCGGCATGTGAGACACTTCAATCCAAAGTACTGAAGGCGTGCACGCTGTATGTTACACTGGAGCCATGCCCCATGTGTGCAGGTGCAGTCGTACTTGCCCGTTTGGATCGCCTATGCTTTGGAGCAATGGATGCGAAGGCAGGTGCTGCTTCCACCTTGTATAATATCCCGCAGGATGAACGCTTAAACCACCATGTGGAAGTGGTCAGCGGCGTGGAAGCGGAACAAGCCGAACACCTGCTCCGGGATTTTTTTCAGCAACTCAGAAGAGCTTCTTCATGAGCGACCATACAGCAAAAGACTGCACAACATCCAAATAGACCGGAGATGCAGGATATTGCAATTATCGGGGCCGGCCCGGTTGGCCTAGCCTGCGGCATTCAGGCTGCACAGCATGACCTGAATGCCGTCATCATAGAAAAAGGGACGATTGTCAACTCATTGGTCGGCTATCCTACGCACATGGAGTTCTTCTCCACGGCCGAACTCCTTGAGATTGGCGGGCATCCCTTCCCCACGCTAAATACCAAACCTACGCGCCCCGAAGCACTTCAATACTACCGTCGGGTAGCGGCCAGGGAAGCCTTGAATGTGCAGCTTTATGAGCGTGTCCAGCGCGTGGACGGTGCTGATAATGATTTCAAGGTTATCACGACCAAAGGAACGTATCTATGTCGCAAGGTAATTGTCGCGACCGGGTTTTTTGATATCCCCAACGCCCTGGGAGTCCCTGGTGAGAACCTCCCGAAGGTCACACACTACTACCGAGAACCCTATGCCTACGCCGAACAACATGTGGCCGTCATCGGAGCCAAGAATTCAGCTGCAAAAGCTGCTCTGGAATGCTATCATTTTGGGGCTAAGGTCTCTCTGATTCATCGTGGAGATGCTCTTTCTGAAAAGATCAAGTACTGGATTAAGCCGGACATTGAGAACCGCATCAAGGAAGGAAGCATTACTGCGTGCTTCAACACACGGGTAACTGCTATTGAGCCCGGCCACATACTCCTGGAAGGACCGGCGGGGCCCTCTACATTGAAAAATGATTTTGTGATTGCCATGACCGGCTATCGCCCAGATTTTGCCTTCCTGGAAACACTGGGTATTGACATAAAGGATGATGCGTCTTGCACTCCTGTTCACCATGCCGAGACCTTTGAAACCAACCGTCAAGGCCTGTATCTGGCCGGCACTGTATGCGGCGGACTTCACACAAGCCGCTGGTTTATTGAGAATGGACGCTTCCATGCTGCGCAAATCATTCGTCATATCAAGACAGGTACAGTCGAGCCTCTACAGCTTGAGGAACGCTACTGGAAAACTGCCGAATAGGCAAACTTCCAAGACTGCATCCTGCGAGAAGGTAGCCATTTGCTCCTGAAACCCGATGAACTGCAGAACAACGCTACCTATCCACCACTGCTGGTACCTCCCCCTACCTGCCCTCTTTGCGCAAGTGCTCCCAGTGAGGGGACTTGTTGCATGCCCCGCTTGAGGCTGAACCACTTAAAGACGCATAGATCACCCCGCCGAGGACATTCTTGGAAACGCAATCGACCCACAGGTTCTGATCGCGTGTTTTATTGGCTTTATAGAGCTTGTTTCTTGCCAAGAACATCACCTTTGCAATTCTCAATACCATTGCGGCATTCCTCCACACAAACGAGATCAGACATGTATTATTCTGACTATATCATAGCGGAAGCGGAACTCTCCAGAAACAGAATGTCTTATGAATTAATAATTAAAAACCAATATTTCCCATTATATAGCAGAGAAAGCACATAATTAACGGTGACATTACTTGAAGTGTTATTATCTTTGTATGCAAAGTTTCCTGTCCATGATGACCTGCTGTCTGTGCAATGTTCACAGGGCGAGTGCTTTGAGCCTATTCGCCCGAAGTACAAGTGGTCGTCAAGGCTGGAAACTGTATAGTAAATCCCACGGGGCCCTATTTGTGATCTGGCCCCGGTTCTAGATTTTGGAGTTTTGCAGGAGATTCAAACTCTTCCATAATCCTTACCGATAGCCAAAGACACGCAGCAAAACTCAATATTTGTGGAGATTGACAAGGAGGGATTCTGGCTATTCTACTTGCAAATGCTCTCACTCATACTATGCAACCTCGGCTGACGAACCTATATGGACAGTTCTCTCTGCAAGCATTCGCCCATAACATATCGAATACAATCTGGGATTCTCACTGTTGATTCGCACCAATAGCCTACAATACACATACCTGCAACAATTCCATGCCTCCGTTAACGAATTCTATGGGTCGAACATTCCAATGGATACGGCCCCGAATTGGAATCATTCTACTCCTTGCGCTGTGGACCATTCCGGCAGGGTGGACTGCTCATTCAATTCCGGAAAAAACGGGAATCGTACCTGAATCAGGCCCGCATCTAGACCCCGTTCCTCTCACGATCCCCGAATGTTGGCAACCCTATATTGCAATTGCGCAACCTATTGACATCGTGGGTGAAGCAACTACTAGGTCCCATATTAAATGTTATGTGCATGGGCAGTCGCCTATTTCAGTGCCAACCCCTGAAACAACCTCTTCGGTTAATAACCCGCCTAATGGTAGAACTAACGCCAACTTCGGCTTTGATTTTAATCCCTCAGCAGACAGAAAGACCGAAACACGTTCTTTCATCATTTACACCGATATAGATATACTTTTCGAAAACGCCGGTGCTACTACAATTACAGTCACAGCTGAAGTCGATGGAGTTTCCCCCTTCAATACAGCTACCACGCTCCCGATAACTGTCACCGGGTCCGGGGTGGCCTCAGCTGTAGATTTTGCTTCTGTCCCAAATTTCAATATCGTTGTTCCGGGTGGTGCCACAAGTGGCTCGGCAACCTTCACACTCACACCGGAAAATGATCTCGTAGACGAAACGAATGAAACCATCACTGTAGCCAGCACAAGCTCGCTGGTAAACGGATCGGATGAAATATCACTTAGGGATGACGATGCTGCGCCAACCGGTATCAGCCTTGATGCTACGCCAAATGTCGCCCAAGAGAACGAAGGAACTCAAATTTTCACGGTCACCGCTACCGTTGATGGGCGAACAACCTATGCCACGGCACAATCTATCCCAATCACTGTCACAGGCACGCTCGCAGCCGGTGCTGTTGATTTTATACCTGTGCCAGATTTCAGTATTGAGATACCGGCTGAAAGCAGTTCCGGCAGCACAACCTTTACACTCACGCCTGAAGATGATTCGGTGGCTGAAACTGACGAAACCATCACCATAGCCAGCTCAAATGCAGCTGTAACCAACACAATCACCTTCCTTCTCCGCGATGATGATGGAGCGCCAAGGGGAATCAATATTCTTACCAACACAAGTGCAGTTTATGAGGACCTTGGTGCACAGGATGTAATAGTCACTTTAGAAGTTTCCGGCTCCACAACCTATCCAACAGATCAAACAGTACCACTTACTGTCACGGGAACAGGTGCCACCGGCGTGGTTGGGTTTGATCCCGTTGCGAACTTCAACATTGTGCTCCCTGCACAGGCATTGACCGCAAGCTCAACGCTTACAATCACGCCTGTAAACAATTCAGTTGATGAGGCGAATGAAACGATCACTTTGGCCAGTTCTTCTCCGGAGGTAACAGGACCAGCCACAATCAATCTTATAGATGATGACCCGACTCCCTCAATTACACTGAACGCTGCACCGTCAACTATCAGCGAAGCCGATGGCGCCACCCAGGTCACGATTACAGCAGGCTGGAATGGTCAGGTAGTCTTTCCGATTGACCACCTGATCCCGCTATCCATTACTGGATCAGGCTCGGACGCTGCCGTAGACTTTACATCGGTTACAAACCTCGACCTCCACATAGCTGCTGGCGCGAGTGGTGGAACTGCAACATTTACCCTCACGCCTGTTGATGACTCAGAAGACGAGGTAGATGAAGTCATCACCATATCCAGTACAAGTACGCTCGTAAGTACATCGGCAACCATCACCCTGACCGATGATGACGCCACACCCAGTATTCGTCTTTCCGCAACACCAGGTTCCGTCCGCGAAGGTGATGGACCCACAGCAATAACCGTGACCGCAACGGTGGATGGTGCTACCACAATCGGCGCCCCGCTGATTCTACCCATAAATGTCAGCGGATCGGACGTGCCTGAGGCCGCTGACTTTGCGCCGGTCGCAGATTTCAATCTCACTATTGATGCGGGCAGTTCAACCGGTTCGGTAACATTCATACTCACCCCCGAGAACGACACCGAAAATGAACTCAACGAATTAATTACAATAGCCAGTACCAGCGCACTTGTGACTAATCATACGACCATCACTCTGATTGACGATGATGCTGCACAAGTGGCGCTTTCCGTGACTCCAGCAACCGTCCACGAAAATCGTGGAACGCAAACCGTCTCTGTAACCGGTACACTCAATGGCGTCCGGGCATTCCCGACAGACCGCGTAGTCACACTATCTATCAGCGCAAGCGGCAACCCCGATGCCGTGGACTTTGATCCTGTTGCTGACGTTGATCTGGCTTTTCAGTCCGGCTCCTTTACAGCCACCGCGATGTTTGATTTGACGCCAATTGATGATCTGGAATTCGAATCAGACGAAACGATCACCGTGGCAAGTACTGATGCTATCGTCACCGGCCCGGCATTTATAACCTTGTTAAATGATGATATAGAACCGGAAGGCATCGTTCTGGAGGCTTCTCCGAGCGTCATCAAGGAGGATGCCGGCCTGACCAAGGTAACGGTTACTGCCAATGTACAGGGGCTTACGCGCTACTCCACTGACCAGGAGATTGTTCTGGCTATAACCGATGATGGTGATCCGACTTCGGTAGCGTACACATCTGTTAACGAAATCACACTGACAATTCCGGCAGGTGCAGCATCTGGATATGCTGAATTCGATATCACACCCGAAAACAACAACCTCCACCAGTCCGATGGAACTGTCACGATCGGCAGCTCCAATGCCCTTGTATTGAACACAACTGACCTTACACTTGCGAACGACGATGCAGCGCCAACGGGGATCGTCCTGTCAGCCCAGCCTACCTCAATCTCAGAGGACGCCGGTCCAACCCGGGTAACGATTACCGCCAATGTACAAGGGGACACGCGCTACTCCACAGACCAAAGGATTGTCCTGGCCATAACCGATGACGGTGATCCGACTTCGGTAGCGTACACATCTGTCAACGAAATCATACTGACTATTCCAGCAGGTGCAGCATCTGGAAATGCTGGTTTCGAAATCACACCCGACAACAACAATGTTCACCAGCCAAATGGAGCCGTTACGATCAGCAGTTCCAGCACCCTCGTATTGAATACAACTGACCTCACACTCGAGAACGACGATGTCGCGCCGACGGGGATCGTCCTGTCAGCCCAGCCCACATCAATCTCGGAGGACGCCGGTCCAACCACGATAACCGTCACTGCTGCTGTACAAGGAGAGACAACTTACGCCACTGAACAAACCATAACCGTAACAGCGAGCGGTTCTGGACAGGTTTATGCAGTTGATTTTGACGCAGTCCCGGATTTTGTAATCACAATCCCGGCCGAATCCACCAGTGCCAGCACCATCATTGAGCTTGTCCCTGAAAATGATCAGGAAGACGAACAGGACGAAACCATCACTTTAGGTAGCACGAATTCCCTCGTTATACAGGGAAGCAGTATAACGATCGTGGATGACGATCAGGCACCCACGGGTATATCCGTATCAGTCAACCCCGATGTAGTTGCTGAAAATTCTGGGCCCACTGAGGTGACGGTAACTATTAGTGTAACTGGAGGAACACGGTACGCAGAAGAAAAAGCGTTAACCGTGAGCGTTGCCGGCTCCGGCCTGCCCGGAGCAGTTGGCTTTGCACCAATTTCGCCGATCATGCTATCGCTCCCCCGTGGAGAAGACGTGGTCTCAGCAACTTTTTCGCTGGAACCTGTAGACAACCTGCTGGATGAGCCCGATGAGATCCTGACGATAGCTGTTGCTGGAGATGATGTTGGGGCCGAGGCACAGCTTTCCCTTACGGACGATGACCCTGAGCCGGCTGGATTTGCCTTGACCGTGACTCCCGAAATTGTTGTAGAGGGGGACGGCCCGACAACTGTCAGTGTGACCGCTACGGTTATTGGAGTCTCGCGCTATTCAACCATGCAAACTCTCGACATCTCAGTGGCTGACGCAATCGCCGGAGCGGTTGGCTATGAGAATATACCCGACTTTACCATTGAAGTCGCTCCCGGTACAGATTCTGGTACCAGCACCTTCCTGCTTACCCCGAAAGAGAATGCCATCAGGGAATCTGATGCAACAATCACGATAACTGCCCTGCATATGGGCGAAACTATCAACGCAAGGCTTTTGCTTCGGGATGACGATCAGGCAACTGTGCGGGCGTCTGATGTAAATGCTGCTCTGCTACCTGAGGCAACCAGAGCCATGATTGCCAGCGCGGTAGGGGCAGTCAGTAATCGTATTGACAGGTTCAGGAACACCCATTCAGCATCTGCGGAGAATTTTTCGAGTACGCTGTCCGGTTTGATGATGAGATTCCGTGACGGTACACCCTACACGGGATCTGTAGCAACGTCTACCTGGACCTCCCGACTTAGAAATACCTCTCTGGCCGCGAGCTTGAATGGACGCATCACGGTTTGGGGGCATGCAGATTATCGTGCGCTATCCGGCAACAACGCCGACTACCCCCTTGGCTATGACGGAGATGTCAGCGGTTTTCATGCTGGCGCTGATGTGACCTTCGGCCGATTTCTTGTTGGAATTTCTGCATCACAGTTTGATGGTGATCTGGATTACGAGTACAGTGGCAACACAGGCCAGGTAAACCTTAGCGCGCCTGTAAAGGGGCTGTATCAGATCGACGCACGTACACTCAGTCCCTATGTGAACTGGTCCTGGAACGCGAATTCTGGAATATGGACCATGGCCAGTTTTGGCGCAGGCGACGTTGAACTTTCTGATCCAGACATGGCTCCTGAACGGTCTGAGACTTCTTTGCAGGCCTTCGCTGCGGGAGTTGATTTGCGATTGATTACGGCTCAAAGCGGCTTTTCTCTTACGGTAAAGGGAGCCGCGTGGACTGGACAAATGGATCTGGATGAAAATACAAGTCGCATAAGTGGGTTGGCCGTAAATGTCCGTCGCGTCCAGATGTCATTTGAGGGAGCATACCGCATCGGACTTGCATCAAAGGGGATGTTTCAACCCTTCATTGAAGCTGGCATGCGAGGCGATGGAGGGGACGGACAAACAGGGTTAGGCGTGGAACTGGGAGGAGGTGCACGCCTCGCTTTGCCCTCCGCAGGACTTCGATTTACAGGACAAGGGCGTGCACTTGTCGCCCATAAAGGCAATATCGACGAATGGGGATTTGGTGGTATGCTGAGTTATTCCCACGGTGATCATACCGGGCCGACGCTGGAATTGGGATCATATACGGGTCATACGCTTGGTGGTACTCAAAAAATCTGGAACGATGCCTCATGGTTCTCTGAACATACTCGGGGGCGTGCCAAGACAAGGTTGCAGTCGTTGCTGGGCTATGGATTTGAAGTGAGCACCGGAACTGTCATGCCTTATACCGGAATAGAACTGGAGCGTGGTGTTAATACACGAATGGGAGCAGAATATCGCTTTGGAGATCGATTGAGTGTTCGGCTGGAAGCTTCCAACCGCATAGCATCACATACACACAACTTATCCCCCGTCGTACACGGATCAATCACGCTGCGTTAACGTGACCTGGGCGGGGCACCCTCGTTAGCTGAATATTGCACCGCGTCTGATTGCGGATTTAATGTTCAACTGCGTAACACGCCGGGATAGCCGACGGTTTCCTTGGCCGATTTATCCGTGCTTCCGCCTTTAGCGAGTCCACAGACGTTTGTTTTGATACCGATGGAGAAGCCCATATCCTTTTGGGTGAATCCATATTGATCCAAGATAATTGGGAGGCGGGCTTATACACCGAAACCGCTACGGTCACTTTCTGCTGAGGGAGTTAACTGCCCTTGCTAATGAACCAATGGACGCCCATGTCTTTCGGTAATACCGCAATTCGTGTAGAGTGATTGATTTCCGTCTACACCATATTGACGCATTTCATGGAAACAGTTCGAGATTCTGCGGTACATCACAGCTTATTGACCTCGTTGCGGCGGATGCTGGGGTTATGGAATTGGATGCAGCTGCTTGTAACCAAGCAACGTATTTTACATGGAACCCCAGCCGCCGAACCTTGTCCAATTATGCTTCACACGGTATCTCATTGTGATGGCTGAATCACATCATCTCAGACCGTCCGCCCCTCTCACCGCTGCTCGTGATCGAGGGCCCTCCCGGTATTTTCACGGCCGAATACGGAGCCAGCGCAATTTCAAGGAACTGTTGCACCGTGCGACTCAGGCGGGGAATGGAACGACATTCCTAATTCAGGGACCTCCTGGTGTAGGGAAGACTGCCCTGGTTTATGAATGCAAACGTCACGCTTTAGAAGGTGGCTGGGATGTAGCCTCTGTTAACCCTCCAACTCTTTGGGATCCAAACGAAATGCTGTACGCTCTTGGGCGAGGGAGCAGACTGAGACTGACGGGGGGGTCTGGGAAAGTTGGCGTAGATGCAATTGTGAAAATCGAGGCGGGATTGGATTTTTCAGTGAACCAGGAAACCCGTACGGTACTGCAAGTGCTTAGGGGTGGGAAGAAGCCCCTACTCCTCGCCTTGGACGAAGCTCAAGCACTAGGCAAGCCAAATATTCCGCCATCTGATCAGGTGGGCGTTGTGAACAGTGTCCTTAACAACATCCACAATGGGGACTTGGATAGACCTGTCATTCTTTTGGCAGCGGGTTTAGGGACGACCTTGAAGTCCTTCGGGAGACTTGGAATTTCGAGGTTTGCAGCGCACTGTGTTGTGGAATTAGGGGCGTTGAGTAAGGAGGATGAGCGTGCGGTGATCCGGGATTGGATCAAAAAGGAAGGTAGAGCCAGAGGAGATCCAACAGGATGGATTGATGCGATCTCGCGGGAAACGCATGGATGGCCCCAGCATATCCAAACCTATGCGGACATCGCTGCAGAGCAGCTAAAGGCAGATGGCGGAATTATGACTCCTGAGGGGTTGCGCGTTGTACTGGAAGCGGGACGGGAATATCGTCAGGTGTATTACAAGCAACGAGTAGATGACTTTCGTGTAGATCAACTCCGCAGTTTGGCAAGAACCATTGCGGCTGTTCCCCAGGGAGAGCCTACTGAGTATAGAGATATAGTGTCTTCTCTGGCACGGGACTATGGCGATGATGGGGCGGAAACTTTATTCAAGAGCTTGGAAGAGGAAGGGTTGCTAGCGCGGAGTGGGATGGGGTATGCTGTCCCCATTCCCTCGATGCATGCATGGCTGAGGGACGAGTATGTCCGAGAGAAGATTGAATTCCCTCGCGACCCGCAGATGGGACAAAGCAGTCACGAGCAGAGTTCCGGGTTGGAACATTAACTTCGGTGCGCCCCGACCCAACTCTTTTTCGATGGTCGCGGTGGAAAGGGCTCATAGAGGCGAAATACCAAATGTTTTTTGCAACGTCAAGGGGCAAAGTAGGGGACTTATATGAGGTAGTTGAGGTCCCATCCCCAAAACTGCTTATATTGATGTCAGACGCAATGGAA
>CAZCYQ010000038.1:0-34646 GCA_964503085.1 uncultured Rhodothermaceae bacterium | reverse complement strand
TAAAAACAAAATCTTCGAAAAATCCCCCGATTTGAGAGTTTTGCAAGAGGCTCAACATTGAGGCATCAGGCATGTACTGGGGCGACACCGCATGCACTGCTGGTTGCGCTGGGACATGAAGGCGCGGGCACCGTATTCGAGACCGGTTCCGGCAATTGCCAGTTGCATCCCCGCGACCGGGAGGTCCTCAACTGCGTACCCGCATGCGGTAAATGCTTCTATTGCCAACTGGATCGGTCGGTCAGGCATGTGTCAGGATGCAACACATCTTTCGCGATGGGGCGTGGGACATAAGCCGAACGTTCGAGGAGAATATTACGCTGAAGCCTGCCGCTGCTCCTCGTCCAAACTAACTGAACCCAAGGATACCTTCCAAATCTCCCTGCCAGTGTCCGAGGCAACATTGTCTGGCAGCTACGTGAGAGGTTCAGAATCGTCCTGGATGCCATTCATTCGCCGAAGTACGCGCCTCTTCTTGATACTGATGCACGTGTAACGACGCCGATGAAGAAGGGGGCGAAGATTGCATATATTTTTGACCGACGCCTTCAAGGAGGCCCGTAATGCGATTTGCTTTGAGCGATCCACCCCGGGGCATACACAGGCAATATCTACTAAACCACAACCGTTGAAGGGTTGCTGCACTCTGGAAACTTCCCGGATTTTAGATCTGGGGTTTCTTTTTCTGTAATGACTTGCAACCTATAAGCGACAATGTTCGTAGCAATTTCACGGTGGAGGTCTTGCGTCAATGCCCTCTTCTGTACGAATATGCATTGCCCCACATATTCGCAATCAACCTGCCATTTATCAATGATTCGTTCTTCCCCTAAACTCTTGTCGCTCCTGTTCTTGGCTGCGATGGCCTTTGCAGTACGTTCCTCACAGCATGCCGCAGCGCAGTCTGGCACGGTGACGTATACGCATACTGTTGTTCTGAATATTGAGCTGCCTCCCGAGATGGACCAGCTCATGGAACAGTTCAAGGACATGATACCAAGTTCGGTTACTAACTCCTATGTGATGGATTTCAACGAAACCTTGAGCAGTATGCGCCTCCTTGAGGAAAAGGAGGAAGGCGCAAGCAAATCTGGGTTTGAGAGACAGAGTGCGGGCGGGGATGTGAATGTAAAGATCTCGTTCGCCGGTTCGGGTTCGAGCAGTTCTGCACCCCAGTTGGTTGCCTCCGTAGGGAATCTGGACGAAGGGACCTACACGAACCATTACAAATTCCTTACTCGTGACTTTTTGGTTGCAGGGGAACTGCCCGAACTGGCCTGGAAATTGACAGGAGAAGAAGGGATGCTCCTTGATCGACAGGTTATGAAAGCAACTGCTACAATGGACACCGTATCAGTTGAAGCGTGGTTCGCGCCCGAGATCCCTGCTCCCTTTGGCCCAGATAACTATGGGGGGTTACCTGGTCTGATTCTTATGCTGTCCATCGATGATGGGAGTAAACTCTATGAAGCCACTTCCATAACACTTGATACCGAAATAGAAATTACCGTACCCGATAAAGGCCGACCTGTGACTCAGGAAGAATTTGAAAAACTCGTGCAGGATCGGATGAAAGAACGAGTATCTGGAAGGATAAATCAAGTTATTATCCGTGGAAACTAGTATGCACATGCGATCATACGTCCTAACAAGTACGATACTGCTTCTTTTGCTGTCGGCCCCTGCCACCGTGGCACAGACTGATCGTTTTGATGTGAGCGGCACCGTAGTTGATGACGAAGAACTCCCACTGCCAAGTGCTACGGTGGTGCTGCTCACCCGTACTGATTCGGTACTCACCAAATTCACCACAACGGCGTCCGATGGTACGTTCAAACTGAGGCGGGTTGTGGCTGGCGAGTACATCCTCCAAATCACATTCGTCGGTTTCTCCACACTGCGTGAGGATATTGAGCTGCTTGATGAGGATCTTGATGTCGGCAAGCTAACCATGCCTCTGCTTGTTGAGGAACTGGGGGAGGTCATGGTCAGCGCTGACCATATCCCCTTTGTTGTTAAGCGGGATACACTGGAGTACAATGCCAATGCATTCACAGTGCGTCCCAATGATGTAGTTGAAGATCTACTGAGACGCCTACCTGGCATAGAAGTGGAGGCGGATGGCTCCATCAAAGCCCAGGGGGAGACTGTTGAGAATGTGCTGGTTGATGGCAAAGAATTCTTCGCTGATACCCCGTCAGTTGTTACCAAAAACCTGCCAGCAGAGGCAGTAGATAAAGTGCAGGTGTACGACAAGGACAGTGATCAGGCAGAATTCACCGGTGTACCAGACGGACAAGAGGAGAAGACTATTGATCTTCTGCTCAAGGAGGATGCCAAACAAGGCCTGATGGGAAACTTGACGGGGGCCATCGGAGGAGAGCAAACTCCGGGTGGGCGTTATGCTGCCCGCGTGAATCTCATGCGCTTTTCGCCAAACACCCAACTTTCTCTTCTCGGTAATGCGAATAATGTGGGACGATCCGGTATTGGAGTCGAAGACATTGTCGGCCTCATGATGGCAAGTGGCGGGAAAAGCTTCATATCGCCTTCCATGCTCGGCTCCCTGGGTTCAGGTGGTGGCGGCGGATTTTCAGAGTCCATTACTTTGGGACTGAATGCCGGTCATGATTTCTCGAAAAACAATTATTTGCGCGGCAGTTATTCCCTCGATAAGCTAGATCAACTGCAAAACAGTACGACGCAGCGCCACGAACTTGCAGGCCAGAATGCGTCCGCATACGGTGATGGTTTTTCAACGGTTAACGCAGACAACCTAGGACATAGAGTAAACCTCAACGCACAGGTACAACTATCACCCGGCCATCGAATTCGGGCCCGCGGTACGATGCGATGGAGTCTGTCCGGCCTTGCGCAGACAGGAGTACAGCAAACCTTCGGCCGTCAGCAGCTACTGCTCAACGAAGCCCAGAATTCTGTTGATTCAGAAAACACCAGGATCAACGGATCTGGAACACTTACCTGGAGGAAAAAACTCTCAGATAGCGGAACCAGCCTGGTTGCAACAGCCGGCCTTACGTTATCCGACAGTGACGAGCTTGCAGAATTACTCACCCGTACGGGCCTCGCCAGAACAGGCAATATTATGACCTGGGAAGAGATCCAGCAGGATCAGGACCAGTTCGGAAGAACTGAAGGGGCCGACCTCCGTTTGTCCTTGACACATCCCATGGACAATGGTTTTTCAATTCAGACCTTCGGAGAACGGGACTTTTCACGACGAGAGGAGGATAAACGCTTCTACGATACGAAAGACAACAGCCGTCAATTGAACCCTCAACTTAGCCGTGCCTTTGAACGCACTTACACCTATTACAGGACAGGAGTCAGGCTGACTCGAGACAATGATGGCGGATGGCTCGCACTTCAAGTCCACCTGCAGCGATCACAACTTGACGGTACCTCGGATGACAATTTGCCTGCCGTAACCGCTGGATATACACATATCCTTCCTGAAGTACAATACAAACGAACGTTAAAGGAAAATCAGACCATAGAGGTGCGCTACGGAACAGATACGCGTGAACCTACGCTACAGGAACTGCAGCCCTTCTCCAATAACCGTGATCCGCTTCGTATATATATAGGAAATCCTGATCTTGAACCCGAGACCAGTCACACGGCGTCTGGATCCTTTCAGTCCTTTGATCCATGGACCTACCTGAATATTTTTGCATATCTCCGCACAACCTACACCCGAAATCAAATCGTACCAACCCGCTCAATTGATACGTCACTTCGTCAAACCGTCAGCGCAATTAACTCCGATGCCGGCTGGAATACTCAGATGCGTGCAAGTGTGGGCGTGCCCATCCGACCACTTGACATTCAAGTGAGACTGAATAATAATCTGACCCTGTCTACGGGGTCAGAATTCATCAACTCAGTCGAAAACGCCAGCCAGATCGTACGCAACGGACTGGGCATTTCCATATCCAACCGAAATCAGGATATCATTGAATTGGAGGCGGGGATTCGGGGAACCTACAATTATGTCGACTACTCGATCAATAAAAGCCTCAACCAGCAGTATATCAACAGTTCCTACACCTTCGATGTGAGCTGGCACCCAACCTTTAACTGGACTATAAATGCTGATCTGAACTACCAAACCTATGATCAGGATGTATTTGGCGATGTAAGAAACAAAGCATTGGTCGGAGCATCACTTAAACGCCTGTTCATGAATGAACGTGCGTCTATCACGCTTGAAATCCACGATCTACTCAACCAAAATCTGGCTGTGAGCTTCAATAACTCCGCAAGCTATATCTCTGAGCGCCGCACGGAAACACTGGGGCGCTATATTATGCTGCGGCTCTCCTACCGCCTGAGTGCAGTTGGTGGGGGATTGTTCACAATGTAGTACCGGGGGCGGGACTCGAACCCGCACGGCCCTAAGGCCAACGGATTTTAAGTCCGTTGCGTCTACCATTCCGCCACCCCGGCCTGCGGCGAGCAAACGAATTTACGTTATAAAGCGTTCCTTGGCAGAATGGAAAAATCTATAGCCAATCGCCTTCGCCAGCGCGTCCATGCAGCTGCCCTACATTCTCGTGCACCTTATTCCGGCCGCTCAAGGGCCGCGTTGGCACTGATGTCTGATAGCCGCTGGGTGTGTGGAGTTCGAATCGAAAATGCCTCCTACCCGCTGGTCATTCCTGCACTTTCTGCAGTGCTTGCAAGTGCAAACTCCATTGGACGGCGGGATATCACTGCCCTTGTGTTCAGCGATCATGTAAAAATGGAAGAAAAAACGATGATCCAGCAATCATTCACCGGTCCAATGGTGCAGCTGGCCGAAGATATTCTGGGACATCCAGGGAGTATAAACGAACTTGGTGATGAGTTGATTACTGGCCGGCGTCTTCCAGATAAGCTAGACACAGCAACCGGAATACGCCTCGCACGACAAGCGACGCAGCACGCTTACACTCCCGAATCGGATTTTCCCGTAGGTGCTCTCGTCGTCACAGGCGGCCAAACGTGGTATCAAGGCGTCAATGTTGAGCACGGTGACTGGACACAAATGCTCTGTGCTGAGCGGGCAGCAATTGCTGCAGCTGTCAGCGCTGGAGAAACAAATATTCAGTATGTATATATTTCGTGCCCGAAGGCACCTGCTACTGCTACTCCCTGTGGTGCATGCAGACAAGTGCTCTATGAAATTGCTCCCGAAGCTGTCCTGTGGTTAGACCGTGGAGAACAAACTGCTGAACGTTGTCGTATCTCGGAATTACTCCCGATGGCTTTCTCGCTGTAAGCCGGGATGAGTCCTGATATTATCCGCCACCATCAGCTTCAATACTATGCGCAAGGTTGCACTTACCCTACTCCTGCTTTCGTCGGTTCATGTTGCAACCGCCCAGGAAGAAACCAAATACTGGATATTTTTTACCGATAAGCTGGATGCAGCAAGTAAGCATACCCTCGTTGAGTCTGAATATCTTACTGAAGCCGCTGTTACACGACGCGCTCTGCGGGGAGAGCCCAATCTGACTGCCAAATTTGCTCGCCAGGACGCTCCGATTTCTCAGGCCTACGAGGCAGACCTTGCAACATTAGGGGTCACTGTTGCTCAGCGTAGCCGCTGGCTAAATGCTGTCACTGCATGGCTGAGCGCAGAGAAAATCAACCAGGTAGCTGCCCTACCCTATGTGCGCGATGTACGCCCCGTAGCACATCTGAGGACATCTGTGGTGCCGACCACCCCAGTTTCCTCTGCAATTGCTAAGCGAACCTCATCCCAATGCCCCTCAGCCGTTTACGGATCCTCCTGCGAGCAACTGGATGTCGTGAACGCTATCCCACCTATAGAGCGAGACATAAATGGTCACGGAGTGATCTTAGGGTTTTTGGATACAAATTATTCTCCACCTGGTGAAAGACCCTTCAGTCACCCTTCACTGAGTCATATCCGTGATTCCGGGCGCCTGATTGAGGCACGGGATTTTTCGGAACGTGATCCCGACTGGCCCTGCAATGGCACGAGTACCCATGGCATGAGTGTTGCCTCCGTAGCAGTGGGATTTCATGCGGGTGAGCTTATTGGCCCTGGTTACGGTGCAACGATATATGCAGCAAAAACAGAGTGCGGTCCTTATGAACGGAACATTGAGGAAGATAATTTCGTGGCTGCGGTAGAGTGGATGGAGTCAGAGGGTGTAGATGTCATGACTTCATCATTGGGATACCTTGGTTTTGACACCGGCCAACATAGCTATACAGCGGGTGATCTGGATGGCGATACCGGGCTCACAACAATCGCTTTTGACTGGGCTGCGCAGCGCGGTGTGATCACTGTAACAAGCGCAGGCAATGCGGGACCGGGGGCGTCAACACTTGGAACTCCCGCGGATGGTGACTCGGTGATCAGTGTGGGGGCCGTATCCTCTTCCGGGCGTTTAGTAAGCTTCAGCAGCCGTGGCCCAACTGCGGATGGTCGCATAAAACCCGACGTTTCTGCACAGGGTGCTTCCGTGTTCTTAGGAACGCCTAGTGGGTACGGACGCTCAAACGGTACATCATTTTCTGCGCCAATGGTTGCTGGCATCGTGACGCAGATCCTCCAAGTAAACCCGGAGCTGGGACCAAGAGAGGTCTGGCATGCCTTAACCTCAACAGCCAGCCGGTCCAGCAGCCCAAATAATGATCTCGGCTGGGGTATTGTGGACGCCGACGCTGCGGTCATGGTTGCGATCGCGCTCAACCGAGCAGATCAAACTACACCGGTGCCCGGCAACTTGACCGTGCACCCCCCTTACCCCAATCCATTCCAGAGCACTGCTCATTTCACGATTGAAGCGTTTGAGCCTGTGCAGCGTGTCCGGCTTGCAATTTTCGATGTGTTGGGACGCAAGGTTGCAACCGTTTATCAAGGGCCAATCAGTGCAGGCGGTACGCCTATTGCCTTTGACGGCACCCATTTGCCTCCTGGCATCTACGCGTACTCTTTGGAGGTTGATGGGAGGGTACAATCTGGCATGATCACACGTCTGCACCATTAAGCCCTATGAGTTCTCGTTCACGCTGCTGATCACGCAAGGCAAACCTGCCTGCATCCCCCTTCGTTACACAAGTACAATGCAGGCGCTTACACAGGTTCTTCACCCGCAACAGACGGACTACCCGCTAAGCAAGGCATACCGTTGATCAGCAAATGCTCCAATTTGAGGCCTACGCGTGGCCACTTATCTTCCTGGTAGCGCTGGCCGGCCTGCTCACCTGGTTTTCCTACCGTCGCACCGAACCAAAATTATCGGGAGTGGCTCGATGGATCCTTCCTGGACTCCGCGGAGTCGCACTCACTCTACTGCTCGTTCTGCTGTTTGAGCCAGTCCTCCACCGCACACTTAGACGAGCGAATCCACCATTACTAGCTGTTCTTGTTGATGAAAGCCAGAGCATGTCTAGCCAGGAACTACTCGAATCAATCCCAGCTATTGATGGGGACGTGCGGTTTTTTGGGTTTGGAGGAGATCTTCAATCCCTTGCTAATCTTGAGGCTGCCACAAACGCTGCCCCCCGTACCAATATTTCCGGGGCTTTGAGGAGTGTTCAAACACTACTGCGTAACGAGAATCTGGGCAGTATACTACTGGTTTCCGATGGTCAACACAACACCGGGATCAGTCCTCTATACGTAGCTGCTGATTACAACATCCCCATCCATACCCTGGTCGTTGGCGATACTACCCAGCAGCGAGATCTGATGATCGCACGCACAACAACAAACGAGTTTGCCTATGTTGGCCAGACCGTACCTGTCGACGTGAGCTTACTGCTACGAGGCTATCAGGATGAAACCACGACGACCAATCTTTACACCGAGGACACCTTACTCTCAACCCAAACATTAATCCTGCCCGAAGGTGAATCTACCGCATCCCTGAGCTTCGTTCCACAAAAGGAAGGACTCTTCCAGTATACGGTAATGACAACTGTACTGGAAAATGAAGCCTCCGTTGAAAACAATCGTTCGGTCTTTACCGTCCGTGTCCTGAGAAAGAGCCAAAAAATATGCCTTATTGCCGCCGCACCCCACCCGGATGTGACCGCGATGCGAAACATTCTGGCGAGAAGTGAGGGGCGGGAAATTGACAGCTTTGTCCAAATGGAAGCAGGACGGTTCTATGAAGGCCCCCTGCCCGACTCACTGGATGAATACGATGCCATTGTTCTGGTTGGCTTCCCGGGAAATGAAGTCGACGAAGCTTCGCTGAATGCCGTAGTCCGTGTTGCAGAAACTGGTACCCCATTGCTCTTTTTGTTAACCCGTCAAACTGACTTGGCGCGTCTGAGACGTGCATTTGCAAACGTGTTACCGGCCCTGCCGGCTGAGGGATTCATGATGTATGATGAGGCCTCGCTTAGACCAACCGAAGCTGGCTTTCGGGATCCATTGCTGAGCTTTCCAGAGGCGCTTTGGGAGCGCCTCCCCCCTTTGACTGCGACTACTGGACATTGGGAGGTTGCACCAGACAGTCGTGTTCTGGCACAGGCACATATCCGAGGAATCAATCTGGGAGAGCCCCTGCTGATCATACGCAGTCGAGCCGGATATCGAACAGCTGCAGTACTTGGAAGCGGCACCTGGCGATGGCTTAACCTCGCTGACGAGCCAACAGATGTACCTCGCATTTGGCTGGACCTCGTCGAAAACCTAATGCAATGGCTCACCACACCCGAAGATGACCGAACGGTGCGTGTAGCACCTACCTCGGTAACCTTTGATGGAAGCGAACCTATAGATTTCTCCGGTCAGGTCTACGACGAAAGCCTCAATCCGGTCCCGGATGCCGTTGTAACCCTTGAGTTAACTGCACCTGACGGTGCGCAATACCCGTACACGATGGCTAACCGTGGTAGTGGATTGTTTGACCTACGGATTGAGACCTTACCCGAAGGCATATATACTTATGCCGCTCAGGCTATGCGGATGAATGCGTCTCTGGGAACGGACAATGGAACCTTTACGGTTGGTTCACTTGGTTTGGAACAGCGTGTCACAAGGAGCGACGGGGCGCTTATGCGGCAAATTGCTTACCGGTCCGGCGGACAATTCTTTACCGATGCCGCGCTGACCGAATTACCCGATGCGCTCGCATCTGACAGTCTGTTTGCCGCTTCCGCGCTTGTTCAGTTACGTGAATTTAACTTATCACACACCCCCTGGATGCTCGGTTTGCTGGTTCTGCTACTCGGTGCAGAATGGGTTATTCGTAAACGAAGCGGACTTGCTTGAACAATGCTGCTTCCGTTCCTCCCCGCCTAGGAAGCGACGAGACAGTGGAGTTGTGTTACCCTGCCCCCCAGCGAAGTTGTCATAGGAGAACTCTGGCGACATTCATTGATTCTTCGCGGTCAAACTAACGACGCTAGACGATTCCTGCTTGCGAAGATTCGGGGACTCTCGACCGAGAAACATTTTGGCGAACAAATTCCTAGGTAATCCTGACATTCGTCACGCCCGGATTCACATCCATGCACTCAAATTCCTTGACTGCATCGGCTGCTTGCAGGTACCCGTGAATTGCACTGCGCAGTGCACCTGTACCGACTCCATGGACGATTTCAACTGAGGGAAGGTTTGCACTCATTCCCTGATCCACTAACTTTTCCACCTCTGCAAGCGCTTCGCGCACGCGAAGCCCACGGACGTCAATACGTGCTTTGAGCGTACCCATTTTTACGCTACCCTTCTGGCGAAGCTTGTTCGTATGGATGGGACGGATCCGATCCAGCGCAACTCTCATACGCATGTTTCCTGCCGATACCAAAGCATAGCGTACCTCAACGGAGATAATCTCGCAGGGAGTGTTTCCTCCGTCAATTGCGACTTGCTGCCCCACAACAAACTTTGAATCTGGTAATGGTACTGCTTTGCCGGGCTTCCTGTGCACCTTGCGATCCGATCTTGGGGAGGCGTGCTGATCCGTTGTCTTTTGCTCGACTACCGGTACACTCAGCCGTGCTTCGAGTTTTGCATTAAGCTCATGATAACTCGCTATAAGGGACTCGAGCCTAACCCCCGGCCTCCCCATAATTTGTCGGGCACGCGCCAGCACATCAGAGTTGAAATTCATTCGACCAGCAATGCGGAAAGCATACGATGATCCAGGGAGTCCCTGCCGGAATAGAAACGTCGGTTGCAGCGTGCGCTCATCAAAATCCATGGATCCATTGACGATACCAGGACTCTCGTGCGCGTACGCTTTCAGTGTGCCATGATGTGTAGTTACAACAGTCAATGCACCCGAATCCGTAAAATGCTCCAGCACAGCTTGAGCAAGTGCTGCACCTTCCGCAGGATCCGTACCTGTTCCGATCTCGTCAACCAGCAGAAGGGTGCCTCTGTCAGCAGCATCGCACATTTTCTGCAATCCCGAAATTCGTGCGCTGAATGTTGAGAGGTCCTGCTCAATTGACTGCTCGTCGCCGATTTCAACAAGGATCCGCCTGAAGCATCCGAATACCGATTCAGGGTGCACAGGAATTGGAATGCCACAACCCAGCATAACGAGCATCAGTCCGCACGTTTTCATTGCCACCGTCTTGCCTCCCGCATTCGGGCCGGTGATGACTAGCGTTCGCACTTCTCCGCCAATTGATAGCGTCAGAGGAATGATCGTTTTTGCTTTCCCTCCCAAGCACAGGGCTGGATTTTTGCCGTCCCGGATATCTAGTGTGGGTGCATCTGACAACTTTGGTACAACGCCTCCCAATCTTACACTGAGCGTTGCCTTCGCATGCAGAAGGTCAATGGTACCGAGAACATCAAGATTACATTCAATAGCTTCAATTTCTTCCCTGACATTCCCAGTCACCTCGCGTAGGATACGCTCTATCTCGCGTTGCTCCTGAGCTTCCAGTATCCGAACCTCGTTCCCCATATCAAGGCACACGGCAGGTTCTAGATAAACCGTTTGCCCCGTTGCCGAACTATCGTGCACAAAACCACGCATTTTCCGCTTTGCCTCTGCACGCAGCGGAATCACCATGCGACCAGCCCGCACCGTCAGTTGTGATTCTGCAGCATATCCCTGCCGCACCGCCTCGCCCAGTAAGGTTTTTAGCTTTTCTCTCAGGGCTTGTCGACGCTGGCGTAATCTGCGGCGGATTCGACGTAATTCACCAGACGCAGATTCACGCACGGTCCCGTTAGGGTCAACCGCCTGCGCGATACTCTGCTCCAATTCCCTGAGGACAGAAATCGGGGATACCACCCTAGCCAATGTTCCATATCCTTCTTTTCGGAAACAGGCGTGAATTAATCGACTTGCACGGCAGGTCCTCCGCACTTTATCCAGTGATGCCGGATTGAGCATAGCACCGCTCGGCCTTGCCTGCGTAAGATATTGACGAACATCAAAAAAATCTTCCAGGGGGATCGGGTCCCCACGCAACACAACACGTTGCAAAGCATCCGTGTGAGCAAGAGCAATCTTGCGTGCATCTGGATCAGAAACTGGACGCATCAGGGTGAGCCTTTCCATGCCCAGAGGACTTACCAAGGCCTCCGCTAGCGCCTTGCGTACCGTACCAAAACCTATTTTTTCTGCAGCGCTATCCGACAACATCCGTATAGTCAAATAGTCAATGTCGTAGTGTTTACCTTACTTGTCCGCGTCTTTACTCCACAGGATCACATGCGTTGGCAGGTACTTATTCTGATATTGATACTTTGCGGCTGCACCCAGCCACCAAACCCTCAACCCGAATCTACGATTGAATCGCATGAGGATCTTGCGAGATTTTTTATGGATTGGCGTGAATTTGCTGCACCGAACGTCATTGATGGCGTCCCAGATTATTCGTCCGAGGCCATGGCGCAACAGTATGGAGCACTCGAAAGCTGGAGAACGCAGCTGGAGAATGCTGATACTACCGGTTGGCCAGTGGCTGAACAGATTGACTGGTACTTGGTGTGGATAGAAATAAATGGTCTTGATTTTAAGCATCGCGTCAAACAACCATGGCGACGGGATCCTGCCTTCTATGTTTGGTTTTACCCTTCACCCACAGATGTGCCCGAAAGAGAGGCCCCTAACATTCACGGAGCCATTGAACTACCCAAGTACACGCAGCCCCTGAGTGATAATGATGCAGCAGATCTGGCTGCACGCCTACAGCGGGCCGCACAGGTATTTGAGCAGGCCAAAATCAACCTTACTGGCGAAGCTCATGATCTCTGGCGAACAGGTGAACGCAGTATCCGATCACAGAGCCGTGCACTGGAAGCATTGGCTGAGCGCGTACAGAATTCACACCCTGACCTGGCTGCAGCAGCGCTTGGTGCACGGGATGCTTCGGAGGAGTTTGCTGACTGGATCGCTGAGCGATCAGACACCAGAACCGGCCTCAGCGGTGTTGGGAAAGAGAACTATACATGGAACCTCCGCAATGTACATCTGCTCCCGTACAGTTGGGAAGATGAAGTACTTCTTATGCAGCGGGAGCTTGATCGTGCGCATGCGGCACTAAGACTTGAAGAGCACCGAAACCGGGGCCTGCCTCGACTGACAAAAATTCAGACACCTGAAGAGTACGATCGCAGGTTTAATGCCGCAGTAGATGAATACATGGCATTCCTTCAGGAAGATGAGATTCTTCCCATCAAGGAGTATATGGAACCGGCCCTGCGGGCACGAGTGAATTCATTTACACCTTCCGAGGGCTTGCGCGGGTTCTTTTCGGAGATCACTTACCGCGACCCCCTGGTCATGAGAACGCATGACTACCACTGGATTGATCTGGCACGCTTGCGGGAAGCACCGTATTCAAGTGTGATTCGTCAAGGTCCGCTGCTGTTCAACGCATTTGACAGCCGGGCCGAAGGCATGGCTACCGGCATGGAAGAAATGATGATGCACGCCGGGCTTTTCGACGATAAGCCCCGCACACGCGAGCTCATCTGGATACTCCTGGCACAGCGGGCCGCTCGTGGCCTGGGTGGATTGTATCAGCATGGACACGAAATGTCGCTGGATGAAGCCGCATCGTTCGCTTCGAAATGGACCCCATGGGACCTGCTTCCTGCGGATGGTAACACCATCCAGGGAGAAGAACAATTCTACCTGAGACAACCTGCTTATGGAACCAGCTACGTGATCGGCAAGCTGGTTATTGACCGTCTGATTGCAGAATACGCCCGGCAACGCAACGGTGATTTTGTCCTCAATGAGTTTATGGATGAATTCAACGCTTCAGGAATCATCCCTATGTCGCTGATCTATTGGGAAATGACCGGAGACCGTTCACTCCTAGATCAAGCCCTGAATGGCGAATAGTTCCCCATTCTGAAAATTTGTACTTTAGTCCAGAATAATATTTCAACCCACATGAAACGCACACTAACCCTGATTGCGGTGCTTTTCGGCACCTCAACAACTCTCCATGCCCAATATGCCGTCCAATACGGTGCTGCGGTGGCAGTTAATGACGGGCAGATTATCGTTGGGGAGGGACGGCAACTCCTACTCCCGGGCAATGTCTTCGTCTACAATATGGAAGACGATGGTACCTGGTCCCAAGCCCAAGTACTTACACCTAGTGGAGAGCGTGCCATTGGATTTGGACAAAGCTTGGCAGCTGACCATACCACTTTGGTCATTGGTGCCCCGCTTGCCGATGAGGTCCACATATATTCACGTGAGGATGATGGTACGTGGTCTCTTTCTGAGAAGATCACGCATTCACATGCCCGGTTCGGCAGTGCCTTGGCCCTCAAGGAGGATCGTTTGATCATTGGGGCTGCCGGTGGCAGGGAGGTACCAGGTGGAGCGTATTTATACGCCAAAAACGACAATGATAAATGGCAGCTGGCGGATGAATTGACCTCCGAAAGCGTATCCGAAACAGATGGATACGGTCGATCAGTTGCTATCCACGGAGACGAACTTGTTGTTGGTGCTCCCCGATGGAATGATGGTGAAGGTCGCGCGTTCGTGTACTCCTACAACGACGCTGGCGAACAACAGGTGGAAGAAATTGGAATGGAAAACGGAACCGGTGGTGCACTGTTTGCATGGTCTGTTGCATCTGCCGGAGAATTTCTGGCACTCGGTGCACCGCGGCACGGTGGAGGAACGGTTGCCCTCTTTTCCAGAAGCGATGATGGTATGTGGGGACAAATGCATACCCTGGCTTCACCCGATACAACGGACGACCAGCGTTTTGGAGAAGCTTTGGTGGCATCTGATAACAAACTTTGGGTCTCCGCCACTTTATTCAATGAACGAAACGGGGGTGTATACCATGTGGACCTATCTGATCTGCAGTTATCGGAGATCCTTAGCCCTGACGTACTCCAGTTTCGGAGCGGATTTGGGGCAAGCCTGGCTGCAGACAACAATATCGTTGCGGTTGGTGCCACCGGGCAGGACAATTTTGAAGGAGCGGTTTTTCCACTCCATGTTGCTGATGGCAGCGTCAGTATTGGTGAAAAACTCTTCAATGCAGCTAGTGAGATTGCATCAATTACCGGAGAAATGACTGAATGCGAAAGTGGTGCTGCAGGGATGTTTCCTTGTGCAGAAGTTGACATGATTTCGTTTTTGACACGTGAGGAGATCGGGGCACGGCGTGGTATTCAGGTTAGTGATGTCTGGGGATGGGAGGACCCTCAAACGGGGAGGGAGTATGCATTAGTGGGGCGCACCGACGGTACTTCATTCATCGATCTGACGGATCCCTACAACCCAGTTTATCTAGGAGACTTGCCGAAAACCGCAACTGCCAATCAGAGTCTATGGCGTGATATCAAGGTTTATAAGGATCACGCATTCATCGTAGCCGATGGGGCTGGCGCACACCATATGCAGATCTTTGACCTGACTCAGTTAAGAGATCTAACTGAGCCGCAGGTCTTCACCGAGACCGCCATTTACAAAGGCGTCTACAGCTCCCACAACATCGTTATCAACGAAGATACCGGATATGCCTATGCTGTTGGCAATGATTCCGGCGGAGAAACCTGCGGCGGTGCGCTTCACATGATCAACATTCAGGATCCGGTTAATCCGACATTCGCGGGATGCTTCGCGGACACACGGACCGGCGGAAGAGGCACTGGGGCCACACACGACGCTCAGTGTGTGACCTACGACGGCCCTGACCGCGATTACCAGGGCCGTGAGATCTGTCTCAGTTCAAATGGAAACGCCTTGTCGATTGCAGATGTAACAGACAAGGACAACCCTGTTGCATTATCAATTGCACAGTATCCCAATGTAGCCTATACTCACCAGGGATGGCTTACGGAAGACCATCGTTATTTCTATCTTAACGATGAGGGCGATGAGACCTCCGAACTGGTAGATGCTACGCGGACTTTGATCTTCGATATCAGTGACTTGGAGGATCCAGTCCTGGCCGGCGAGTATTTCGGCCCCTCGAGTGCGATTGACCATAACCTGTATATCCACGGCGACATTATGTACCAGACCAACTATGTCGAAGGCCTCCGTCTCGTGGATATATCTGACCCAGAGAACCCGATTGAGGTTGGCCACTTTGATACAGTCCCCTACGGCCCGAATGATAATTCCCCTGTTTTGGGAGCATGGAGCAACTATCCATACTTCAAGAGCGGTACTATCGTTGTCACTTCGGGGCGGGAAGGCGTATTTTTCCTTAAACGGCGTCCTATTGACACATAATTGGCACAATTCTTGAGGCATTGCTCGTAAGTTGACCGTTGCATCATGAACAGACAGTTGGAACCTGATCTGCATACAATGGTATCTTTGCGCCGCCCGGTCCGCTTGGCATTAGCCCCTTGGATCGGGTTGCCGTTCTTACACACTCAAACCAAACAAGACTCACTACCTGCGGAATGAAAGCTCTTCGCATCACACTATCTGGACTTCTCATAGTGGCAGCAATACTCGTTGCCCCCGGCCCTATAGCTGCACAGCAGTACAAGGAAGACTTTAACGCGGCCCGCGAGGCGGCACAGAACCCGGCTACTTTAGCAGATGCACGTTCCTTATTCGCAAGTGCAGCTACTGGTGCTGACGAAGCGTCTGACACCGAAGTTGCTCAACGTGCCCGCGATATCGCCGCCCAGATTGACTATAAACTGGGTACGGCGGCATTTAGAGCTGAAGATTTCTCAGCTGCCCTTGAACATTATGTGAAAGGTGAGAACATTTTTCCCGCCTTTATTAAAAACACTTATGGCAAGGGGCTGGCATTAAAGAATCTAGGTCGTATTGACGAGGCTCTGGAGGCCTTTAAGACTGCCGCCGGTGCACAAGGTGACCGCAGAACAAGCCTTGCAGCAGAAAAAGCTATTCGTGATCATTTTATGAATCAGGCTTCAACTGCTTTGGCCAAGCGTAATGCTGCCCGCGCGGATGCAGAGGCTGCGGAGGCCGCAATTGCCTCTTTGTTGGAGTTCATGGAGGCGGACGCTGACGTTCACTACTACACCGCCCTTGCTCACTATACCAAAGGCGAAGGGGAGGCTGCTATTGCGTCTGCCCAGCAAGCGCTGAATATTCATACTGGCAGTCGATCCGACAAAGCTAAAATCTACTATGTATTAGGCGAGGCTTATGTGAGTGTAGGGAATAGGGATGCAGCTCGAGATGCTTTTTCGAATGCCGTGTATGGTATCTGGAAACAGTCCGCCGAACACTACCTGGAAACACTATAGTCTCTTCAAGCACAAGGATGTTGAAGCCCGTGGTCTGTTCAGGACCGTGGGCTTTTTCATGATTATACTTTGATGGACCCTTCAACAACCGTTATCGGACAGAATTCGGTAATCGAAAACGATGTCGAACTGGGCCCGAACTGTGTGATTGGCCATCATGTAACCATTAAGTCCGGTACGCGCATAGGAGCTAACGTGCGGATTGGAGATCACAGTGTGCTTGGTGTAGTTCCGATGCGAGCGCACCAGAGCACCCTGCGTACGTCCGACGGTCAGAGGCACCTCACGATTGGAGACCATTGCCTTGTTGGGAATGGTGCAATTCTGTACAATGGCTGCACCCTTGGCGTTCGTGTCATGGTAGCTGACCTGGCTACAGTTCGTGAACGGGTTTCAGTTGGGGAGTGTACTATTGTTGGTCGGGGAGTGGCCATAGAAAACGACTGCATTATTGGAGCCAGCTGTAAGCTGGAAACAAATGCTTACATCACAGCCTACTCAGTACTGGAAGACTTCGTGTTCATTGCCCCAGGTGTAATCACGAGTAACGACAATTTTGCCGGGCGGACCAAAGATCGCTATAAATACTACAAGGGTGTAACAGTTCGCCGCGGAGGCCGAATTGGTGCAGGAGCTACAGTACTGCCGGGGAAAACAATTGGTGCTGATGCCATGTTGGCTGCAGGCAGCATACTCACCCATAATATCCCTGCCCGTGAACTGTGGGCAGGAATACCTGCCAGATATCTACGCATGGTATACGAGGATCAGTGGCTTGACAATCAATAGTCGTTTATGAGTATCCAAATGGTCGATCTCAGGGGACAGTACCTGAGAATCAAAGACGAAATTGATGCTGCCATAGATCAAGTCCTGGATTCGACACATTTTATCCGTGGACCCGTCCTCACGCGCTTTGAAACTGCACTCGCTACCTATACAAAATCCGAGTACGCGATTGGGGTTGGCAACGGTACGGACGCCCTTCAGATTGCTTATATGGCGCTCGGCATCGGGCCCGGCGATGAGATTATCACGCCTTCCTTCACCTTTATTGCCACAGCGGAGGCCGCAGCTCTCCTGGGAGCAACGCCCATCTTTGCAGACATAGATCCTGATACTTTTTGCCTTGCCCCAGACAGTGTAGAGGCCTGTATTACAACCAGAACACGTGCCATCGTGCCTGTACATCTGTTCGGACAGTCTGCCGATATGGACCAGATTCTGGCCCTAGGCGCGAAATACAATATACCTGTCATAGAAGATAATGCACAGGCTATTGGAGCAACCTACCATGGGGCGTTCACCGGAAGTATGGGAACTCTTGCCACGTGTTCTTTCTTTCCGTCGAAAAACCTTGGCGCTTACGGTGACGCGGGGGCTGTTCTTACGTCGGACCCTGAACTGGAAGCCCGTGTTCGAATGATCACCAATCATGGCGGTCGGCACAAATACTATAACGAAACCGTCGGCCTGAACAGCCGACTTGACGCTCTGCAGGCAGCAATCCTGGAGGTCAAACTCCGACACCTGGAGTCCTTTACTAAGCTCCGTCGAGCAGCTGCTGCACGCTATGACGCACGCCTTGGAAATATTGATGGGATCAAATGCCCCTATGAAGCCTCCTGGGGGCGGCATGTTTATCATCAATACGTCATTCGTGTAGCACAGCGGGATGCATTGGCCGAATCACTCAAGGCATCCGGAATCCCGTACGGCATCTATTATCCGGTCCCCTTGCACCAACAACCCGTCTTCCATGAGCAGGCAAGGGATGTCGTGCTACCCGAAACCGAAAAAGCCTGTAGCGAGGTCCTGGCGTTACCCATGCACACAGAGCTTACACCGGCACAGCAGGACAGGATCATGGATACAGTTATTGCTCATGTAAACCACCCCGCCCATGCGTAAAGTCAGACTGGCACAGATTGGAATCGGGCACTGGGGCAAGAATCTATTGAGGAATTTTGATGCCATACCGACCTGTCGTGTCATCGTCGTGTGTGATGCTAATCCCGATGCAAGGCAATTCGTCAACGAACGCTACCCTGATATAGTTATCGTCAAGGATTTCGAGGAAGTGCTCGCCCGCGATGATCTTGATGGTGTAGTCATTGCAACGGAGACACCGACTCATTTCTCAATTGCGCGCGCGGCCCTGGAAAATGGCTTACATGTTTTCGTCGAGAAACCAATGGCGCAACAAGTGAGCGAGGCGGAAACCCTGGTCAATCTGTCCGATCAAACCGGTTGTCACTGTATGGTGGGCCACCTGCTCCTGTACCACCCTGCATTCAACTATGTGGAGGACCTGATCCAAGGCGGTACGCTCGGCGACCTGTACTATATGTACAGCGTGCGCGTCAATCTTGGAATTGTGCGCCAGCGCGAAAACGCGTTGGAGAGCCTTGCGCCTCATGACCTGTCTGTTGCACTGGCCTTTCTTCAACAGCAACCGGTTGCCGTTTCGGTGCATGCCCAGGCATACCTTCAGCCGGACATTTGTGACGTTGCGTTCTCAACTGTGTTTTTCGAGAATGGCGCTTTGGCACATCTCCACACGAGTTGGCTAGATCCGCACAAAATTCGAAAAGTCACTCTGGTCGGCAGTAAGAAGATGGTCGTCATTGATGAAATGCATGGCGCGGAGAAAGTACGCATCTACGATAAGGGCGTGGACGCGCCCGGCTATGTCGGATTTGCTGAATCCATGACTACCCGTGTTGGAGATATCAATATTCCTAATATCCGTACGTCAGAACCACTTCATCTGGAATGCAAGCATTTCGTTGATTGTATACGCACTGGTAAGACGCCCAGAACGGATGCACGTAACGGGTTAGCCGTTGTTCGCCTTCTCGAGGCTGCCCAAGAATCCCTTAAAGCGAGTGGCGTCAAGGTTCCGGTCAATTCCTAGGTATTGCAGAAACCCTTCCCAGAGTGAAACATATAACCCCTGCGACTGCATTTTTTGATTGTCGTCAGCTCCATTCTTGTTGTCGAAGGACATGTGCGAGAGTGTATATCCCTGCAACCTTATGACTAGAAGCGTCCGGCATTTCGATACTTGCCAGCAATCATTCATGTCGTCGTACGCCCATTCACCAGACGCCACTGGCGTCACGTGCCATCCCCGCGGCTCCGAACTGAGAATGGAGTCAAACTGACTGCATACCCTATGAATAGAATTATACAAGTAAGCTTGGCTCTGGCGGGCTTGGTGCTGTCCACGCCCGTCGTGGCTAGTGCAAGTGGACAGGAATTAAGGCTCGTGGAGTTGCATCCTACGGCAGAGAATATTCCAGAGGTGACCGATCCGCGCTTTATTTTGGAAGAGGACCCCAATGCGACCTTCATGGACGAAACCAGTCACGAGAAGATTACCGTCGGCGTGGCTGATGGCGAGTACCATGAAATGTTCGGCGAAATCGCTAACCTAGCGCTGACGGGCAATGGAAGCGTGCTGGTAGTAGACGCCGAAAACGTCGAGGTCCGTATGTATGACTATGATGGAACCCTGCTTACCACGTTCGGCGGGTCCGGCGAGGGTCCTGGAGAGTTCCGTGACGAGCCAGACAACATTTCCGTCGTAGACAAGGGAAGTTCAGTATTCGTGCTCGGGTCTTTTGGCGACTTTGTCACGGCCTTTGAGCTTGAAGGTGAGTCCGCCGTCACGCCAAAGGGGAACTTCTATACAGGATTGATTGCCCACAACGGTTGCGCGATGAATGGGCATTTCTGGGTCTATGGGTACAACCCAGGGGAGGAGGGTGTGCTGCACAAGTTCACCTATGACGGTAAGCGCGTGGCATCGTTTCTGGAGTACTACAAGTCGCCGCGCCAGTATTTTGCACAAAGGTTTTCGCGGAATGGACTTATCGCCTGCAGCGAAGCGCACGGCATCGTGGCCCTTAATCGGCTCAATGCACCAGTGGTGACCGGGTATAGGGAGGATGGCGAGATGGCGTGGCAAGTAAAACTGGCTGACTTTGATCCGGTCCGCATGGCGGAGTATTCTCCAAGGGCTTGGGGCTGGCATCCACCTGAGCCAGGCCAAAGCATGCTTCGGTCCATTTTTACCGATCCGGCGGGCGACTTCTATGTGCAATACTTGACATTCGAAAAGAACGGCTTTGGCAATAATCCAGCCTACGGCCACTTGTTCAAGATTGATGCCCAGACAGGTGAAGGAACGTACTTGGGGATTGCGCCGGGCGTGGTGCAAGGTATTGATTCGGGGTACGTGTTTTCTTCGACCAACTCCCCGTTTCCGCAATTCGTCATACACAAGCCCAAACGAGATTGAGTCAAAACGAGCTGGGTAGAGACAGTAGAGCGTCTCGTGTCACAAACCCAATCCAGCAACGAAATTCCCCCTGACATAGTGCCCGCTACACCGGTGTGATTTCCCACCACACGCGCGACTTATAACAATGGCATTCCACGAATCAACGGCACCGCTGGTTCGCTGCCATTTTCAAGCCCTACGAGTCTAGGCCAAGTCGCATCTTGGAGCGTTTGTAACCGGGAGCGGTGGAGGCAGCCCATACCAGTGAGGAGTAACGCTGCAGACAACACGGCGTATTGACTCTTGCACATCCCCCTCCAACTGAGGTTACCCCCACAGCATCAGATTGTGGGGAAGGCGACTGGCTACCATTGCCTTAAATTCGCTGCAGCGTTTTGGTCTCCTCCATGCCTTCGATCAGGCTACGACTGCCTTCTGTTGACCTTCCGCAGCAATTCTCCACAGATAGACGCCAGACCTGCTTTTGCCTCGTCGTAGATCTCCTGATTTTAGGTTTAATTCAACTGCTTTCTCACCGTCTCCTGATCCCGAAAAAAAGTCTCAGAAAGAGATTAGGATAGTTTTGTATTTTTTATTATTGATGTGCGTGACAGGCTCGGGCTAGCGTACTTGCAGTCCTCAGCGAACGTAACCGAGAGCAGTAGGACTCTTTTCAATTCCGCGTGTTAAACTAGTCTGGCAGTAACCCGCTATCGTAAACTAGAAGAACGACTGTCACCTCCCCTTGTCGACAAATCCCGTCTGGACAGCCTGGTGGCGCATTTTGAGCAACCAGATTTCATCAATGATGATCCTATAAGCCTGTGCCATGCCTTCACAGACCGGCGCGACCAAGAGGTTATTGGACTATATGCGGCTACCTTGGCATGGGGATCCCGTGCAATCATGCTGGCAAAGCTTGAAGATCTGTGCACCCGCATGCAATTCAGACCCTGGAGTTTTGTAGCTGGCTTCAACCCCCTGCGTGATAGTGTTCAACTCTCTACATTCGTACATCGCACGTTTCAACCGGAGGATTGCATTGAATTCACGCACAACCTGAGCCTGTTGATTAACCAGTTCGGCAGTGTCGAAAATATTTTCGGCGGCCAACCCACAGATCCAGACACCGGCATAGCTATTGAGCGATTCAGTGCGCGCATGATGACGGTCCGCCCAGATACATTGCCGCGGCTTCAGAAGCACCTTGCGCGCCCCAGCCGAAAGAGTGCGTGCAAACGCCTGTCGCTTTACTTGCGCTGGATGGTTCGTTCGGGGCCCGTAGATTTAGGGCTCTGGCATTCAATTTCTCCACGACAACTCGTATTGCCCCTTGATATTCACTCTGGGCGTCAGGCACGTCCTCTCGGGTTATTAAACCGAAAATCAAATGACTGGAAGGCAGCCATTGAGTTGACAGAGGCCTGCCGCAAACTTGACAGGAACGATCCTGCCCGCTACGACTTTGCTTTGTTTGGCCTTGGAGCATACGGAAACCCCTTTACAGATTCATGACTGATCTCCGTTCTGACAACCCTGAAATCTGCCTGATTTTTCCGTGCTATAACGAGGAAGAGGTCCTACCTGACTTGCTGCGCACACTCGAAACACTGGATTTGGGTATTCCAACACGCTTCCTGTTTATTGACGACGGCAGCCAAGATCGCACACTCAGTTTACTGAAGGAGGCATGCGCTGCGGATGAACGTATGGCATGTCTGAGCTTTTCCCGAAATTTTGGGCACCAGGTGGCGGTCAGTGCCGGGCTGAAACACGCCTGCGGTGATATCATTGCGGTTCTGGATGCTGATCTCCAGGATCCTCCAGAGCTCTTGGAATCATTCATCGCACAATGGCGCAATGGCTATGATGTGATCTATGGTGTGCGGACGAATCGCAAGGAATCCTGGTTCCTGAGGTTATGCTACAGCAGCTTCTATCGCCTACTGGATCGGATATCAAATATCCATATCCCTAGGGATGCTGGCGATTTTGCACTAATGGATCGCAAGGTCGTGGACGTAATCAATACTCTGCCTGAACACAATCGGTTTGTGCGGGGCCTGCGCGGTTGGGTTGGCTTCAAACAGATTGGGGTAAAGTATGCTCGACCTGCCCGTCACGCGGGCAAACCAAGCTACAATATGCGGCGACTGACTGCACTTGCGTTGGATGGCTTACTGTCTTTTTCTGCAGCTCCTCTGAGAGTATCCGCCTGGCTTGGTGCAGGGGCAGCATTTCTGGGATTCTGCTATCTCGTGTACGCTCTCAGCGTTTTCGTGAGCGGAAAAGATTTGCCGGAAGGCTGGACCTCTACTGTAGTGCTTATTCTGTTTTTGGGAGGCGTCCAGTTGATGGTACTGGGAATCCTGGGGGAATATCTGGGTAGAATATTTGATGAGGTAAAGGGACGTCCTCACTACGTACTGCGTGACCAGACTGGCTGGCTTACGGAAATGGATGAGGGACATAGTCTATCCGGCAAGACTGCTACCTGAACCCCACTGGCGTGTCATCAGAAGTGTCTGAAATATCAATGATTGCCAGTCATTCGTCTTGCAGCCTGTATTCCTAACCCCAAATTCGCGGATGTCTCAAAAAGACAATTTCAAGAGAAGGTGGGTGTTTTACGCACTGATGTGGAGTATCCCCGTGCTCTTCTTTGTACTTGTTGAGGGAGGGCTTCGGGTCATTGGCTTTGGTCAGGATTACCCGCTGTTCGTGCCTGTGGAGGCTGCCTCGGATTATCTTGTCATGAACCCTGAGGTAGCTCATCGTTATTTCAATCAGGAAGTCCGGGTTCCGACTGGCTTGCACGATGCCTTTCGTGCGGACAAAGACAGTACTGTGGTGCGGATTTTTGTCCAGGGAGGTTCCAGTGCTGCCGGTTACCCATACTACTATGGAGGTAGTTTCTCACGCATGCTGGAGCAGCGCCTTCAGCAGAGTTGGCCCACTCGTAAAGTGGAATTGGTCAATGTCGCGATGGCCGCGGTCAACTCCTACACAATTTTGGATCAGGTGGATGATATTCTTGCCCAGTCTCCAGATGCGGTTCTGATTTACGCCGGGCATAATGAATTCTATGGGGCTCTTGGTGTGGGCTCCTCTCAATCATTGGGGCGTAACCGTCATGTGGTGAATCTGTATCTCCGACTTCAGTCATGGCGCATACTCCAGCTGATTCGAAATGGCTTAAGCCGGGCTGCGCAGATGTTATCACGTGACCAAAGCAGTTCGTCCACACTGATGGAACGAATGGTTCGGAGACAGGAGATTGAACTAGATTCCGATGTGTATCAGGCTGGTATGCAGCAGTTCAGAGGAAACCTGCGCAGTATTCTCAATAGGTATAAGCAGCGTGGCATACCGGTATTTATCGGTACGGTGGCCAGTAATGAACGTACCCATCCTCCTTTCCAAAATGGGCTGATGGCTTCTACCGATCCAGATCAATGGGAGAGAGCCTATGAAGAGGCGCTGCGTTCTGGATCGCTGCCCCTATCCATTGAGCGAATGCGTGAAGTAATTACGCTGGACTCAATGGCCGCACAGTCATGGTTCGCTTTGGGGACATTGTTGGATATGCAGGGCGATTATGTTCAGGCTCGTCAAGCCTATATCACGGCCAAAGATCTGGATCAGCTACGTTTTCGGGCAACAGAAGAGGTGAATCAGATCATCAGGGCAGAGGCCGAAAATTCAGGAGCTATACTTGTTGATACCCAGGGTTCTCTACGAGAACATGCAGATGAGGATATTATTGGATCCGACTTAATGCTGGAGCACCTGCACCCAAATTTGGAGGGATATTTCGTGCTTGCAGATGCGTTTTACGATGCGATAAGTGCGAATCGGATCGATAGGCAGCGGACGAATTATGTACCTAGGGAGGTCGCTAGGTCGGAAGTTCTTTTCACGCAGGTTGATTCCATTTTTGGGGAGTTGCGATTACAGAAACTCTTGAGCTCCTGGCCATTTCAGCCACTGGATGCTCCTCCTGCACCAATTTTGGATACCAATAGGGTTTCTTCCATTGCGGCGGAACTTGCATATGCACTGGATGATGGAGAAATGACCTGGTTTGCTGCTACAAATCAGTTGCGGACGCACTACGCTGAACAGGGTGCATACCACCTTGCCCTCAAGGCGAGTCTCGCGCTGCTTCAGGAGTATCCTTATCTGCCTTTGCCATATACTTATGCAGCTGATCTACTTGCAGCACAGGGACGTCTGGATGAAGCAGTGGACTACTATGGTGCTGCTAATGACCTTGAAGAATCTGCCGGTATACATTTTCGTTTGGGCATTCTATATCAGCGCAAGAGACAATTAGAGCTTGCAGGGGAACACCTTGAGCGGGCGGCTATCCTAGATCCAGAGGTTCCTGAATTCCAATTCCAGTTGGCCCGAAATCACGTGCTCCAGGGGAATTGGGTAGACGCAAGCGAGGCAGTACAGGAACTACTACAATTAAACCCAACTCATGAGCCTGGCCTTGCGCTGCAACACCTACTGAATAATCGTTCTGATCCGCCGAACTGATTCTGTCGATTCCGTAGGAATTAGTTCATGTTTAGCAAAGTTTCACGATGAGCCCTTAAGTTCTGATCAACCCGATCCAATATGGTTGCCAAGGCATTTGTGCGCGCTGTTAGATTGTCTAAGTAGAATGGTCCAATGGCAGAAGCATTTTAACGTTTTTGTCAACATTGACAAGGTGATGTGTAGAAATAGGTCTCCTGCTTCCGGTGTGAAACTCCACACGCTGCTGCCCCATCACTGGCAGGCTTCCCAGGAAGAGGCTACTCTTGCAATAGCAGCATAACGGGCTGCCTTTATGCGGATCCGCAGAATCCGATCAAAATATGCACTGAGGTTACTCTGCAGTCGAGCATGCCTGGATTGCTAAACTGCGCACGTAAGACTACATGTACTACAATTTGAGGATCATTGCGTATTCCGAGCGAACTGGGCCACCATACAAACCAGTATTTTCGAGCGTTGAGGGGAATTCATCCAATCTGGAACCCTTAAAATTGTGCCAAACGTCAGTGCCTAGTATCGTTGCTATCTTGGAATACATGTTTTATCTTTCGCATGGGGTTGCCCGACGGATGCAGAGAATTTTGATGCATGCTTTGCAATGACGATGTGAGCCCTTATTCCAAAAATTTCTGTTAAGTCCTAGATTCCTCGAAAGGTTGTTGTAGCAATGCTTTTTTTTGCGCTCTTTTTTGCGGGGATGATGATCCTCAGAAAGCTTTATCTGCAAAGATCAGAGGCTCTGCAATTTTCTATTTCATGTGTTGCTTTTTTGGCTTTGGTTGTGTTAATGATTTCTGAGTATCCCTGGAAATCAAATGGGCCCGTTATTCTAATATTTTGCGTGTGTATTTTTGGCCTGACTGATAGTTTTAAGTCTTGGCAAAAGTCTCTAAGTAGCTAAGCCATTGTGGCCTGAACTGCCAGAAGAAACTACGCATACTCGGACGCACAAACCGTCCTCCAATACAAACCTGGCTGGAAATTCAGGCTAGGTCTCTACATACTTGCGTCCCCACTGCCTGTCTATTGGCCTGCGCCCATGCACCCCTGATTGAGTTATTGTGGCAATGAAGGGGCGGTAATTCTTCTTGATAAATCTGAGTAGCTGCGTACGGTTTTGGACTACCAATTCCCCCTTCTCTAAGTGCTTGCAGCCCTTGCATCTAACAATGAACAACCCCAACCGGCTGTTCATGATAAGGTTAGACTGATATGCATTGCGCATAATCTTGTGATCCTCAGTTACTGCGAAATATTCCGCCTCAGATACGGCTCTAATCCACACCTCATCAAGCACACCCTCTTCAAGCAAATCCCTATGCCTAACTATCTCTAACCCAGCGCCCCTTAGAGGCTCAACAAAATGGTCGCTGTCCAAGCACTCGTCTACATAGAATTTGGGCTCACTATCACGCGGCATAAGCTAGGGCATCCTCAACACTGGCGAAGCTAATTTCATAGCTCGCCGCAATATCTTCTGGGGATTCTCCAGCCTCATAGCGGTCTTGGACAACCGCGACGGATATGCCAGTCCCCGCTATCGTTGGCTGCCCAAACCGGATTCGAGGATTAATCTGGATACTCTTTCTTTTTCTTTCCCTACCCGGGATCCAGGGATAAACTACGTCGGGAAGACCTCCCTCTTCAAAATCAATCCGACTTATGTATTCGCCGATAAGCCCCTCTGACTCCACCTGTCCATGACTTGATGCATTCAATAGAATATCCCTAGCGTTCTTAAAGTAAACATCGGTTCCAACGCGAATCCCTGGATTGATTAGGGGATACGTGATTCCGAGGTTCTTTATTAGGTATTCCGAGGCTAGTCGTATTTTGGGAAGAGAAATCCCCAAGTTTTTCCTCATGTAGGCTATCGCAAACGCCTCCGAGAGTTGGAGAAAGTTCAGCGCCCGGTCATCAGGCGACACCGATATCAAAGATCCCCTGTGGTTGCACCTCAACCACCAATAAAGTGTGGAGTACGGCATCCGCAGTGCTTCCGACACGTCTCGACGGGAGTAAAGGGGATACTCCCGCGCGGAAACCTCGCCGTAGATCATTTGCTCTGGTCTAAGAAGGGGCAACTTGTCCGCAACGATAATACAAACCCCGGTGCTGTTCGGTTCGTCAGGTTGATGGAAGAAGTGGTACTCTTTTGGGGGAAAACAGATGCATCGTGATTAACCTTCCTCCGAGTTGTGTCTCTTCAACGGTCACAAGTTTTCGGAAGGGGAATTCCCCATCCGGGTCTCGAATTTACAACATCCGAGAGTCCCGATGGTCGCAGCAGATCTGCGAATGGTTCAGATGCTCCGGTCTCGGAAATCATACCATATTCCAGCCCGCAATCCTTACCTTGACGAACCATAATGGCAACTTCCCTATCCATGTTGCACGCGCCGCATTTCTGCCTTTTTGAATTGCACCGAAGAATGCTCAAAATCCACCGAAGTTCGTGCGCAGGAGCGCTCGTGATTGTGTTGATGGCCACAGGATGGGCAGCGACGCCTGCCATCTCCCAGAATGTCACCTATGACGTAAGCTTTCAGGGCAATTGGACCACAGCGAGCACGCCCGGCGGTGTGGTCAGTGGCGCACACTTTACCACGCTGATCGGCGGCGTGCATGGCAGCGGTGTCACCTTCTGGCAGAGCGGCGGTACGGCCAGCGCCGGTGTGGAGCTAGTAGCGGAGTTGGGCTCAACGGGCACATTCAGGAGCGAAGTTCAAGCTAGCGCACATACGCTAAACGTGATTCAGCAGGGCGTCAGTGGCGGCGGGACCGGCACCGCATCGTTCTCCATTACCGCCAATAAATCGCATCCCTTAGTTACGCTCCTATCCATGATCGGCCCCAGTCCCGACTGGTTCGTAGGTATTTCGGGACTGTCGTTGCTGGACGGGTCGGATGAATGGAGGACCTCAATTGTGGCGGACCTCTTTCCATACGACGCCGGCACCGAGGACGGGACTGAGTTTTCACTTAGCAATCCAGCTACCGTCCCGCAAGGCACAATTACCAGCATCCAAGGAACTGGTAAATTCTCCACTGTGCGCATGGCCAGACTCACCTTCACGCTACGCCAACCACCAGCCCCGACCGTGAGTCTCTCGGCTTCACCTAACCCGGTAAACGAGGGGCAACCGGTTACGGTAAGTGCAAGGTTATCCGCGGCCCTTACAAACAATGTATCAGTCCCGGTCACGCTTACGGCGGGATCCGCGGAATCAAGTGACATAGGCACGCTTACGAGCATTATAATCCGCGCCGGACAGACTACCGGTACGGGAATCATCCAAACGACCCGGGATGCTGATGAGGACGACGAAACGTTCACGGTTTCACTCGGCAGTCTGCCGTCCAGCGTTAAGGTGGGCAGCCCGTCCTCAGTGTTGATTACCATCCGCGACAATGGTCCGTCTCCTCCGACCGTAAGCCTCTCGGCTTCACCTAACCCGGTAAACGAGGGGCAACTTGTTACGGTGAGTGCAAGATTATCCACGGCCCTGACAAACAACGTATCAGTCCCGGTCATGCTTACGGTGGGATCCGCGGAATCAAGTGACATAGGCACGCTTACGAACATTACAATCAGCGCCGGACAGACTACCGGTACGGGAACCATCCAAACGACGCGGGATGCTGATGAGGACGACGAAACGTTCACGGTTTCACTCGGTAGTCTGCCGTCCAGCGTTAAGGTGGGCAGCCCGTCCTCAGTTTTGATTACCATCCGCGACGATAGCCTCCCCCCTCCGACCGTAAGCCTCTCGGCTTCACCCAACCCGGTAAACGAGGGGCAATCGGTTACGGTGAGTGCAAGGTTATCCGCGGCCCTGACAAACAACGTATCAGTCCCGGTCATGCTTACGGTGGGATCCGCGGAATCAAGTGACATAGGCACGCTTACGAACATTACAATCAGCGCCGGACAGACTACCGGTACGGGAACCATACAAACGACACGGGATGCCGATGAGGATGACGAAACGTTTACGGTTTCACTCGGCAGTCTGCCATCCAGCGTTAAGGTGGGCAGCCCGTCCTCAGTGTTGATTACCATCCGCGACGATGGCCCCCCTCCGACCGTAAGCCTCTCGGCCTCACCTAACCCGGTAAGCGAGGGACAGCTAGTAACGGTGAGCGCAAGACTGTCAAGGTCACTGACAAGCAGCGTTTCGATCCCGGTCGTGCTTACAACGGGAACTACGGAAGCAGGCGACATCGGCTCGCTTACGAACATTTCAATCGATGGCGGACAGACTATCGGTTCGGGAACGATCCAAACGACACAGGATAACGATGAGGACGACGAAACATTCACGGTTTCGCTTGGCAGTCTGCCATCCAGGGTTACTGCGGGCAGCCCGTCCTCAGTTGCGATTACTATCAGCGATTTTGGCCCGCCCCCTCCAGCAAACGAACCGCCCACGGTACGCGCGACCTGCGAGCCTTGCTCGATACACAGGGGCGGCGTAGTGCAGTTAAGCGCCATTGCGTCGGATCCCGATGGCGATGAGATCACCTATAGCTGGAGCACCGGGGACGGAACCCTTACAGGTGCGACAGACCAAGCGAATACGGCCTGGATGGCACCGAACCACGCAGGCACATTTGTGATCCAGGTGTCCGTCATGGACGATCATGGGGCTGAGGCTGTCGCACGAGTCAGCATCCAAGTAATTAATCGCCTCCCGATCCTTGACGCTCCGCGGACAGTTTTTCTCCCGGAAAACACCGATGGACGGGAGAATCCAGTGGTGCTGGGTGTCGTTCGCGCTACACATCCCGATGATGAAGATATTACCTTTTCCCTGTCGCCCGGTAGCCTCCGATTTGCCATTGGGGAGACTTCAGGGGAATTGCGGTACGTCGGACCAGGCGAGGATTTTGAAGACAATCCGAATCAGTTGGTGGTAACCGCAGTGGCAACTGACGCACTTGGAGGCACAGCCCAAGCAGCCATAACGGTTCAGATCGTGAATGTGAACGAACGTCCGGCGGCTGCGGACGATGTCCTGACCGTGGCAGAGGACGAGGTTGCACGAGCTGAAGTGCTGACTAACGATCACGATCCAGATGCCGGCGACCGCCCTCATGTGGTCTCGGTTGGATCGGCCGAGCACGGACAAACCAGCCTCGCAGACAACGGGGCAGCCGTGCGATATGTGCCAAACCCCAACTTCCATGGCCTGGACCTTTTCATTTACGTGGTATCCGACTTGGAGGGCCTTACGGATACCGCAACAGTCCGGATAACCGTTACACCTGTCAATGATAGACCCAGCGCATCTGACGATCGGGCCTCTACGATGGAGGACTTGAAAGTTGAGATTCCCGTACTCGGTAATGATACGGACCTTGATGGCGATTCACTACATGTCCAAAGCGTCTCCCGCCCCGCACACGGCGCGGCTGATGCGGCAGTGGATCGTATGAGCATTTCCTATGCCCCAGATGCCGATTATTTCGGGACGGACGCCTTTACCTATGTTATCGCCGATGCGGGAGGCCTGACCGATACCGCGATTGTCCGGGTTACCGTTACTGCTGTCAATGATGTGCCCCTTGCATCCGACGATCAAGCTTCCACACAGGAGGATGTGGAGATTGAGATTCCCGTACTCAGCAATGACACGGACCTCGATGGCGATCCGCTACGGGTACAGAGCACCTCGGCCGCCGAACACGGTACGCTCGAAATCTCTCTGGACGGAACCACGGTGTCCTATACACCGGATTTGGATTATAATGGCCTGGATGCCTTTACCTACGTCATCACCGATACGGGCGGCCTAACAGATACCGCGCAGGTACGGGTGACCGTAACACCGGTCAATGACGCGCCTGTCGCGTCCGACGATGAGGCTGCCACGAGCGAGGACGAGGCCATTGAGATTAACGTGCTGAACAACGATACAGATATAGAAGTAGACGCTTTACACATCCAAAGTGTCTCCGCGGCCGGACACGGCACTGCTGAAATCACGTCCGATCGACTTAGCGTTACCTATGCCCCGGAGCCGAATTACCACGGCGAGGACCAGTTTACCTACGTCGTCGCCGATGTGGGAGGGCTGACAGATACGGCTACAGTCAGGGTAAGGGTTTCTTCGGTTAACGACGCGCCTGTTGCCTCCGATGATGCGGCCGTTACCCTGGAGGACGAATCCATTGAGATTCCGGTGCTTGGCAACGACACCGACTTGGATGGCGATATGCTGCGAGTGCATAGCGTCTCTCCCGCCGAGCACGGTATGCCCGAAATCTCGTCGGGCGGAACCATGGTGTCCTATGCCCCTGATCCGGATTATAACGGCCCGGATATGTTCACATACGTCGTCGCCGACGCAGCGGGCCTTACCGACACCGCAATGGTCGCAGTGACCGTGACGCCGGTCAATGATGGCCCTGTGGCGGTTGGTTCAATTCCGGCTCAGTTGCTGGACGAGGGCGGCGGCGAATTAGCGATAGATGTTACGCCCTACTTTACCGATACCGATGGCGACCCGCTGACTTTCAGCGCGGAAAGCTCAGACCCGACCATTGCAATCGCCGTTATTAGCGGCGTGGAACTCGTACTTGCCCCGGTAGCCTTCGGCGAAGCCGCGGTTACCGTCACGGCCACGGATCGCGGCGGTCTTTCCGCGACCCAGCGCGTGTCAGTCGGCATCAGCGATCAACCGGTTCGGTCGATATTGGGCAACGCGTTCGCCGCATTGGCGCGCTCGCATCTCGCCAGTGTCCGCATGACCCTAGAACGACGTGTGGCAAACTACGCGCCCGCCGGGCAGACCGGCACGAACCTGCTTTCAGGCTTGCGCGTGGGAGGCAGACCCGTTACGCTTCCGAACTCGCGTACGCTCCGGGCCATGGCGCAAAGAATTGCATTTGGGTGGCTGCCCACCTATCCACAGATGGGTAACCGATCCGGTGACCGCGAACATGCGTCAGGCATGACGGCGGGCGCGGCGCGTATAACCAATGCTTCCCCGCAAACCCGTGCGCCCGCGGCTTTTCGAAATCCCTTGCATCTTGCAGTGCCTGGGGCAGGTATGTCCGATATGGACTTTACGTTCGCTTGGACGGGGCCGCATGCTGATTCACTGCGTCGCGGTGTCACCTGGTCGGCGTGGGGCCAAAGCGACTTTCAACGCTACGGTGGCGCTGCTGCAGAATCCGGGACGATAGCGGGCGACTACAAGGGCAACCTGAATACCTGGTATCTGGGGGTTGACGCGCAGCTTTCGGATTGGCTCTTTGGCGTCGCCATGGGACGCAGCCAAGGAGAGGGCGACTGGACGGCCGGAACAGCCGCCGGGCAGCTAACTACGACCATAACGTCGATGTATCCATACCTGCGCTGGTCCCGCGGCCCTACCAATATCTGGGCCACCGCAGGCATGGGACGAGGCGAGGCCCGCAATGAAAGGGCTACCGGCCGCATCGGCACCAGTCCGTTAAGGATTGCACTGGGGTTGCTGGACTACCGCAGACAGTTCGGACCGACCGATGGCCCCGTTGCGTTTGGGATTCGGGCTGACGCGGGCTGGACACGTTTGTCGACGGTCGAAGGATCGGAAACCATTAATGATATACAGGCTCGTGTTCATCAGGCTCGTCTGGGTTTGGATGTCCGCGGTGACATGAGTACCGGTCGGGCCGGATTTGCTCCGTTCGGCGCCGTGCATGCGCGATATGATGGCGGCGATGGGCAGACCGGTCGCGGCATTGAAATCTCCGGTGGCCTTCAGACGCGATTCAGCCTCATTGGTCTCGGCTTGCAAGGACGATGGCTTGCATTCCATTCCGCCGCCGATTTCGAGGAGAGCGGCTTTGGCCTGACACTCACGGTCGGAAGTCAGAATGAGGAAGGGTTTTCACTGACTGCGGCGCCTCACTGGGGTGGCCATACCCGTGCCGGCGTCGCTCTATGGCAGGATCGCGTACCCGGTATGACACAGGGCCCGAAGATTCGCACACAAGGCTGGACGCTGGACATGCACGGCACCTATCGCCGGCGTCTTGGAAACCGCATGCTGGAGTTTTCCGCCGCGCACGAACATTCATTGGGCGGCCCCAACCTGCTAGTGACCGGACTCATTAGCCTTTGAACTGTGGTTCCTAAAAGCCTGAGTACATTTGTCAATGGGAATTGTATACATAGGGTTATACCCGTCAGGCAGAAACGAATGTATCAATTAACCCTTCTCTAGGGCTGGTAACCCGAACGACCCTAGCCGCGCAATTGTACCACCAGTAGGTGAAAGTATGTGTGCGGCCGCATTCAGGCCCACGTGATCCAGATCCCGCAGGACATACATTTGAACTCGCCTTGAGTCTGCCATAAACTGCCGACATGTAACCACACCAGTTCGGCGCTGACTGGTATACGCTGCCTTTACCTTAGACCACGTTGCGAGAATTCTGGAATATCAACCGATGAAATTGCCCCAACAGTTCCCGCATTAATCTGCCTCGGCTAGCTTTCTGTTTCACATTCATTCCAAGCAAAAATTATAGATGCAGTAACAATAGAATTGATATAATCCTCCACAGAACTATTCAGGTTGATTGGTAAAGAAAACAGAAGCTAATGTTGCTCACTTTGCCAGAACACTCCTGCAATTAGATTTACATGATAGCGCCTAAACAAGACCTCAGCTGATCTACGGTAAGATGGCCTGTCAGAGTCGTACTCTACCAGTTACTCCCACTCAACCGCGCGCACCCGCCCATGTGTATCTCATGATCGCATCCTGCTCCTGACCCAGCGTAGCCCGCGTATCCACGACCAACCGAGCTTGCTTATGCAATGCAGGCCAGTCATAACTGGTATGGTCCGTGGCAATTAACACGCAATCTGCCTCAGCCAAAGCAGCGTCCAGGTCGACGACCGATACCATCTCCAATTCATCAAGCGTGAAAACCGGTACATACGGATCATGGTAATTGATTTTTGCCCCCTTGTCCCTGAGAAGCTTAAGGATATCCAGAGCGGGGGACTCACGTAAATCGCCAACATCCTTTTTGTATGCAACACCTACCACTAGCCTGAATTCCCAACCATAAAATTGGTAATACCCGGGATGACAATTTGGCATACCGTGTTCAACGTGTTTGGATTCG
>CAZCYQ010000037.1:0-35341 GCA_964503085.1 uncultured Rhodothermaceae bacterium | reverse complement strand
CCTAAAAACAAAATCTTCGAAAAATCCCCCGATTTGAGAGTTTTGCAAGAGGCTCTTGGTCTAGCATGAATTTTTCGCGAGCCCTCAGGAGATCAATCCAGCTCCCGTAAGGCTTTATGGTAGTGTGGTCTCTTGTGATTGAACTCAATCTCATCTCTGTCCGACCTCTATTAGTCCACTTCCGGGACACGCATGCGGATTCTCGATTGATGAGTCATCGTAGCGTCGAGTCGCTTTGTCTGGAATCATATTCCCAGTACCATGCAAACATGTAACACTGAAAGCTCCCCAATCAATGTAACCGCAGCCCTGTGCTTTCGGCATAACAAGATTCCCTGGCGCGGTATGCGGTTATCGGAATAACAAGAGACATACATAAGCGCCGAACGGACCGGTCGTGTTGGGGATATAGCCTGTGTATATGCATTCAATCGGGGCATCACAGAGATTTTTGGAAGTGGCTTGGTTTAGCCAGGAGTTCTGTAGATTGACGCATGGATTTCTAAAGCCCGCGGTTCGTGGATAACATGTGGAATTCTCCAAGAAAACTTTGCAGCTAAGAAAGCCTCTTTTTTCTTTTGCGAGCACAGGTAAGGGTTTTTAGCTGAAGATCGGGACTTCTTCCCACTTGTTAGGTGTCTTTTCGGGGAAATTAGGTCTATTTGTTCGTGTAGACACGATTTTTGGCTATACACTAAGGATATATTTTGGAAACATTTTATTAATACGGGCTCGGTGGAGGTGTGGATAACAATTCTTTTCAATACATCCACTGATTGAATCGCACCAAGCGATCTTTATTGGCACAGTGAACGTTTCCATCTCCTGGATGTTGACCGCCTCGGCGGAGAGCCTTATTGGTTGAAGATGATTTCAATCTAGTTATTTTAGTGGTTCGGGCGGAGATTGGTAATGCTCAGACATTTCGGCATTCTAGATGTTGAGGTGTGTGCCATGACGCAAAAAGCTTCTTAGTTTGAACAGTTCCGATGATTAAGCGAATAGTTGTTGCGCTGGACGCTGATACAGATACCCCAGTAGCAACACGTTATGCAACAGAGATTGCACGTGAACACAATGCTGAACTGACCGGAATGGCCGTCGTAGATACGGCTAGCATTTCGGCATCTTCAAAAGGTGGAGGAATCGGCAGCATGTATCTCATGTCAAAGGTTCAGGAAAGTCTTACGGTTGAGGCTCGTGAGATCGCCCAGGCGCTAACGCGTGCATTCAGGGATGCTGTGAACGAGAGTGGAATCCAGTCACAGGTCGTTATTGAGGAAGGCGTAGCTCTTCAGCGCATTATTGAGGACATGAATTGCCGGGATTTACTGGTTATCGGCAAGGAACCACACTTCTTTTATAGCCATCCCGGTGAAACGTCCACAAAATTGGAGGAGATTGTCAGTCAAGTGGTGAGTCCCACCTGTGTGATTCCCAGTACCTACAGGAAGATTGGACGGGTAATGATTGCCTATGATGGTAGTGCTGCCTCGGTTCGTGCTATGCGCAGTTTTTTTCAGCTCAAACCGTTCGGGAGTGACGTGTCTGTAGAGGCCATCAATGTGCACAGCAGTGGAGAACGTGCCAGTGCGTTGCTCGCGCTCGCGCAGGTGAAAGCGTATGGCGAAGCACATGGATATTCCATCCAAACACTTGCTTTTGAAGGGACGGATCCAAGCAAGGAGATCGTAGAGGCTTTGGAGCGTCATCGGGCGGATGTCCTGGTAGCCGGGGCGCATATTGTTCCCCCTTTATCCCGGATTGCATTTGGATCAACTAGTGCGAGTCTGTTACACCAGGTCAATATTCCCATGTGGCTAGAGGCCTAGCCTCTGGCATAACCGCCAAGTTGGATGGCGATTCCACCTCGCCGCCGAGCACGCTGTGCAGTGCTGCAAGCGCTTTATGCATATGCACTCAGTGGCGATCCCCGGTCTCACGTCAATAAGACAGTTCTTTTGCCGCGGTTGCCTCGGCAGGAGGGGGCTATGGATCTGGGAATAGCACTGTTCAGTAAGGTGATCGAAGAGCATGATGTGCTGGATGAAATAATTGCTACAAATGCCAAGAATTGGGACTTGAAGCGCATTCTCAGGATTGACCTGATCATCCTCCGCATGGCAATTTGCGAATTTCTGTACTTCAAACAGATCCCTCCCAAGGTAACCATGAATGAGGCTATAGAGCTCGCCAAAATGTTCAGCACCGAGGAAAGCAAGGACTTTGTGAATGGTGTACTTGATTCGATCGCGTTCAGATTAAGAAAAGAAGGCAGACTCGTCAAAAGTATGGCAGGCCTTCAGGGTTGGGAGGAAATGGTGCATAGACAGAACGCTCAGCGGACCAAGTAAGCGAGTAGGGTTTTGTGAAGTCATGTGCCCTGGGATCAACTTCGGGAGCACAGCCATCTGATCAATCCATATTGATATTGAGAGGTCGGAAAACCGCGTACGAATGGGACTGATTGCTATCGGTGATATTCACGGTTGCTCGCGAACACTGAAGGTACTGTTAGAGGCTTTATCTCTTGGAGCAGAAGATCATCTTGTTTTCCTGGGTGATTATGTGGATCGTGGCCCGGACACACGGGGAGTAATTCACCAACTGATAGCCCTTTCCAAGCAGGTCAGATGCACTTTCCTGCGAGGCAACCATGAACAGGCAATGCTGGACTGGTTGAGCGGTAGGAGGGGAACGTATTGGCTGGATTTTGGAGGAGAAGAGACCCTACAGAGCTACATGCAGGGAGGTAAGATGGATATTCCGGCAACACATCTTTCCTTTCTACAATCAACCACATTATATCTGGATACGGCGGAATTCTTCTTCGTCCATGCGGGACTTCGCCCTGACCGAACAGTCCAGGACAATATTCGTCGGGCAGAAGCTGAGGTCTTTCTCCACTATCGAGGGCATCTTCCGGTAGTGGTACCATTATGGGAAAAGTGCGTTGTATTTGGGCATACGCCACAGACAACTCCGATAATGGCTGATCGGATGATTGGCATTGATACGGGTTGTGTATTCCTGAGACGTCCTGGGCTGGGGCGCCTGACCGCAATCCGGTTGCCCGAACGTAAAGTGGTTGCGGTCGCCAACCAGGAGTTCAGATAAAGGGTTTTGTCTTTAGGTAGACTCTAGATCTCATTGACCGTCCCTTAAATGAAACCCGAGGCTTCAACATAGGAGGGAAGTGCCGAAAGGGGAAGCGAATCTCTGCACATAGGGAATCTCTCAGAATATGCGGGAGACGAAAGCAATCTCCTCAAAGGAAGAGTCAAGTCACAAAGCAATCCAAAGCCCAAAGCGAAAAGAGGGGCGTTGTGAGCCGATTTCTGCGAAAACGGGTTGCCGCCCAATTGAGACTGTGTATCGAATATATGGATCCAGGAAAAGGCTGAATTGACGGTTTTTTTCGGCACGCGAGGCGTTTTTCAAGAAGGTTAGTGCAGGGCCAAAGCGCACTCCGAAATAAAGATCATACGCGTAATTGGCCCGCCCAATAACGCGCAGGATTCCCAAAGGGCGGAATGCTGTTCCGACACCTGCGGAGACATGCACGGGTGTTCGTTCTTCCCAGAGCTCCGTATCAACAGAAGTGATCACTTCAAGTGTGTATACACTCCGGGTTAGAACATGTCCTGCCTGGAGTCCAGCTCCCGGCCATGCGCCAAGCCCAACCTGCAGCTGTGAGATCTGTGCCACGGCGGAAAGTACGCATAGAATCAGGGCAACAAGTAGGCAGAAAGTGATCCGGAAGAGAGTCAATAGTTTATTTGTCTGTGGTTACCCGGTGCCGGAAATGCTCCAGGCTCTTTAACGCGATGAATGGCGCAGGTACCGAATAGTGCTAGTTTGGGAGATTGTATCCATGGGAGAACAATGGTTGCTTTCAGGGACTTCTTGCAGGTGGATAAGCCCACGAGAGCAATAGGGTGGATGGCACGCCACTCTATTGCTTACCATTGCATCCCAGAACAGATGCCATCTCCGTATGCAGGGTTACCGAATGAAGGGACCTCTGTATAGGATCTGACATACTTAGATAACAACCACCCGTCTCGATTCCCGTGCTTATCAAATCCACGCACATCCTCCCCACCGGGTTATGTGCTTATTGGTACTACGGCCTTCCTGTTGTCTGCATGAAAGGGATCATACCAAAGTAATTTAAATATTCGGCTTTCCCGAATGCCATAAATGCGAGTTCTTGCAGTGAGTCTAAATGAAAAAATCGCATCTATATCATCCTGGCGAATCTCCGACAACCTTTTTTGTGCTTTGCGTGTCAGATCCTCAACGTTTACGAAGTGATGGTTGTTGCCATGTCTGCGACCACCTGCTGCTTGACTTATTTCAGCCCTTGTCATGGTTTCAAAACTTTGTAGCTTGGGTACCATTTTAGTCCAGAATATGGCATTCACTTCGTCATTATTCCAACCCCATGGCCCCTCTATATCTAACACCTCAAAAGACCAGGCAGGAGTTTGTTGAAGGATGTTTTTCTCTTCTATAAGATTCCGCTTGCCTCCCAAAGGGGTGTTTTGGGTAAGCGTTCTTTTTTGTTGTCTTCGGTGTTTCTTCCTACGCTTCACTTAACCAAACAGCATTTTCTTCATGCAGGCTTTCATAATATTCGGCCATTGATTTTTTTGAAATAATGGAATTACCCCTTTCACCCCTTGGGATTCCTCTTCTTGCTTTTTTCCAAGGAGCTTCCATACTGGTTAGATCGCTTAACCATTGGGGTGATCTCCCTCCATAATCTTGCAAAATGATATCTACAGTCTCTCTTTGATTCTCTGTCAATGCACAGGCATTCCCTATTGATAGGTTACTGATGCGAAATTGTCCATTGTGTATTTCATACAAAGCAGGACATACCGGGCCGTTAGCCCATGCCTCAATTTCTTCGTCAAACATCTGATCTCCGTCCCATACAAGTGACCAGGCTTGGCAATAGTATACCAACTTCTGAAGCTTCCACACCATCATGGGGCCTGACCGTTCTAGTATATAAGCAGCAACATCAAAAACGCTAGTCATGGACAACTTTTCAAAGTTTCTGGGACTTGATCTGGTATACGTAACGAGAAATTTATTAACAAGTTGCTAGCTATTGATCAATACAGATAGTAGGCATGTTCCAATGCTCTTCCACGCCCAATCCCAGCTAAATTGGAGCATCCCCACCATGCGTGGCCCAAACGTTGACTACGCCGGGATAGCTGCTTATAGCGCAACTTGGTAAAGCAGAGCAAACAACTAGAGTAAAGCAAGTGGGTCAGGAGGATTTAATAGCCATACACCTCCGATGGTTTTATAAGCGTAAATCCGTAAAGCAATAAAGCGCCATCGACAGCTAAGGTCAACTCAAATGGAGTGCGTGCAATGTTGTTGCACATCTGTTTATCATCTACACGGACAGATATTTGGGGATGCCCCAAATTTAGGGGGATTAGCCAGCCGTGGGCTTTACCAGTAAACGGAAATTCTTTTTTGACCGTAACGTTTTGGCACCTAGACTAAGGCTCTCTATTGCCGGTCTTGCGGTATCGGGTTCAGAGATCGTTGTTCAATGTCAACGTGCACAACAAAAGCCGTAAGGGGCGAGCTGTAAGCTTCCAAGAGCCTCTGCTGTGTACCCAATGAACTGGCGCCAGTGGCCCAAATATCCACGGTCACTCACGAGGAAACGGCCCGGCCGCAACGTGTGATCGGCAAATAAATCCTGAGGCGTTTCTTGCCTTGGAAGCACACTCTTTTACCGAGACCGAGTACCCGGCGGCGAGCCCATTGTCACGATGCCGCCGTGGTGCATCATCAGAGATTTGCGTGCACCGATCCTGGTGCATTCAACAGTCACTGGAAGCCCGCAGAGACCGGATCAGGCGGTATGCACATCAATGCCGGTTGAGACGTATAATGACGCCGCTCCGCCCAGGACGCAGGCTTCCCGGAGAGGCCGGGCCGAAAATGTTCTAAACGAGTGACATAGTCTGAGCGATTCAGATGATTTCCCTTATAGATTCAATCGTTGTTCGGTGATGCCCCTCAAGTGTGGTATTGTTGGATTGCCCAATGTAGGTAAGTCTACGCTCTTCAACGCGCTTAGCGGTGCAGGTGCGGCTGCCGCCAATTACCCGTTTTGCACTATTGACCCCAATCGCGGGGTTGTCCTGGTTCCAGATGAGCGACTCGACCGACTGTTCGCTACGAACTCGTCTGCCCAGGCTATTCCCACGACGATAGAGTTTGTGGACATCGCAGGCTTAGTGGCGGGGGCCTCGCGAGGAGAAGGTCTCGGGAATGCTTTTCTTGGGCACATCCGACAAGTAGATGCCATTATGCACGTTGTGCGGTGTTTTGAGTCAGAGGACATCACGCATGTGGCTGGCAAAGTAGATCCCGTTCGAGATATAGAAATCATCAACACTGAATTGCTACTGAAAGATCTGGATACGGTGGAGCGCTTCACGGAAAGATGGTAGAAAGCGGCAATGGGAGGAGACGTAGCTGCGGGAAGCCAGGCAGCATTGGGGGCGCGGCTAGCGACGCATTTGGCCGAAGGAAAGGCGGCGCGGCGACTGGCAGACCTCACCAGAGAAGAGCAGCGCAGCGTCGACGAAATGTTTTTGCTTACCAGACGCCCGGTTCTTTATCTTGCCAATGTGGGCGAGTCGGATTTACCCGAAGGGAACGTATGGGCCGAACAGGTCCGTGACATTGTCAACAGCGAACAGGCAGAATGTTTAATTTTAAGCGCAGAGTTTGAGGCACAGTTGGCCGACTTGGATGAAGCTGAGAAAACAGCTTTCCTGGAAAGTGAGGGGCTTTCTTCAGGCGGCCTGCAGCGCCTGATTCACGCGGCTTACAGATTGCTGAACTTGATTACATTCTTTACACATGGGCCAAAAGAATCGCGAGCATGGACAGTTGTGACAGGAACATGCGCCCCGCAGGCAGGTGGCCAGATACATAGTGACTTTGAGCGCGGATTTATTCGTGCAGAGACCATCCATCGCGTAATTTTCCCGCCCGATGACGCGAAAGATCCCCAAAGGACGGAGTGCTGTTCCGATGCCTGCGGAGATATGCACTGGCGTTCGTTCTTTCCAGAGTTCCGAATCAACGGAAGTGATCACTTCAAGGGTGTAGGTGCTCCGTGCTTGAACATGTCCTACTTGGAATCCAGCTCCCGGCCACGCGCCGAGCCCCATCTGCAACTGAGAGGTCTGTGCCAGGGCGGAAAATCCGCTTAGAACCAAAGTAAAAAGCAGGAAGCAGGTAGTCCTGAAGAGAGGCAATGGTTTAGTCGTTTGTGGCAGCCGGTGCTGGAGAAGCTGTATGCTCTTTAACGCGATGAAAGCCCAAAAGGCTTTGTCGGTCTCAGCAGCTACACTGGTGCTTGCCACATTCGTTTACATGCGCGTTAACCAGTCGGAGCCGGAGTCGGATGCACCGCTGCCAGCATCAGTATGGCTCCGCGATCATGATGGAGCTGCTGAGGGTAAGCCGGATCTGTTCGTCTAGGACCACCACGCAATTAGCTCATCCGCGCAGGGAGGTAACGACTATCTGGTGTGCCATAAGATCAGGGTATTTGGGAAGGCTTTTGTTGCTGCGAAGACCACGCTAAAACTACTGTGGGTTGAACGGGGACCCGGCAATCTCGGTGGGCGCACGCGCCCACTACTGTCAGGCTCTGATGACCCCTCCTGGCGCACATGGTATGCAGACTCCGTGTCCCGGGGGTGTGGAAAACGACCAATGGCGGCCCGCCTTGGCATTTTCTGAGCGACTATCTTCCAAAGCTGGCGGTCGCGCCGCCATTGTTGCCGTGGCCGGAAGCGGGAATTTCAAGTCAACTGATCAGGGTCGAACATGGACGCACCTGAATCTACGATCAGCAATACCGAGTTTAGATACGTTCATCGCCTAGCCGTAGGCCCCACCAATGCCAGTGTAGTACTTGCGGCGACGGGTGTCGGCATTTTCCGTGCAACCGATGGGGGCATGTCGTGGACTCATGACTGCTGCCCACTGGCGGGCCATCACATGTTTCTAGGGCAAGCACCAACCAAATGTGGAATCTTCTGAGAGATTACTGCATACTACAATCAGTGCCCGGAAATCTCAAGAACCACACGCCCTCTAGTCGCCATTCAATTGATGCTACGACCTACCTCACTTGCACTGCTGGTTCTGTTTGCCAGTTGTTCGTCACGCGATCCACACACGGCCAACCAGCTAGAATCTGAGGCTTCGGGGGTCATGACACTGGCGGATGGCAGTCAGGAAACATGGCGCATTGTGGAAGAATTCCGCGTGGGCAATGAGACCGGGAATGGTGCCATATTCTTCGGATTGGTCTCTGCCATTACCGTTGATGAATACGACCAGCTCCTTGTACTGGATCGTCAGGCGAGCGAAGTTCTAGTCTTTGACGCAAAGGGGGAGCTTGTTCGTACGATAGGCGGCAAAGGCGCCGGTCCCGGTGAATTTGAACACGCGGCCCATATTGATGTCGGTCCTAATGGTAACCTGTGGGTAATGGAAATGCGCACCGGCCGACTCACGTTGCTTGATTCTACCGGACACTACCTGCGGGAGGAAAACCTTGACATCTTTGGTTGGGACGTAGGCATCGTAGCCGATGCGTACCTCGGCGGCTTCGACTGGCAGGATCGCTACAATGCGGCTGTTGCGGTGCCGTATTCGGGGGAGGGGGGCGCACAAGTCATTCTAGGAGGCAACCACTTAGTGCTCGCCCGCTACAGCGCATCACTAACGCCCATTGACACAGTTCCAATGCCGCATAGTCCGGTCAGTTTTGAGAGGTACGTCCACGTTGCTCAAAACGGTGCAATGATTGAGGATGTGCCGTTGCAAGGGGAATTCCACTGGCGGTTTGCTCCCGGCGGAAACTATTGGACATTGCTTACACGACCATATGAGATATCCGAGGTCTCGACGTCAGGTGAATTTCTTCGGACCTTTGCGATGCCGTTTGATCCGGTGCCGGTTACGGACGAGGATTTGCAGGAAGCCCACGAGAGTCTAGACCGCTTCTTTGAGAGCGGAGCAGAGTTAGATCTCGACAAGATCCCGAGTACACATCCAGCCGCCAATTCTTTCTTTGTGGACGAAGATGGGCGCATCTGGGTGGACAAGCGCGCCCCTTCATCGGAAGATCAACACCACCTGTTTGACATTATCGACGCAGACGGGACATTGATGGGGACACTGAGATCACCTTTTGCAGTTAGCCCGACACCCATCCCAGTCATCAGGCATGGTTTTCTTTACGCCGTCAGCGCCGCTGATGACGGATCCCAGTTGGTGATCAAAGCACGCATTGATAAAAGTCGCAGTGACTGAAGAAGAGTGGCAATTCCGCGCGACTACACCCCATTTGCTGCAATATTGATTACCGAGCCGTTGCGACTACACAACGAGTGGCCGACGGAACATGAACGGAGACGAGTTCTATCAAGATTTTGTACTTGAGGGCGACATTCGTCGCGAATTTCCACCGAACATTGAATCTGGGGTGAAGGGAGTGATATTGCCGGGCTTTGACGAAAAAACTGGAAACTCGCACTGCAGCGTTTGCAGGAAAGTTTGAGGATAGCTTGACATCATCGTCAACACAGTTATGTACGTCCAGAGCGCACTCCGAGATATAGATCATACGCGTAATTGGCCCGCCCGATAACGCACAAAATCCCCAAAGGCTGGAGTGATAATCCGACGCGTGCGGAGAGATGCACAGGCGTTCTTTCCAGAGTTCCGTATCAACGGCAGTGATCAAAGCAAGTGTGTAGACGCTCTAGGCATGGACGTGTCCTGCGTGGAATCCAACTCCCTGCCATGTGCCGAGCCGGACCAGCGACTGAGAGGTCTGTGCCAAGGCAGATAATCCGCTTAGAGCCAACGCAAAAAGCAAGCGGAAGGTGGTCTTGAAGAAAGGCAATAGTTTGTTCGTCTGTCGTAGCCGATGCCAGAAAATCTCTGCGCTCTTTAACACGACGAATGGCGCAGGAGCCGAACAGTGCTTGCTTGATACGATAGATTCTGAACACGCGGAGGTTGCGTTCTTGGAAGATACTTGGGCCGCCGCTTGATGAAATACGGTGAAGCTTTTTCAACTATTCAAGATGATTCCCAAACGCATTTATTGACTAAGTCAGGATGCCGCGAGGTGCGCCATCAGGGAATTGCAAGCACAGCCCAGAGTACATCAAATAGACCCCGGAGGCCCGCGAGGACCGGATCAGGCGGTATGCACATCAATGCCGGTTGAGACGTATAATGACGCCGCTCTGTCCAGAAGGCAGGCTTCCCGTAGAGGTCGGGCCGAATATGTTCAAATGAGCATCATTTTCAGAGCGGTTCGGATGATTCCCCACTAGGTTCAAACGTTGCTCGGTGATGCCCCTCAGGTGTGGTATTGTTGGATTGCCCAATGTTGGTAAGTCTACGCTCTTCAACGCGCTTAGCGGTGCAGGTGCGGCCGCTGCGAATTACCCATTTTGCACCATCGATCCTAATCGCGGCGTCGTTCCAGTTCCGGATGAGCGATTAGATCGGCTGTTCGCCACGAACTCGTCTGCCCGAGCTATTCCGACGACAATAGAGTTTGTGGACATCGCAGGTTTAGTGGCGGGCGCCTCGCGAGGAGAAGGTCTCGGGAATGCTTTTCTTGGGCATATCCGACAGGTAGATGCCATTGTGCATGTTGTGCGGTGTTTTCAGTCAGAGGACATCACGCATGTGGCTGGTAAAGTAGATCCCAAACGAGATATAGAAATCATCAACACTGAATTGCTACTGAAAGATCTGGATACGGTGGAGCGCTTCACGGAAAGATGGTAGAAAGCGGCAATGGGAGGAGACGTAGCTGCGGGAAGCCAGGCAGCATTGGGGGCGCGGCTAGCGACGCATTTGGCCGAAGGAAAGGCGGCGCGGCGACTGGCAGACCTCACCAGAGAAGAGCAGCGCAGCGTCGACGAAATGTTTTTGCTTACCAGACGCCCGGTTCTTTATCTTGCCAATGTGGGCGAGTCGGATTTACCCGAAGGGAACGTATGGGCCGAACAGGTCCGTGACATTGTCAACAGCGAACAGGCAGAATGTTTAATTTTAAGCGCAGAGTTTGAGGCACAGTTGGCCGACTTGGATGAAGCTGAGAAAACAGCTTTCCTGGAAAGTGAGGGGCTTTCTTCAGGCGGCCTGCAGCGCCTGATTCACGCGGCTTACAGATTGCTGAACTTGATTACATTCTTTACACATGGGCCAAAAGAATCGCGAGCATGGACAGTTGTGACAGGAACATGCGCCCCGCAGGCAGGTGGCCAGATACATAGTGACTTTGAGCGCGGATTTATTCGTGCAGAGACCATCCATGTGGACGATTTTGTTCGTGTAGGCTCAGAGGCAGCTGCCCGTAACGCAGGCATCATGCGCTCCGAAGGTAAAGAGTACGTAGTTCAGGATGGAGATGTTATTCTCTTTCGATTCAATGTATAGATGGTAGACAGATCGAAAATGCAGAAAGCAGCAGTGCTTGTTTTTAGCTTGTTAATAACCGTTTCGGTTTGGGCCCAGGAAGACCCCGTCGCGGACTCGCTCGCCCAAAGAGTATTTGAAGCTGCCGGAGGTCCCGGAGTGTGGTCACGCGTGCCCTATCTGGCGTTCAGTTACGGCATAGAAGAGCATCGCCAGATCGGCCGAGTGGTTCGCCATCTGTGGAACCGAAACACAAACCAGTATCGCCTGGAAACACCGGGACCTACAGGAGAACCCTACGTCGTCCTCTTCGATGTGGATACGCGGCAAGGAAAAGTTTATTGGGACGGTGCGGAACTCGGAAGTAAAGAATCGGCAACACGGGTCGCGGATGCGTTCCAGCGGTTCGTGAATGACACCTTCTGGTTCCTGACACCATTTCGGCTGTTTGATGCGGGGGTTGAACGGGCATTCCTGCCTGATTCGTCAAATGAAGTCGTGGATGTGCTGCGCATCCGGTTCACCTTACCAGATCGCGCACCAACGGATGAGGTGTACCTGTACATCGCCCGCGAGACGGGGAGAATTGTTCAATGGAGCTATCGCACCCCTGCGGATGGACCGGATGCACCACTCCGGTCATTTGAGTGGCGAGACTATACACGTTACGCTACCCCCGTTGGTGAAATCGTGCTGTCAACCCGCAAACGTGCGCTTGGGCGTCCCTTTGAGGTTGTTATGGGGGGTATTCGGGTGCCGCAGGAAGTTCCCGATGACTGGTTTACCACAGGATTGCCTAAACTGACACCGGGGGCGGTGAGGCAGTGATGGATTACCGGCTGTTCATCGCACGGCGGTACCTGAGCAGCCGGCAGCGCGTTCGTTTGATTACCGTGATCTCCGGCATCTCTGTCACCGGAGTAGCCGTGGGAGTTGCTGCGTTGATTGTGGTTCTCTCGGTCATGAATGGGTTCTACGATGTCGTACGAGATCTACTCGTATCGCTGGACCCGCATGTTCGCATCGTTGTTGACTCCGGGCATGGGTTGCAACAGACCGAAGCAGACAAAATAGTCAATCAGTCCCTGCAGCTGTCCCAGGTTGTAAGTGCGGAACCCTATGTTGAAGGGAAGGCTCTCCTGATTCCCGCCAGTCGAACAGAGGTCAACCGTGTTGTGATCGTACGGGGTGTAGTGGGAAACACAGTAAGGGAGGGCATGGTAGTCGGAGAGTTTGATACCGCTGAACGAGGCATCATCATGGGACTCAACCTCGGTCAGCGGCTGGGTCTTTCTCCTGGGCCGGAAACCAGTCGGGTAACTCTTTTTTCTGCACAAGGACTGGGGTTGATGCTTACCCGCGTGTTTTCCCCACCTCCGATCCGATCTTTTGATGTCCGGGGCCTTTACAAACTGGAAGACACCTACGACAATACGCATGTGTTTATTGGGCTGGAGGAAGCTCAGCGCCTTTTTCATATGAATGACGCAGTGACTGGCGTAGAACTGCGCCTCTCTAACCTGGAGCATGCCAGTGCCGTCAAGCGCAGTCTTGAAGCGCTGTACTCGGAGGACCTCAAGGTTCAAACCTGGTATGAGTTGCAACAGTCGCTGTATGACGTGATGCGTCTGGAAAAATGGGGGGCATCACTCATACTGATATTGATCAGCGTGGTCGCCGCCTTCAACATTGTCGGATCACTCTCTATGGTTGTTGTAGAGAAAAAACGGGATGTCGGGATTTTGCAGGCTATGGGAACCTCCGCCCGCGATATTCGCCGGATTTTTTTGATACAGGGCGGGATCATCGGAGTACTTGGCGCCGGATCCGGATTCGTGATCGGGTTGGGACTTGTTTTGGTTCAGAAGTACTTTGAGCTGGTACCGCTGCGAGGAGCTGAGTCCTTTGTTATTGAATCCTATCCGGTCGCTATCCAGGCGCTGGATTTGATGCTGATCGCCATCGTATCTTTTGGGCTCTGCCTGCTGGCAGCGCTCTACCCAGCGTGGCGCGCCTCCCGGATTGAACCGGCGAAGGCTGTAGCTCAGGATCGTTAAGCGTTGATGGGAACGTATGTCGAGCCTGTACATACAACCGGGCCGCCCAAAAGAGAAAAGACACGGATGGCACGAAAAGATAGTCTAACCGGCAAGGGGCCCATGTCAGGCAACAATGTCTCACATGCGCACAATAAAACGCGTCGGCGCTTTGGCGTAAATCTGCAGACTAAACGGTTTTTCCTTCCAGAAGAAAAACGGTGGGTGACCTTAAAAGTCTCGGCAAATACAATAAAAACCATCAACAAAAAAGGTGTTGAGGCAGTATTGCGTGAAGCCCGTAGCCAAGGAATCCGCATTTAAATACAGCGTTTGCAATAATGGCACGAAAAGGAAAAGATGTTCGGCTCAATGTGATCCTCCAGTGTACGGAGGCACCCGGCACGAGCCGGTACTCCACGGTAAAAAACCGGCGCAACACGTCCGGGCGACTGGAGCTCAAGAAATATAATCCTGTATTGCGTAAACACACGTTGCACAAAGAAATCAAGTAAGGATGGCCAAAACGCAATCTTTTGGAGACAAGGTCCGCAAGCGCCGCCAAACACGCCAAGTGATGGCCAAGCTCATTATCGCGGAGAAAAAGCCGAACGGAAGTTTTCGCTTCAAGGAAAAAATGGTCCCTCAGCAGAACGTACAGGCGGAATTGAAAGCCGCCACCCGCTGAGTGACCCGACTCGGGGCGTAGCTCAGCCCGGTAGAGCGCTGCGTTTGGGACGCAGAAGTCGTCGGTTCAAATCCGGCCGCCCCGACTGGTGCGGACAAGTCAGTTCTATTACATACAGGCGCCCGTAGCTCAACTGGATAGAGCAGCGGACTTCTGCAAGAAAGCGGGCCGCCGGCGGGAAACGGCCGGCGTGTAAGTGGTCAAATTCGGGGAAGCCTGCGGAGCTTCTGCTTACGGTAATCCCGAGCCAAGCCCCAACGGGGAAGGTGTAGAGACTAGACGGCCACCACCTTCGTTCAGTCGCTGAAAAAGGTGAAGGGATAGTCCGGGGAGTCGGGAAACCGACACAAACCTGAATCCGCAGGCTGCAGGTTCGAGTCCTGCCGGGCGTGCAACCACAGGGTGACGTGGCCGAGTGGTTAGGCAGAGGCCTGCAAAGCCTTGTACGGCGGTTCGAATCCGTCCGTCACCTCTACATAGGAGCCGGTTCTCCATCAGAATCCGCGAGGAGTTGATCCTCCGGTCTACGATATCTCTCCAGGTTGTCGAAGCGGGCGTAGTCCTTGAGAAAGGATAGCTTCACGGTTCCTGTCGGCCCGTTTCGGTGTTTGCCGACGATGATTTCCGCAACACCTTCCGTTGGCTCCTTGTTCTTGTCGAACTCAATTCCGTAGTAGGATGCACGGTAGATGAATGCGACGATGTCGGCATCCTGCTCTATAGCGCCACTTTCCCGTAGGTCAGATAACTGTGGTCGCTTATCCTTCCGGTCTTCGGCATTCCGATTCAACTGGCTGAGAGCGATCACAGGAATATCCAGATCCTTTGCAAGTGCTTTGAGGGATCGGGAGATGTTTGCGATCTCCTGCTCGCGATTGTCTTTTGATCGGCCCTGCATAAGCTGCAAGTAGTCAACCAAGACGAGGCCGATGTCGTGCTCAGACTTTAGACGGCGGCACTTGGCACGCAGCTCTAGCACGCTGAGGCCGGCTGTGTCATCAATAAAGATTCGAGTATGCGCGAAAGTGTTTGCCGCTCGCACAACAGAGTTGAAGTCCTTCTGCTGCAGCTTGCCGGTGCGTGCGGCTTGAGCGTTGACGCGGGCCTCTGAGGTCAGCAGGCGCTGAGCCAGCTGCCGAGCACTCATCTCCATGGAGAAGATCGCACAACTCACCGGACTTTCACGAGACATTGCCGCGTTACGTGCACAGGCTAACGCAAAGGCAGTATTGTGCACACAGACATCGGACGCCACAAAATTATGTGTTTCATCAATGGTCAGGTCAAACACAGGCCGGAGTCCACGAGCTTCAATGTGCGTGATTTCGTCATAAACGATCTGTTCTTTTTGCGCACTCCTTTGGCCGGTCGCCATGGGGGTCACGGTCCATTTTCCGGCGATGTGCTGGACGCGGGCCAGAATACCGAACCGTAGCAGCAGGTGTGCCAGTTGCTGGGCAAGCTGCCGGGAGGATACATAAATGCTCCGCTTTGCTGCAAGCAATTGATCAACAAAGCTCTTCAGGCAGGCATGGTCAAGCGCAAAGGTCCAGTCAGGCAGTTTTTGCAATCCCCGGGATTTCACAAGTGTTCCACGCCCATCCGGCATGGGACGCATCACTCGATCGGAGTGCAGAATAGATGCAACAAGACGTGAAATATGAGCACCAGGAACAGTTTTCATCCCAAATACCGGAAGTTCACGGGGAACCGCTATAGCACATCCAGGTGTCAGTTCACCCAAAGGCTGCCAACCTCTCGGAGTGAGAAAGGGATGTGTGAGCGTCGTGCTGACGGTGCGGCCGAGACGAGTCGTGACACGATAGACGGGCTTGAGGCCATCATCAATGTAAGCAGAGGGCGTAGTTACGGAAAAACGATGATCCGTCCCCAAGGTCAGTAAGCGTGCATGCTGCCGATCATGCAGGTCAGCTATGGGGACCAGTCTCCCGTCAGACTGCAGGATCGGGGTATCCGCGTCAACGCATTTTCCCATAGAGGGTCGCCCGGCAATAATTATCAGGTCTGAGTTCTGCCACCCTCCCGTTAACCCATCCAGTTCGCTAAAGCCGCTCGTCACCCCTGTGAGATTTCCGTCATGTTCAGTAATACTCTGGAGATGTTGGACGGTGTCCCGTATGATTTCCGACAGGTTTTTCGCCGAGCGACGTACCTGGCTTTCAGAGATTGAAAAAAGATCTGTTTCAGCCTGGTCAAGAAGATCAAAGGCATCAGTTGCCGGGTCATATGCCTGTGTGATGCGCTCACTCATCGTTTTGATGAGCTTCCTTAAAAGCGCTTTCTGGCCCAGGATACGCGCGTGATGCTCAGTGTTTGCAGAAGTGGCAACGCGCTCACTGAGTTCGTCCAGATACGGGAATCCCCCGACGACATCTAAATGTCGGGCTTTCTTCAGCTGCTCCTCGACCGTAATGAGATCCGTGGGCTGTCCGTTTTGATAAAGCTCGCAGATTGCCTGATATATTCGAGTGTGTTTAGGCAGATAAAAGGAGTCTGGGGGCAGGATTGCGGATGCGATACTTACAGCCTCAGGATCAATCAGCATTGCGCCCAAGACATACTGTTCGATATCCACAGCTTGGGGTGGAACGCGCCCTGAGTAGTCCTTCAGGTTCTGAACGAGCACCGGGCCTTGAGGGCGAGAGGCTTCGTATTGCATAGAGAGTAAAGGGGTTACTGAGGGGCAAGACCCGTTGTGTAAAGTTTTTGCAAGAGCTGCAGATCTTCCCAGGCCGGCCGTTTCCAGCGCTGATTACGCAGGAGGGCCGCAGGATGGTACGTTACAAGCAGCGGGATGCCGTGATAATCGTGAACTTTTCCTCGAAGTGAACCCAATGTGCCCAGAGTGTTAAGCAATGTTTGCCCAGCTACCTTGCCCAGGCAAAGTATGAATTCGGGCTGGATAAGGGCCATTTGTTTGTATAGCACCGGTAAATGGGCGGCGATTTCCTGTGGTGCAGGATTCCGGTTTCCGGGAGGTCGGGATTTTAGAATATTTGCAATAAAGAGATCTTCCCGGGAGAGGCTGATAGCTGCAATCATCTTATCCAGAAGTTTTCCTGCCCTGCCGACAAAGGGCCGGCCCAGACGATCTTCGTCGGCACCGGGAGCCTCGCCCACGAGCATGATCCGTGCCCGCGCATTGCCTTCGCCGAAGACGGCTTTGGTGCGCGCGGCATCAATCGGAACTAGGGTAGTATTCTCCACATAGTGTCGGAGGTCTTCCAAGGACGAGAGCGCACGCACAGGGTTTTCCATGGGGATCAGGTTTGTAATCCTCCTAGCAAAATCTTTAGGTGGTTCCACCGGCACAAGAGGACCGTGCATTTCTGCTTCCGCATACAAACAGTCCCTCAAGCCCTGAAGTAGCTCAACCATGGTTACGCTAAAATTGCGGTGCATCCCATAGCTATTTAACCCTCCAAAGACAAAATGCTCAAAAAAAAGGGCAAAGTTATTCGCCAAATTTCAACAGATTATGCACAATCTGCTAAAATACGATCAAGCAGGGCTCGGGCCACCTTGTTCTTCGGCATTACAGATAAAGGGTAGGAGGAGCCGTCTTTCCCCAGGAGCGTTACCCGATTGGTGCCGGTGCCGAACCCGGCACCATCTTCAGTCAGGTTGTTGAGCACAATCCAGTCCAGATTTTTTTCAACTAGTTTGCGGCGGGCATTCATTAGATCATTTTCGGTTTCCATAGCGAAGCCCACCAAGGTTTGATGTTCTTGGCGATGTTTTCCGAGTTCTGCGAGGATGTCAGTGGTGCGGAGCAGTTTAAGTTCCAGGCGGTCGGCCGCTTTCTTGATCTTTGAAGGATAAAATTCAGCGGGCGTATAATCCGCAACGGCGGCGGCCATAAATACAAAGTCCGCGTTCTGATGAGCCAGAACGGCTTCAAGCATCTCTGCACTTGTGAGGACATCAACCCGGTTGACGCGGTCCGGGGTATCAAGCAAAGTCGGGCCTGTGACCAGCGTAACACGGGCTCCGCGTCTGGCGAGATCTTTGGCCAAAGTGAATCCCATCGTCCCGGTTGAATGGTTGGAGACCACCCGGACGGGGTCTATTGGCTCATGGGTAGGGCCGGCGGTAACCAGAGCATGCTTGCCCCGAAGCTCGCCGGGCAGGAGTTCAGCAAGACGCTCAAGGATCTCCTCTATGTCGGGGAGGCGCCCGACTCCCACGAGGCCACTGGCCAACTCCCCATAGCCGGGCTCCAACACCTCGTAACCCAGGTCCTGCAGGGTGCGGAGGTTGGTTTTTACGGCGGAATGCAGGTACATATCATGATCCATTGCCGGGCACACAAGTATCGGGCAGCGAGCGGCTAAAGCGGTTGCCGTCAACATGTTGTCCGCAAACCCGTGCGCCAGCTTGGCAACAGTTTGTGCCGTGGCCGGGGCGATGAGAAAAAGGTCTGCCCAATGCCCTAAGGTTATGTGCCTGGTCCAGGTTCCCTTTTCGCCACTCTCTGTGAGTTCGGTGAGTACGGGGCGGCCGGACAGGGTTGACAGAGTAGTTGTTGTGATAAACTGACTAGCGTCCCTGGTCGTGAGCACCTGTACTTCTGCATCAAGTTTACGCAAGGCCCGGACGATCTCAGCGGCTTTGTAGGCCGCGATGCTACCGCTCACGCCCAAGAGCAGGCGCTTACCCTGCAATTCGCCAATTCGATTGGAACTACTCATTGTTGGAGGTAAGACGTAATCAGGGAAATAGCTTCAGCAGCAGCCTCATCAATAGAATCATTTACAACGAGGGCATCAAACTGATCCGCGAAGGCGAGTTCCGTTTTGGCTCTCTGGAGGCGTGTGAGCAGGGTTTGTTCTGTTTCGGTTCCCCGGTCACGTAGACGTTTTTCCAGTTCAGCTTCGGAGGGAGGGGCGACGAAGATAAAAAACCCTCCGATGGAAGCACGGACATTCGCGGCCCCCTTAACGTCAATATCCAGAAGAACAGGTCCCTCGACTTCTTTTGATGTGAAATGTGGTGTACCATAGAAACAACCGGGATAAACCTCTTCGTACTCGAGGAGTGCCCCCTCCGCGAGGAGGCGCTTAAACTCGGGTAATGAGACAAAGAAATAATCCTTACCATGCACCTCATAAGGTCTCGGCGCACGTGTTGTCACAGAGACCGCCAGATGCATATCGGGAAATGCATCCAGGACCCGCTGGGCAATGCTGGACTTTCCAGCACCGCTCGGAGCAGTCAGGCCTACAATTTTTTGACGGCTCATGGACAGAAGCATCTGTTTGAGCGGCAGTGAACAGCTTGATGATTCACATGGCTGGCAAGCTCCCAATCATGACCCCGTCAGGTAAACTCAGCATGAGGATCCCAAAGGGCATAAAACAAGGCTGTTGAATATGCCTGCATGCTTGCGGAGAGGGAGGGATTCGAACCCTCGGTACCCGGTTAGGGTACACTCGCTTTCCAGGCGAGCCCGTTAGGCCGCTCCGGCACCTCTCCTATACTTCCATTATTTCTGCCTCCTTCTGGCGAAGAAAATCGTCGATTGCTGATACGAAACGATCCGTTTCCTTTTGCAGTCGCTCTTCGGCCAGATATCGCATGTCCTCTGAAAGATGTTCTTCCTCCTGGGTAGTCTTTAGGTCATCCTTGGTGCTGCGTCGGATATTTCGGATGGCGATTTTTGACCGCTCACCGAGCTGCCGGACCCGCTTGCAGAGTTCCCTCCGACGCTCTTCCGTCAAGGGAGGGACCGGTACCCTGATGATTACGCCGTCATTGGAGGGGTTCAGTCCCAGATTGGCGGACTGGATCGCCTTCTCAATGGCGTTAATAGAGGACTTATCCCAGGGTGACACAACCAGAAGATCCGGCTGTGGGGCGTTTATGGAGGACAACTGATTCAGCGGGGAAATACTACCGTAGCATTCAACTCTGACATTCTGCAGCATGGCAGGAGTTGCTCGACCCGCCCGGACAGCTCGCAACTCTTTGCCCAGATATTGCATGGAGCGTTCCATTTGGTCTACGGCGTCCGACAGTATTAACTCCAGTAATTCGTCTAACATGGTGATGGCGAGGCAACCTAACCCCAATGTACGTAAGAGCCCACTTTCATTCCTTGAACGATCCGTTGTATGTTGCCCGGTTCATTCACGTTGCAGATAACGATGGGCATCTTGGATTCTTCGCACAATGTAAGGGCGGTCTTATCCATGACTTTCAATCCCCGGCGAATTACCTCATCGCCAGCAATGGTCGCATAGTGCTTCGCGGTCTTGTGTTGTTCTGGATCAGCCGAATAGATTCCGCTTACTCGAGTAGCCTTGATAAACACATCCGCGCCAATCTCCAAAGCTCTGAGTGCACCAGCTGTGTCTGTGGTAAAATACGGGTTGCCGGTTCCTCCGCCAAAAATGACCACACGCCCCTTTTCCAGATGTCGTATGGCTCGTCGGCGAATGAACGACTCGGCAATTTCTTCCATCTTGATGCTAGACTGCAGCCGTGTTTGTACGCCCAGCTTCTCCAGGGCATCCTGCAGGGCCATGGCATTGATCATAGTGGCTAACATGCCCATATAATCCCCATGCGCGCGGGTCATGTTTCGGGTAGCTTCAGAAACCCCACGGTAGATGTTGCCGCCGCCAATCACAAGGGCCAGCTCAACCCCGAGTTCTACTACGGACCGCAATTCTCCGACCCAGGCAGCAAGCACCTTTTCGTCAATACCAAAAGAGAGCTTCCCCTGCAGCGCTTCGCCGCTGAGTTTCACAAGCACACGCTTGTAGACGGGTCTTTGAGGTTCAGGGTTTGGCATAGCTGTGACCGCGTGCGGGTCACTCACCTAGCGCACAGCGCACAAATTCACCAACGTTTGCTCCGGACTTTTTAAGTACATCGCGAACGCGCAGAGAAGCATCTTTGACAAAAGACTGCTCCACCAAGACATTATCCTTGAAGAACCGCTCCAGTTTGCCTTTGGCAATCCTGTCCAAGAGGTGCTCTGGCTTGCCTTCAAGTCTTGCAGATTCCTTACCGATCTCGAATTCTTTGGCCTGAACGTCCGAGGGCACATCTTCACGGTGTGCTGCAAGGGGGTTCAATGCGGCGATCTGCATGGCGACATCTCTTCCAGTTTCTTCCAGAGAGCCGGACCCTGAGAGTGTGACCAACACACCTAGGCGGGAGCCGGGATGGATGTAGTCAATCACTTGACCATTCTGGGCGGATAGGACCGAAAAACGCCGAATGCCCAGTTTCTCACCAATCTTGCCGGTAAGATCAATCAGGGCTTCGCCAACGGTACGGCCATCGCCGAGGGGCAAGGCCAGCAACGCATCCAGGTCAGAAGGGCGTGATGAGAGAACAAGGTCTGCCACCGTATTGGCGAAAGCGTCAAACTCATCATTGCGAGCGACAAAGTCGGTTTCGCAGTTCACCTCAACGATGATTCCGGTATGCCCGGTGTCAGAGATGCGGGTCAGAATGAGTCCCTGGAGGGCTTCACGGTCCGCACGCTTTGCAGCGACACGCTGTCCCTTTTTACGCAATAGGTCTACGGCTGCATCAAGGTCGCCGTTTGCTTCGCCGAGTGCCCGCTTGCAATCCATCATCCCTGCACCGGTCATGTCGCGGAGTCGCTTGACATCCTTTGCTGAAATAGATACCTGAGTCATGGGTTGTATTTTTGTTGTTAAAATCCTACAGATTGCCAGAATGTGATACCATCAAGCCACTGTAACCATGCCGGAACAGGAAACGACATCCTCCGGCGTACAATCACAGCCGTACAGTTTCGCATGAATCCTTGAGTGGACCGGCCGCCTGAGACATAGCTGATTTTTTGCAATTGAACCTGCCTGCGTACTTTTGAACGGTCTTGGTCAAGTTCCCAGGCAAGACTGGAGTTGAGTTATTTACGTGGTCTCTTCCCCCCTCTAGCTTCCCGACGCTTTTCCTTTTCCGCCTGTTTGTTGGCAGCGGTGATTTCTGCCTGTTTCCGTCCCTCATTTACGGCCTGGGCAATCGTATGTGTAATGATCTGGATGGACTTAAATGCATCGTCATTGCAGGGAATGACGTAATTCACCAGATCCGGATCGCAGTTGGTGTCAACCATGGCGATGATCGGGATCCCAAGTTTACGAGCCTCATTGACTGCGATGCGTTCTCGACGCATATCCACGACAAAGAGGCAACCAGGAGTTCGGGGCATTTCAGCGATACCGCCGAGGTTTCGCTGAAGCTTCTCCAGTTCCCTGGATTTCATAAGGCGCTCCTTCTTTTTGAGCTGCTCCAAGGTTCCGTCTCTGCCCATCTTGGCCAGATTTTCCATACGACGGATACTGTTCCGGATCGTCTGAAAATTGGTCAGCGTTCCTCCGAGCCAGCGCTCCACGACAAAGGGGGATTTACAGGACTCCGCGGCTTCCCGGACGGTTTGCTTTGCCTGTTTTTTTGTTCCGACAAAAAGTACAGGTTTACCCTGTCGGGCAAAGCGTGTCGCCGTATCGGCTGCCCGCGAAAGCAGTTTTTGGGTTTGTAGCAGATCAATAATATGGATTCCGTTGCGCTGCATGAAAATGTAGCTGCGCATCTTGGGATTCCAACGACTGGTTAAGTGACCAAAATGTGTTCCGGCCTTCAGAAGATCTTCTACAGAAACCCGGTGTTGGGTTGAACCGTGATCGGTTACGGCGTTACTCATGTTTTTTGGGAATGGGTTAGACCACCAGGATCATCACTTGCAAGGCCAACCGGAGGGCACCCGGCCGTGCATCAGAACCTGTGCGGGATTATTGGTTATCGTTTAGAGAATTGGAAGCGTTTGCGGGCTTTGGGTTGTCCGTACTTCTTGCGCTCCACCATTCTGGGATCGCGTGTCAGAAATCCGGCTTCTCGAAGCGCTTTCCGGCGTTCCTCATCGGCCTGCACAAGTGCGCGCGATGCACCCAGGCGGATTGCTTCGGATTGTCCGGTAAGTCCACCACCTTTTACGTTGACCACCAAATCATACATTCCTGAGGTTTCGGTGACTTCAAAGGGCGACAGAAGCACATGTCTCTTGGTTTCCATTTTGAAGTACTCTTCAAGCGGTCGGCGATTGATAGTCACTCGACCGGAGCCCGGACGCATATAAACGCGGGCCGTTGAAGTTTTTCGGCGGCCGATAGCGACAAACTCGGTAGGGGTGGTCATTAATGGATCAACTAGGACTTATTCGGGATTAGCGGGTAATTCTTCAGGGTTTTGTGCGCCATGGGGATGGTCGGCACTCGCGTAGATCTTAAGCTTGGTCAACATTTGCCGGCCCAGCACACCTTTAGGCAGCATACCCTTGACAGCATGGCGTAGGAGGTATTCCGGCTTTTTCGCACGCACGGTTCGCGCTGTGCGTGATTTTAAGCCACCCGGATAACCGCTGTAACTGTAGTAGAGTTTTGCATCTTCTTTGTTACCCGTAAAGCGGACTTTATCTGCGTTGACAATAATCACATAGTCCCCAGTATCCACGTGTGGGGTGAAAATCGGCTTATGCTTGCCTCGCAAGATGGTTGCCACCCGTGAGGCCAAGCGCCCCACCACGGCTTGCTCTGCGTCAATGACATACCATTTCCGCTGCACCATCTTAGCATTAGCGCTATTGGTCTTGTAACTTTGAGTTTCCATTCCTTGCAGTCTTGGGCGCAATTCCAGCATAGCAGAATGGTACGCCGGAGGCAACAGCAAAGTTCACGCCGGAAAATCAGGACTGGAAGGTATTGAGCATGACCGGCATAATCAGGATCGTGTACTCGAAAGATTCTTCCTGCTCCACGGGTGTGATGAGAGCCGCACGACTAGGCGAACCCAAAGCAAGATTGATTTCCTCTGCACGGACATACCTCAGGGACTCCTGGAGATAGGTTGCATTAAATCCGATCTGCATACGGTCTCCGAGGTACTCACAGGGGATCTTCTCTCGTCCCTTGCTGGATCGCTCAGGATCATGAGCGCTGACCTCAACCTCCGCCTCTTTGCAGTCTAGGATGACCTGGTGCGATGCACGTGAGGCGAAAATATTTACTCGACGCACGCTGTTGTATAGATCCTCTCTGCGCAGGTGGACCACCTTATCATTGCTCGTGGGGATCACACGCCGGTAATTTGGGAACTTGGCGTCAATAAGCGTGCTGACCAAACAGGTGGAACCAAAAGTGAAGCTGACGCTGTCCTTAGTGGTCTGTATCGTACACTCGTCCACGCCAGCAATACGAGTTGCCTGTTGAAACACCTTGAGAGGAATGAGAGCGGTGGCAGAGGTGTCATTATCGACCCCCTTCAGGGCACACATTGCCAGCCTATGGCCGTCAGTGGTAACACCCCGCACGACATCTTTTTCTATTTCCAGGAAAAAGCCGAGCATACCGATCCTGGACGAATCTTTGCTTGCGGCGAAGCCCACCAGGTCCCAGGCCAGCTTTAGACGATTCCGGTCAATCGTCACGGATTCCTCCGCGGTAATCAACGGGAAGTCAGGGAACTGCGTGCCGTTGTAACCCATCCAGACATATTTGCCGTTCTCGTGCTCAAGAACGATGCTGTAGTCTCTCCGGGCTTCAAAAGTTATCGGCACATCCGGCAGGGCTCGACAAGCCTCCAGGAAATGCTGGGCAGGTACAGCGATCTGGTCAAGTTCCTCATCCGGCTCGCTGGAAAAGTTCATCGGGAGGGTATGCCGAATGGAAAAACCAAGCTCGGAATCCATCGTCCTCAATTGGAGTGTGTTTTCCAGTCGGTGTAAATGAACGCATTTCCAGATATCCGACTTAGGTTTACTCGACAAGGCACCACTGACGATGTCCAGCGCTTCGGAAAGATCATTGCTGTTGATTGAGAACTTCATAGAGAGGGCAGAGAATCTCTGCGTTAAGTCAGGAGATTAACTTTACGTCGGATATCAGCCACACGGTTACGGTAATTAATGTCCGTTTCAATGAGATTGTTGACACTTTTCACAGCGTGAACAACGGTTGAGTGATCGCGACCGCCAAACTGCAAGCCGATCGCCTTGTGGGTGTAATCCAGTTCACGACAAAGATACATAGCCAACTGCCGCACCTGTACAATTTCCCGCTTTTTGGTTTTTTCATGCAGGCGATTTTGGTCAATACCGAAATAATCACAAACCAGCCGCTGGATCCTGTCAATGGACAGCATGGCATGCGGTCTCCTGATGAAATCTTTTAGTGCAACTTTTGCCAGGGATTCGTCAATCGTCTGTGTTGTATACGTAGCCTGCGCCAGCAGACGCACTAGTGCTCCCTCGAGTTCGCGAATGTTTTTTGTAATGTTCTGGGCAATGTAGTCAATCACGCCTGGCGGCAGGGTCAGGCCAATCTCAGTCGCTTTCCGGATCAAAATGGCCGTACGGGTCTCTAGGTCCGGGGGCTGAAGGTCGGCCTGGAGGCCCCAGCAAAAACGGGAGAGTAACCGATCCTCGATGCCCTTGATTTCTTTTGGAGGTCGATCCGCGCTGAGTACGATCTGGTTGCCGTTCTGTTGCAACTCGTTGAAAACACAAAAGAATTCCTCCTGTGTTTTCTCTTTCCCGCCGAAGAACTGGACATCGTCAATAATTAGGACATCGACATTTCGATAGTATCTGGAGAATTTCTGAACTTTTTTCTCCTGGATTGCCTGCACAAAATCATTTGTGAACCGCTCGCTCGAAATGTAGGAGATTTTCTTGTCCGAGTTCCAGTTCAGGATATGGTTTCCAATGGCGTGTATGAGGTGTGTTTTTCCCAATCCGACGCCGCCGTACACGAGAAACGGGTTGTAGGCAGTACCGCCAGGCAAGTCAGCAATAGCTCGGGCAGCACTGTAGGCCAACTGGTTGCAATCACCAACGACAAACTTGTCGAAAGTGTAATTCTCCATCAGTTGACTTTTCACCACAGATGGGGCGGTTGCCTCTGGCTGAGGTACAGGTGTGTGGTGAACGACGCTGTCGGAGGCAGGCACCTGATATGTATTGTGGGTCTCACGGGGTCCTGGGTCCTCCTGTATGACGACCACCTCGTAGTACAGACGATTTTTCTCGCCAAGTACGCGGGTCAGGGTTGTCCGGAGGAGCAGATTGTACTGTCCCTCAAGGTACTCGTAGTGAAAAGGACCGGGCACCCGGAGGGTAAGCTTTGAGAAGCCATCCTCCTCCGCTAAAGTCACAGCTTCCAGAGGCGTGAACCAAGTCTGGAAGCATTGAGGACTAACGTTGTCTCGGATTACTACGAGACACGCTTCCCAAACTGATTCCGCAGTAGGCATTCAGGATAAAGATTCAGCAAAACGCAACACTCGACATGAAGATAAGGCAATCGTACGATTGCACAGACAGCGCGACCAATAAAGTTAAGGGCCTCGTGAAAACAAGTTGATAAAGTTACTCACATTTTATCCACAAAAACTTGCCGAAAAGTACCAATTCCTTTGTTCCCAAAGATCTTCAGAAATGGTCTGTACACACGGCAAACAGCGACTAAAACGTACGTTTCAGGTCAAAGATCTAAAAAATTTCGCTTCAGTTCGAAGTTTGAGGATAATTGCTCAGAGATGGTTGCATGTTATCCACAAAAGATTGTCGCAGTCAGGTTGTTGGCGATGACTGGTCAAATGGGAACCATAACTGGAATTGAAATTGGGCGAAATGCTTCCCGGCTGAAGCTCCCTTTATGTCTCAGTACCTGATTTCCAGGCTTTTGCTCCGCGGTCATGGGTCTTACAGAGGTTCCGTATTCGTTTGGTTCGGCGGGATCCTTCGCCCTGCTTCTCCTTGAGGCCGATAGGTTTAATGGTGCATTTACGTCACTGTTATGAGCACGCACTGGAATCTTGCTTGCGTTGTTCTTCATTGCGTATTCCGAGCGGAGCGGGGCACCAATCCGAGCGACGTGGCGCACGTTGTCGGAAGGTACACTTCATTGGCAAAATCGCACTTACTGCGCTTCCGTGAAGTATATTGGGCGGGCACCTTGACGATCCTACCACACCCCCGAAATAGAATTCAAGTTGAAACTGAATCCGCACGTGACGGGCAGCGATCCAGTCCTGCCTTCTGCTTCGCGTTTTTGCCAGGTTGGTCCCTTTTGCGCTCCTTCCCGTAGATTTGAGGTCTCCCTGAATAATGATTACACGGCGAATCTAAAAAGACGTTAATCACATCTCTCTGCCTGTCTCGGAGCCCCGAGCGGCACGAAGTATTTATTTGATGGTTAATTGCTAGATCCACCAATCAAAACACCGGGCAGGCTTTGCTTACCCACACTGAAATCTCAGACAGGGCACGGACAACCATCTCTCATGTCATTACAGCGTGAGTTATAACTTCTAAAAACCACCCACAATAAGGTCGGTTAAGCCACGAAGAACAGAGATATGGAAACCTGCAGGGCTATAATCGGGTTTACCTGTGCTGTCTTTTAGCGAGACCATGTTAAAGATTGATTTAACTGCACCTCAAGGGGGGCAGTTTGAACTTGTTGCTTCGGATCTGGATCTGGATCCAGAGGTATTTTCCAACATTCAGGTGAACCTGGAAGTTAAGCAGTCGGACGATACCCTTCGTGTTATAATAGGGGTTCAGTCGGATGCGCTTCTGGAATGTGATCGCACGCTGAAGGAGTTCGTAAAGCCCATCCGTAACACGCATGAGTTGCTCCTTCTGAGGCATGGTCGGGAACCGGATGCGGACGTTACGACGGAGCAAATAGAGCTGGAGCCTCGGCAGCGGGTGTTGGATTTGACCAGTATAGCCCGAGATGCGTTAATACTGGCCATTCCCGTCAGGAAGGTGGCACCGGAGGCTGAGGAATTGCAAATACAAACAATTTTTGGTGCTCCCGCAGAGGAGTCTGACCATCGATGGTCACCTTTACTTGCGATGCGAGAGGAGTAAGCTCACAAATATTAGACCATGGCCAATCCCAGAAGAAAAACCTCAAAAGCTCGCACGCGCAAGCGCAGGGCAGTGTACTACGGGGGTCTTGACAACCCCACTACAATGGAGTGCGAGCACTGCGACAGTGTAAAGCTGAGACACCGTATTTGTCCAGGTTGCGGAATCTATCGCGGACGCCAGATTATAGAACCGGCAGACGACGTATAGAGGGTTACGTGCCAGTCCATGACACTGGATTGAAGATACATGGCGATTCGTGTAGCAGTCGACGCAATGGGCGGGGATCGTGCCCCCGCAGTGATTGTTGAGGGGGTTACACGGGCTGTTGCAATTTCAGAAGGGAAGTTGCAGGTGCAACTCTACGGCCCGGAAGAGGTGATTGGGCCAGTGCTCAACCTTTGGGGAGCCCCACCCGAAGTCAGTATTGTTCATGCGCCCGAGGTCATCGGAATGGGCGACTCCCCGGTTTCGGCTGTTCGCACGAAGCCACGCTCCTCCATTCATCTGGGACTCATGAGCCATAAGGAGAGTCGTTCCGATGCATTCCTGAGTGCAGGCAATACCGGAGCCATTGGAGCTGCGTCTCTTTTTGTGCTGGGACGTCTGCCCGGTGTGTTTCGGCCGTCCATTCCTACGCTCTACCCAACTACCAGTGGCGTTTGCACCATTCTGGACGTTGGGTCCAATATGGACAGCCGGCCGGAACATCTGTTGCAGTTTGCCAAAATGGGGTCGGCTTATGCAGGGGTCATGATGGATATTGCCCGGCCGCGAATAGGTCTGTTGAGTGTAGGCGAAGAGCCGGCTAAAGGCAATGAACTGGTGAGAACTACTCACGAACTACTGGTTAATGCCGTAGATTTGAATTTCATCGGAAACATAGAAGGGCGAGATATTCTGCACCAGAAAGCAGATGTCGTTGTATGTGATGGATTTGTCGGTAATATCGTCCTCAAGTTGAGTGAGAGCATTAAAACGGCAGTTCCGGAAATGGTATGGCAGGACCTGCAACGGTTGGACCCGGATCCGGGTGTCATCGAAATGCTAAAAAAGGTTTTTTCCGGACTCAAGCGTCGCTTTGATCCTGAGAATTATGGAGGTGGGAGTCCATTGCTGGGAGTGGAGGGCGAAGTATTTATTCTGCATGGAGACACCACCGCCGGCGCAGTTGAGCAGTGTGTGTTGAAGGCCGCACAGGCCGCGAGAGTCAACCTGACCAATGCGGTCCGAAAAGCTCTGGTTCCCTGACAAACCTTTTCCAATCATGAGCCATGTAACACGTGCAGCAGTCACGGCCGTCGGTCACTATGTGCCAGAGACCCGGTTGACCAACGAGGAGCTGAGCCAAATGGTTGATACCAATGACGGGTGGATCAGGTCAAGGACTGGAATCGAGGAGCGTCGCATACTCAAGGGCAAAGGTAAGGGAACCTCCTATATGGCAGCCCGTGCTGGACGAGAGGTTTTGCTGAAACGGGGCATTGAACCCGAAGAGCTTGACGTAATAATTGTTGCCACAGTGACACCGGATATGTCGTTTCCGGCGACAGCCTGTCTGGTTCAGGCCGAGCTCGGCGCGACAGGAGCCTGGGGGTTTGATTTGTCTGCTGCATGCAGCGGGTTTCTTTTTGCGCTTAATACGGGGGCCGGACTGATCGAGAGCGGTCGGGCAGCAAAGGTATTGGTGATAGGTTCGGACAAGATGAGCAGTATCACGGACTACACGGATCGAAAGACATGTGTGCTCTTTGGTGATGGTGCGGCCGGTGTGTTGCTGGAAGCAGACAGTGAAGGATACGGTCTCATAGATTCCGAGTTGAATGTAGATGGTAGAGGTTGGGAGACGTTATGTATGTTGGGAGGTGGTAGCCTTAACCCGACCACCCACGACACAGTGGACCGCAAGATGCACTACCTGCATCAGGATGGACAAGCGGTCTTCAAGGTAGCGGTCAAGGGTATGGCGGACGTAGCCGTAGAAATTATGAAGCGCAACAACCTCACGGGCGACGATGTTCGGTATTTGGTCCCCCATCAGGCAAATCAGCGCATCATTGGTGCAGTGGCCCGTCGCATGGGGCTTGGACTTGAGCGTGTGATGCTTAATATCTCAAAGTATGGCAACACAACGGCAGCGACCATCCCTCTGTGTCTGCATGAATGGGAGCACGAGCTCAGAAAAGGAGATCGGATCGTGATTGCTGCTTTCGGTGGCGGTTTTACCTGGGGTGCAACCTACCTGCGCTGGGCTTACGATGCAGTTCCCAGCCAAAGTACTGATACGGAACGCTCGGAGTTAGCGCAGCTTGATGCCTGAGCAAAAAATCGCTACACTGTTCCCGGGACAGGGATCGCAGGTTGTTGGAATGGGTTCGGACCTGTTTGAATCAATCCCTGAGTCTAGGATCGTTTTTGAAACTGCAAACGATGTTCTGGGTTTTTCGCTCACGGATTACTGCTTTGGGAACGGCGGCGAGGATGAAGCACGGGCGCACGAGAGGTTAACACATACGGCCATCTGCCAACCCGCACTATACACGCATTCCATAGCGATACTGGCAGCCTTGAAGCTGTCACCCGACCTCGTGGCGGGGCATAGTGTAGGAGAGTACAGCGCATTGCACGCATGCGGGGCCCTTTCATTCGAAGATGGTCTGCGTCTGGTGCGTCGCAGGGGCGAGCTTATGGCTATGGCAGGTCAGGGGCGGCCTGCGGGAATGACCGCCGTTATCGGTTTGTCAGCCGAGGCTGTGGAGTCTATATGTGAAAAGGTCAGTGTCCGTGAAAGTATCGTGGTATGTGCGAACTACAATGCACCGGGACAGGCAGTTATTTCTGGCGATAAAGAAGCGTTGCAGCTGGCGGAGCGAGCATTAAAGAGTGCAGGGGCACGGAGTCTGATACAATTGCCAGTGAGTGGGGCGTTTCATTCCCCATTAGTTTCGGCAGCACGGGAGGCTCTAGCCCAAGAGTTGGCCAGTGTGACTCTCAAGCCCCCGGTGTGTCCGATATATCTTAATGTGACGGCACAACCTGCCCGGGATCCGGAACATATCCGGGCCCGCATGCTTGAGCAGCTTACCAGTCCGGTAAGGTGGTTTCAGTCACTTCAGAATATGCCGGAGGATATGCATTTCATGGAGGTGGGGCCCGGGCGTGTTCTGAGCGGTCTTGTGCGACGAACGCTTGGGCGGAAGGTCAAAGTCTCTTTCATTGGTACGGCTAAAGCGGTAGCCACGTTTATGGCCGAGTGATCATAGTAACAAGTAATGGAATTCAAAGAAACCAGAGTTCTTGTAACGGGCGGGACCCGCGGTATAGGCCGCGGCATTGTTGAGGCGTTTGCAGATCGGGGCGCACGGGTTGCGTTCACCTACCGAAGCAGCGTGACTGTTGCAGGGGAGCTTGAAGAAGCCACTGGAGGGCTAGCCGTCCAATGTGACGCCGCAGACTTTGAGGGAGCGGAGCAAGTGGTGGCAAAGATAGTAAAGGCATGGGGAGGCGTGGATGTTCTGGTTAACAATGCAGGAATCACCCGGGACAACCTTCTTATGCGTATGAGTGAGTCAGACTGGGACGCCGTTATCAGTGCTAACCTCAAGAGTGTTTTTAATTACAGCAAGGCGGTATATCGGGTCATGATGCGCCAGCGTTGTGGACGGATCGTCAATATTTCATCAATTGTTGGACTCACAGGAAATCCAGGCCAGGCGAATTATGCTGCGTCCAAGGCGGGTATCATCGGTATTTCAAAGAGTCTGGCTAAAGAACTAGCCGCACGTGGAGTTACCGTGAATGTGGTTGCTCCGGGGTATGTGGAAACAGACATGACGGGGGGGCTCAGCGATAAGATGAAAGAAAACCTGCTTCGTACGATCCCCGTTCGTCGAACGGCTGTGCCAGAGGAAATTGCAGCTCCGGTATTGTTTTTGGCCTCCAAAGAGGCTGCATACATAACCGGCCAGGTTCTTGCTGTTGACGGCGGTTTAGCCATGTAGCTTGTGACAAAACCTTTTACTACAAATCTAGATTTCACTTCGCGGGCCCAGGAGGCCGGCAGGGAATCCGCCGCGGAGCGTGTCTTTGATACGGTGGATTCAGAGGTTGAGGAGTCAACGCCTGACTCTCTTGGTCAATGGGCGCGTGCTGCGTTCGAGAAAAGCAACTGGTCTGGCCTGATGCCCGTACAGGCACGTGCGATTCCGCACATGGCTGAGGGAAAGGACCTGATCGTACAATCCCGGACTGGATCCGGGAAGACGGGGGCATTTCTTTTGCCCATGTTTGACAGACTGGACCCGTCAGTGCGTAGTGCACAAGCACTTGTGCTTGCCCCGACGAGAGAGTTGGCAGGACAGATATATACTGAATTCAAGCGACTGAACCCATTTCCAGGGAAACTCAAGGCTTCCCTGGTTTATGGAGGCGTGAGATATCAGCATCAGACGAAAGCGCTCACAGAGGGATGTCAGGTTGTAATTGGTACGCCGGGGCGGATTCTGGACCACTTGCAGCGTCGAACGTTCACATTGAATAAACTACGCCTGTTTATTCTAGATGAGGCTGACGAGATGTTGTCCATGGGCTTCTATCCAGCTATGGTGGCATTGAAGGCTTATCTGCCGGGTAAACGGCATACTTGCATGTTCAGTGCAACGATGCCCCCGAAAGTGCGACTGTTGGGGAGGGAATTCTTGAAGAATGCCCAGTTTCTCGGGCTCAGTGCTGATGGGATTGGTGTGGTAACGATAGATCATCGTTACTATAAGATCAATAACTCAATGGATCGCGCACGCGCGCTGGCTGGTCTTATTGAGTTCGAGAACCCGGATTCAGCGATAATTTTTTCAAATACGCGGCGTGAGGTCTCTTTTCTGACGGACTTCCTCCAAAATTACGGGTTTAATGCTACTGCAATCAGTGGGGACTATAGTCAGCGTGCGCGGGAACAGGCTATGGATCGGTTGCGGGGAGGTCAAATACATCTTTTGGTTGCCACGGATGTGGCGGCAAGGGGTATAGATATTTCGGAACTGAGTCATGTGTTTCAGGCTGAGGTTCCGCTTGAGGCCCAATTATATATTCACCGCACTGGCAGAACTGCTCGCGCCGGAAAGGCTGGTGTGGCTGTTACGCTTGCGACATGGGAAGAAGAGGCTCGATTAAAGGCCATTGCTCATCGATTTGAAATCAACATGGAAAAAAGAGAGTTGCCAAGTTCCGAAGAGATTGTAGCGCGTACTGCACAGCGCCTGGCGATCGTTCTTGAAGAACAATTCCGCAATAAGACCAACCTGGAACGCGAGCGACTAGCACGATTTGTTCCAATGGCAAAAACCCTGGCAGAAGAAGAGCCTGAGCTTATGGCTATGCTTATTGATGAACTGAACCAGAGGAGGATGCAACCTGATCGGCAGAACAAGGCGGGAAGCCGTGACCCGAGAAAGAAGTCGCGACGTTGAAAGTAACGCTGCGGAAATTTTCCGCATAGATATTCTCAGCGTGGTCAAGCAGGAATTAAGCTTCGCAGGTTGTTGAATACAGTGGTTCGTTCGAAATAATTTTGGCAAAGGGAGATCGATAATATTTTTCTCTGCGCTCCCACAAGCGAGAGCAAAGTATTGAACTCAATCAGGCTTTTCATATGGCTCACATATGAAATCACAAGTCTCTCCCGATTTCATTAGGGGCCGTGGATGTCGGATGGTCAGTTGGATCCATGGCGCACCAGCAATGTGAATCTGAATATACAGTGGTTATCTAGGTTTTCGATAGTACGATTAGTCCTGCAGGGACCGCAACGGCTAATATCTCTTTCGTGACTTAACAAGTTTTTCATTTGAACCATGTTAGTTGCCAAACGTCTTCTTGCTTTCTTGTGCACTGTTGCTGTTGCTTTCGCATGTCTGTCCTTGATCCAACCTGATGATCATGTTCATGCTAAGGAAGAGGCAGGGTGCGTGGTTTCAGTCACTTGTAGTACCTGTCCAAGTGAAGGTGAGGTGGAGTGCTGAGGTGAGACTTGTACGGGGAGCGTGAGTGCCCAGGCTGTTATATGTGATGACAAGATGAAGTTTTGTTCTCTTGACTGTTGAGGAAGACCATGGTTTACGATTGCATACAAGTGCGTGTGTTCGTTGTACTAGCATGTTTATCGGCCAGCACGCTGGGTTTGATTGGATGCTCCACGGAGGATGGGGTGTTACAGGAAAATTCTCTTGTCGCAACCAGCTTTACCGAAGCCTTGGAGGGGGATCGGTTTATGAAGGATGTCTCGGCCATGCATAAATCTGGGGATGTGCTGTATCTAAGTGGAGAGGGTTATGGTCATATTTTTGCCTTGGATAATGATTTAAGAGTCATCCGGACATTTGGCCGCAGTGGAGAGGGACCCGGAGAATTTCCTAGAGCGCCGAATAGTTTGTATGCTGAGGGTAATAGGGTTTTCGGTTTTCAATCCGGATCCAAAAACGTTCACGTATTTTCGCTCGAGGGGAGGTATCTAAGATCTTTTTCAGTTGATCCAGTGGCGTATGTCTTGTACCTGGGGATGTCGGTAAATAAGCAGGGTGATGTATACATTGCCAGCTCATTTCCGGTGGATCCGTATTCAATAACAAAATTTGACTCTTCGGGTACGGTCATCAAGACTTTTGGGGGGGTGCTTACGACGTCGTACTCCGAGGCGTCGAATCGTAGACTGAGCGGGCGGCTCATTACCTTGATCAACAATGAATATTTACTGGCAGTGGGCTTCTCTGTACCAGTTATTGAAAAATATTCGCTTGACGGTGAATTAATCCAATCTTCGGATTTATCTGACACGCCCTATTTCCGGGAACGGCTTGACCATGCAGAGGAGTCTTACTCACAAGCAAGGGGAGGCATCGTGACTGCTATTAGTTATATGGCCACACGCAACTCGAGGCTTTATCTACTACCAATTGAAGGCCATGCTGGATTTGGATTGCGTAAGAATAGACTTTTGGAGGTAGACGTGGAATCGCTGGATATTTTGAACGCGTATACTTTGCTGGATCATCAGGAGGAGCCGCTGAGGTGGGTGGATGCATTTGAATTTATTTCGGAGGATGAATTGTTAGTTTTTCAGGCTCTTCGGCTATTTTTGTGAGAGGTTGATATTTTCAAATTCTGGGGCTCAGG
>CAZCYQ010000036.1:0-35437 GCA_964503085.1 uncultured Rhodothermaceae bacterium | reverse complement strand
ATGCCAAATTGTCATCCCGTGTATTACCAAATTTATGGTTGGGAATTCAGGCTAGAATCAGCAGACAAAAGGACGCTTTTGTCTCCCCGATGAGCTGTTTCAGGCAACGGTAACGGTGGAATCACGTCCAAAATCTTCGCAAAAATCGAGGTTGCCCTCTGAAGTATTCTTCTTCAAAATTTGCACGCCCTTTTCAAGAGTCCCATAATATAACCAATATTTCCCAGTATATAACAGAAAAAGAACAAAATTGACAGAAAAAAATACTTGAATCGTTACTACATTTACAGATACACTTGTAGGGGAATTAGCGAGGGATATGTTCATAGCGTTGTGATGATCCGCTAGCTGTGTCATATTCACAAGGCGGGCTCAGTACACTCGTGCCGTGCTCCGCCACGTAACACGCCGCTGCGTGGCGTTGTTAGTCCAAAATTTGGACGCCTTTATTAAACAGTTTCGAATATTGATGCCTCATTGGGCGCTTACGTTGTATTCATCGGAATATGCGAGGAATTCAGTTATTCTTTAATTGCCGGGCCTCGAGTACTTTCAAGGTCAATTCTGTTGCACTCACGGGCATCGTGCTTGTGTCGCTTGCGGTTGCACTCTGGCCTGACATCCCAGAACGACCTTCTCAATTGGATCCGCTGACGATCCTGCCAATGGCGGGCATGTATGGCCACCCAGACTTGTTCATTCAGTACCACCATGACATCAGGGCGTCAAAGAATGGCACGAATGAGTACCCGATGGGCTATCGCATCAAGGAGTTCAGGAAGGCATTGGTGGCGGCCAAGACTTCCCAACCCAAACTCAACTGGGTCGAGCGAGGCCCGGGAAATGTCGGCGGTCGAACCCGTGCTTTACTGGTTGACCCAGATGATCCACTAAACACATGGTGGGCCGGCTCCGTGTCTGGCGGTCTGTGGAAGACCGAAGATCGAGGGATCACATGGCAACCGCTAACGGATGATCTACCGAACTTGGCGGTCGGCAGTCTGGCGATGGCTGAGAGTGACCCCAACGTTATCTACATGGGCACTGGTGAAGGGTTTTCCTTTCCCTTCTCCCAAGTTGCTGGTGATGGCATATTCAAGTCGGAGGACAGAGGCGCAACATGGCATCACCTGTCTGCAACAGCCAGCAACGCCGATTTTCGATACGTAAACCGGTTGGCTGTCGATCCTGCAAACCCTAACGTGGTGGTGGCCGCCACCAATGAGGGTATTTTCGTAACAGGTGATGGCGGTGTTACATGGACAGCGGCATTCAGGAGCGTATCCGACAGAGAACCTGTTCACGACTTACGCGCACAGCCAGGTAACTTCAACAAACAGATAGCAAGTGTCGGTAGGCACGGCATTCTCTATTCTATCGACGCTGGCATGACATGGGTGTCCGCATTAGTAGACTGGGCTTCGGATTTCTATAGGATTGAACTGGGGTACTCGCCATCGAAGCCGAATATCGCATATGCCGCTGTTCACGGCTGGAGCACCCAAGGAAGTTTCAGGTTTCTGTCCGACCTATACCGGAGTGAGGATGGTGGGATGAATTGGATGCGTACCGTTAGCCATTCTGGTGTGAACTGGTTCGGGCCCCAAGGCTGGTTCAATAATACGCTGGCAGTGCATCCATTTAAGCCTGACACCGTGTTTGTTGGCGGGATAGAACTTTGGCAAAACCGAATTATAGGCAAAAACGCTTTTGTTGCGGTAGGTGAATTCGATTATGGTGGTTCTGATTCTTGGCTAACGCTCACACCAATTGTCGAGCGCGCCTTACAGTACAGACTTGAGGAGAGGATATATCCCCAAATTCCGGCTGCTGTGGACGTGTCGCCAACAGACCATACCGATATTGAGATTCGTTGGGGTCAGGGCACACAGTTGGCCCATCGCTTCTGGGTCGAAAAAACGGCTGGCATATTTCGAAATGGGGGCGTGGCTATCCCCTTCTCCGAATATATGTATGCTGACTACGTGGACGTGCCTTTTCAGGTATGGGATACAAAAAACAATCGCCAACTGATGGTTTCCTTCCGCGACCAGGCCGATGATGGCGAATTCAACCTGATCCGTTTCGACAGGCATTACTTGACTCCGCGCGATGAGACGAGCATGGAGTACATGTTTATTCACAAGTATGATTACGACGCTGCGGGACCACATAACAGTATCGCCCAAGATGGCGGCCTGGTGAATGGAATGCTATACATGCTGCACCCGGTCCTCGCTGCCGACCCTACCGTTACTTGGGACGCGAACAGCCTGCCCAATCAAACTGTTTCCGTCTCGTTTGAACTTGCTGAGAATCCGCGCCGAGACTTCGACCTGCATCCCCGACAAGTTGATGCTGCCCGCGCTGCACATGTAGATCACCACAGTATTGTGCCCATACCTACCAATGAGGCCCTGGATGAGTTCTGGATTCTGGATGCCAACGACGGTGGAGTCGCATTGTCTATGGACAACGGTCTGAGTTTCACTGAGCTGGATAATGCAGGTTCGGCGTATAACACTATGCAGGTCTATGGGGTAGCCAAGAAACCGGGGAGTCCTGTCTACATCGCTGGCGCCCAGGATAACGGAACGTGGAGATCCCCCGGTAATCCAGACCACACATCGAGGTGGACAAAGGACGGCGTAGGCGACGGTTTTGAGACTGTATGGCATGCTACCGATCCTGACAAGATTCTGGCATCGGCACAATTCATTTCGATAGGGAGAACAGTAGACGGTGGCACAACCTGGGAAGGGTCACTCAGCGTGGCAGGGGACCAAGGGCAATTTTTAACCCAAATTGCGAGTTCAGACAAGGCTCCCGATGATGTGTATACTGTCGGGAGGGCTGGCGTGTGGTATTCCAGAAACTTTGGACAGACATGGGCACTGACCTCCATTACAGAGGCGTGGGAGCTTTGGACTGGCTGCAGGGTCAGAGTCTCAATTGCTGACCCGGATGTGGTTTGGGCGGGATGTGGCTTGATTGCTAGCCCAAGTGAATCGAGGCTATTCAACAAGCTGCACGTCTCCAGAGACAGAGGCGAATCGTTTGAAGCGACGGCCTTTCCCGTTATGAACCGACCACCGGAGACCGATTTATCCGGGCTAGCGACGCACCCTACTGAACGAGGCACTGCGTATGCGCTTTTTTCGCGCTACGGCCATCCCAAAATTCTGGAAACCAGGGATCTAGGGCAGACGTGGACTGATCTTTCAGGCTTTTCCACATCGGACGAAAGTATCAATGGATTTCCTGATGTGGCGGTGTTTGACCTGATTGTGATGCCACAGGCAACCAATGTCCTTTGGGCAGGCACCGAGATTGGCATTTTCGAGTCCCGTAATTATGGTAGAGAGTGGAACTATGCAGACAATGGTCTGCCAGCCGTGTCCGTCTGGCAGATGAAGATAAGGGATGATGAGATCATTGTCGGCACACATGGTCGGGGTGTATGGACGGTGCCGCTTGGCGAAGTCGCCGTAGGAACGGTCGCGGAGTCTGCCGAGCTGCCATCAGCGTTTAGCCTTTCGCAGAACTACCCTAACCCCTTTAATGCGCTTACGACCATTCAATTCAGCGTACCCAAGAAAGCACCGGTACGGTTAACCGTCTTTGATGCAGTCGGGCGTAAGGTGTCCGTGTTAACCGACCAGGTTTATGCGCCTGGAGTCTACCAGTTAAACTGGGATGCCAGCACGTATGCCAGCGGCGTGTACTTCTATCGCATGGAGTCAGAGGGGCGGCACGTCCACGCGCGCACGATGACGCTGCTGAAGTAGGATTGACTATTACGTGTCTGCACTGGGGGTCATAAATAAATGAATTGGAAATGGCGGATGTCGTGGACGTGCAGGAAACGCGTCCGCCTGAGAATCCCATAAAAAAGCCGGCACCCCCGAGGGATGTCGGCTTCAGTCGTAGCGGGGGCGGGATTCGAACCCGCGACCTTCGGGTTATGCTTACCACTACGGCTTTCGCCGCTGATCCTACGAATAGGATCGTTTGTGGTCTGGACTTTCTCTTCACCCTCGGCCGAACCGTTAGGGGCCTGCCGTTAAGTCTCTACACCTTCCCAATAAAGGGCTTGGCTCGGGATTACCACGCAACAGGCTTCCCCGAATTTGACAGAAATTCACGCGCCAGTTTCCATTCGCGCGCAGCCCAATACCACCTTCGTCATCAATTTGTTGGAGTAGCGTGCCCCAGCAAACGAAAGTGGCAATTTGAGCCCGATGAGCTACCACTGCTCCACCCCGCGATAGCAGAGCGTCGTACAGCAAAGAAATGGAAAGGTTTCAGGTGCGCGGCATAGTTGGCACAGCTTGCCGTCCTGTTTGTTCAATCAGCGGGCTGCCCAAACCAAGGCATGGGCATGCCTGCATAATCATTGAAACCCCCGGAAATAGTCTCTTTTTCTTCAATGGCCCGAGTCAAAGCATTTGCCGCACTCAGACCTCGTCCCGACGTGGCTGAGCGAGTAGCTTCCGTACCCTACGATGTAATCAGTGCAAGCGAAGCGCGTGCGCTGGCAAAGGGGCGTCCGCATAGTTTTCTTCACGTTATTCGCCCGGAAATTGACCTAAGCCCAGGCATAGACGAGCACGATAGCGCTGTGTACAGCAAAGGGGCGGAGAATCTGCGCCATTTTGCAATGAGTGATTACACCTGCCAGGAGGCTACCCCGGCACTGTATCTGTACAGACTTCGGATGGGAGCGCACGAGCAAGTTGGTGTTTATGGTTTGGTTTCGGTTGAGGAGTACAAGCGGGGGACCATTCTGAAGCACGAAAATACGCGCCCCCCCAAAGTGGCTGACCGAACCAAGCATATTCTCGCGCAACAGGCACATGCGGAGCCGGTAATCTTAATGTTCAGGGACGATGCCTCCGTTACAAGCTTGATGGAGGAAGCCACAGCGGGAGCACCTTTATTTGATTTCAAAGCGGAGGATGGAATTCAGCATACCATCTGGAGATTCCCTGACCACGAACCTGTCGTGGAAGCTTTTGCTCACATTAGGTCGCTGTATATAGGTGATGGCCACCACCGCTGTGAGGCTGCATGGCAGGCATGGTCTGAACAGAAATTGTCAGACAGCGATTTTTTCCCTGCCGTCTGTTTCCCTGTGAGCAATATGTATATTATGCCATATAATCGGGTGGTTCGCGTACCTGATGTGGGCGCGTTGATTGAGAAGATTGATGCCCTTGGGGTGCTTGAGAAAGCGAGTGGACAGGAGGTGCCGGCCGCACGGGAAGAGGTTTCCCTTTATGCAGACGGAGCATGGCATACAATAAAATTACCCCCAACCAGACGTTCTGGTGTGGCGGATAGTCTGGATGTTGCCCGTTTGGGGGAATTCATTCTGGAACCATTCCTGGGAATAATTGACCAACGCACAGATCCGAAGATCACCTTTGTAGGAGGAAGCCGGGGTGTTGAGGGCCTCGTGAACCATGTCGACCAAACTCCCGGAACGGTTGCGTTCTCAATGTTTGAAACCAGTATGGACCAGCTGTTGGATGTGTCAGATGCGGGTGAGCTTATGCCGCCTAAATCGACTTGGTTTGAGCCTAAACTTCGGAGTGGACTTTTGATACATCAATTCTGAAATATTATGCGCGTCCTTATCGCTGATAAACTGCCTGACAGTAGTGTCGAAGCTTTGCAGGAATCCGGACATACGGTGGTCATTAAGAATTGCTCGGATGACGAGTTGCAGGAGGCTTTGGCGACTCATTCAACCGAGGCTTTAGTAGTGCGCTCAACCAAGGTAACAAGGAAGATGCTGGAGTCTGCGCCATCCTTGGAGTTGATTGTGCGGGCGGGGGCCGGCTATGATTCAATTGATGTGGAAGCAGCTTCTGAGCGCGGTATATTCGTCGCCAATTGCCCCGGAAAGAACTCCAGCGCAGTTGCAGAATTAACCATCGGGCTCATGGTTTCGCTGGATCGGCGGATTGCAGATAATATCTCGGATGCTCGTGCCGGTCGATGGGAGAAAAGCAAGTATGCCAAAGCCCGAGGACTCAAAGGTCGGGTACTGGGGATCGTGGGCATGGGGCAAATTGGACGACTGGTTGCTCGGATGGCACGGGGAATGGGGCTTAAAGTCGTCGCTTGGAGTCGCTCGCTCACTCCCGAGGATGCGATAGCGCTTGATGTTACGTATGCGGATAGCCCAATAAAAGTAGCTTCACAGGCAGATATCGTGTCTGTGCACGTAGCGGCAACGCCGCAGACGTACCACCTTGCTGATACGGACTTTTTTTCGGCCATGAAACCCGGGGCTTTCTTTATCAATACGACACGCGGCAGTGTAGTTGACGAAAATGCATTGCTTGCTGCTCTGGATAACAATGGTATTCGTGCGGGGCTGGATGTATTTGCAGGAGAACCCTCCTATAAGAAAGGCAAACTTGAAACCAGTCTTCGCGACCATCAATCGGTCTACCTCACACACCATATTGGGGCATCAACGATGCAGGCACAGGAGGCTACAGGAGCCGAAGCCGTGCGTGTTATCGATACATATGCGAATAGCAGCGTCGTGCCAAACTGCATAAATATTGCGGTGCAATCATCTGCGACACATCTGCTGACTGTTCGACATTTGGATAAGGTTGGTGTACTCGCCAAGGTTCTGGATGTCGTGCGAAAATGTAACCTTAATGTGCAGGAGATGGAGAACCAAGTTTTTACCGGGTCCATACATGCCGCCGTTGCCAGAATTCGTTTAGTGGGTGCCCCCCCAGAAGAGCTTCCCAGTCTGCTTGAAGGCATCCAGGATGTATTGGCGGTTTCTCAAATCAAAATCTAAACCCAATGATGTCACATAGAATCGGGCGGTTGCATAATTTTTCGGCCGGCCCTGGTGCGTTACCTTTGCCGGTTCTTGAGGAGGTGCGCGATGAGTTGCCTGTGTATCGGGAGACCGGCGCGTCAGTTATGGAGATATCCCATAGATCGCCGGCCTATATGCAGATTGAAGCCTCGGCCCGTGAGCGAATACGTAATCTTCTAGGCCTCACGGCCGACTGGCATATCTTGTTCTTGGGAGGTGGCGCATCAATGCAGTTCCATCAGGTAGCGTTAAACTTTCTTCCCCCGGGAGGGCAGGCGGGTTATCTGGTGACTGGAACCTGGGCAAAAAAAGCGCATGCGGAAGCTCTACGGATTGGCAACGGACGAGTAGTAGCTTCAAGTGCGGATGCTGCATTCAACTACGTCCCTGATCCTGCTCACTGGGACCTCGACCCCCAAGATGCCTATATTCACTTCACGTCCAATAACACGGTTTACGGGACGCAATTTCAGTATACTCCGAACGTAAGTTGTCCATTGGTCTGTGACGCGTCGAGTGACTTCCTTAGTCGCCCCATTGAACAGGAGCGTTATGGCCTGATTTATGCCGGAGCTCAAAAGAACATCGGGCCTGCCGGAGTTACGGTCGTTTTAGTCAGAAACGATTTCCTCGCAAACCGTAACACGAACCTGCCGACAATGCTGGACTATGGTACGCATGCGGCAAAATGCTTTAATACTCCGCCGGTATTTGCAATCTATATCGTGGAAAAAGTGCTTCGTTGGCTGGAAGGCGAAGGAGGCATTTCCGGGATTCAGGCTATGAATCGAAGAAAAGCCGATCTTTTGTACGGCGCGATTGATAACAGTGAGTTCTACAGAGGTACAGCCGAGACAAAGTCCAGGTCTCTCATGAATGTAACATTCCGTTTGGCCAAGGAGGAACTGGAAGCGACATTTGTTGATCAGGCGGCCGAGCACGGACTGGTTGCTCTCAAGGGGCACCGTTCGGTGGGAGGTATGCGTGCATCCATATACAATGCCTGTTCGCTCGAATCGGTAGAGGTGCTGGTTGACTTTATGAAAGATTTTGAACAACGAAATGGCTAGCCAACTGCCACAAAAGTCCAGAATAGCGCTAATCATTGGTATATTGGGTTTTGAAAATTTCTGATCTATGACACTAGGGACGGTTCAAGCTTCAATATCAGGCGAACGTCGCGTGGCTCTCGTGCCCCCAGTCGTTTCGGCGTTATCCAAGAAGGGTCTTGAGGTTGTAATAGAGTCGAATGCCGGTCTGGAGGCCGGTATTAGTGATGGTGCTTTTCGCGAGGCAGGGGCCCGGATTGTCCAGGAAACGGAAGCATGGGAATCTGACATACTGGCGTTGGTTGCTCCGCCTTCTGATGAGGAGATCGTCCGATTAGCTTCGGGGGCTGTGGTGGTCGGTTTTATGCAACCGCTTGATGAACCTGCACGGATTGTCCGGTTAGCCGATCAAGGGGTAACTGCTCTTGCTATGGAGTTGGTACCCAGGATATCACGGGCGCAAAAGATGGATGCACTGAGCGCAATGGCTTCGCTGGCCGGGTACAAGGCCACGCTTATTGCCGCTAACCGGCTTCCAAGATTTTTTCCCCTGCTAACAACCGCAGCGGGCACAGTCCGTCCAGCCAATGTGACGATCTTAGGGGCGGGTGTCGCAGGGTTGCAGGCAATCGCTACAGCCCGCAGGCTAGGTGCTCGTGTATGGGGCTACGATATTCGTGAGGCCGCCAGGGAGGAGGTTAAGAGCCTCGGGGCACAGTTCGTTGAACTGGATCTGGAAATGGAAGATATGCAGGATGAAGGTGGCTACGCGAAGGCATTGATGGCCGCGAAGGCGGAGCAGCAGGTAGAACTGCTAGTGCCCCATCTGGCCAAGTCGGACGTAGTCATTACTACAGCGTTGATTCCAGGACGCAGGGCGCCAACTCTAGTGAGTGAAGCGGCCGTAAAAGCCATGAAGCCTGGGAGTATCGTTGTTGACCTGGCCGCGGCCACTGGAGGGAATTGCGTACTAACCGAGCCGGACCGCGTCACAACACAGCATGGCGTGCAGATTATTGGGTATACCAACCTTCCGTCCACCGTGCCGGCAGATGCCAGCTTTCTGTATGCCCGGACGATATCAGCGATGATAGGTGAGTTTGTGAAGGATGGAGTTTTTGAGACGAATTTTGAGGACGAGATTTTCAAGGCTGCTTGTGTCTGTCACGAGGGGCAGGTAGTGCATGAGCGAGTTTGCAATCTGATTGACCGTTAAAAGCGATGCTTCCATATACGACGTTTTTCATACTGTCCATGTTTATTGGACGTGAGGTGCTAAGTAAAGTGCCGCAGACCCTGCATACTCCCCTCATGTCCGGGTCCAATGCTATAAGTGGGATTACAATTATTGGTGCACTGGTCTCAGCGGGAATGGTAGGTGGAGTATGGGCGAAGTGGATCGGTGTAATAGCTCTGGTTGCCGCAACCATCAATGTAGTGGGGGGATTCATGGTCACTGATCGGATGCTGGAAATGTTCAAAAAGCGACCCCAGGATGTTTAGCTCAGGATTCACTGCAGGGGCCTACCTCATAGCCGCGATACTCTTTATCCGGGGCTTAAAAAAGTTGCAGTCTCCCGTTACTGCGCGGAGGGGTAACCGTCTCGCAGCGATCGGGATGCTCTTAGCCATTGTGGCAACGCTGTTGGATCAACAAATCCTGACTCCCGCGGAGATGATTGGCGGCCTGGTGGTGGGTGGTTTCCTGGGGGCGGTCATGGCGAAGCGTGTGAAAATGACCGGTATGCCGGAGTTAGTAGCCGCCTTCAATGGTTTTGGCGGGCTGGCCTCAGCACTGGTGGCTGGAGCGGAGATAGCCCGGATGGTGGAGCAACAGATTGGATTCGGGGATCCACGCGATAATACCGGTGCATATTTGAGTATTCTCGTGGGCATGATCACCTTTTCCGGCAGCTTTATCGCTTTCCTGAAGCTCAGCGGGAAGATGACTGGAAACCCCATTCAGTTCACAGGCCGATATTTTGTTCTGGCCACGTGTACAGCCGCCGCTGTGGGTTCTATAGTCTGGATCTTCCTGGGCGGGGATATGGTCTTATTGATCACAGTCCTTGCCGGTTTGGCGTTGATCTTGGGGATTCTGCTGGTTCTTCCCATTGGCGGTGCAGATATGCCGGTTATTGTGGCGTTCCTTAATGCACTGTCTGGGCTGGCTGCGGCAGCAACTGGTTTTGTACTATCCAACACAGTTCTGATTATTAGTGGCGCACTTGTTGGCGCTTCAGGAATAATGCTGACCAGAGTCATGTGTGTTGCAATGAATCGCAGGTTGTGGCATGTACTCGTTGGAGGGTTTGGTGGTGATTCAGATGACTCAAGTGATGGTGCGAAACAGTTGGAAGACGGACGGACGATTACGTCCACTTCACCGGATGACACGGCAATTCTGCTTAGTTATGCTCGCAAGGTAATTATTGTGCCGGGTTATGGATTGGCGGTTGCGCAAGCCCAACATCAGGTACGCGAACTGGCTGACTTACTACAGGAGCATGGTGTAGAGGTCAAATATGCTATTCATCCCGTAGCTGGCCGGATGCCGGGGCATATGAATGTGCTTCTGGCAGAAGCGAACGTGCCGTATGATTTGCTATTTGAGATGGATGATATCAATCATGAATTTGAATCTACCGATGTTGCACTAGTAGTTGGGGCCAATGATGTCGTCAATCCTGCCGCACGCCACGATCAAACCAGTCCAATCTACGGAATGCCGATACTGGATGTAGATCAGGCAAAGACAGTGATCTTTCTCAAGCGGAGTATGCGCCCAGGATACTCAGGCGTGCAGAATCTGCTCTTCTTTGAGCCGAACACACGGATGCTCTTTGGGGATGCAAAAGATTCAGTAACAGAATTGGTCACCGAGGTTAAGGCGGTCTGAGTGTGAACAAGCAACCGAACAGCGATAACTGTTTCGTGTGTGGACGAAACAATCCGCGGGGACTCTACATGACTTTCTACGACAACGGGGACGATGTTGTCGAGTCACGTTACACGGTTCCTGCGTTGTTTCAGGGTTATCCGGGCATCGTGCATGGTGGTATTCAGGCATCCATTCTGGATGAGATTGCGGGGCGTATCTCCCTGATTGAGGATATGCATGCCTTCATGATGTCCGTGCGCCTTGATGTCAAGTATCGGCATCCGGTTCCGACCGAGGAGCCGCTACGTATAATCGCCAAGCGGGAATATTTGAGTGATCGTTATGGGCAGGCCAGCTGTATGATTTATTTGCCCGATGGTCAGTTGGCATCAGAGGCATCTGTGAAGCTGGTCAGGCTTCCTGAGGAGGCGCGTATCAGTGGAGATTCAAGCCACGTACTGGGTTGGCGGGTAGATCCATAACACTTGTCGAGCAGAGGATTATAACTCAAACTGTAACTACTTGGTAACAGAATCCAGGTCGTTGTCCTGACTCGGCTTCGCGTTTTCCCGTAGTACTCCTTTCCGCACCGCTTTACGGAGCGTCAGACTCCGTAACGAGGGTTCGTGCACGGCTCATCCGTCATTTCATCTATATGGTCTTGAAACTGGTCGGTGGTAGTGCGTGGGTCTCGGCTGGTCATTGCTTTGGTGGGCTGCATAGGTCATGCAGATATTATAGCAGAGATGCACACGATTTAAAATGATAATTCAGGTTCCGTCGTAATAAAGGGTTCAACAATTCTGATTTCTTGGCCGAGTCTGTTATTGAATTTCTTGTCATATTCCAACAATTTGCGATCATAAGTTTCAAATAGAGACACTCTTGATTCTATAACTGTTGCCAAGTGACCAGCATCTTTAATCTGTATGTCGCGGTATTCCCATTTCAATTCTCGCGCTCGGTCAGCGACGGATCTTGTCAAATCTGCAATCTTGATAAAACTGTACTCAAATAGGTCTCTTATTTTCTGTTTTGAGTTTTCGTCGTAGCGGTGATGTTCATCCAGCCAAAGCACCTCGAACGAGGTTACTGATGAGGTTATGATTATGGTTTTACCCCCTTGGGCTGCTTCAAGTATGGCATCGCATTGTACTGTTCTTTCGGGTTCTTCCTTGAGATAAGCAAGAAAAACGCAACTGTCCCAATATCTGACAGTGGGTTTAGATCTGCTCATCGGAGAATACCTCTTATTTCAGATAATGGTGTCAATTCACTGTCTGGTCTGAATACTTTTATTTGCTCTGCTTTGACACTTGTGGGTAGTCCCTTGCTATTGTATCTGACTGTACCATGCACCGAGACACGTTTACTAAATGCAGCAATGGCATCTGAAACTAAGTGGGGGTCGTCTGTGAGACAATCCACAGCCAATCCGTCAAGACTGCGATAAACCACCATTTTGAAACCCCTTCGATCTGTTAACGTGCTCAATTCTCCCTCAACGTTTCCGATTGCAGAATGAGGTTTTTGGGGTTCTAATAGTTGACGTGCGTTTTTTGCAATTCTTGGAGACAATGGAACCAGATTGCCATTTGAATTGATGGACACCATTTTTCCTTGTTCCTTGACAGCCAGATCCGCAATTTCTATAACGTACTTTAATGCTTTGTCATCAAATGGATTCGCCCAATGAACGTCTCTGCTTATGTCTGATTCCAATTGTGCAAATCCGTTAGAGATTACGGAAGTAGCCTTGAGTGCCGTCTGAATTGAGGATTCTTTTCTAGGATCGGGGGTTACTCTAATAATCATGCTGCCTTCTTCGACAGAGATCGTCCAATCTGAAGCTCCAGTTTCGGGAGACACAGCTTCGGACACTTCACTAATCAGTCCAACAAATGCTCTAACACTGTCCGCAAATTCCTTGGGGCTGAATACACCATCTAGACACAGTTCTACAGATTTGTCAGGCTCTTTGGGCGATTCTCCAGAGTGGTTCATATTGTTCGAGAGGACTATTTGATGGACTCTATAATAGGGGTGTGCTACCCAAATTTACTCGACGTGTTCAATGTTAGATGGAACAGATCGAATGTAAACAGGATCATTCCTCTTTCGGCCAGAGGCTGCAGGGAAGGAATTCAAGGATACTTGGGCATCGTCAGAAATGGAGACTAAATGGCTTGATGTAATCGAAAAGCCCCATCCTAAGCTATGGCGAGTACTTGTTGCTACCGCGACGGATAGTGACAAATACTTCTCACCTACGGGGCGATTCGGCTGCTGGAATGGAGCGTCTGCTTAACCCGCTGGATCCATATAATTACATTGTGATCCCATTGTGAGCGACTGCTGCAAAATAAGCTGATTTGTCCTGCCCCATTCATTGGTGGATATCCCATTTTGGCTGCGCATAATTGCGCAATTCGCTCCGTGCCACGGATCCACTGGAGAAGGACAAGTAGGGAGCCACCATGGTATTTCTTTTGAACAGATGCAGATATGGCACTCGTTAAAAAAACTCTCTTCGGTTCCCCTTGACCACGACATTCACACGAATTATGGTCGACCTCCAAGGACATTCATCTCCCAAAGCTCACCAAGGGAGTACGCGTTCAACCATTCTCTAAGAGAGTCACCATCGTGCCTCCTAAATACCGATTCCCCTAATCCATAACGAAAGTCGCTTGCCGATAGGGCAGTTGAATCTCTACGTTCGACGGTGATGATATCTTCAGGCTCAAACTCATCGAGAAAGGATACGGACTGCGTTGTAAAAAAAATCTGGGCGCGGCTTGAAGCGCTACGCACCAATCCTGCCAGTAAAGTCAAGGCGCTTGGATGTAGCCCTAATTCTGGTTCATCGATCAGAATTATAGAAGGCAAATTTGGTTGCAGGAGAAGCGATGCTAAACACATGAATCGTAGCGTTCCGTCAGAAAGCTGGTGTGGCCCGTACCTGCAATCTGAGTCGTGTTCCTGCCATTCAAGGAGGATCTTGTCTGTATTGAGTTGGCTCGGACGCAGTGCAAAATCCTTAAACCTCGGAAAAATTCGACGCACTGCGCTGCGGATCAACTTATAACTCTGGGGGTGTCTCTTGTGCAGCATGTAGAGAAAAGCAGGCAAATTACCAGCATCAGGATCCAATTGATCATTTTCATGGAGATTACCGGTCTGCTTAATACGAGCCGTCGAACTAGTGTCATGGAAGTGATATACCTTCCAACGGCCGAGCTTTGGCACACCATATTTAAACACGTCAAGTATGGATTCATTACGCTCTCCGGAGACAAGAGCCTCCAAATGTCCGCTACCTGTAGCTTTTTCGTTAAGAGATTCGACTTCTTTGGGGAGTACAGTTGTCTTATCTCCGATTTCCAGTCCTTCCTTGTGGGGATATTTCGGTGGGGTCTTGAATGCTGCAGTTTCGATCCCAAACACCAGCCTGTCATCTTCTGTTGGCATGAGTTGGATCTTATAGCCGGCATGATTATCGCGGGGACGGTCAAAGTATAATTCTGCATCGATGCAGTTGGTCACTTTCGTTCCGTAGTGCAGTATCGCATTTGCGCCACCGGAACGGGCTACGAAAAGCTGAAGATGCCCTTCAATCAACTCATCTAGCATTTGGAAGAAGCTGAAGAAGTTGCTCTTTCCCGCTCCATTAGGTCCGATCAGTACATTTATAGGCCCCAATCCAATATTAAGCTCCTTAATAGACTTAAAGCCTTTGAGTGTTATGTAGGCGAGTTCAGGCATGTACTGTAGAACCCTTTTAATCATTGAGAGGTTTTCGCACGCATGAGATTTCAACTTAGCCCTTCCTTCGTGGTGGCCCAGGCAAAGATATGACAGTGTACCAAGGTTCCGCAATTGGGCCTTGTCATATTGGTGCCAAACAGAATCTTCCATCACATGCTGTCTCAACCTACATCATCTTCTCGGACGCGTTACTTTGCTGCAATTGATGAGCAACGTCACAAGATCGTGTGGAAGGAGGGACAATCAAGAAGAATAATGATTAAGATCAGGTTCTTTATTCCTTGCGTCTACATCCGCGTAGTCCGATGAGGAGTCCAAAGAGTTGAACAGAACAAATCGAAATTTTGGGCATACATTAGGTGTTCACATCACAACCACCCGGGGGGTAACCAATGCCGAATCTACAAATACAGGTGCGTAAGAGCGATTCGGAGGAAGTAGAAAGATTTGTAAGGGAGGTAGAGGAAATCATCGCATCGGAAGACGGTGCCACCAAAGAAGAATCACGGGAATATACTTTCACGTTTGACTATTGCTATGACATGGCTAGCACGTTAGTTAAGATGGAACACCGCATAGAAGAAATTGCTACTAATTTGGGTAAAGTTGAAGTTACCTCATACCAAGTTCGCAAAGAACTTGGGGATTTTTCTATCGAAATGTTTAAGGCCGTGAAAATATTCGACCGGATCATAATATCCGCAAAATCCCTCCCCAAAAAGGTACGGGACAAACTAGATTACCTCGCAAGTAGGGTTGAAGATATTGCAGAAACAGCCGCCCTTTCGTCAAGCGAAGATTTCCACAGAGCAATAGAAGAGGAAATATATAGTTGGTCGAATGTGCCATCGTAGGATTGAGCAGACGGAATAATTTGAACGGGATCTCAAGACACTACGTAGGCACCGAGGGTTGGATCGTAAGGTTCACGAAATGCTAACTAATCTTGCCACTGACAAAATAGCAGATGGAGATAGGATGCCTCGACTTAAAGGATTTCCAGTATTCAAGATTCGGTGCGGCACAAAAAATATGAGCGCAAGGAAATGTGCGCGAATCATATACTATAAAGATGACTCGAAATTGATCGCCTTTCGTGTCCACCTAAAGAATGACAAAGAGAGTATTCCTGGCAAGGAGATAACTGCTCTCATCAAAGAGTACGTGCTCTGAAGAATAAATATCATATCCTATCCCTGCGTCTACATCCGAGCAGTCCGACACGTCGGGTTGCTCGCTAAATACGACAATCACATATAGACTCGGGGTAGCTACCTGTGTTGTGAGGAACAAGCGAGAGTTCGTATTTTGGCGCCGTTCTGGTGCGGGACTTTCTCGGATGACAGATGCGAAACCCGACTTCTATCTCCGCACAATTCCGGCACTTTCGTACATATTTCCCTTCACTTGGATCAAGCGTGCTGAATGGTTTCAAGATAGCAGTCCAAGAGTTATAAGTGCTAGGGAGATAATTTTCAGGGACAATAGCGAAGGAAAAACAGTTTCGTCGTTTGCAGGACGTCATCTATTCTGTGGTAACTCTCCCCGATTTAAAGGATTCGTGCAGTAATCTTTGCCCAAATTGTAACACATCAACTGGTTCTAAGTCATTTCAAGCGTGTGTAAGACCATGAGAAATCAACTTTTATGGCTATGCACACCTTCTTTCTGCGCGCTCAATACGTGTCGGTTGCAATAGTGACCGCAATCGTCTTATTTCCGGTCATGGCCGATGCCAGTGGCATCGGAGGTGTTCGGGTTGCGACTTCCACGGTATCAAAGATCGTGGGGCTCCTGACTGGTGATCTTGCTACTGCGGCATTCCTTTTGATCATTGTTCTAGGCGGACTCGCCTGGTGGATAACCCGGTCCAGTCGTGCCGGGGAGATCCTTGGTCGTACGGTGTTGGGGGCGGTGATCATTTTTGGGGCCGTTCAGATTAGTGACTTCTTTTCCTTTCAGGGGGCGGTGATCTGATGTCTGCTGTGAACGAGGCACTGGACACAGCCCCTGTACATGTGTCGCTTCAGCGGCGACCGAGCATGGGAGGACTACCCCAGGATGCGTTCCTCTTACTGATATTGGTCATCGTGACCATGGGTGTCGCTGCCCGTCTGGACCCCAGGGTACTGGTGGGGTGTGCACTCGCATACGCCATACTTCTTCCATTCCTGCGGAAATTATTCGAAAAGGATCCGTTCTTTATGGTGGTGGTTCCGCGGGCGCTCAGATATGCTTCCCGCTACCCGCGGCAGGCAAGGGAAGTGAAGCGTCGCTGGCGTGACAGGGTATCGACGGTACGCTGATGGAGCCATTAACTTTTGGATTAGGCACAATTGCCGGCGCCGGTACCGCCTGGTGTGTGAACCGCTTACAACGCTTGCGCACCCCCACTGAAGGACTCGGGGATCTGTTAGGCTGGGCATTCCTGATTGACGAAGGGGTCATTCTGATGAAGGATGGATCCTTTTTGTCTGGATTTGAGCTTGATCCCCCCGACCTGGAGGCCACGACCGCCTCCGAAGTCAACAGCGTGGCGGACAGCGTCCACGATATACTAATGCTGCTGGGTGAGGGGTACGGGCTTGAAGTGAATGTGCATCGGTGCCACAGCACAACCTATCCTCTGTCGGTGCGACACAGTCTTCCTACGACCTCCCTCCGCGCGATGGAGTACGAGCGTCGCACGCAGTACCAGACGAAAGGGAACCACTATAAGCTCCGACGCGCAGTCCTTATCACGCACACCCCTCCGCGCGAGCTTTGGTCGCGCTGGGAAGCCCCCATAATTCAGAGTGCTCAGAAAGGTCTTGACTACGCACACATACTTGACGGATTCAAGCAAACGGTCAACGAAGTACGTGCACTTCTGGGAAGTAGGTTTACCGTTAAAGCTCTTAGCAGCACGGGTCTACTGACCGAGTGTCATTGCGCATTGACCGGGCATTATGATCGGGTGCCATCACCTCAGCACAGCTACCTTAGCCATGCACTGGCATCCGACGATTTTCAGACCGGCTTCTATCCAGTTGTTGGAGGAGAGCATGTATTTGTGAGCACAATCACTTCACTCGGATCCCATACCAATGTGGGAGATGGGATTTTCTATAATCGCATGGAGGGAGAGGGGCGGTGGCATATGCGATTTATTGGGCTCAATCGTCATGCGGCGGGTCGTCGCATTCGACGTCTACAGACCAGTTGGTTTCACCAAAGACGTGGGCTGCGGAAGCTGATTGCCCCCGGTGAAGATGGTTTTGAGGATATGGACGCCGTGGCTATGCAGCACGAAACCGCTTCTGCACATGCAGAATCTGCCGGTGGTCGCGTACGATTTGGGTACTTCACCAATGCTTTTGTGCTGCGTGATGAACAGTTGCAGCGTGGGTTAGCGCGCAGCCAGACTCTTTTACAGGCCTTGCGTGACCAGGGTTACACCTGTGCTTTAGAAACAATCAATGCTACGGATGCCTTTATTGGAACGCTTCCCGGTCATGGATACGCGAACCTTCGCCGCCCGCTGTTATCCAGTCGTAATGTTGCCCATCTCTTTCCCGTTTCGGCGCCATGGAAAGGACTGGAAAAGTGTCCGAACCCGCTTTTTCCAGACCGGAGTCCGGCATTGGCCTGTGCGCGAACGCCGGGCCGCATGCCCTTTATGGTCAACCTGCATCAGGGGGATGTTGGGCATACGCTGGTTATTGGAGCTACTGGTGCGGGCAAAAGCGTACTCGTCGGATGGTTGGCGCTCAATTTTCTGCGCTATGCAAAGAGCCGCGTCCACATATTTGATGTAGGGCTGTCACATGAGGTGCCCTGTCTTGCTGCGGATGGGATCCACTTTGCCTTCGGGGATACTGGTGCTCGTCCGTTACAACCTCTGCGTCATATTGATGAGGAGGCAGAGAGATTGTGGGCACTGACCTGGCTTGAAACGGTCTACGACCTTGCCAATGAACTGCCAGACGCAGACGGCCGGCTATCCCTATCGGAAACGCTCAATTTGTTGAGCCAATCAGCAGCGGAGCATCGAACATTGTCCGCCCTTCATCTTGTTTTGCCGCAGCCACTGAAGAGTACTGTTGCGAGGTACACGATGGAGGGCCCCTATGGTGCGCTGTTCGACGGCGGCGATGAGTCGCCGGTTTCGTCATCGCGCATGCAAGTCTATGAATTGGGTCAGGTACTTGATCAGGGGGACGCAGTCGTTGTGCCGCTACTTCTGGCACTGTTCCGCACGATCGAACGCAATCTGGATGGCAATCCGACACTCATCATAATTGAGGAAGCCTGGGCCGCGTTGCTACGCTCACGTTTCGCAGAGCGAATCAAGGCCTGGCTCCTGACGCTTCGCAAACGGAACGCAGCGGTTCTTCTGGTTGCACACTCGCCCGCACAGATCGCGATGCTGCCTAATGCTGCGCTGATTACAGAGTCATGTCCAACGAAGATCATTCTGCCGAACCCGGAGGCCAGGACGCCAGAGGGTACATCAATGTATCGTGCACTTGACCTGAGTGCACGTGCAATTGAGGTCATTGCTTCGGCAAAACCGAAACGTGACTACCTCTACAAGAGCCCTCAGGGCACTCGTCTCTTTGAGCTCAATCTTGGGCGGGTTGCGCGCACTCTACTCACGCCGCTGCACGGCATGAGTACCGAAGAATCCCGTGCTCAAATACGAGCGGCAGTTCGTGAGCGCGGAGAGGATTTCCTTGACCACATACCAAACTGAACTGATGAAAAAATACTTGCTATTTCTTTTGGTCGTCGCGAGTGCAACTACAGCACGCGCCCAGATCCCCGTTGTTGATGTGGCCGGCTTGGCACAGGCGGCTGCCACCGTGATTGAATTGCGTAATCAGGTAAACCTGTTATTGAAGGAGGTTGCTCTGGCAGAGGAAATCAGACATAATGCAGAGCACCACCTGCGCAGGTATGAGCGCGCACTGGCGAAGCGGGGCATTATTCCGTCCAGATCATTAGGCACCCAGGTTGATCGTATCCAGCACGCGCACCAGATTCCAGGCAGCATTACTTGGAGTAATCCTGGAGCATTAGAAGACGCCTTTCTGATGTATCGGGATTCGCCGAACCCGCTGCAGTCCCAGCGGGATGCCGACGAACAAACTATGGCTACAATGCAAGGCACCTTGGCGTCCCTGCAGTCCCACAGTGCATCTTTGGCTCAGGCCCACGAAGAGCTTGAGCATTTCAAGATCGAAATCCAGCGTGGTAAAGAGCCGCAGCAAATGCGCGATGTGCAGGCCAACCTTCAGATCGTGCATGCCCGGGAGCTGTTACTTAATCGCCAGGCTTTAATGACACTTACGAATATGGAAGCAGTCCGCGCCGCGGATGCTGTCAGTCAAAAAGCACAGGAGCGCATGCGCTATGATGCTTTTGTTGGAGGGACTGAATGGTTGGGCAATCCTAAGCAGTACAGGATTGACCGTTTTCTCAAAATGCCCAACTATCCATAAACGATCATTCCCCGGAGGGACCGGTGCAATAGATCTGACGCCAATCAGAGTGGTCTTTGCACCGCGTTCCCCGGGGGAGCAGCCCACGATTCATGCAGGCACAACAGGCCATACAGGGCTGTGCACCCACGATGTTTTTCGACTGTGCACAGGAGGTCTTTCGACTCACAACAGAGGCGTGGCTTACCCGCGCACTGGACGCGGCGCAGACGCTCTTTCTCAGCCTTGCACTCCTGGAGATTGTCGTGACCGGCTACATGGTCTGGATTGGACGCAATAAGCAGGGCGGAGATCTGATCAGCCAGTTCGCACTCAAGATCGGACTGCTGGCGTTTGTTCTCGGGCTTATTTCCACGTACCACAGGTGGCTGCCTATGATTGCCCAGGGCTTTGGAGAAACGGCTGTGTACATTGGCGGAAGCGGGGTTACACACCTGTCACCAACCCATCTGCTGAACATTGGTCTGAGCTTGTTGCTGACGGTGATGCGGTCTGTGGGGTTGATTTCTGACATGGTGACCTCGCTTGCCGTGATTCCCGCCCTCATTATGCTTTTATGTTTTGTGGCGCTCGCGGCCCATCTGCTTGTTGCCATGATAGAGAGCTATGTAGTTGTAACGGGAGGCCTCTTTTTTGTTGGATTCATGGCTTTTCGGGGGACGGCACCGCTAGGTGAGGGATACCTGAAGTATGTGGTCTATGTCGGGGTCAAGTTGTTTTTCATCATTCTGATTGCGAGCGTCGCCGCCTCAATTGGTGACGATATGGTTGCGCTGCTGCAATCCTATGATAATCTATGGCTGGAATCCTTTGGGCGGCTTTTTTCCGGCAATCCCGGCGGGGCGGCTGATGCGGTCTCTTCACGGTTGGGCTTCTTATGGTCAGTTACGGCGGTAGCTATTCTGCTGGCGGGATTGGGATTATACATGCCGGGCCGGATTGCAACACAGCTTAGCCGGGGCTTGACCATAAACTTCAAGAAAGCACTGGAGCGGCTGTAATGGCAAAGGAGGGACATCCCTATCTGGATGGACGGTACGCTTTCGAGCGGCTTTTTGGTGACCTTGCAAGAGGCAAGCGTTCATGGCAATCCGTCGCATTCATTGCGCTGTTATTGAATCTTGTGCTGGCCGCGGGGTATGTACATCTGGGTTCTCAACACAAGGTGGTGCCTTATATAGTGGAGTTGGATGCATTGGGAGAGATGCGCGCGGCGGGGCGTCTTTCGTTGCGGGATGTCCCCGAACGGGCAATCACCGCCGTTTTGCGCCGCTTCGTGCACAACCTGCGCACAGTACCTACCGACGCTCGCCTGCTGAATGTGCGGTTGCAAGATGCACGCACACATGTAAATGGCCGTGCAGCAAGGACGCTCGTAACCGATCTTGAGCGCGACCGTGAAGACCTGGAGCGCATGCTCCAGCGCGGCGATACGCGTTATGTGGAGGAGATCAGCAGCGTCCTGAAAGTGCCCGGCGAGGGCATACTCTATCGGGTATCCTGGCGGGAGCTTACCAGGATCGGGCATGAGGACCGCATATCGTCCTATGAAGGGCATTTTCAGGTTCGTGTCGCGCCTGCCGAAGAGGAAGAGGTGCTTAGCAGCAATCCATTGGGCATCTACATTATGGACTACACCCTAACGCAGGTCAGTACGCTGTAACCAGCAAGCATATGGATTCTAACAGCCTGACGATTTTTGGTTGTGTAGTTCGCCTGCTCCAATTGAGGAGGCCGGTACGTGCGTATGTCCAGATGCAGCGGTTAGCCTCATTGTCCCGAGCAGCTGTCTCGGGAAGCATCCATGCTTGCCCGGATGCAGCACGAAGAAGCAGAAGTTGTGGACCGGGGCACACGGGGCGTCCGCACTTGCCCGGATATAGCAGTTCATGCGCTTCAATCCGGCAATATTCTTTGACATCAGAGCGGTGCATCAGGTGATGGATAAGCGGAAGCGCTCATACTGGGTTGCAGTATATCTGACCCTAGATGAGAAAGAAGCGGTGGAGCGCAGAGCTAAAGCCCTGGGAATGAGTTTTTCTGGATTTTTGCGGGAGGGAGCAATAAATCCTAAGCGAAGCATTGAAGAGATTCTTGCACGCGAGTGGGTGGCCGTTGCACTCCAGCTTCGAAAAATGCAATCAGAGAGTTCAGAGAAACAGCAGTTGCAGGAAATCCTGGAGCAGCTGGAGCTCTTGATCGCACGGACGATCTCCAGGTAATGTGTATTCGATTTTATTGGAATGCAAACATTTTATGAGGGTACGCCATGATCTGTGCAAGTAGATTCGTTCATTGTTTTCACAGTGTTGCCCACTATTTGGAGACTCCGAAGTCTCATTGGGAAGATCGGGTACGCGTTGCGTGGATCGAAGCACGTAACGTTGTGTCTGACGACAGTCTCGGCATTGCTGCACGGGAGATGGCCCTGGTTGCAGCGGGTAACGCGCGTGTCCGACGTCCATGCCTGCACTTATCTATTTCCTGGGCACCGGAGGATAATCCGTCCAGGGCTCAAATGACCGAGGTATCGGACCGTGTACTGGCATCGCTCAAACTAAGTGAGCATCAGGCAATGCTTGTTGCGCATGGGGATGAACACTATGCACATCTCCATGCCATGGCGAATCGTGTGCACCCGATAACGCGCATCTGCCGTAAGCAGACGTTCTTCTACCGTGATATTCAGGAGACACTGCGCAAGGCCGAGCGCGAAATGAACTTTCGCGAAACTCCAGGACATTGCTATCAATTGCCCGGACAAAGCGCGCCCGACCGTAGAGAATCCCTTTCGAAGCGGGCCCACAAGACTACCCAGTCAAGGGGAGAGATTCCGTTTCAATTACTTGTTCGTGATGCGGCGGAGGCAGATTTCGATGCGGCTCAGAGCTGGCTGGACCTACATACGCGGCTGGGTGAGCAAGGATTGAAACTCGTGCCCCGTGGTTCAGGGCTAGTGGTAACCGACGGTCACGACTACGCAAAGTGCAGCAGCGTCGCCAGAGATGCGTCCCTACGCAAACTGGAGGCACGGTTCAATGCACCATGGAGTAGTGCGGAGAAATGTTCTCTTGACCACAGTATTCAGCGGCTTGGGCAGGTCGTGTCAAAGGATTTGACCTCCTCGGATAAGCGTGCGCTGGTAAAGGAGTTCACTCGCCTGGACGCCCAGATAGGCGGATTAAGGACCAAGCTAACCCGGGCGGTCTACAATTCGCTAAGAACCTTGGCTAACGATGAGCAGCAGCGGGGAGACCTCGGGCGCTAAACCATTGGGCCTTCGGGAGCGTACAGCTAATGCTACGGCGGCGCATATTCGTGAGGAACTGGCTCCGGTCATTAGAGCATTGGAGGATAATCAGGAGGATCTCCAATCCTGTGTACGCCAGACAAGTCTGTTACTGGATATGCAGCAGCAACCTTGGAGAAAAGCGAGTGCCATGTTATGGGGGATGGTGGTGGGTGCGCTCCTTTTTGCATTTCTGCAGCCACGGGTCAAGCACGGTAACGATGCTTGTACGTTGGGGAGTGATGTACTGACGCAGTGGTCAACACTCTCTGCCGCAGAGCGTGCCGTGATTGAGAAAATCGTTGAATAGCGTCAGCAGAGGGCGGCATTTTTCGGGAGGCTCACAGCTAGTTCAGGTGTGGGTAATTACGAAGCAATGTAATTCAATCAGCAACACGAAAACCAAGCCCGTCTTATTCACTACCGGCTCGCTGAATGAAGGTCATTGATCAGACATGGGCGAATCTAACACCGTGATTTTGATTTTCCGCTTTTTTGTCCCTGTCTAACGACAAGACTTATTACGGTTGACGCTGCAATTTGACGCAGGGAGAAGTTACTTAGCTAGCGGAACGAATAAGTGGAGTTTTCCACTTACTTCGAATCCGCCTATGATAGCAGATCAGCAGGTCACCCACTTGCTTTCTCTTGTCAGGGCAAAAAAATGACGATTAAGGCCGCCGCAGCCAAAGCGGCAATGTGCTAGTCAAGCGCGCACAAATATTTTCGCTTTCTGCGACAAATCCTTACCCCTCTCTGACATCCAGCCGGGCTCTTCACTGACATTCAGCCGAAATCTTGTTTGACATCCAAAGCGAGTGGCTTCTGACATTCAGAAGGCATATTCTAACACTCGTTCGAGGTTTGTTCTGATATTAAGACGGAATTAAAACTGACATTCAGCCGATAAGTATGTTGATTAGGGGATGCCCCCACTAAAATTGATACATCCCCCGATGAAGAGCAACGAATAATCTGGAATAGTGCCTATAAACGGGGACTATTGTTTGCGAGGTTCGGAGAGTCCTTGCTATTGAGCTTAGTGACAAATTGCTTTAAAGTACTGGATTAGAGATCCCTGAATTGCATATTCCGACCAAGTGGACCACCAATTCCGGGCGAAGTGAGCCACTAATACGATTGAAGTGAGCCACCAATACGATCGAAGTGAGCCACTGCGCGTGTAGAAGACTGGTTGCATTAGGTTGTAGATTCGTTTTCTAATTCTTGTTGTCCCTGCACTTTGCGCATGGACTCTCCGGTCAGTTCAATTTTGTGTGCATTGTTAACGAGTCGATCCAGGATGGCATCTGCCAAGGTCGGATCTTCCATGGTCTCATACCATTTTCCCAAGGGATACTGACTCGTGGCAATGGTAGATCGAACGGTGTAGCGATCATCGAGTAGTTCCATGAGGTCACGCTGCTGTCGATGATCAATACGATGGAGTCCCCAATCATCCAGCACCAGTACATCCAAGCGCACAAGCTGTTTCAATGCCTTGAGATAGGTCCCCTCTTCCCGGGCTGTTTGGAGGGCCTCCAGGAGTCGGGAGAGGCGGTAGTACCGGGTTTTGAAGTTTTCCAGGCAAGCCTTATGTGCCAGTGCACAGGCGACATAACTTTTGCCGACTCCGGTGGGGCCAGTGATGATGACATTTTGCTGGCGGCGGATCCACTGACAACTGGCCAGATGAAGCATCAGGCGTTGGTCCAGGCCCCGAGACGTGCCATAGTCCAAATTCGCCATGCTAGCTTGCTGGCGCAGTTTGGCGGTGTGCAACCGCCGGGCCAGTCGCCGATCTCCACGTACCGCCGCTTCATGCTCTACCATGAGTCCAAGACGGTCCAGGAAGGGCATGGCGTCGATGTCCGGGGTGTTCAACTGATCCCGCAGGGCTGCGGCCATGCCACTAAGCCGCATCTGTTCAAGTTTCAAGAGGGTTGGATGTAAGAGCATTCGGTTGTTTCGTTAGGTAGATAGTAGTCCGCTCCCCGAATATTTTCATGTTCAATCGGGGGCGGGGGTGCCTGGTGGTGTTCGGCCGCGATTCGTTTGACCAGCTGCTTCACCGTAGCTGTACTCAGTTGATCGCGTCTCAATGCAAGTTGACTCGCCCGCTCCAGTGCGGGATGACCATACTCACCACCCAGTTTGAGAATTCCCATGCAGCGCCGATAGACCTGCACCGGAACGTGCGCCCGCGAAAAGTTTTCTTCAACAAGGGCGGTGGTATACGGACTGATCTTTTTCGCCCACTTCACAAATCGCGACGGCGGCCACGCTCCATAAGCCTGGTGGTTTTTTGGCATATGCGCGCGGTCCGTGGTATACTTTTCGGGCGCCCGCCCTCGTGGATGTGCGGCAATTCGGGTCTCGCCATCAAAAATCTCCACAACCTGCGCCCCAATCCGGGCACGTACATGCCGGCCAAGGTACTGGTACGGGACACTGTAATGGTGCCGCTCAATTTGAATATGGTAGGTAAAGGGGACCTTCCGTTTGTCGACCCACGTTGCAAATTCATAGGCCTCCCGGGGTAATGGACGCAGCACCGGCCGATCCAACGCTTCAAACATGCGCTGGCGCGTCGTGTCATACTTCTGGAACGGAGCTTGATTGAGCTCCCGGATCTGTTCCAGGATCGCTGCATTGAGTTCAGCAAGACTCTGAAAGACGACGTTTCGTAGCGCCCCCATAACACTTCTCTGTAGTAGGGCAACACTGCTTTCGGCCTTCGCTTTATCCCTGGGTTTCCTGGGCCGTGCAGGGAGCACACCCACCTTGTAATGCTCGGCCAAATCCCGGAAAGATTCGTTCAGAATCGGCGTATCGTCCGTACGGAACTTGATGATTGCGGACTTCAGATTGTCCGGTACAATCAATCGGGGCACGCCCTCTAAAAACTCAAATGCCCGACGAATGGACCCGCAAAAATCCGCCACCTTTTGCGTCTCGGTGGCTTCCGCAAACAGATATACAGCGGCGCCTAATGCGGCAACAAACAAGTCAAGCTCGCGCACTTCGCCGGTGAAGGGGTCCGCGATGCGGGGCATCTTACCCGAGTAATCCACGAACAATCGCTCCCCGGCCTTGTGCGTCAGGCGCATCACCGGATCCACCTGTGTCGAACGCCACGTGCGATATAACTCGCAAAAACGGCTGTACTGGTAGCCGGTTGGATGCGCCGCAATGTACTCCTTCCAGAGTTGATGCACGGTCAGAGACCGGTGCTTGGCCAGCTCCTGACGGACCTCGGCCCAGTTCGGCACTGGACGCCGGAGCGATGCATCCCGCGCGGCGGTAGGGTAGAGGATGGCTTCCAACTCAGCACCGGTCATCTGCTCCGGTAAAGGCCAAGTCAGCTTCGCAACCGCTGCCCGTTCAAGAAGTCGCGACACCGAAGCGCGACTTACCCCTACACTCCGGGCGATCGCCCGGTTGGACAGCCTGGCGACATAATGAAGTTCTAATACACGCTTGATCTTTCTCATCTGTACTCGTTTAGCTGGCATAGTTCCTCGCAATTTGTGAAGTGGATTGCGAAGACTAAGCCTTCTGAAAAGTCTTGAGAAAAATGCCGCGTACTCTCCCGATCAAGGTACTCCAACGGGCCAATCCGCCGACGGGTAACGTGGCTCACTTCGTTCGTATTGGTGGCCCACTTCAATCGGATTAGTGGCTCACTTCGTCCGTTTTGGTGGCTCACTTCAATCGTATTCAGTGGCTCACTTCGTTCGGAATACTCATCCCTGAATAGCCACCTATTCCTTCCAGCTTTCACCCTTACTGGTTTTGTCGGCGAACCAATGCTGTCTCGAACGGGGCACTGACATGAGGGTCTTCACGTAATTCCTTTGCGATTGGTTGGTAACTGGACGGTTTTATCCTTACTCCTGGACTATCTTCGGCTGGTTGTGGCTTGGTTCATTATTGCATCGGCTAACCGGTTATGTGAGAGCACCAGGGGGATGCTCCAACTAATATTGATGCCCCAGCGGTTATTCGTGAATCTCACAAAGTACGGCGTCTTGAACATGCACAAGGATGGGTTGCATCTTCCTGATTTGTCAATAAAAAACTTTCGAGGAATACGTCAGCTTTCGATTAATAAATTGGGGCGTGTCACCCTGATTGCTGGTCTAAACGGAGTCGGTAAGACAACTGTCCTTGAAGCCGTGCGCGTGTACGCGGCTCTCGGGGACCAAGGTGTGTTTCGAGAATTACTCTATTCCAGAGGAGAATGCACTGAAATCCTTGACGAAGACCGCGATCGTAGGACGTATCTAGATTACGCGGCTCTCTTCTTTGGTAGAAAAGCTGCTTCCGATCAACCAATCTTAATCGGTCCTGCTTCCAGCCGAGATAGCCTAAAAATTGAAGTGGCGGATATAAGAGATTTACCTGAATCCCACCAGGAGTTGTTCCAAAAGCTTAATCCTGAGGCCACCCAAGCTCTAAGGGTTATCTACAGCGACGCAGAAGTTGTACTTCCATGGCTCTCTAAGTCCTCAGGTTCAGTCGGACATGATTTGATCGGACGTTTACCCCGAGTACTAAGGCGAATGAAAACCAGCAAACGGGATATGCCGGATCCGATCAACTGTGAATCACTTGGTCCAGGCCTTCCAGAAAATCATGTTCTTGCAAGGTACTGGGATAAGGTCGTCCTAACCCCACAAGAGCCCCTTGCTCTGAAAGCACTCGCGCTTACCGGGCAACAGATTGATCGCATTGCGGTAGTCGGTAACGGTGGGGGGAGGATTCAGAGTCCTGGCCGCCGAATTGCAGTTAAGATGAGTGATCAAAGCCAACCGGTTCCTTTAAAAAGCCTGGGTGATGGAATAACGCGCTTATTCGCTGCGGGCCTCGCATTGGCTGTAAGCCGTAATGGTTTTCTGATACTTGACGAAGTAGAAAATGGACTTCATTATTCCGTCCAATACGAGTTTTGGAGGATGATTCTTAAGGTTGCGCATGCTTATAACGTTCAGGTGCTTGCTACGACACAAAGCTTTGATTGTATCAAAGCATTCGCAAGCGCGGCCCGTGAGATTGAAGAATCAGAGGGTGTTCTAATACGTTTGGAAGGTGAGAACGGTGAATTACGAGCGATTGAGTATACAGAAGAAGAGTTGGAAATTGCGAGTAGTCAAGATATTGAGGTGAGGTAGAGAGCGCAACCGCGCGCGATAAACCTCCTGTATACCCCTTCCTACTCGTTAAAATTCAGGAGCGTTGTGGGAGCGCAGAGATGTTCTCGCAGCGAGGCCGGTTGTCAAAGCGTTGCTCTGGGATTATTGAATCCATGTGGGGCCAGGCAGGATGAAAGTTTCGTTACTCTACTCTCTTTGCGCGCACCTTTTGGCCGAAGTTTACCCTCTCCAACACGGTAGTGTAAGGGTAGGGGGTGCCACACTCCCTTTTAACGACAACTTCGGTGAGGGGTAACCACAGTGATGATGTGACAGAGTCGAAGAAATAAACTTCTCATACTGAGCCGTCCCTAAGCATGATCGTCTTCCCCCTATGGTTCACTTCTTTGATGCGAACTGGAGGCCTAGTGCATTCCATTAGTAACTGATCTTGTTGAGGGCTTAATAGGTAAGTAGTAAATCACTTTCCAATTCTCGGCTCTGCCACCGCGTCGTCCGGTATTCCCATGGAGGCTCAACGGCCTCCAACCCTTCGGCTACGCAATTCGAAGACAGTACGTTCTCGTTTCAAGAACAAATTGAAGCCCACATCTCCCCTAGATGTCGCACATACTCTACTGTATATATTTCCCGGATTTTGCCTGATCCGTAACAGGAAGGCGGTTGCAGCAGCAAGTCATACGCGTACATTGACATAGCCTACAGGTAAAGTCAAGTGCAGCGAATCCTTCTTCTCACAATCGTCATGTCTGGCGGTGTTCTGGCGTATGCGCAGCAGCCTGCGCCAGAGCGAATTGTAAACGTATCAGGGTCGGTTCAGTCGGCTATTGATGCACAGGTTTCCAAATTCAATACAGGAGGACGGGCTGACGTACTCCGGCAGTCAGATGTGCTCATTTATCCGTACGGGATCTACCAGCCTGTGTTGACCTGCACGGTACTCCGGGCATGCATCGTAGAGCTTCGGGCCGGTGAAAATCTCATCAGCATCATTGCCGGTGACGATCAGAGATGGCTGATTGATCACACTGCAACAGGTGCAGGTGCCGGCACAGCGATCGTTTCCGTTAAGCCGATTGATCACAACATTACGACGAACCTAATCATTTCGACGGATCAGCGCGTGTACCACATCACATTGGACAGCCCACCGTACACTAAACCGAACGACCAGTACAATCCTCAGCGTCAGTATACGCGTCATATACGATTCTACTATCCTGCTAAGCATGAATTCGCATCTGTGCGCCCCGATGAGCAGACAGATACGCCGGGAGGCCTGTCCCTTCAGGCCTTGAATCATCGCTATACCTGGCGTGCGGAAAAAGGATTTCCGTGGCTTCCTACTGCGGTGTTTGATGATGGTGAGCGTGTGTATATACGGATTCCAGCCAGTGCTTATGCACAGGATCAGCCACTCCTCAGCATTGGGTTACGCGGTGCAGAGCGTGTGGCCGATTATGTAGTGCGTGATGGTTATTTCATCGTTGATGGACTTTTTGAGCGGGCGCGGCTTATCACAGGCGGCATTGCACGCAAGGGGTTGTTCAGAAAAAAACGGCATACCCAACTTGCGTTGCACATCTACAGGGCCCCATCCAAATGATCGAGAAGCTAGTGGAACCCGAGCAGGAAGCTTCTGAATTTGTCGATCCGGTGCCTGTGGCCCGTCTATCGCGACGCAATATTTTGGCGTTAGTGCTGAGTCTGGCAGGAGTTTTGCTGGTATTGTTTTTCAGCAGCAGGCGAGGTTCACCGGAGGCTCCCACAAGCTATGATCTTGCGCCATTACCGGTAACGGATGCAATGAAGCTAGCACCAGTCGAGCCGCGCGCGCCGCGGCGAACCCCATGGGAGCCGTCGGAGGTTACGCGTCCGGAACGTGCAAATGAGCGCAAGTCCAGGTACGATGAAGCACGGCATGCACGTGGCGTCCTGCATGTCTCCATTCCCGAGATTGAAAGTAGCCAGCCGGACTCCGCGGATACTATTGAGCGCGAACAAGAACTGGTGCTCCTGGAAGGAAGTGTTATAGAGGTTGCACTCGAAACGGGCATACACACTGGCCGTCCGGGTCCTGTCAGGGCTCGGGTCACGCGGCCGGTAAGAGATTCAAAAACGCTGCGGCATCTATTAATCCCGCCAGGTACACAGCTGATTGGTGCCATGGAGGAGGTATTTGCGGGTCAGGAACCGAGGGCCATTATTGTATGGAATCGCATGATTTTCCCCAATGGAGAAACACGCGACCTGCCAGGCCTTCCTGCTGTGGATTATAGCGGTGAGGGTGGTTTGCAGGATAAAGTAAAACACTATCGAGTTCAGCGATTTGGCAGTGCGGCTCTCTTAGCGTTGGTTGGCAGCGCGACTTCTATTTCCACGGCGACGACGGCTGGCAGTCTGGCTGGTGGTTCCATTGCTCTTGAACTCTCTCGTGTGGCGTCAGGCAAACTGGAACGTGGCAGAAGTCGCCAACCAGTGCTCATTCTTCGTCCGGGATACAGTTTTCTCGTATATGTATCCAAAGACATGACCTTTGCAGCTCCGTACGCGGGATAGAAGCATGCAGGAGCGTCTTTACGGCTGGTCCGCACCAAGTGCTCTGCGGACGTGGAGAGCATTATTTATCATGGTCCTTTTTCCGCTTGTGAGTCTGCAGGTTACCCTGGCAATCATGACGCTCGTGTGGGGACCACCCACAGCTGTTCCTCTCTTGCCTTATGAAGCTACCAGGCTCATGCTCTTGAGCGTAGCAGGACTCGCAATTCCCTGGCTACTTCGTCCCACAATGCGCCCCGTTCTAGTGCCGCTTATAGTCGTGTCCTGCACCGTAGGTGCTGCCCCTATTCATAGTCCGCATCACGCTGTACGTGCGCTTGCACATGCGCTGAGTGCTCCTGATCTCATGGGAACGGCATTGTTTGCTTTGTTTGCTGGCAGCTTTGCTGGCGTGCTGCTGGCACGCGGGATTATTTTGCGAGCCACTGCACAACTCTCTCTGGCCAAGGGTTCCACAAAATGGGGAAGTGCACAAGCGCTCAAAAAACCGACCAAAGGACTCCTTCTTGGGAAAATCGATAATGAATATCTGCGCTACGATGGTGATGGACATCTGATCACGATAGCGGCGACACGCAGCGGGAAGGGGGTCGGAACCGTAATACCCAACCTCCTGAACTACACAGGCAGCATGCTCATCACAGACCCAAAGGGAGAGAATTACGCGGTCACTGCTGCTTGGCGACGAGATCATTTGCGGCAAAAAATCGTGGCGCTAGATCCATTCGACCTTATAGAGGAAGGAGGCTCCCAGACGGCTGCACTAAACCCCATGGATTTTATTGACATCGAGGGTAAAGATTACGTGGAGACGGCCATGATGCTTGCGGACATGATCATTGGCAGGGGCCATCGAGCAGAAGATTCTCACTGGAAGCTCGAAGCAAAAGGATTGCTTTACAGCTTCATTCTATATGTGGCGAGTGATGAAACGCTCGCGAGTGATCGGCACTTGATCAAAGTGCGTCAGCTCTTGACACAAGGCAGTGACAGCATGGAAAAAACACTGTGTGCAATGAAAGAGAGTAAGCTTCTTCAAGTGCGGGAGGGTGCTCATCGCATTGAGCAGAAATCTGATCGCGAACGCAGTGGTGTTTTTTCGACGGCGCAGAGTCACACGCATTTTCTTAGCAGCCCCCGGATGCAGCATGTACTCACGAGTACGAACTGCGATCTGGAAGATTTGCGCAGAGGAAAGATGACGGTATATATCATTCTTCCCCGGGAATATTTGAGCACATTTGCGCCCTGGTTGCGCCTGATAATTAGCAGTTGTTACTACTCGTGCACACATGATGCCGCAAAGAAACCCAGCGTAAACCAGCGTGTGGTATTCCTTCTGGATGAGTTTGCCAATCTAGGCTATATGCAGAACATCAAGGAGGCGGTATCCCTTGGGGGCGGCTATGGCCTGACCATGTGGCTAATTCTGCAGGATCTGGCACAACTTAAGCGTGAGTATCACGGCGAATGGGAGAGCTTTTTGGCCAACTGCGGGGTTATTCAGACCTTTGCAATTCAGGATCCGTTCACGAGCCAAAAGATCGCACAGATCCTAGGGGAAATGTCGATCTGGCAGCGCAGGCTGAATAAGGATGTCGGACGAAAACTTGGTCGGATGCGCGCAGGCTATGAAGAGAGTAGTCGTCCGCTTCTGAAACCCGATGAACTGCGAAGGCTTCATCCTGCCCGTCAATTATTGCTGGTGCGCCCGTACCAGCCTGTGGTCGCGGATAAGCTAGTGTACTACAAGGATTCCTTAACTGCCTCCCGTGCACAGGCTAACCCCTTTGTCGGCTAGTCTGTTCAGCTCTACTGATGGAATGGTTTTCTTTACATATTACCTAAATCGTGCAACGGGGTAGGGGACTGGTATCATTTGACGGTTTTGACAAAAACCTCTTGCGAACGAATGTGCTTTGATCTTCTTGATACTCTAGAACCCAAACTTAAAAGCCCGATAGATAACAAATCTCCAATTGGACCGGGTTCAATGAGCGTCAGATTCACCAATAATGACTCAGTCTTTATGCCACTTTTAGGGTATGGGCTGTCATATTGTCACCTTTCCCCGTTGGCATGATCTTGGAGGATTCCTGGGTCATTGACTTCAACTAACAAACCATTATCGACTATGGCCAAACAAAGAAAGACGGGAAGAAAGGCTGCTTCGGCTGCCTCAAAGGTTCTCAAAAGCAAGAACACTTCAAAAAACAGCAAAACAGCAGCGGGAAGCGCCCTGTCGCAGCGCGCACCCAAGAAAAGAAAGAAAAGGAAATAGTTCGTTTATCAAATCGGAGAAAACAGGAAATGATATTTGCTGTTGTGGCAGTTGTGACTGAAAGGTTGAACTAGTCGGTTGTTCAGATCGTCTACTACCCTGCGGCAATTATGGAAGAACTCGAAATGTTGCCCGTGACTCTTGTTTTGATATTCTGTGGAAAAATTGCTTTTGAAAATGAACTGAATACATTTGCATACCCGCTGATATGGTATCCCCAGAAGATTAATGAAACACTTGGCGTGCAGGCACGCCACCTGGTAGAGTGCCGTGCCCTTGCTTCAGTGGTCTTTCTTATTGGCACCAGTACCAGCGCCAGTGCTTAAACACTGACCGTACGGGATATGATTTAATCCATCACGGATATTCGTCATCGGCGACGGAGGGGCTGAGCCTGAGTCAAATAACAGAAGACACATGATCAGTCATGTAGGAAATTCAAGGCGGCTGATCCAATTCACATAATCCACACCACTCAACTCCAACTTCTACGAGTAGTTTTAGAAAAGGCTTAGTAGCGGCAATATGAATATTCTCCAAAAGGTTGGTGAAAAGTCAGAACCAAATGCAAACATTAAGTGGGTCCTGGGATCATTGGGCATTGGCCTCCTTGTGGGTTTCTTGGTGGGTATTGTGATTTATGGACAGTTTTTCGCAAATTCCTCCCAGCGTAGTCTCTCAGTCACTTTATCAGATGGCACTAAAATAGATATGCAAGCCGTGCAGAGTGAGTTGAAATTTGATTCGCTTTACTCACTCATTTACACGGACCGTGCTTTTCGAGATGCATTAATTGCACGGTTAGCAGACGATCAGATCTATCAAATAACAGATCGGCGGCTACCAGCTGCTTTGAATGATCATCTTTGTTCCCCTATCCCAGAAGAACCGTTAGAAGCAAGAACCCTGAAGAGTAAAGAATGTGCTGATCTTCCGGTGGCAAATCAGCTACGCCTCTTGGCCGACAGACATAACATTCCTTTTCATTATGTGGGAGAGTTGATAAAAATCGGTACACCTGGAGAGTCGCATCAACCTCAGCCCGACAGAGCTCATGTCTGTCGGAATTCGGGATTCAGAGATCGCACAATTGAACTCACCAATCCCCAGAACAATGTATCTGTCACAGTTAGGGCAACCGGTTCTTACGACTGTACGGGATACAGTACGTATCCAGACATTCAACTTAGCGCCGCAGATGCCGTGAAGCTATTCGGACGCCCCACGGACAAATATGAAGAAGCAGTAGCCGTAGTGCTGGAATGAGTGTATATTCAGGCGGCAAGATCAACCTGAATACACAATGAAGTATGAAAGCTAAGGAGAAATCCTGCGACGGTCGATGCTTGTAACCTGACCTACATTTCTGTTGCACTAACCAGAAGAAAGAGACCTGTGAAATTCAATAATTCGTCCAGTTTAGGGATTTTGTACGAGGCTCAGGAGATATTTGGCCATGGCAAGTTCCGGTAAAATGTAGCAACACGCAGGAAGCAAGGATCAAATTCTGGCACCTCGTCGACCTCTAAGGTCAGTGACTGCCAATTGGCGCTGGATCGCCGTCTTATTTCAGGCTCGTCAAATGCATCACGTTCTGGCTCAATCCCGCGCGCCCGGCTTTTTTCTTTCAAAGCGACCAAAATCTTTACTTGAGTGCCAACATCCATCTTCTCTTGCGTGATCAGACGGCTCAGATCATAGATGTCTCGCGGTCTAGATCGTCTGCGTGGAATCTGTTGCAGAATGGCACGGTATTTTTCTGCTACCAGGTCAATCAGGCTGTAGGCGAATAACTCCTGCCCACCGGTTAGTTTCATGATCTGGATTTGGTGCAGTGGTGGTTCATTGAAGGAGATATCCACATCAATAGTGAAAGGGGTCTTACCTTCTTTCAAGGCCCGCTCCTGGGGAGTTCCCCGCTTTGCAGATGTGATCTTGAGTTTCAGCGCTGGGAATTGTGCATCTGTAAATGGTGTCTTCTTAGGTCGACATTTCACTGAATGAGTCTTAACAATGAGATCCGCGTAACCAAGTGTCGTAGCAGCAAGCGGGAATGTTTTGTCTAAGGAAACTCTGATTAATCGGGGCAGTTTCGTACTCATCTTACTGGACCACAGA
>CAZCYQ010000035.1:0-37151 GCA_964503085.1 uncultured Rhodothermaceae bacterium | reverse complement strand
GACAAACTACCGTGCAACATTAGGAGGCGTTCAGTTTCAATGTCTCCCCAAATACTCCGCGGTTGCACGGCATAGTCACTTCTTTCCATCCGAACAAGATTTGGGGAATTGAAAATCACACCGAAACTCTTATCCTAACTTCGCTATTTCGTAATGGTGCAACATGGTGAAGCTGAAGTAAGTATTTTAAGTCAAAACTCTGAAATCATGGAGAGGGCTTTCCATGCCATCGTCAAACTTAGTCACAAATAAAACTCTGGACTGTACTACACCAGTTTCAGGGAAACGGAATTAATTCGTGCAAGTCGGAGAATAGGCATTTTTTGTGATTCCTGCTATGCTCGTAGTAATCTGGGCACCTAATTGCTGTATCGTTGGCGGAATTTCGGGGGGATTGTGTGTCTTTCGGCTTTATGAACGGCCCTAGGAGGCATTTATTACACTCCGATGCAGCTGGGACGAGGTAAGTTTATCGGTTCAGTCCGCGTGATCCATTCGAAATCAGGTTAACCATTAACTTGTGGCCCTCAAGTGAGCGGATTCGTTTTGTTGATCCAGTAAACCGGGCTGCCGCTGCACCCGGTTAGAGCCGATTTTTGAACTTCGTGATCTGCAATTGCACAGAGTTGCACAGTTCGGGCCGCCGAACGTTGAACATGTCTGGAAAGCAGCGGCGAAACATGTTGAGCCATACCATTCGATGATATTGCCCGCTGCGGATACTATATCAACAGCATTGATTAGGTGTGTCTCATTCACGAAACCGGGCGAGCGATTATGGATCCCTGGGTGGTAATAAAATTTGGAGGAACGAGTGTCTCTTCACGAGAATGCTGGGACACGATCGCGGGTATCGTCCATACACGCAGAGCAGATAACGAACGCGTATGTCTGGTGTGCTCGGCTGTATCTGGAATATCTCGAGCTCTTGAAGAGCTCATTGAGGTGGCAATGCAGGGCACACACGAAGGAGTCCTGAAGGCTATTCGTGATCGGCATTGCACACTTGCCGAAGAACTAGGAGTAGATGGTCAGGTACTGTTGGATGAGTTTTTCCAAGAGCTCGAGCGTCTCGCGTACGGCATATCCCTGACTCGTGATGTCGGACCAGCGTTGCACGCTCGAATCCTGTCCATGGGCGAACTGATGAGCACGACGCTCGGCGCAGCATTCCTCATGGTTCAGGGGATTCAGACTGACTGGGTTGATGCACGCAAAGTTCTCACGTCGGAATCGTTCGCAGGGATTCTGCCGCACGAAGAGTTTCTTTCGGCACAATGCGACCACACCCCCGATCCTGAACTTCAAAAGATTGATGCGGATGTGTTCATTACGCAAGGTTTTATTGCCAGTGATGCCCGTGGCAGAACAGTGCTGTTGGGCTGGGGTGGATCCGATACTTCGGCGTCCTATATTGCCGGCAAACTTGATGCCGTGCGCCTGGAAATCTGGACCGACGTCCCCGGAATGTTTACAGCCGACCCGAGTCATGTGCCCGGTGCGCGCCTACTTAAGCAACTTGAGTACGATGAGGCGCAGGAGTTGGCCAGCTCTGGCGCCGAAGTGCTGCATCCACGTTGTATCGACCCTTTGCGTGCACAGAAGATTCCTCTCCACGTTCGCTCAACCGCCAACCCTGATCTTGAAGGAACTGTAATTGGTTCAGGTGTCGAGAGTTACGGTGCGCAGGTGAAAGCAATTGCTGCGCGTACAGACCTGACGCTGATTGCCGTCGAAACACCGCGCATGTGGCATTCGGTAGGATTTCTGGCGAAGGTATGCAGCGCATTTGAACGGCAGAGCCTTTCCATAGGAATGGTGGCCACCTCAGAAACCAATGTTACGATTTCGATTGATCCGGTATACGGATTACCGCTTGAAGAATCTACTATTGATGCCCTTCTAGACAATCTGAACAGTTTTTGTCGGGCAAAACGTATCAGTGGCTGCGCCGCAGTTAGTCTGGTGGGACGAAATATCCGGAGTGTACTGCACGAACTTGGGCCTGCGCTTGAGGTCCTTGACGAACAAAAACTGTACTTGGTGACGCAGGCCGCCAGCGATCTGAACTTTACTTTTGTGGTAGACAATGCGCACGCGCAACGTCTAACGAACAAGCTGCACAGCCAGATTTTTGGCCAGATTGGACCGGATCAGCTATTTGGTTCTACGTATCGTGAACTGTTTGAATCTCCAGACGCTGCCATAGCTACGCCCTGGTGGAAAACCCTGCGCACGCATTTGCTCGAAACGGCATCTGCGTCCGCGCCGTGCTTCGTTTATAACCTGGCCAACCTGCACGACACCATAACCCGTGTGCAGACGCTTAAGAGTGCTGACCGCTGCTTCTATGCGATGAAAGCCTGCTGGAATCCGCAGATACTGCAGGCTATACATGAGCGCGGTATCGGTTTTGAGTGTGTGTCTCCCGGTGAGCTTCATTATGTTCGGAAGCTGTTTCCTGACATTGATTCCGAGCGCATCCTGTTTACGCCCAACTTTGTGGCAAAAGAAGAATTTGTTATGGGCTACGAGCTCGCAGGCCATGTGACAGTGGGCAATGTACGGGCCTTGGAGCTTTGGCCCGATGTCTTTGCGCATCGTGCTGTCACGATGCGTCTTGATCCTGGGTATGGTCGTGGTCACCACCGGCATGTACGCACTGCTGGATTGACCTCGAAATTTGGGATCACGCCGGATGATCTACCAGATGTTCGGCGGATTGCAGAAGCACATAACATCCGGGTTGTAGGTCTGCACGCACATATTGGCAGCGGCATTTTGACACCGGATACCTGGAGTTCCACTGCGTACGCACTGGCTTCATGCGCGGAAGCATTTCCGGAGGTTACCTACTTGAATGTGGGTGGTGGCTTCGGTGTGCCGGAAAAGCCAGGTGCCACACCGCTGGATCTTGCTGCTTTGGAGGAAAGTTTGTTGCGGTTCCGGGAAACCTATCCCCATTTTGAACTCTGGATAGAACCCGGCAGATACCTCGTTGCAGAGACCGGGGTGGTCTTGGCACGCGTCACACAGGTCAAATGGAAAGGTCCTGCGTGTTATGTAGGCGTGGATACGGGTATGAATTCACTGATCAGGCCAGCACTTTACGGATCCTATCATCGAATAGTTAACCTGACGCGGCTGCACGAGCCCGCAACCATCACAGCTGACATTGTTGGTCCTATATGCGAGACCGGCGACATTATTGGACGCTCCCGCAGACTCCCCGAAACCGTAGAGGGAGATGTTTTGCTCGTTGCTATGGCAGGTGCTTACGGTCGGGTGATGTCCTCCAGCTATAATATGCGCGAGCCCGCAACAGAGGTGGTTCTTTAGATGCTTATAGTGGGACTATTCCGGCTGGGTAAGCTACATTCGCATGAGTTCATCTATAAACCAACCGAGAATAGCACTATGCGAAACTGAACAGATTCGTCCACATCTGGATTTCCCACAGTCGTCGGCATGAATGTGCACAATAAGGCGATCGTGTCGTACGTCTACAATGCGTTACAACCCTCCAGGGCTCAAAATACGCGAAGGCCAGACTGACTAGTCGTCGAACCCACCAAGTTGCTTCTCCACAAGCCAAGTTGTACATTCTGATGCGCATTGCGAAAAACATAGCGCCTCATAAGCTGTTCCTAGTCACTGAGAGCTATACTCTACCAGTGAAATACATAAATTAGGCTCCTGGGGATAGTTCCAGACGATATAACTGCCGAGAAATGTTTAGCAAAGCAACGCTGTGGAAACGAACCTACAGGCCTCCATTGTGGCTAATAAAACGTACAGATTGGAGCTTCACATCGGAGGGTACAAGGGCTGTCGGGCAAGGGTACGCTGAACCGCTTCGAACATGCGCCCCAGGACTGGGAGATCGCGTGACTGCTCAGAAGAAAACTCCAATCGGCATAATGCACAGGGCGATACTTGGCTTGCTCGTGGTGGGACTGGGACTCGTTGGTTGCGACGATCCGGTGTCGCCGGACGAGTCGGTGGTAGTGAACATCTCGGAGACTGCGGCCGGAGCGTCAGTCGGTTCTATCCGGGTTGAGCAGACTGCCGACGGTGCGCGCTTCACGCCGAATCTGACCGGCCTCACCCCTGGCGAGCACGGGTTCCATGTGCATGTAAACCCCAGTTGCGGGATGGCGGGACAAGACGCGGGCGGGCACTACGACCCGGAGAATACCGGGCGTCACGAAGGTCCCAACGGAAACGGTCATCTCGGCGATCTGCCGACATTGTCGGTGAACTCGTCTGGTGCTGCGACCACTCCGGTGGTCGCTCCCCGAGTGACGGTGCGCGATCTTGACGGCCGTTCGCTAATGATTCATGCAGGCGGCGACAACTACTCCGACACGCCCGCGCCGCTCGGCGGCGGCGGCGCGCGGGTGGCCTGTGGAGTGGTGCCGAACATAGGGATGTAGGTCATCCATCACCAAGTTTACGGCGTAGCGGGGTCGGAGTCCTGTCAAACAAGGATGCGCGGTTTATATGCAACTTTGGATCTTATAGTAGAACTATTCCGGCCGGTTAAGCTACATTCGCATCAATTCACCTATCAATTAGCCGAGAATTGCTCTGCGCAAAACCACACATATTCTCTCACATCTTGATTTCTCATCGTCCGTAGGGGCGGTAAGCCCCGTCTCGACAGCAGCCTGTCAAAGCTGGAATTAATTGTTTCCTGCCGATGCTGTGTATGGAAAGTGGTTTCGTCCGACTGAATCTGGTCTAGTTTTCAACCCCAAGCTATCCTTCGCGCAATGAACCGCAACACGCTCCCTATCATCACGATTCTCTTGGTGGCTTGCTCTCCACTAGACACATACGCCCAGGAGATACCACCTCTCCAGTTCAAGTATTTTGAGAGAATTCGAGCGATCAGGTTAGATAATCCAGATACGCCGCTGATAGCTATGATTGAGCACATTGATGTTGATTCAAACGGTCGGTTGCTCATTACCGACTTGCAGGGAAAGCAAACCTTATTGTTTGACTCAACCGGTACGCTGCAAGCTTCGCTGGATCCCTCAACTTGTCATCCGGCGTTTCCTTTCGATCCTAGTGCTGCTTTGTTTGGGAATGATGAATTCATTTTCGTCAAAAACGGTTCGGGAGGTTATTGGGGCTACCAATTCACGGCTGAAGGAGCATGCCTGGGGCGTGCTGATCCCAGTTTCAGCAGCCCCAAGTTCATCGACATTGATCCAGAAGGAATGATGTATGGTGTGGGTGCAGGACCTCCGACAGAGAGAACGTTGACACGTATGAACTCCGCTGGCAAAGTACTAGCGGAATTTCCATTACCACCAGTAAAGTTTCCCAACGCCGAATCTCGCTATGCTCACGGTGGCCTCATTGCTGATGGAACACATATCTTCTACGCTTCGGCCGGTACTCTTGATATACTGAAATTAGATCCGAACGGCAAACTGGTAGACAGAATCTCCGAGCGTAATTCATGGTTCCGTTCACTCAATAAAGATTTACCGGCTGATTATACGCAAGTTTTTTCAGCCATGAAGGATCTTCGAGGTACGACCATACTGGATTTATTCGAACTCACTGACCAAACCATCATGGTTCAGTACATTGACCGTGATAATGGAACCGGATATCAGGTTTTCACTAAGGATGGTGTGCTGCTTGCTGAGGAACTCGGTCTGAATACGCTATTCTGGCATGGAGGAAATGGGGTCGTTTACACTATGGTTCAACCTGACTTTGACAGCAGTGGTGAGTTGCCCAATCCAATGCTCGATGTCTATCAGTTTATCTCACCTAGATCCAGGTAATTAGGTTGTATTCCATAAAAGCCTAATTATCAAATATTGGTGTTGTCCAACACCAACTAAAACACAGTCGCAGGAGCAAAAGTGAAACGGATCTGAATATAACTCCCCTTCATTGTTCCTTACCTGGGGACAAGGCATTTGCTAGTTATGTACCTAATCTCTGTGGTTACTCACGTATTGAGTTCCCTCTCTTTAGTGCTGATGGAATTTATGTCCACAGTGCTTGCAAAAGGCTGCACCTTTCTCCAGTTTCGTTTCCCTGCAACGCACGCATGGTATCGTTCGCTTGATATGTCGACCAGCAATACTGATTGACATGACGATGATCGCGTATCCTATTATCATGACCAAAGCCGCAAAAAACTTCCCTAGCGGCGTTTGCGGAGAGATATCCCCATATCCGACTGTTGTTAGTGTAACCACTGCCCAATACATACTGAGAGGAATGTCGGTAAAACCATTCTCCGGGCCCTCAATCAAATAAACTACGGCACCAATGGTCGTTACCAGAAGTGCCAGTGCAAGTACAAACACCCATATCCGTCTCCAGCTTTCCTGGAGCAAAAAAAGCAAATGGATTCCGGCTCGGCTGTACTGAACCAGTTTCAGTACACGAAAAACACGCATTAAGCGCAGAATTCTGATCACAATCAACGCCTGTGCGCCGGGCAGAAGAAGACTTAAATAAGTCGGAATCACTGCAATTAGATCAACCACTCCGAAAAAGCTGCGGGCATATCTCCCGGGATACCTGGCACTGTATAGTCGAAGCACATACTCCACGGTGAAGGCTATCGTGAACATCCATTCGAGACCTAACAGCAAATCCTGATGACGATACCGCACCGTATCGATGCTCTCAAGCATGACAGCTACTACGCTTGCCACGATGAGAATAAAGAGAACGATGTCGGTCCGCCTCCCCCGTGGAGTTCCGCTCTCAAACAGAATTTCGTGAAGAAACGCACGACGAGAGCTCCCTGCAGATTGCACTGCCTTATTTTCCTGTTCTTCCACTTTTCAAGTATAGCTCGTAGTGATAAAGTGCGGCTATGATGATGCCATGTCGGAGTATCCCGGCAGTTATGAGTCTCGGCACCTCGTGCACATCAACCAGATTAATGATAATATCTTCGCCTGGATCCAGTTTTTGCTTGCCTGTCGGCGTTGCATCTCTGGCCAGAAAAAAATGACACCGATTCGTCGTGATTGCGGGATTGGGTGCCATTGAGCCTATTGGATCAAGCGTTTTTGACACGTAACCTGTTTCTTCCCGGAGTTCACGTCTGGCAGCTTCCTGGGGCAACTCACCCGGATCAACGATACCCCCTGGTAACTCCAGTTCAACGGTCCCGGTGCCCGGTCGCCATTGTTTAATGCAAATAAGCTCACCGCTGGTAGTTACTGGGACAATTGTAACCCAGTCTGGCGTGTCTAACACAAAAAACTTGTGCGTGCGCCCGGTTCGAGGTGACACGCAGTCGTCCTGGCGCACCCTGAAAACCTTAAAATCGCCAAGATACTTTCGTTCCGTGCATTTCCATGATTGATCCATTGGTATTCTTTTCAACTTCGAAAAAGCATCTGGTCACCATCAGTTTTGCCGTGACGTCTAGTAGTCTTGCTATGGTAATGCGGTTTCATCATGTTAGAATGCGGGCACGTTCCGGTCAATCGTACTTCCCAATCCTATTCTATTGCCGTACCCCCTGGTTCTGTTGACGATCAACTCAATAGTTAACCTTCAATGGTGCAAACTTAAAAGTCATTGTGATTATATCCAATGCCTTCCCTAATGTCGTGTTTTCTATCATCATTAACGATTGCACCATGCATCGGACTCAGATATTAATTCGTCCGACAGCCGATCTGTGCCATTAACACGTCATATTTTTCTGCCATTCATTGAGCACTCACATCGGCTGTAAATGTTACAGCCGACTCCTTAGCTCTCCTTCCAAATTTATCCAGAAAAACGAGAAATATTTTTGAGCTGCCCGGCGTGGCTACTTTCATTGACATGGACCCTGGCTGATTTAGCTTTTCCTTCACGACCTGTGTGATCGGTGATATACGGACCGGACTCATTTTGGGAGGCTATATCCGATATTTTTCACCAAAGGAGGCCTATTGAAAGTGCAGCGAATCACCAAGGTACACTGATGCCAGCTGACGCACATACGAGTTTCAAAAATTACGTACCGCAATATTATCAAAAAATCAATTTTATGACTTCAAACAAGGGCCATGCAAGAAGGATTGCCATGACCCAAGCCATAAGCGTGCGGCTGTTGCTTTGCCGTGGGAATTCATAGCCGCAATAGGGACATACCTCCAGCTTATGGGCCACCTCAATGGCGCATGACGGACACTCTTCCATCAAAAATCAATTTAATGAGTTTAACGTGTGTATGAACGCATTATAAATCTTTTGCGTTCACATGGAACACATACATGTTTTACGCTTAGACGGCCGACTAACATTCGGCTATATCAGTGATCAGCAACCTCCCCATAGAACTTCCTGTTGTAGAAGATTCGGCATCTGTCGAAATTTACATTGCTACGACCGAACATTTTCGGTTTGCCCACGAAATATGCCTTCTGATAAAAGAGGCGGCGGCGCAGCGCGGTACCGGTATAGCCCGGCGGGCCCCAGAGTATATTCGGGAAAAAATGGCAGAAGGCAAGGCAGTAATTGCACTTGGGGATGATGAGGTGGCTGGTTTTTGCTACATTGAGACGTGGGACCACGGCAAATATGCGGTCAACTCAGGTCTGATCGTATCCCCACAGTTCCGTAAAAAAGGAATTGCCCGTCGTATCAAGCGTAAAGCCTTTGAGCTTTCAAGGACGCTTTACCCGGAGGCCAAGTTGTTTGGCATCACGACCAGTCTTGCTGTCATGAAGATTAACTCGGATCTGGGGTATGAGCCGGTGACGTTCAGCGAACTCACCAATGATGACGAGTTCTGGCAGGGCTGCCAAAGCTGCCCCAATTACGATGTCCTTGAGCGAATGAAGCGTAAAATGTGCCTCTGCACCGGTATGCTTTTCGACCCGAACAAAGGTCCCTCCCAGAAATAGCGCACCAATGTTGCGCACGGTTCGTGTTGCACTACCAATTCCCGTAGTCAAGGAGTATACCTATGAACTGCCGGGGGTACTTGAAGCATCAGTGAGCATAGGCTCCCTGGTGCTGGTTCCGGTGCGCACACGTCTCTATACGGCAATCGTGACGGAACTGGATGTAGTCGTTCGTCCAGAAGTAAACCTCAGAAGGGTAAGGGACGTCGTCAGTGACCAACCGGTCGTGAACGCTGAATTGCTTGAGCTTACTCACTGGATAGCTCGCTACTACTTGTGTGCCTGGGGGGAAGCCCTCCACGCAGCGCTTCCGGCAGGCATGAGGACAAGGGAAAAAGTCATCTTTTATCTGGACTCAGTATCATCTGCGGCCTGGAAGACCATTTCTGGCAGCCTTCGAGAGTATATGGTAAAAAACCGCAGGGCAACCGTCGCTCGACTCAAACGGATCGGCCTGCGTATCTCTGACGAGGAGCTTACAAAAGCAGAGAAACAGGGGGCTCTACGGCGCAAAGTCGAACTTGAGAACCCGAAGGTGCGAGCAAAGATGGACAGATTCATATCGCTCGCACATGCATTCAGGACGGCCGCTGCACTGCGTGATCTGCTTCCCCAGCTTCGCGGTACGAAGCAAAAAGCCGTAATTCAGGAATTGATTCGCTGCGTGGAATCCGGGAATACAGAGCCTTTACTGGCTGATGTGCGACAAAACTGTAATGCCGGTCTCCAGACCATTATAACACTTGAACAACGAGGCATCCTTTCGATTATTGAAAAGAGGGTATTCAGGATCCCGGAATGGATGCGACCTGCAGACATCTCACCCAGCAAAGCGCCGGTATTCCATAAATCCCAGGCCAGGGCCGTGGAGGTTCTGCACGAAGCCATTGAGACACAGGAGTATCGCACTTACGTTTTGCACGGTGTAACAGGGAGTGGAAAGACTGAAGTCTATCTGGCGGCACTCGAAAAAACGTTCGCCCTTAATCGTACTGCTATAGTACTTGTGCCCGAAATCTCACTCACCCCGCAAACCGTACAACGCTTTCGTAGTCGCTTTGGAGATACTGTAGCGGTCTTGCATTCCCGTATGGCTCCTGGTGAACGGTACGATGTCTGGGACCAGATTCGTGCTGATCGCTACCGTGTCGTGATCGGTCCTCGGTCCGCGATATTGGCGCCGATACGGAACCTTGGCTTGATCATCGTGGATGAAGAACACGATGAATCTTATAAGCAGATGGATCCTGCTCCGCGTTACCACGCCAGGGATGTCGCCGTCGTGCGCGCAAGAATGCGTCAGGCCATTTGCATACTCGGCTCTGCAACCCCCTCCCTGGAAAGCCTGACCAACGTAAAGCAGGGGAAGTACACAATTCTGACTATGCCGGATCGTGTACCTACCCAAGGACGCTCCGCAGCAGCTCTTCCAAGTATTCGAGTGATTGACCTCTGTGAGGAGCGCGATAATAATGGTCTCTACGGCGCCTTGTCGACGCCTCTCATCCAGGCTATTGGATCTCGTCTGGAGCGCAAAGAGCAAGTAATTCTATTACAAAATCGTCGCGGGTTCGCACCGATATTTGAGTGCCAGAACTGTGGATTTGTGCCTCAATGCATAGCCTGCAGTGTATCCATGACCTACCACCAGGTACAGCAGCAGTTGAAATGTCATTACTGTGGATTCGTACGTAATCCACCGGTCAGTTGTCCCAAATGCGGTGCAGCGGCCTTTGCTCCACTGGGCAGTGGTACTCAGCGTGTTTTCCAAGATCTCAGCGAACTTTTCAGGGATGCCCGGATCCTGCGAATGGATCGTGATAGTACGCAAAGCAAAAATGCTCATCACGAAATTCTGAACGCCTTTGCAAAAAATGAGGCAGACATTCTGATCGGTACCCAAATGGTCGCCAAGGGCCTGGACTTTGGTCGCGTAACGCTGGTTGGCGTGATCAACTGTGATGTAGGGCTTCGTCTTCCAGATTTTCGGAGTGAGGAACGCACATTTCAATTACTGATGCAAGTTGCTGGAAGAGCAGGGAGAGCCGATTTACCCGGAGAGGTTCTGTTGCAAACGCGGCGCCCTAGACATCCAATTTTTTCGTTCCTGAAGGCACACGACTTTGACGGCTATGCCCGAAAGCTGATGAAGGAACGGGTGACGCTGGGTTATCCGCCGTTTGGACGAATCATGGGAGTCCAGATTCGGGGTGCGCCCAAGCGGAAGGTTGAACGTCTGGCGGAAAAATGGCGGGAGTTGCTCTGTGAGCAATTACCTTCCACCGTATCTGTACTGGGGCCTGAGCAGCCGTATATTGAGCGCGTTGAACATCAGTATCGCTATTTTCTGATTATCAAGGCACCCAAAACATATCGTAATCTGCACGAGGATGTGCGCACCGTGATGAGAATGGCACCGTCATCTATGCCCAATCTTCACGCGTCCGTAAACGTTGATGCGCTCGAGCAAGTTTGATTATGCAGGAACCGTCATAGGTATGGATGGTAAACCGGCCCGAAGGGTGAGTCCCGCACGGTCAGCTCCCTCTGAACCCCGTCAGGGCCGGAAGGCAGCAGCGGTAAGAGGTCGAAGCGACGCGATGCGGGTAGCTTACCCTTCTTTATTATAACTCCTTGATTCCAATGTTATTCATGTACTGGTCAATCGCAGTCATACTCCAAGAGTCATCAGGTTCTCCCGGCTTCGGAGGCTTGGGGATGTTTTTGCCGCTTCTCCTCATCTTCGTCGTCTTCTACCTCTTCATCATCAGGCCCCAGCAGAAGCGTGAGAAAAAACGCAAGGCGATGATACAAGCTGTTCAAAGAGGAAACAAGGTCGTAACCGCTGGTGGAATCCATGGAAAGGTTCACCAAGTAGACGAAAGCAGCGTTTTGTTGGACGTAGATGGGGGTGTCAAGCTTCGTATCGAAAAGAATTCTCTTGCCTCGGTAAATACCTGAGCGATTCCTGATGGGGGCTCCGGGCACAAGTGCGTTTGATTCAATTGAATCTGCTATTGCGGATATACGCGCTGGCCGCCTAGTGATCGTGGTTGATGACGAGGACCGCGAAAATGAAGGGGATTTCGTAGGGGCTGCTGCGACCGTTACCCCTGAGCTCGTGAATTTCATGGCTAGGGAGGGGCGGGGACTTATCTGCACCCCCATGGTTGCTGAGCGTGCGTCCGAGCTCAATCTCGAGCTAATGGTGGAGGAAAACACCAGCCTCTTCAGTACCCCCTTTACTGTATCGGTGGACTATTCCCACGGAACATCCACAGGTATTAGCGCAGCGGATCGGGCAGCGACTATTCGGGCCCTTGCGGATCCCAAGTCGACAGCGACTGATTTTGCACGGCCAGGACACGTCTTTCCATTAATTGCCCGCGATGGTGGCGTTCTTCGTAGAACGGGACATACGGAAGCAACAGTTGATCTTGTACGGCTCGCTGAAATGCCGCCGGTGGGAGTCCTTGTCGAGATTATGAACTCGGACGGCACTATGGCGCGGACGCCCGAGTTGTTGCGCATAGCCGGCGAGCATAACATGCGAATCGTGACCGTCAGTGATCTGGTGGCCTTTCGCATGGCACGACGTTCCCTGATTCGTCGTGAAGCTTCTGTTCGGCTTCCGACACAGTATGGCATTTTTAACCTGATAGCTTTCGAGGATGTAACAAACGGTGACATCCACTTGGCTCTGCTGAAGGGCTCGTGGACGGAAGATGAAGCTGTTCTGACTCGAGTACACTCACAGTGTGTCACCGGTGATCTGTTTGGATCTATTCGATGCGATTGCGGGGATCAACTTCAGACTGCGATACGACGGGTAGCGGCCGAAGGTAAAGGCGTAGTGCTTTACATGAAGCAGGAAGGACGCGGAATCGGTCTCCTGAATAAACTGCGCGCTTACGAATTGCAGGATCAGGAAGGGCTGGATACGGTCGAAGCCAATGAGGCGCTGGGCTTTGACATGGATCACCGGGATTACGGCATCGGTTGCCAGATTCTTCGCGATCTAGGCATACGCAAGTTGAAGTTGATGACCAATAACCCAACCAAGCGTATAGGACTAGACGGATACGGGCTGGAAATTGTGGACTGTGTGCCAATCGAAGTTCCTGCCAATGAGGAAAATGCGAATTACCTGCGCACAAAACGTGACCGAATGGGACACGTTTTACCCAATCTGTCCCAATCTGAGTCAGCGCGATGCAAACTCTAGCCTCGTTAATCTGACGGATTGTGTAACCGACCTTTTTATCGGGGATACAAGTGGTTTTTGTTATTGTTTGACCACTTCCTCAAAGAGGGGACGGATAGGTATATTAGGGAGGAGATAAGCTGGCAGACTATTTCGGTTTGCATACATAGTCCCCATCACATACTCACACATAGGAGAATCATCCTGAGTCTGTGTTGGGCCGGTTATGTGTTGATAAGCCAGCTTTTGTTTTACTCAAGTTTGTCAGTCATTTTGTTTTAGTGTAGATTTTTGTCTCATATTCCCAATTCCCATGCTCGCATATCGCATACAATTACTCGTTCTATGCTGTGTTATCGCTGTACCTGTGCAGGCACAGCGCACGGCCAAACCTGTTTTACATGGCCGTCACTGGGTCGCCATTACTGGAAAGCCCTTAGGGGCTACTGCTGGGGCTATGATGTTCGCGCGAGGAGGTAACGCCGTTGATGCGGCTTGTGCTATGCTGGGCGCAACCAGCACAATGTGGGATGTCCTGAGCTGGGGTGGAGAAACGCAGGCAATTATATATGATCCTAATCAGAAAAAGGTACTCGGAATCAATGCCTTGGGAGTAGCACCAACGGGTGCCACAACCGACTTCTTTAAAGATCAGGAGCTCAATTATCCTCCAGAATATGGCCCACTGGCAGCTGTTACGCCCGGTACGCCTGGCGGATTGATGGTTATGCTTGCCGAGTATGGCACCTTGAGTCTGAGGGATGTCCTTGAACCTAGTATTCAGATGGCTGAGGGGTACCCGATTGAGGGATCAGCTGTACGTTCCATTGAAAGCCACGCCGAACGCATTGCTGAATGGCCCTATTCTGAGTCGGTTTATTTGCCGAACAGGGAGGATGAAAATCAGGCACCGAGAGAGGGGCAGCTCTTCGTCCAATCCGATCTGGCAGAAACGCTGCGAAAGCTTGTTGAAGCAGAATCCACCGCGCTTGAAGCAGGAATGTCACGAAAGGAGGCGATATATGCTGCCTATGACCGTTTCTACAGGGGCGATATCGCCGAGGAGCTTGTACGTGGAACCCAGGAACAGGGTGGGTTGATCACAATGGAAGACCTAGATCGCTGGCAGGTTTACATTGAAGAACCGGTTGTGACAGATTACAAAGGAATCCAGGTCTACAAGCTTACTTCCTGGGTGCAGGGGCCGGTCATGCTGCAGGCACTCAATATGCTCGAAAGCATGGATCTGCAAGGAATGGGCTACAACAGTACACGATACATTCATCTTTTGTATCAGGTCATGAACATGGCATTTGCCGATCGGGATTTCTATTACGGCGATCCGTATTTCCCTCCTGCAGAGCCAATGGAGGGACTGTTGTCCAAGGCCTACGCTAAGGCGCGCCTGGAAACGATCGATTGGGAAGCGAATGATCCTGCGGTTAAACCTGGGGATCCATACCCATTTCAAGGAGAAGAGAACCCCTATCTGCACTACCTGGAAGAATGGTCAGCAGACAGAGATGAGGGCTATGGCAGTGATGTTTCCTATGAGTCAGACTTCTATGCCGGAACAACTTCCATTCAGGCCGCCGATGCAGAAGGCTGGGTGGTGTCCATCACGCCGAGTGGTGGCTGGATCCCTGCGGTAATCGCAGGCGAAACAGGTATTGGTCTAAGCCAACGCATGCAAAGCTTTGTTCTGGATCCCGCGGAAAATCCATACAATCTACCTGAACCGGGCAAGCGCCCGCGCGCGACGCTCACGCCAGGAATGGCACTTAAAGATGGACTTCCCTATCTCTCGTTTGCGGTACAGGGTGGGGATAGCCAGGATCAGAATCTGCTCCAGTTTTTCCTGAATGTTGTTGAGTTCGATATGAATGTGCAGGAGGCTGTGGAAGCCGCCAATATCAACAGCTTCCAGATGCGGGGATCCTTCGGTGAGCACGAGATTCGTCCAGGACGTCTCTTGTTGCATAATGGAGTATCTGATTGGGTCCGCCGGGAGCTTCGCGACATGAATTATACATTAACCTTCAGCGCACGTACCAGTGGGCCTATCACTGCTATTGAGTTTGACCGCAAACACGGCACGATGTGGGGCGGTGCAAGCGATCACGGTGATGATTATGGTATCGCTTGGTAAGGGATACCATTAGGTTAACGTGCCGCAAGAATTGTGCAAACGGACTGTAATGTCGTGTTAAGCGATAAACCTCCACGGTGCCCATGGTTGCGCGGATGCAGGATATGATTTCCGCGGTCGGTGCATCTCGAAAAATGGGCCAGGCTTCTGGAATGATACTGCTTGTCCTGCGGCACCCATAACCATTCGGTCAACCAGCACGCTGATTTCAGAGCGGACGGAGATGCGCGTACACACAGAGATTGAAGTCTGGTACACACAAACTTGCAATGATCAGGTGCTAAGTCTCCACGGAGATGGGAAAAATCGGATTCAATATCGTCATGTGATTGGGAAGATGGTGCGTAAACCGGAGGCATTGTTGATTGTCGCTACCGTGTAGATCTTTTCCCATCATCCGTTCCGAACGGCCTATGACGCCCTCGAACGCACGCGTACGGCCTCCACTCAGGCGGACAAAGTGTATTTGGTGGCAAAGGAGCGTGGGTCAGGGGTTGGGGCCGTATTGGATTGGGTTTCAGACTTCGGCGGAACGATCTTGTGAGTGGCTAAGAGCAGTGTGAGCGTGGCCAAGAATGACAATACGAAGCACACCGCTGGTTGCCAATGCTTATTCTTCGCCGGATTGGGGCGGAATCAACCTGTATCTAATTAAGATGGGATTCCCTTCCTCGCCATCAGGTAGCGACTCGTGTTCCCCTTCAGTGTATAAATGGCCGTTACCAGCGGATATTGGCCACACGTGTGAAATCGTGCTGCGACCCGGGAATAGGCTCTTGTTGCTGACCACGCTTAGCCCAATCAAGCGACCAGGATCTTCGATCCATCTTGTCCACTTCCGGTCTAATCCAACGAACGCTACCATTCGGGTGGATTTATCAAACGCAAATACGGCGATGGCCGAAGGATACTCAAGTATTTGCTCTATAGGCGGTATTTCGGACACATCATCTGGCCGCCGCCGGAAGAAGTCCGGTTGATGCCGAATCCGGCTGCTGTCTACCCGTACTGGCCACGAATCCATGTCCTCGATATAGAGAAAATGCGCACCATCGTCAAAGCACTCAAGAGATCTCCCCGGCATTCCTTGCATGGTCCGGTTCAACATGATGAGCCGAGGTGAGCGGATCGGAATATCCGTCAAATGTTCTAATGCTGAGTCGTACACGCTTATTGATGGTTTTCCTCCAGGAACCCCCTTAAGCAGGAAAATTGAATCCCCCTGCGAACAAATAGATTTTGAGAGATCATTCCACATCCTGGTTCCAGCCAGGCAATCACCGCCCCGGTCAAATACTGCACCTCCCCTGCCACGGCCCATCACCACAATACGTCCGCCGCTGATAAAGCGTGAACTCTTAGGCTGAAAATCAGCTTCGTCGGGGACACAATCGGGAGCGGAGTATGACATCATGTGCACTCCTGTTGCGGAAAACAAATGGGTGATTTGACTCATTTCGTCAGTGACAAGTAAATTTCCGGCTTCGTCAACATCAATGAAAGTGTAATGAGCCACGAGCACTGACGCATCCAGTCTAATGGTGTCAGCCGGCTGAAACAACTCACTAAACGGCACCATTTGCGGCTGTACCACGGGAATCTCAGACTCCTCTGAATTGCACCCTATCCCAAACAGAGCAACAACCATTAACATGACAAGATTACGCATCTGTGAAACCTACTGGGTTACAATAATTTCGCGATCAACAGGGCTCATCAAGTCCGTTACAGCCGCATTTAAGCGGCGGTTAGGATGATAATAGGTCTCACTCACTACGTACCTCTGCTTGTGATGTTGTATAGCGACGACTCGTTTGAAAAGGTAAGTTTCAACTAAATAGAGTCGGTGATGCATAATATACCAAGGCATCAATGCTATGGCCAACGATACTCGTCCAAGAATTCCGCGCCGACTTGATTAATGACGTAATCACGCTTTCTTCAGGCGGTGGAGTGCTTTCTGGTTCTGTCCATGGACGGAGGGTTCATTGCACCAGAGCCAGCGCAATGTGTCTATGATTGCGGGAGCAGCCTCGTTGGCCAGGTTAAGCATCTCGAGAACCGCGTGATCAATTTGATTTCGCACTTCATCTGCGTGGGCCTGACAGGCAGGTAGCAGCGGTTCCTTGGACAGACGGTCAAATACAACTGCGGCCTGTTCTAATTGACGTGCCGAGATCTGATCAAGCCTTGGACAGGGGATACTAGCCAATGCTTTTACCTGCGTCGTTGACCGCCCGCTCTGTGTTCGTTGGCCCTGTGTCCAGTGAACCAGGAAACCAAACGTAGAATTGGCCCACAGGGCAAAAGCCTTGAGTACATGCGGATCATCGTGCTGCAGTGAAGTCCATGCTCGTCCACCCATGCCAAGATGGGTTGTTATGGCTGCTAGGAGTGTCTGAGAGGTCCAGCGCATATTTCGCGCATAGAACAGTGTGCTGCGAGATGCACGCATCGCTTCCCGCTTTGCCTCCGAACCTACGCCGGGAGGAGACATCCCCTTATGGGTCAGCGGTACAAGAAGTTGCTTCTGCGTACTGCTATCGGCTCGCCAGAGTGCACGATCGGATCCAATGGCATCCACCGAATTGAATACGGGCACGAATTCAAAAGCCCCAATTGGAGTTCGACCGGACAAATGACCTATCAGGTGGTGTGTTGGCCCAACCTCGAAAAGTTCTCCAATGGAGCACATTGGCATACCAAGGGGGATGACATGTCCATTAAAGTGGAGGACGCCGTCCAAGAGCGAATTGGCCGCTGCGGCAAGGTCGGCATGCAGAACTCCCAGCGGGTTCCAGGGGGCACCGTCTCCCTTCGTGGTGAACGTACACATCTGTCCTATCTCATCATCTCCTACCCGAACTACATAGCTGCCTCCGGAATCCACGGCATTCTTAAGTGCAGAACGGATTGAACGGGCAACCTCACCGGCCTCCCCCGCTCGTAAAACTGGCGCCCGTAATGTCACACAATGCACCGCTGCCGAAGGTGGCGTGTCCACATGATGATTTGTCGTCCGCTTCGTTCCCACAAAAAGCATCTCCTCCATCCCCGTGTCAGCGGAAAGTGCCTGTCGCCCTAGAGCCTGACCGCTCGCCACCGTGATAGCAACGATATCAGTGAACTCCCGCGTGATCATCTGTCGAGTCACCGCCCAAGATTCCGCAAATGCCGCAGACAGCGGCAGGACAAACCCAATCCGGCCGCCTGGTTTACATTTTTGGTGCGCCAGCACAAGAAAGGACGCCGCCAATCCCGCCTGATTGTTCACCGGCGCGTCCCGCACCAAAAGCTTCCAGCGCCGCTGGCATGCCGTGCGTTCAGCACGCGATAACCCCGCAATGTCAAATACAGACTGACCACCCCGTGTTCGCGAATACGGCGGATTCATCAGAATCCAATCCAACGAAATATCCGGTACACTGACCGAGTTCTCTCCACCATTGCCGTTACCCATAGACCTGCCCGCACCTACGTTGAACAGATCCACCACCTGTTGCGCAGCAAAATATTCCAGCGATCCTGTCTGACCTTTCTCCCCGCCAACATTTACCCAGCCAATCTGGGTGTCTCCATACGGATCCCCATATCCCAATGCCGCCAGTGAGGACGTCGTCAAATGGGCTGCAATCGGGCTTACATCGGCCCCGATCAAACCGCCTTCCATCGCCGCCGCGTGTAGATGCCGCAGACTCTCCATGCTCCCGCCGGTCTGCTCGTGAATAGTGGCCACACGGTGGTACCCTGCACGCAGAAGTGTACCAGTTCCGCAGGCCAGATCACTCAGATACCGCTTCCTGAAAAGGTCTGGATCCGCCCACTCCTCCGCGGTCAGCATTGAAGGTTCAATCGTCAGATTCGCCAGCAGTTCGGCAGTGGCTGACTGGGTGTAGAACGCGGCGGCCGTTTTTCGATCCTCACTCAGCTTAGGAAACAGCTCTGCACCAATATTGATGTGAAGCCCCAACTGGGCGGTCTCAATCTCCATAACCGCTTCAATCAGCTTCCTGAGCATCCGGGAGGTACCCCCGGGATCAAACTTGCTTGCCAACTCAAAGACTTCTATCGCCGGCTCAAAAACAGAATTCCAGTTGTGTCGGTTAATGGTCCGCCAGACTTCAATCTGTGCGAGCACATTAGGTGCAGAACGTCCTGTAAAATCTATGAAAGGTGCACCCACAACACCCTGTGCGGCAAGTCGCTGCTGCGTCAAAAGGGCATTCAACCACAACACAACCGTGGTTCGTAAACCCTTTAGCGGTGAGCGTTGGTGCAGATGACCTGCAATCTGCTGCTGTCCTCCGACTGGTAGCGTCGCTTCAAGTCCATTGGCCGCTGCTTCTACCAGCAGCGCAACACGGTCTCCGACAGATCTTACCTCCTCACGCGGCAGTCCCGCCGCAGACAGGAGTGTCGCAAGATCAAATACGTTACCCGTAATAAACCCGTCCTGCGGCCACCTCCGCTCATGTGTGCCTGTAATAGTGGTCTGGCCTTTACTCTCCAATAGCTGATGAATTGCATACGCAAGCGGTGCCCCCTCCAACAGCATATCCGCAATATTGAACCCATGCGCCTTGCGGAAACTCTGCGGAATATACAACGCAATAGCGGTGCCGATCCTGGCGCGGCGCATTCGGGTCTCAAGCCCCAGTCTTGCAACGGCATCCCGGTCCGCATCCAAGGCTCCAAATGAACACTCTATCGCGACCGGCGGGAAAATCCCGTCATCGATCAAAATGTCGGGACGCAGTCCAGAACCTTTGTCGGTATGCAGGAGCCGGGTCTCTTCGACTTTGATGCATTCCGGCTTCGCTGACCAACGAGCACAGGCCTTGCGAAGCGCACGGCCAAGTGCCTGATTGAAGGTTTCCTCTATGGTATGCCCATTTCCCATTCTTGCTAACTAGAATTCTTTGTGCCTTCAGCCCAAGGTAAGTGAACTTAGCAACAGGCTCATGTAATGGGATCTTTCATTGTTACATTCGGCAGGTTCCTCAGCACAGACTCCTCTCCCCCTGGAACATAGACGACTATCAGTTTGAGCACAGAGGTGCCCGTATTCTCGGTTCCATGGTAGATGCCACGCGGAACAAAGATGCAAGTGCCCGGGGTGATTTTGATCGGTTCTTGATCATCCAGCATTTGCGAAGCTTCTCCCTCCACTACATAAATGATCTCGTCAGCATTGGGGTGATTATGGCGCTCATGACCAGTGCCAGGCTGGACTTCAACAGATGCGAATGTCAATGCATTAGCACCTGAAGACTTCGGTTCGCTAAGCAAACAAATGTCTCCCCACGGAAAGGTCAAAGTCTGGACGCTTTCAGGTTGGGTTACAGTGCACTTGCCGATTTTTTCCATTGCAGATTGTGGATTAGTTCGTCCGAGATTGCATCCGCAAACTCAGGGTCATTAATATGGAGATCATATTCCTTGACTGTCACAGAGGAATTACAGTTTGCATGAAGTGATGCAAAAAGCGCTTTGTTAGATTCGGGAGCGAAGAAAATCTCTCCTGGTGCATCCAGCATACTGACTCCCCTGAGCGGTATCATCAGCGTAACCGGAGCCCGTGCGCGGCTGAGCCTAGTTCCTATCTCCTTTCCAATCTTGGCACATTCACCTGGACTGGTCCGCATCAGAGTGACGTTAGCATTGTGGGGGTGCAGTGTTCGCTCTCTGAATGCTGCAGGCACGGTTTCAAGCGCCCAATAATTAACCATATCCAGTGCTCCGCAGGAAACCACCTGAGGCGTGCCAGTGACAATTGCAGCTTCCAGTCGTCGGGGACCGGCACTCAACACACCGCCTACCACCTCATCGCACCATTCAGTGGTAGTAACATCTGCAACGCCTTCAAAAAATCCATCCGCAATAAGTTTTTCCATTGCCCGACCGCCACTACCCGTCGCATGAAAAACCACTACTTCAAACCCTGACCTCTCCATACGCTCACGCAGTCGCGTGACACACGGCGTGGTCACGCCAAACATTGTTGCCGCAATCAAGGGTCGCTCATCTACACGTTCTGGTATTTTATGCGCGGCCATACCGCAAACTGCATCAGCAGCATTCTTGATGATCACCCTGCTTATCCGATTCAATCCTGCTATATCCGCGACAGAGTACATCATAGCGATATCACTCTCACCCATATAGGGCGCCACATCACCAGAAGCAAGAGTGGATACCATCACTTTGGGAAGTCCCACCGGGAGCGCCCGCATGACAGCCGTCCCTACTGCAGTCCCTCCGGAACCACCGAGCGCCAAAACACCTGCCAACTGAGAGGACATATTCCTTGCCAGATTCACAGCACCGCGTGTCAAAAAGTCCAAGGCATAGCTGCGACTACCCCTTTCTCTCAGAGCTAAAATATCTTCGCCACCAGCCTTGGCGACCTCGTCTGCTGAAATATCCGGCTCGCATTGCGGCTGCCCCATTACCCCTGCGTCCATCAGGATGGGATGCAGGCCCCTTGAACGAATAATATCTCGTGCATAAGCATACTCCGCTCCCTTGGTGTCCAAGGTGCCAACCAGCAGGATTTTTAGAGACTTTGAGTCCGTCATGTCGGTCTAAAACTTAGCAAGCTGCAATCAAAATAAAGACAATTGCCCCTTAGGGTTATCGTGAAGTGAGTGTAGCCACATTTTTCTAAGAAGTGCCCCTGTGATGCAGTTCTTAGAACATTTCAAGCCTGATTTGCAGACTCTCTGTCTGCAGTTCTATAGCCTGGTGATCATCACTCAGACGGAAATCTGTGATACTATTCGGTAAAAACTCCTTCGGTGTATTCATCCGGAAAAGCGTATCAGCGACCACGTACCAGTCTTCTCTGGTCAAATGTACCACCGCCTCATTTCCATTAGCAACCATTGGGGCATATTGTAAAACCTTCTCCAGGTGTGTGATACCTTGCTTCTGGTGCAGATTGGGATCCATACTTCAGCCGATTAAAATGCCGTGATAAGATTGGGATTTCTCACTTGGACTAGTGATACGCAGTATAGTGATTTATTGCCTTCCAGCTTTCTGAACTGCGAACTTAAATTACATAAGCCGTAGCTTTCGGGGTTCTATGTACCTTAGCGGAATACCAGCAGGTGTGATACTTGATCAAGATTGGTAATCCTCTGGTTTCTCAAACCTGGATGCAATAATTCGAACGCTAAGCTGAATGCTCCAATCAATGAGACCGTCAACGCTGGACATCAAGGTGAGACCAGGGATGCTAATTGCCGTCCGGTATAATCCGGGACAGTTGTTAACTGGATACATTACAACGTGGCCTTAAGCAAGCAGATGTTGTTTTTATGCTGTTGTCTACGATGGGAATGGCACTCAAACAAATTGATTTCTATGTGATTCAGCATAGAGGCGTCTGCTGACGGGTGGAGAACGATTCACTTGCCGTTGGATCAGTCTGCAATTTGGGCTGGATGCAAAACATTTTGAACTCTGCCGTTGTAGTGCTGAAGACGCACGGAATATCCTGTGACCGTAGCCCGTAAGCTTATTCACGAACTCTATCTGTCAACTGTTGAAAGCCATATTCATGGAGCCTCATAATTGACATAATCGGTTTTAACTTAGTGCAATCTACTGTGAGTGCCCTCCGGATTTCGCGGTCAGAAGAAAGATCATTTTTGATAGATTCAAGTTGATTGTCCTTATTAGCCTCTGCGGATGCATCTCTATTTGGACTTGTTGCGGCATGTCGTAACGAACGGACGTAAGCGCAGTGATCGCACAGGAACCGGAACGGTCAGCGTTTTTGGATATCAGATGCGATTTCCACTGCAGATGGGATTTCCAATTTGTACAACTAAACGTGTTTGGTTTCGGGGGTTGGCGTGCGAACTGCTCTGGTTCCTGTCTGGTTCTACGAATATCAAGCCGCTGGTCGATCAGGGAATCTCAATCTGGACCGCATGGCCGCTGAAGTATTATCTCGAGCATCGTAAGCTCCCGGTTCCACCGTCGGACTCTGACGAATGGTCAGTGCGTCTTAAAGAGTTTGAAGAACGCATCCGCAACGAAGAAGGGTTTGCCGAAAAATGGGGGGATTTGGGTCCTGTTTATGGCAAGCAGTGGCGTTCATTCTCCGGTGTAGACCAGATTGCATCTGTCATGGACTCCCTGCAGCGAAAACCTTGGAGTCGACGTCATATTGTGAGCGCATGGAATGCAGGAGAAATAGACCAAATGGCCCTTCCTCCTTGTCATATGTTCTTCCAGCTTTCCGTTGTTGATGACCGACTGTCCTGTCAGCTTTACATCCGATCAAACGATCTCTTCCTAGGTGCTCCGTTCAATATTGCTCAGTATGCGCTCTTAACCCATCTTATGGCGGAGCAGGCAGGCCTTGAACCAGGGGATTTAGTCTACACTATCGGAGATGCGCACATTTATTTGAATCATCTTGATCAGGTAAGGCAGCAATTGACGCGTGCGCCTTACCCACTGCCAACATTGCATATATTAAGAAAGCCGGCAACATTGTTTGACTATGATTATGCCGACTTTGAACTCAGGGACTATAAGTGTCATCCGGCCATCAAAGCTCCTGTGGCTGTTTAATTTTGTCATTGCGAAAATTGACCAACGATGAGATCGCGTAATCCCGGGAGTCAACGGCAGGCGTTACTTCGAGGTGTTTTTGAGGATAATCAAAAACTTGTTGGGCATACTGTCTCAAAACCAAGGAGAACAACAGTATGGTGGTCTATGGGTATATCGCTTCTGGTCATTGTGATTGCTCTGATGGTCGGCGGTGTAGAAGAAGACGGCACGGCTGAACCGGTAAGCTCTGTTGAATTACTTACATCTCCTGACCAACGCATACTTGCATCCCAGGATGAAATTATTGCGTCCGAGAGCGCAACAGACATACCCTTGTCCCGTGTTTATGGCCTTGACGTGAGAAAGATCGTACTTGATCCGGGGCATGGAGGTCATGATCCCGGTGCCTCTGGACCAGTTGGCCTGCACGAAAAAACCGTTACACTTGATGTTGCTTTGCGTGCCGAAAGGCGACTGAAGTCTCGAGGCTATAATGTGGTTCTCACACGACGACAGGATGTTAGCGTGAGCCTCAAGAACAGGGTCGAAGATGCACGGGCTCACGAGGCAGACCTTTTTGTGTCAATTCATGTAAATTCGGTCCCGGTTGATACACTTGCTTTTATCGAGACCTACTATTTCAGCCCGCGCGGAGATGCTCGCGCCGAGGCTTTGGCTCTTCGGGAGAATTTCAATGCCGGCTATAGTATTGCCCAATGGCAAAACAGTCTAGAGGCGCTGGGACAAACCGTGCGAGATGAAGACAGTCGCCGATTGGCCACGCACATTCAGAATGCGATGATGTCAACTATGCGCGAAGTTAATCCCAAAATTCATGACTGGGGGACGAGGTCTGGGCCCTTTACAGTGCTCCTGAACACGAAAGTGCCAGCAGTACTCGCCGAAATTACCGCGATTTCTATGCCGGAAGAAGAACAAAACTTGCTGGATGATGCTTACCGAGAGCAGTTGGCTATCGGTCTTGTGTCCGGTATTATCTCTTATCTTTCGACAGAGGATAGTTCTATAACAATTGCTAATTAGTTTATATGTCGCATCAATCTGAAACATCCAATAATATTCTGCGCGTCGGTATTGATCTGGGAACTTCGCGAAGTGCCATTGCTGCTGATAATGGCAAGCGCAAGTGGATTCACAGCTATGTCGGCTGGCCCCGTGATTTTATCGCACGCAAGTTGCTCAAGCGTGATGTGCTCGTTGGAACGGATGCTATCGAGCATCGGAATTCAGTCAACTTGGTTCGCCCTTTGGAGCACGGTGTAATCAGGGACGGAACAGCCAAAGACGAAAAGGCTGTTCGTGAACTGATTCGGCATTTGATATCGCTGGCAGAACCAGAGGATGGGCAGAAAATTTATGCTGCCGTTGGCGTGCCGGCAGAGGCTCTGCGGGTCAATAAGCTCGCAATACGCAATGCTGTGGGTGAATGGGCGGACACTCTGATGCTGGTATCGGAACCGTTTGCGGTGGCATATAGACTCGGTGCACTCAATAACGCCTGTATCGTTGACATTGGCGCAGGTACGATTGATTTCTGTGTCATGCATGGCACGATGCCGAGTGATGAGGATCAGCGCTCAATGCGCGCCGCGGGGGATCATATAGATCAGCAGCTTTACGACCTGTTGTCGGAGCGCTTCGTCAACACACCCATAAGTGAGACTATGGTGCGTGAATTGAAGGAGAAGCACGCCTCTGTTTCCGGTGCCAGCGAACCCGTTAGGGTCAAACTGCCGATTGCCGGCAAATTTCAGTTACATGACATCACCAAAGAGATTTGCCGGGCCTGTGATTCTTTGATACCAGGTATTGCAGAGACCATCATTGATCTACTGAGTACGTACGAACCGATGCTCCAGGAACGGATCCGGAACAGTATCTATTTAGCAGGCGGTGGAAGCCAAATTCGTGGCATAACAGAAGCCCTCGCTACTGCCCTGGAGGAGTATGGGCATTTCACGATCACACCCATTGAAGATCCGCTGTTCAGTGGTGCCGAAGGGGCCCTGAGTCTGGCGGAAGACATGCCAGAAGAGTATTGGGAAAACATGTAAGACGTCCTCTTGTGATCGTCATCGCCGCACTGGCACGTGAGAATCGCTGTATCGGTCGCAATCTGCGCCTGCCTTGGCATATCCCCGAAGATATGCGGCACTTTAAGCGACTGACGAGTGGTTTCCCGATGATTATGGGAAGGTTAACCTGCGAAGGGCTCGTTCATGACTTTGGTGGGCCGTTGCCAAACCGGCGTATGCTTGTACTGACAAGCAGCCCCGACACAAAAATCCATCCATCCATTGAATCATTTGCTTCATTGGAGGCTGCATTGAAGGATGTAGAATCTGCTGATCAGGTGTTTATTGCCGGCGGCGCCAAGGTTTATGAAGAGGGGATCCCCATAGCAGATCGACTTGAGCTAACGCTCATTGACCGCTCCTACGAAGGAGACACTTTCTTTCCGCCTTACGAGCACCTCATCGGGACTGAGTTCGCGCTCGTAAAAGAAAGTCCACATGAAGGGTTCACTTTCGCCACGTACGACAGGATCCGCCCCTCAAAGGTTCATTAAGATAGGGCCAGCTTGTCGGTAATCAGGGAATTCCAACTGGTACGGTATTGCGCGACCAAGCCATGCTTATTCGGGCAATGAAAAACTCTTGACCTTACGCCGAACAATTTCTTCGTAATAGGCTTCGTACTGGGAAACGATTGCAGAAGTATTGTAGTGGCGGACAGCATGTTCCCTGGCCCGTTTAGCCATTTGTGCGTGCAGCTCATCGTTCACGAGCACCTTGGTGCAGGCCTCGGAGAAGGCCTCTATGTCACCCACGGGACATAAATAGCCTGCTCCGCTGCCTCTTATGAGTTCCGGTAAACCACCAATGTCACTGCATACAACGGGTACACCACAGGCCATTGCTTCCAGTGGAGCAAGTCCGAACGATTCAGATCCACTGGTAAGTAAAAACAGATCGGCAATGGACAGAATTTCTGCAACCGGATCCTGTTTTCCTAGAAACCGCACGGCATCCTGAATTCCCAAATTACGAGCGCACTGCTCCGCGTTGGATCGATCCGGGCCATCCCCAACCAAAAGTAGCTTTACTGCCAAGCCTTCCTGAAGAATCCGCTTAAACACCTCAATGACGTGAGGGACATTCTTTACGCGCCGAAAATTCGATACGTGCACCACGACTTTTTGATTAGCCGGACAGATCGCTTTCTTGAAATGCTTTTTGTCCTGTCGGCTGAAGCGTTCCGTATCAATGAAGTTGGGGATCACCTTTATGGGAGTCTCCACACCGAAGGCATCATAAGTCTCCTGGCGCAGGAAATTGGACACAGCCGTCACACCGTCCGACGCATTGATAGAATAAGTTACCACGGGCGCGTAAGATGCATCCTGCCCGACAATCGTGATATCGGTGCCGTGCAACGTCGTGACGACAGGCAGGGAGATTGACTGCTTTTTGAGTATATCTCGTGCCAGAACAGCGCTGGTTGCATGTGGTATCGCGTAGTGCACATGAAGCAAATCCAGTGCCTCGTACTTAGCAACATCCACCATCTTGCTTGTCAGAGACAGTGCGTACGGTGGAAAATCAAAAAGCGGATAGCGAGTGACACTCACCTCATGGAAATAGATGTTCTCCGTGATTTTGCTTAGACGGAAAGGTAGGGAGTAGGCAATAAAGTGTATTTCGTGACCTCTAGCGGCCAATGCTCTGCCCAATTCGGTGGCTACAACCCCACTTCCACCATAAACAGGGTAACAAGTGATTCCGATGCGCATGATGTAGTTTGTATTGTAGAAAACGGAAACCAGTACAGTGAGCACAAGGTTGCACTGTCCGTCATATAAGATCTAAAAAATGTACCGATCTGTATTTGTTTTTGTCTTAGGTATGCTCGTTGCTCCTACCGCGATTTCCCAGACCTTTGGTATTAGCGCCGGGGCGAATTTCCAACGATTGAATGAAATTAGACTCAATGAACTGGAAACGAAATTTTCAAGCCAAAACGGCTGGCATGTAGGGTTGTGGGCAGAAGTCCCGCTTGGCCCGGCAGCAGCGCTGCGCGGCGGCGGCCGGTATATGGCAGCCGGGCAGCTATTCGATGGATTGGAGACCAATTTCCCATCGATCCGCGAAAAATTTGAAGTTTCGCTGGTTGAGCTCTTCCTGTTGCTGCGAATAGGCTTTCCTTCTCAAGTAGTGAGCCCTTACGTCTTTGCCGGTCCGGTATTTAGGATCCCAGTCAACACCGACCACCAACTCGGCAATGATCTATCACCTCTTTCTTACGCGGGAGAGATCGGAGGTGGTCTCGTTATCAATCTGGGGCCAATAAGCCTGTACCCTGAAGTCGCCTATGTTTTTGGGTTGACCCGCTTCATTGAAGACGAGTTGGTACTAGAGTTTATCTCCCTAACAGTCGGTGACACACAGAGGCTCAATACGGCAATGTTACGTCTGTCGGTTGGACTCTAGTCGAATTTCTGTCCTGCTGTCTAGTCTATATAATTTCCATTAATTTGGTGACTAGGTACATACCGGCTAGCGGGTGTTAGCAGATCCTCTGGTCAATGCAGTTCCAACGCTGGTATCGGAACGATTCTTGCAAGTTCTATCACTAACGATACTATCAAGATCACGGCAAAAGTTAGAACAGACTCGTGACCAAGGACTGGATTCTGACCTTCATCATGGAATTAGGCTGGCTCTATCGTAAATACTCAGTTGTGGGAATGGGTAGTCTCTCGACATGTATACGTGTTCTCTACCAATGGAAACGAGCCATGACTCTGGGAGGGTCTCGTCAACCAGACGTTCTCCTAAGTGGCCCCCTGTTCCTGACTGGGCATTGATGCTGAAGTAATGGGTCATTTTGGTGGATCTGTCAACGCGAACGTTGTAAAACGCCATGAAAGAGTCGGCAAACGGATCAGAAACTAACTGTAGTCCAATACTTTCTCCCTTCTCTAGATTACCAGGATACGTTACTGATGGCTGCCCCCTATTCGTCCTCCCTTCCTCAGTTGGCGCTATCCTCAGATCGGCTAACTTGACACGCCACAATTCTGTACCGGTCTCCGAGTATCCAGTTACAACAGGAATAAACAGGTTAACATGGGCAACTACACGGTGTTTCTCATTGCACGCCAAGGTTCCATCTATTGACAGCAACCTGCGCACGAGCGGGTTAGAAGACTTGTACTTTTCCCCGAACGACATAGTAAGTTCCCCTGTTAGGGTATACTTATGAATTACACCGATTTCTTCCTCCGAGTACCCTATTGCATACACGTGATCGTGCATGACGCAGATATCTCCGCTACGTAATGACGAAAAAATATCGAAGGATGACACCAAATTGTATCCCGATCCCTGTTGACGAAAGACTTGAATTCGGCGTGCGTTATCCCAAACCACAAGCAGTGATCCATCACCTGTGACCGCGAGCCCATTCAAATTTTTAAACTCGTATGGGGCAATTCCTGGGCTACCGATAATCCCGATTAAATCCCCCGAGAGGTTATAAAAGCGCACCTCGCCATATTCGCCATCTGCGTAATAGATGGCTTCGCGACTGATGTTCACATCCTCAATTACTCCCAACATGTCCTCATGCCTACCTTCATTAACCCCGATTACATAGCCATCAACCGAAGCCACATTCAAAATTGATTGAGCGGTTTCAGAGGAAGGTTCTTGAAGCAGGAATAGGGGGTCCGTAACCTCTGGAATGTTCTCGGGCGTAGGATGCAGAAGGCCTAGGTCTACACCTTCCTTGCCGCTTCCGCAAGACGCCAAAATTAGTACAGATAGCAATCGCCAAGTCAAAGCATACCAATCACGAAATACGAGGTTAGGTTGTGTGCTCATACGTGCTATTGCGTTATTGGTTAAGGCAACGTGAGGCGATGCATCTGGACGGTATGGACCCCAAGTTCGGACCGGTGAAGCAGGAGCACATAGTCGGCTCCGAATTCCCGAACATCGCCGGGAGGCTGGGCCAAGTGACAAAGGAATTTGCCGTCAACGCCGAAGGCGAGCCATCTACGATCTTCCTGGGGCCGGTCGTATTGGCGGATCCAGATGCGGCCGTCTCGACCAACCATGACACTGGACATAGCTGGGAAAACGTCAGCCACCGGACGTTGTTGGCTAATTCTAGCGTCATCATACTGATTCCAGAAAGGGCTGCGGCGCTCCCGCCAATCCTCGTGCCAGGCACGTATGTCCGCACGCGTAACCTCACGGTTCGGTTCTGACCAGCGGATAGTCATCCGTAAATTGGATTCATCGTCTAGAACCTGTACCTCGGGTTTGCTCCCGTGTGCCAGCACGATGGTTGACCCCAGGGCATCAACTACAGCGCTTGCTTCGAAGAGCGGGTCCAGCCAGAACTCGGGGGCTTCACTGACATTGCCAAAGGTTCTGTCGGGAATCCGGGCGATGTTGCCGACAAGTTTCCCGTTGGGATCGTGGATTTCCACTATTAACGTGTCTGGAACACCAAAGTCAGGGGTGCGCATAGATTCTCCCCTTCTGGTGTTCACGGTGTACCCGTTTTGGAGCACGCCTCCGGCCCTTGACAGGTCCGGATACACCGGATCGAGCCTGAGCCTCCGCACGAATTGGCCTTGGGCCGTGAATACAGTGTAGCTCCAGGGCCGGTAGTTTCCCACCCAAAGCGTGTCGCCCGTCGTGATCCACAGGCTAAAGGGATTAGTGAACTCACCGGGGCCTTCGCCGCGCTGGCCCATTGAACGCACGTGACGCCCCGACGCGTCGAAAATGCGAACTTCAGCAGACGCGCGATCAACCACCGCAATGGATCCATCTGACAGACGCCCCATCCCCCGGATCGTAGAGAACCATTGGTTGTCGTCTTCCTCGTTATCGCCGATGACCAAGACGGGTTCCTCACTGAATATGCATGTCGCGTTTGTACTTGCGGGAGTGCTGGTTACGATCTGCGCGCTGGAACTGTCGATGGTTCCGGTTTCGGTTTCACGTGGTGCTTGTTGGGAGCAGGCACCGATGAGCAAGGCTAGCGCCACCACAAGGCTTCCTAGACACTGATTGGAGGTAATCATTTTCGTTATCTGGTGCTGGACCGGGGCCCAAGGGTGTCTGACGAGCACCGAATGAACAGTCGGAGGAGGTCGAAGGTTCACCACGGAAACCTCACCTTCATTGAAGCGGACGGAAGCATAGCACAGATCTGTCTGATCAATAGCAGACTACGATGCTACCACCCCAGTAATATACGCCCGGCGAAATTTCGCATATTTTGCAGTATGCAACAGGTGTGCGGAACTTCGTTTTCCAAATGAATTGTGATCAGATAAACTATACAATTGGCACTTATTTATGGCCTACTGGCAATGGTGAGGGGCGTTTCACGTAACTGTTCAAGTCTGTCAGTCGTGGCACAACAACCAGGATGAAAAATCTAGATTTGCCTAGAGAAACAGACTCCGTCGTGGAAGGACCGGCCAATCCAAACTATAGGGAATCATGATGCAGACTCTAGATTGCATATTTGTGACCAAATTGCTAAACTGGGCATTCTCCGTTTGGGATATCGGTCTGGCAATAGCCAAGCCTGAAAGGACGCAGAGCCTATGTAAGACTGATCATGCTTCAGCAGGTCCTCAACGGGTGCTGAAGCGTCAAGGAAAACATGCTGGCTACAGATTGGCAGAAATTCCCGTAATTTGGCATGTATCGTTTCGACCATAACAGGAAATTCGGACTTAATCGCATTTCCATATCATTATGACTTCTGGGCTCAGTTGGAAGAGAATTTGACGCCTAAGTGAGCAGACTAAGCAATGCAACTTTAATGGAAGCTGCTATTCATGGACGACCGTACCTTGAGCTAATAGAGAATGTCCTTACCGGGAGCACGACGGTCATCCGTTCCGAAAACATGTAAGGCTATTGAGTCAGGGAGATGGTACCACTACAGATATCGCGTCGGGAGTTGCTGAAGATTGGTACAGGGTGCCTTTTTCTTCGTCCGGGTCGTAGTGCAGCCCAGACCGATTCCGTTTGTCTTGGTGTGATAGCAGACCTGCATCATGGATTAGCACCACGGGCGATGGAGCGACTGGAAACGTTCATGCGAGCCGTCGCCGAGCGCAAACCAGATGCCATTCTCCAGTTGGGGGATTTCAATTTTGGCAACAAAGAGAGTGAGGAATGCCTGGACCTCTGGAATTCGTTTGTAGGCCCGGGGTATCATGTACTCGGTAACCATGACATGGACTTTGTGTCCAAGGATGCTATTGTTCGAAAGTGGGGCATGCCAGGTCGCTACTACTCATTTGATTTCGGTCCCTACCATGTGGTAGTTCTTGACCGAAACAATCTGAAGGCAGATGAAGGTTATACGCCCTACGGCGAAGCTAATTTCTATGTGGATGCCTCTCTGCGCGGCTACGCCGATGACGCTCAGCTTGCTTGGCTCCGTGATGACCTCGCCAAATCATCTCTTCCGGTAGTGGTTTTTGCACACCAAGGCCTCGGCCTTCCAACCTCCATGCCTGAGGCTAGCAGCGCCATTGAAGCCGTACTGGAAGAGCACAACAGTAGCGGGGCCGACAGTAAGGTAGTGGCCTGCTTTTGCGGTCATCACCATATTGATCGGTACACGCGCAAGAATGGCATCCATTACCTGTGGATAAACAGTGCTTCATACTATTGGGTTGGAGCAGAATACGGGAGCATGGCACCATACACGCATGCGCTGTATACGTTTATCACTTTCCGTTCCGATGGACTCATGGAAATAGAGGCTAGCCACGCTGACTGGGTAGCTCCCTCTCCCGCTGATCGCGGTTTCCCCGGGGCGGGTGAATTGACGCCGTTCATTTCCGCCCGGAGCCTGGAGCGCTGAGCGCTAGTGATCACTGCGGATCTTCTAAATCGTGCGTGCGGGTGAAATACGCATTCTAGTGGCGGTTACTGTTTTGAGTCTCAGTTGTGTGCGATCGACACCAGAGCATCCAAACACGCAATATGAGCCGCCAGCCTAGGTTGTAGGATCAGCGCGGAGTTGGCTTCATGCAGTTCGCCATTGGCTAAAGCAGGTGTGCGTGCCCTGCGTCAATTGGGATTTAAGTTTTTTCAGGTGATCTATTGTGTACGTGAGAGAATCAAGGTGATTCACACGTATCCTCCAAATTAGATCATCGATCAGTAGGTAAAGCTTTTGTTCAATTTGACAGACGAGAAAAGACGAAGATCAAGTCGGCCGCCGCGAAGGCGGGAATTAGTGAGCCGCCTGCTCATAAATATCTCCGTCTCGGCAAGATTCCGAGCGAGCCGAAGGCAGAGTGCTGAGAAAGGCTGTACGCGGGAGCAATGCGCAGGACTCAAACGGGAAATATGACGAGATGACAGCCTGATCTCATTAACATTCTCCAAGGGTCCGCGGTCCTGTCGCGTAGAAAGATGCCAGTTAACTCACGCAGGTTGCTGCCAGGGAGAATACCGTCGACAAGGCTCGGTCTGCATCGTCGGTACTTCATACGCGGGCTAAGAAGGTGACGTGAGGCGATGCATCCGAACAGTTTCAACTCCAAGTTCGGACTCGTGAAGCAAGAGCAAATAGTCGGCTCCGAATTCCCAAACATCGCCGGGGGGCTGGGCCATGTGACAAAAGAATTTGCCGTTAGCACCGAAGGCGAGCCATCCACGATCTTCCCGGGGCCGTTCGTATTGGCGGACCCAGATGCGGCCGTCACGGCCAACCTTGACACTGGACATAGCTGGGAAAGCGTCGGCCACAGGACGCTCTGGGCTGATTATGGCGTCATCATACTGATCCCAGTCCGAAGAACTATGGCGCTCCCGGTAATCCTCACGCCAGGCGCGTATGTCCGCGCGCGTAACCTCGCGGTTTGGATCTGACCAGCGGATGATCATTTGTAAGTTGGATTCATCGTCCAGAACCTGTACCTCAGGTTTGCTACCGTGTGCTAGCACAATGGTTGACCCCAGCGCGTCAACTTCGGCGCCTGCTTCAAAGAGCGGGTAGAACCCGACCCCGGGGGCTTCACTGACGTGTCCATAGGTTAAGTGGGGAATCCGGGCGATGTTGCCGATAAACTTCCCATCGGAATCGTGGATCTCTACTATCATCGTGTCTGAAACGTCAAAGTCAGGGGTGCGCATTCCTACCTGTCTGGCGTTCACAGTGTACCCGTTTTCGAGCACGCCTCCAGCGCTTGACGTTCTCGAATACACCGGATCGAGCATGATCCTCCGCACGAATTGGCCTTGGGCCGTGAATACAGTGTAGCTCCAAACCCCGGTGTTTCCCACCCAAAGCGTGTCGTCTGTCGTGATCCACATTTTAAAGGGATCGGTGAACTCACTGGGACCTTCGCCGCGCTGGCCCATTGATCGTAGGTGACGCCCCGACGCGTCGAAAATGCGAACTTCAGCAGACGTGCGATCAACCACCGCGATGGATCCATCTGACAGACGCCCCATCCCCCGGATCCAAGAGAACCATTGGCTGTCATCTTCCTCGTCATCGCCGATGACCAAGACGGGTTCTTCACTGAATGTGCATGTCGCCTCCGAATTAGCGGGGGTGTTGGTTACGATCTTCGCGCTAGAACCGTCGCTGGTCTCGGTTTCGGATGGTGCTTGCTGGGAGCAGGCACTGACGAGCAAGGCAAGCGCGGCCACAACGCTTCCTGCATACTGATTGGGTGCAATCATTCTTGTTATCTCGCGCTGGACGGGGATTCAGGGGAGGTGTCTGGCGCCAACCAAATGTACAGTCGTAGGAGGTCAATGGTTCACCGTGGAAGGCTCACTTGTATTGGAATGGGCCGAAGCACAGCACAGATCTGGCTGACCGATAGCAGACTACGACGTCCCAGTAGGATATGCCCTGCAGAAGTTCGCCTATTTTGTAGTATGCGACAGGAATGTGCCGAGCTTCGTTTTCCAAACGAATTGACGCTAGTCAGATTATGCAATCGACGTTATGTGCCGGCCTAGTGACAATGGTGGGCTGGAGCGTTTCACGTGACAGTTCAAGTCTATCAGCCGTGGCACAACTCTCAATTCGCGACTCCCAACTCATCCATTAGCCCCAGCGTCATCTGGAGGCAGTTGAGCTTATTGGAGTGCTCATTGAGATACCGATGTGCATGCTTCGGCACCATGACTACAGACTGGACCGTGTCAGCTGCACGCATATCTATTTCATTCATCGAGTCGAGGCACGTCTCATCCGCACCGCTGGCTCCAAACTCATATTAACATTTCTTTGCAAGTTCGATGACGTGTTTCATACTTCGCAATCCCTCTCCGGTGGTGTGCAACATCGTCATCCCGATTGCCGTTGTAGATTGTTCACTGACCGCATTTGGTTTTTCAACGGAAAGGTTGTACATCAGGCCGACCAGCACATGGAGTGCCGGAAATAGCGACGAGTGTTAGGCCGCGGCCATCGATCAGATATTGCGCAATGGATATGAGAAGTGGATGGTGTTTGGCCCTTGTGGCTGCAGTTTTTAGCTCGTTTGCCTGTGGTAGCAGTGAAGAGAGGATTACGCTCCACCCGACACCACCCAATATTCCGGTGGTTACGGATTCAGCATTTGTGCTTTCTGAGCATAGGGCTGATAGCCCATGGCTAAAAATAGCTGCCCTGCAGGGTTACACAATAGGGGTAGAAGAAGGCGCGAGTCAAGAGATGATTGGGCTTTTTGTGGATCTAGCAATTGGTACTGAAGAGATCGTGTACGTAGACTGGATGCATGAGGAAGTGCGCGTTTACGGCTTTGATGGTTCATTCAAAGGGCTTGTTGGGAAGAGGGGACAGGGTCCAGGGGAATTTATTCTCCCTACGGCGGTGGACATCGCTGATGGAGGCGAGCTGCTCGTTGTGGGTGATAATGGTTCCAGGATCCAGTATTTTCGGCGTCAAGATTCGGCCTATGAGCTGGAGGGTTCATTCCGAGCAGCGACTGTGTTCTCGAGTGGCGACATCTGCGCGATGCACGGCCATGTATATACGCTTGGTTATTCGGAAGAGTTAGACGGTGTCATTCACAAGCACACATTGGAGGGGGTGCTTGTGGCATCATTTGAGGCTCCATATGAGGATTCATCCCCATTCATCAGAAGTCAACTGTCAGGTCGTGGACAGTTGTCTTGCAACAAGAAGAGTCGCGTCATCGGCTATGTCAGTAATTTGCATTCTGTGGTTACCGGTTATTCTGAGGCGGGAGATCGAATATGGCGCGTAAAATTCGCCAATGCGAAACGACCACCCATGATGGAAACTATGGACGTGCGAGGAAACCGGACGCTGGGGAGCACAATGGCATCAATTGGCGAAGCACAGGTCTTCTGGGTTTTGCGGAATGCAGAGGCAGACTCTACCTTAACCATAGCCTACTACACAATTGGAGAGAAAAAATCGGGAAAGCGGCATTTGTTTCAAATTGACGCCCTGTCTGGCAATGGGGGCTATTTCGGTTGGTTTGCGGGTTGGGATGGGGACGTCAAGCTGCCGAACTTAACAGCGCTGGATAAGGAGAGGCTTTATACGATACAGGACAGCCCGTACCCCCAGATAGGGATCCACGACAGGCCAAATCAATGACAGAGAATCTTGTGCTTCGGCCCGCTTTAATACAGGCGAGCTTTCCACTTCAAATCCTTTTGCCTCTTGTGACTGTATATCTGGAGGGCGTCTGACGTTCGGGGCACTTGCACTCACCATTGCTCAACTGATTCGCAAGCTGCTCTGAATCGGGCTCCAACAGTGACGAGTCGCAGGTTCTGAGCTTTCTGTTGGGCAGACGATCTAAGGTAGGTGTGTACATACCCTACCAGATTTTGGGTAAAACCCATGGTGGAACGCCTCCACTGAAGACGATCAAGTATAATTACAGGAAAAGGGGGCAGCTTAGGGACGTTCGTCCAACAAGTCCAAGATTGTTAACCAATATCATGCGAACAAACCACTTGACGCTAGACACCAAGCTCTGAAAATGATTTTACGAGAGGCTCAAGATGGCGAGCCTTGATTTGCTGAGAGAAACAGACTCTACGTGAAAGGACTAGTCAACCCAAGTATTATCTCCGCCTGCAGAAAAGACTTCAATCGTCAGGGTAAAGTGTTTCTAGGCGGCAATTTTAACGGACACCAAAAAGGCGGGGCTATAGATAGCGTGGCCGAAGAAGCTATTGTTACGCACGAATGGACAAACTGAGCGCAAGTTCGCCATTGTAGTGGAATTTTTTGTTGAGATTTTCTGTCCCCGATT
>CAZCYQ010000034.1:0-38405 GCA_964503085.1 uncultured Rhodothermaceae bacterium | reverse complement strand
AGGAAAACCTGTCCTCGCCCGCATAGCCGCTAAGATATACGATCTCGTTGCGATTAGATATTGTTCGCCTTCATGTTTATGTCATAAAAGGCAGCTCCGATCTAGTGATTTTTTCGGGGTTGGATTGTCGGGATGCCCGCGGGAGGGTTTTATCGTTATGGGTATGGTGCAGGTAAGAATCGAAGATGTAGCCGCTCACAGTACGGAGTTCAAGTACTAAAGCAACTAGATACTCCCTAATTGTTTGGCACAAAAACCCTATTATTGCCAGCCATGCCGTACTCAGCAGCAACGAAATCCACCTGTACAACCACGGGATCCAGAGTTCCTCCATCGTTCAGCTCCACATCTCGATGGAAGATAAAAGCTCGCTTGCCATCAAGGTAGTAGGCTGATTGTTCAAGGAGCTTCCGGATCGGGCCAAAGGGCGCTCCCTGAATCGCTTTATGATCAATCGCCAGATCCACATCGATTGAGCCAATGTGCCTGGAGTGTGGCATGAGGAGGGGAGGCACCCAGCCCCCGACTGTGGTGGTGTGTTCTTCGTACTGATCGAGCACCTGCGTGAGCTCGATGAGTACTCTATGGGCCGCTTTCACAGCGCGGCTTCCGTAGTCGTTACCGGTGTATTGTTTCATGGAGTCTTTTCCCTGTTTAGAGCTGCCTCCCATAGGGGCTTGATAATTTGGCTATGCAGGAATGCCGCGGATTCGTCCCCTCGAGCTCTCGTCTGCTTGAGATCGATGAAGAGCTGAAAAGGATGGGCTATCCATATTCCCCCGATCTTCTCCTTACCATGAAATACGCCGTCGTCGTAAGCATCGAAGATCTGGACATTTGCGCCCCTGCTGACTTCCCGAAAGCCCGCATGGCGAGCAACCCGTTTGATCTGTTTAGACTCCACGTAAGCCATCGCACGGTGATACGAAACATGCGGAGCAAAGCGCTCAGCACCAGAAAACCCAGCCAGCGCATAGCGGGCGCCTAATGTCTCGGCTGCTTCAGCCAGACGGCGCTCTGCTTCCTGCCTGTTTTCGAGGCTGTAGTAATTATGGATCTGGTTGCGCCTCCGCCTAAAAGTTGTTGCCCAACAGTCAAGAGCATCATTGGGTTTTACCAATGCCAAGCCCCGTGCTGTTTTTTGAGCCCATTCTCTGTCCAGGAGGAGCGGTTTCGCCTTTGCTACAAGACCATAACTGACATCTGCTTCCTTGGCTAGGGTGGTCATGCGCCACGGCTTGTAAGGGTACCTGAGGAGGACCCGAAGGACACGAGAAGCCTTGGGTGCGAACAGCGACCGAAGCTCAGAACGCTCCGAAAAGGGATTGGAGTGGCCCTTCCTCTCTACATAAATACCCCTTAGCGCGAGTTGCCCGTTGCCGGCAAGGTCAAGATAGCCGAGGCCATGCCCTTGTAGTATATCGGCGGATGTTTCGGATACATACGGAGCAACAAAAATGCCGTACGCTCGCGGGAACCTCCTAGCATGCGCCAGTTGGACGTAACGAGTAAGCTGGACGGCTGCTATTCTTGCCCAACGAGGTTGTCCGCTCGCTTTCACCTCAAAAATGAGGGCGTAAGGGACAGTTTTGCTGCCTTTTGACGGACCTTCAATTTCTACTTCGGCAAGAAAGTCTGGGCGTGCCTTGTCAATAGGTTTCTGATAGCTGATCCGCAGATCAGATACGGCAGGAATGGCCCGGAGCATTTGCTCTATGATTGGACCCGCATGAGTATGAATTTCTCTTTCTGTCATTGAATTTGATATTATTACCGTATGGTGATAATACCTTTTATAGTGATAATGCGTTTCATAGCCAAGTGCAGTGGCTAGTGCAGAGCAACTCCGAAAGCTGCCGGGATACACCGCATCGTTTCTTTCCGGTTTCTGACCTTGTGCCAGGTTTACTGTCCAGTATCAGCGCAAAGGAGAGGCGGTTGCTACCATCATCGTGCGCGGTGACTCAGAGCCGGCTCAAGCTGCGGTTGTACTATGCGTTTTCGGGACGGCCGGTCTGAGTCACGCGAATCGTCTCCGATGGAAGCGTCGTTTGCCCAAGGTGCTCCACCGATCACTCTCATTGATGGGGACAAGCTTGTCGACCCGCTCATAGAGTACGGGATCGGCATCCGCAAGCGCGCAATAGAGATCCTTACTATTGATCTGGATAGTTATCGCACGTTGAGAATTCGGAAGACGAGTGAGCGAACAAGAACGTCGCACTGCCACGATGGTAGTAGTGAACGCGCACTCGGCGGTCTGGTCGTGATGTCTACGACCGACCCAAGCTGCATTCTTTGACCAGACACAGCTAGCAACCTTTCCGAATCCTAAATTCGACGGTACCTTAACGGAGAGGTGCCAGTAATCTCTTTTTGGAGGCCATTTCAGGGCAATATGCTAAAGTACTTCCGGCAGTCACGGTAGCAAAACAGCATTTCTTTATGCCTGCAACGGTTCACTTTCGCACTCCCGCAGCGTAGTTAGAGTAGTTTGCCGTTTGGCCATTGCACCGCGTTGAACCACTTGCGGGCTGCTGTATCGCCCGGTTTCCGTTCCGGCGGTGCACAATCTGTAATCCCCTTTCTGCGTGAACGCCTTGGTTTAGCCGTGCTTTTTTGGTTATCCCGGATACGGGGCCAGATGTCAAAGATTTCAAGTATCCTATGTAATCCCTTTTTTAAGTTGGGGGCTCGTGCAAATCTATCTGTATCCCCATAGTGCAAATCCACTGGCACTGTATTGTGGATCTGGACAAGCGGGAACAGCTGAGATTCCTGTGCAATGAAACTCAAGGTGTAGACGTAGTAGAACCAGACTGTTTACAGTAGAATCGGGGCATGATCGATGTGTGAGATGAACGAGTTTACTGGAAATGGGTGAAAGCTCTTCGCAATGACTGGCGTTGGAGTAAAAGGGCCACGGAGCCCTCATAAAATCAACGCACGGGGAGTGCGGAATGAAGTATGGGGTGTCACGGTAGGCTATTTCCGCATTTCAGCAGGATAAATGTTGTAACAATTATCTGGAATCCAGATCGTTGGGGCGAAGCTTTGAAGGCGCTTCTAGGGAATTCCAAAGCATGACTACAAATAGTTTTTCTTCCATAGGACCTGGCGATTTACTGGTTGCACCACCGAACCAGATATCTCCACCATTTGATCGTACACTTGTTGTGATTTGTATGCACGATTCGGAGGGTAGCCTCGGCTTCGTGATAAATCGCAAACACCGCTTTGATTTGGGTAGCTTGATTGCGTGTAATTTTCCACATCAGGGGGTTTATTTTGGCGGTCCAGTTGAGGAAAATTCGTTGGCCTGTCTGCATCAACATGGTTCCCCCGTGCAGGGTGCACTACCTTTCACGGATGAGCTGTCATTCAACTTGGATGTAGGGGCTGTATTGGGGGCGCTTGGAGACGAGATTCTTCAGCCGTGCCAGGTTCGGTTTTTTGTGGGATACTCTGGCTGGGCACCTGGACAACTTGAGGCAGAGATCAAGGCAGGTGCGTGGTTCGTAACGCGCGGAAATGAAGAACTGGTACTTCATTCCAAACCCAGCACATTGTGGCGGACCGTTCTGCGAAAAATGGGTGGAGAGTATGCTCTTGTAGCCAACTTTCCAGAGGATCCGATGCTGAACTGATCCGATTTCTATTCGCCCTTCACCAGCCGCATAAACTCTGCACGCGCTGTGCCCCGTTCCAGGAAGATGCCGCTCATTGCGCTTGTGGCAGTAATCGCATTTTGTTTCTGTACACCGCGCATGACCATGCAGAGGTGAGTGGCTTCAATTACGACAGCGGTTCCAATTGGATTAAGCACCTCATCAATGATGTCCCTGATCTGGACCGTCAGGCGTTCCTGTACTTGTAGTCGACGCGCAAAAGCATCAACGACCCGCGGGATCTTGCTTAGGCCGACAATGTGATTCTGAGCGATGTAGGCGACATGGGCTTTGCCAAAGAAAGGAAGCAAATGGTGCTCGCAAAGGCTGAATACGTCTATGTCACGAACAAGGATCATCTCGTTGTATTCTTCCTCAAAGATTGCGGATTCCAGAATGGCTTTTGCATCAGTGTTATATCCCTGTGTGAGGAACGAGAGCGAACGTGCGACACGTTCAGGCGTCTTCAATAGTCCCTCGCGCCCGGGATCTTCGCCAAGCAAGTGCAAAATTTCTGAGGCATGCCCGCTAAGGGCTTCAATCGGGGGTTCTGTTTCTGCAGATACTTCTGCGACGGTGCGTTCAGAGAGGACTGCACTATTCATCGGGGCCAAAGTATTCGGCGGAGTTTTTTGGAGTTTCATGGAGTCGGATACGATAAAGTCTTCCCGCGGGCAAAGCGCCTGCCAGTCGGTCCCAAATTGCCATGACAAGATTTTCGGTAGATGGCAGGACCCCTTTCAGGAAGGGAACATCCAGGTTTAGGTTTTTGTGATCCAGATGACGAATGACGTGTTCATCTATAATGTGCTTCAGTTCTGCTAGATCAATCACGTAACCCGTATCCGGGTTTGGTTTACCAGCTACGGTAACGCTCAGTTCATAATTGTGTCCATGCCAGTTGGGATTGTTGCAGGGACCAAAGGTTGAACGATTCCATTCGTCAGATTTCTCAGGATTATGCAACTGGTGCGCAGCGTTGAAATGGGTCTTGCGGGTAACGTAAACCGTTGGCATTGCGGGATGCAGTAGTAGGGTGATCAAGTGCTGCTGCGCACGGCTGGCAAGGAACGAAGCGGATAAAGTATTGTTCAGCGAAGACAACTGGTTGAGGTCCTATGCCAACGTTATTTGAACGCATAATTTCCGGGGAGATCCCCGCGGATCGCGTGTATGAGGATGAAGTATGTGTTGCGTTTCGGGATATTGCACCCCAGGCGCCGGTTCATGTCCTGGTGGTTCCACGCAAGCCGGTACCTGCCTTGAATGGGGGGCTTGATGCGGCACTTGCGGGACACCTATTGACGGTAGCTAGCAAAGTAGCCCAACAGGAGCGGCTTATGGACGGCTATCGGGTAGTCATCAACTGCGGGCGTGATGGCGGGCAAACAGTTGATCATCTTCACATCCATGTCCTTGGCGGCCGTTCACTTACATGGCCGCCGGGCTAGTACGGTATGGACCAATGCGGTGGGCCCGTTGTTGTCGGTGGCTTGTGATCGTGTGGGCATTGGTATTGGTACTCTCAAGCGGCGACGCTGAGGCGCAGGTTTCGTTGCAGAAGACCACCGAATTTGCCAGAGAATTAAACCAATATCGCTGGAATTCAACAATAGCATGGAGTGCAGAGGTCGCTCGCTGGCAGCTCGACTTGACCAATCGGTTTTTGTCGGATGCGTACATCCAATTCGACGACCGCTTGCGTTTCCGGGACGAAAATCGATTGCAGTTCAGGGCTTTTCGCCCCTTAGGGAGCCGCTACGGTACCAGTGTTCGTGGTGATCTGGATTGGTTTGGTTCTGGGCGTGCATCTTCTCAGGTTCTTTTGGGGGGAATGCAGATAAGGCCCGTTCCGACATTAACGATCGAGCCGGCGGTGGGTGTGGCTTCAGATCGCCGGCCTGGGGTCATACAGACAGAAGGTGTGGCACCCTTGCGGATTGATACGGGGCCGGCAGGTTCAATTGCTATTGACCTGGCCTCGCAAGAACTTCAGGGCTATCGCATTTCGTTTAATTCCAGTGCTGCGTGGCAGCGCATTGCGCCGCGTCGCGCCGGGGATTTAACAGTTGCAGGCGATGCAGCACGTTCGTTTGGGGCAGCCAGGCTGGAATCAAGCGCACGCTTTGTCAGCCGTCGACGGGACGCCTATCAGGCGGTATCATTTCTGAATCGGGGGCAGGCACGGGACCCAGAATCAATTGAATCAACGACCAGCGATACGCTTGACGCGAACCTGTTGGTCTGGATTCCGATCGCGCGCGGCCTGCGGGTGATTGCACAAACGAACATCCGCTCGAATCAAAGACGTATTCGCACGCCAAGGTCTCCTGAAGAGTCGGTCACCTTCGAGACCAACTTTGCCCGTCAGGCATTCACGGGACAGGTTGGGTTTAATTATGAGCGGAACCGCATTGACGCCCAACTGCGCGCAGAGTATGGCGTGGTGAATGAACGCCGCGTGCTCAGCAACAGAGATGAACTGCCAGTTTCGGAAGCTGTCCAAAAGACAACGCTCTTGCATCAGGCAGATTATGACGAGGGGGTATTATCCCTCAGCGGGAATGTTAGGGCGGATATTCTATCAACGCTTTCAGTTCTATTTACGGGGAGTTCCCGTATTGTCCGGCATGATACCCCAATCGTTAACCTTGATGACCGGGACGAAGTTTACCACACAAGCATGATTGGACTCAGATACCGTCGCAGCCGGTATTTGTCAACTGAGGTGAGATTGTTTGCCTCTTACCATCACACCGTTTTCCTGAATGCTGAGCGCTCGGCGGAAAACAATATCCAGCGCACACTTCGATTGCGCCCGGCGATTAACTGGACGCCCTCGCTGGGGACGCGCATAAGGTTGGCAAGTGAGGTGCGAGCCACGTATACGACGGACGACTTTGTGCTGCCTGGCCGTAGATCTGCTGATCAGTCTGCACGGGAGATGCGGTTGGAGTCAGAGATAGAGAAAAACATCTTTGCTGATACGGATTTGAAGTTATCTGCCAGTTTCGCAGACTTACGTCTGGGGCGCCTGCAGTGGGAAAACTTTGCTGAAGTACCATTTGATACGCTAAGAACCTACAGTGCATGGCTGCGCGTACAGACGGGACGCCGGCTTCGTGGTGAGGTTGGCTGGCGTGCATTCCTGCGAAGTGACTACGACAGAGCAGTTTCCGTGCGATATCAGATTGTCAACGAACAGGGCGGAACAGCTTTCGGAAGCATTACCAGACCAGGTAGACGATGGATAATACAAACCGGGCCGTCCAGTGCACTTTACTGGACGCGCTCCCAGAGCACTTTGCGTCTGGAGGCCTGGGCCAACTGGCAGCAATTGCGGTACTGGCTATACGGTCAATTGCCGCCCGCAAACGAGGATATAATTCGCCGAACGGCGCGCAGCGGGACACGACGACTGTTTCCATTGGTCTCCTTGAGTATGACATGGCGGCTGTAGCACATGAATGTTGGAACTAGATCAATGAAAAGTACTCGGATTCTTGGCGTTACCGGCGGAATTGGATGCGGAAAATCTGTCGTGTGCGCATATTTGGCGCACCTAGGTGCTGAAATATTCGACGCAGATTTGATTGCGCGGAGTCTGATGGAATCCGACGATGAGGTACGCCAAGAAGTAAACCGGACATTTGGGAGAGAAAGTTACCGAGAGGATGGGTCTTTAAACCGGAAATGGCTGGCGAGTCAAGTATTTGCTGACGATACTCGTCTGGCGGAACTGAACGGAATCGTACATCCGAAAGTAGCCCAGGCTTTTGTTATCCTCAGAAACCGCCTTCAGGGGGGACTGCTGGTCCATGAGGCCGCACTCACATATGAAGCTGGGTCGGAAAACAGTCTAGATGCGATCTGTGTAGTAACGGCTCCGAAAGAGGTGCGGATTGCGCGCGTGATGGCCCGGGATCGTGTAAACGCAGAGAAAGTGCTTGCGAGAATGCGCAGGCAACTGCCTCAGGAAGAAAAAGCACGCCGCGCTGATGTTGTGCTTGTTAACGACAGTGACATGGAGGAAGCCCGCCGCAAATCCCGAAGATTGTATGAGCTGGCGATGAGTGGCGAGGGGCTCAGTTCTGAAAACTTCCGGTTCACGCGCCAGCTGTAGGCAGTGTGAACCCAAAAGTGGATCCACTTCCGAGAAGGCTTTCAATCATGAGTTGGCTGTCGTGAGCCCCAAGAATGTGCTTCACGATAGCTAATCCCAGTCCAGTTCCGCCAAGTTTGGAGGAACGGCTAGGCTCTACCCGAAAAAAGCGTTCAGTGAGGCGTGCGATATGTTCGGGAGCAATTCCAATTCCATCATCAACGATTGATATTTTTACCGATCCTTCAGGTAGCGTCCGTGCAATTATCTCAACCTGTCCGCCGTCTCGGCCATATTTGATGCCGTTGTCAATCAAATTGCTGAGTACTTGACTTATCCGACTTCGATCTGCCATAATTGGGGGCAAGTCTGACGGCACTGCAGACCGTATAGCGACACTTCTGTGCGCTGCCAGCGATTCAAGCGATTCAATGACTTCTTCGATGAGTTCGTTCAGGTTGAATGGTTTCAGCACCATGGAGAACTCTCCCATCTCTATCCGAGCGACTGATGCGAGATCTTCTGCCAGGTTACCTAGACGGGTTGCGTTCCGGAGCACTTTTTTTACAAAAGCGCGCCGTACGCGCTCGTCCTCTAATGCTCCATCCAACAAAGTTTCTGCAAACCCTAGAATCGCAAAGATCGGTGTTTTGAGTTCGTGCGATACGTTGCCAAGGAATTCGCGTCGATAATGTTCGACACGTTCCCGTTCCTGTATTTGGTACAGGATGCGCTGATTTGCTTCAAGCGCAAGCTCGTTCAGTTCATCAAGCTCATCACGCAGTGGAACAGGGGTGTTGGTGATGGGCGTGGGATCGTCCTCACCGATTTTGGCAAGCGTTGTTTGTAATCGGGCGATACGTCGCGCTACAATCCAGCGTATAAACATGAATGTGCCGATGCCCACGAGGATACAAATGCACAGAACCACCCACCAAGGTAGACGAAACCCGATCAGGGCGGTCAGGAACAAGGTTATCAGAACAAGTAAGCTGACGCGCCAGGAGAGTCGGAGGGCTAAATTTCCATGGTTGGGGCGGAGAACATGCCTCATACGAGAAGATCCGGGTTCATTCTACTTCAAGAAAGCGGTAACCTACTCCCGAGACGGATACGATATAATCGTTGCCTTGGTACTTGCCCAACTTTTTGTTGACCCTGCTCACATGCACGTCGACGGTACGCTTTCCGACTTTTGAATTCTTACCCCAAATTTTTCGTATCAGTGTTTTCCGTTTGAACACCCGTCCAGAAGTACTGGCAAGGAAGTACAGAAGTTTGAATTCTTTGCGAGCAAAACGAAGTTCAGCACGTTCTTTTTGACCATTACGGAAGACGCGAAAGCGTTCGGGGTCAATTACCAGGTCGAGTACGGTCACCGTTAAACCGTTGGTATGGATACGCTTTGTTCCGCGCAGGAGTGCTTTAATCTGGGAGACAATCACACCAATACCAAAAGATTTAGGCAAATAGCTGTCGGCGCCGGCATCTAGGCCCCGGATGTGATCTTCTTCCTCAGAGCGTGCGGTAAGAAATAAAATGGGAATTGTTTTGAACTTGGAATTACTTCTAATACGGCGGCAAACTTCCATGCCGTCAATATTCGGCATCATAATATCAAGCACCACCAGATCAATTGATTCAGTCTCAATGGCAGAGAGGGCTTCTGCTCCGTCTTTGGCCGCAATAACCCGCATTTCTTCTTTTTCAAGATTGTATCGCAAGAGATCAAGAATGTCGTCCTCGTCATCGACAATCAGGATTGTACACGAGTCTTGGGCAGTGGCGGTGGGAGAAGTCATCGGCATTGTGTGTGCAAGGTCGTTTAGATGGAAAATCAGACAGTCTGGCAGGTGCTATAAAAAATTGCACGATCAGGCATGTTTCAGTGAAAGTTAAGAGAATGTCACGTAGCCAGAGGGTAGAATTCGTTCCGGCTATTCGACTCTCCCAAAGTTAAGCAGTGCTGCAATTCCGTTGTTCGAAATCCGCCTCTTTTGTACCTACGAGCAGACGATTTTGGCACAGTAGTCAAATTCTTATTATTCACGATACTGTCCACCCACAGGATACTCAATTCCGGGTTGGGATGCAGGCAGCACAAGATGAAATTAGGCATTCTTGAGTTGGGATGGCTAAGAGAAATAATTGGAAATTACAATCAAAATATTTGGTTGCCGGCAAACATTTTGTGCGGGCAGAGAGTGACCTATCTGAACCACGGTCAAGTGGGGCTATACGGATAATTGCGTAAATTAGCGAAGGGGCTCCAATTGTCGTTCTCGGAGCCGGATCCGGTAGGTTAATAACGGTAGGAGGCCTTATTCATCCGGAAAGGTACTGTACAATCTGGGCTGTATACTAAGCAGCAATCGTTCCTTATAGGGTCATTGTAGCGGCCAGTCGCCGCAGAAATTGCTCGCTAATCTGATCTCAGGTGGTTGATGACAGAACGTGGTTACGGGTTTGGCACGCTTCCTGTGTTCCTCGCGGGGATCAGCACGATCCTCGGGGCGATCATGTTTTTGCGGTTTGGCTATGCCGTAGCCCACACGGGCTTGCTGGGGATAGTAGGAATCATCCTCCTGGGTCACCTTGTAACCATTCCTACGGCTTTGGCCCTTGCAGAGATTGCGACCAATCGCAAGGTGGAGGGAGGAGGAGAGTATTTCATTATCTCCCGATCGTTTGGGCCGACAATTGGTGGAGTGATCGGGATATGCCTGTACTTATCTCAGGCGATCTCCGTTGCCTTTTATATGATCGCCTTTGCCGAGGCATTCACCTGGTTGGAGCCAGTGCTGGCGGACCAGCTCGGCATCGTCTTTGATCCGCGTTTTATCTCAATTCCGGCCTTGATCATGCTCCTTGGTCTGGTCATACTGAGGGGAGCAGACCTTGGCGTCAAGGTCTTGTACGTCGTTGCGGCGACGCTCCTGGGATCACTGATCATGTTCTTTTTGGGTTCACCTCTGGAGGGTTTTGATTCCGGTTCAGTCAGTTTGATGGACACAATTGAACGGCCGGATTCATTTATTGTCGTTTTCGCAATTGTCTTTCCTGCGTTCACAGGCATGACAGCCGGCGTGGGATTGTCAGGAGATTTGCGTAATCCGCGTAAATCCTTGCCACGAGGAACGCTGTGGGCGACGATTGTGGGGATGGTGGTCTACATGGCGATTGTCTTCAAGCTTCATACCAGCGCTTCGCCTGAAACCATGGCGGAGGACCAATTGGTTATGGCGCAGATTGCTATGTGGGGCCCAGCAATCCTGATAGGTTTGTGCTGTGCGACTTTGAGCAGTGCAATTGGATCGGTGCTGGTGGCTCCAAGGACGCTTCAGGCGCTGGGTGCGGATAATACGCTGCCAGGGAAGCGGGGCAATACATGGGTGTCGCATGGTGTGGGAGCTGCTAATGATCCTCGTCGTGCGACGATAATCACAGGCGTCCTAGCATTGATTATTGTGATCATAGGCAATGTGAACCTCGTTGCAACGCTGATTTCGATGTTTTTCATGGTAACCTACGGATCACTTTGCGCGATCAGTTTTCTGGAGCATTTTGCTGCACGCCCCAGTTATCGTCCCAGTTTTCGATCGCGTTGGTACATCAGTTTACTGGGAGCAATTATGTGCTTCCTGTTGATGTTCCAGATTAGCTTTGCGTTTGCAGTGCTTGCTATTCTGGTGCTTGCGGCGTTGTATCAGGGATTGCGCATAGCGAAGGGGGGCGAAGGAGATCTTGCCTCGCTCTTTCATGACGTGATTACCCAGGCAACGCGTTACATGCAGATTCGATTGCAGCAGCGCCGAGTAGATCAGTCCCCCGACGAATGGCGTCCCAGTGTGATAATGGTGAACGACCGCACGTTCGATCGGCGCAGCCCATTGACCATGCTGCGATGGCTCTGCCATCGATATGGTTTTGGAACCTATGTGCACTTCATCAAGGGCAAGCTCACAGAGACCACCTTCTCTGAGAGCAATGCTGTGAGGTCTCGACTGTTAGAACTGGCCAGGAGGCAGCACAGTACGGTATATATGGATACTGTCGTGAGCCCGTCAATTACATCAGCTTTGGCACAAACGCTACAGGTTCCGGGCGTATCCGGGATGTCGAATAATTCTATCCTGTTTGAATTTGCTCAGCGGGATTCCCTGGATGTAGTTGAGAGTGTTGTTGATCAATGTCAATTTGCAGCCGGCACAGATATGACATTAATGGTGCTTCGTCACAGTGAAACCCACTTTGGTGGTAAAGATTCCATTCATGTCTGGTTGACTTGGAATGATAAAGCCAATGCGAACACCATGATTCTGCTCAGCTATATTCTTTTGGGACATCCAGATTGGGAGCAGGCACAAGTTCAGGTTTTTGCTGCCCTGCCAGAGACGGAAGTCGAAGGGGCACGGCAGGAGTTTGCACAGTTGATCAAAGAGGAGAGGCTGCCGATTTCCGAGAAGAATATCCAGTATATCGCAACCGAAACTGCTGAGACATTTAGAAAACTGGTCATTGAAAAGTCTTTTGACGCGAGCTTGACGGTTATCGGGTTTGATATGCATGGGCTCAAAACACGCGGGGCGGAGGTGTTCACAAATCATGACCAACTTCATGATGTGTTGTTCGTGCGTGCTCCGAGGCAGATAAAAATTGATTGAGGATACAGAGTGAATATCACCATTTTGACAAATGAGTACCCGCCGAATATATACGGCGGTGCAGGTGTGCATGTTAAGTATCTCGTACGTGAACTGGCACGTTACAATCCGGTGCAGGTCTTTGCATTTGGAGAACAGGAGCACGTTACGGATTCCCTGAGGGTGCAGGGCGTGTCGGGTGCCGGGGCTCCCGAGGGTTCAGATCCTCGCTTTAACAAGTTTTTTGGCACGTTGCAGCGAAATCTGGCGATGGCTGCAGCAGCGGAAACCACAGATATTGTTCACTGTCACACATGGTACACTCACTGGGCCGGCTGTCTGATTAAGCAGCTTACAGGTGCCAAGCTATTGTTGACCACACATAGTCTGGAGCCGCACAGGCCTTGGAAGGTGGAGCAACTGGGGCGTGCATATCACGGAAGTTCCTGGATTGAAAAAACGGCTTATCAAGCGGCAGATGCTGTGATTGCTGTGTCCCCCCAGATGAAGGAGGACGTAGTTTCTCTTTACGGTATTAATCCAGATATAGTCCATGTGATTCCCAACGGGATAGACTTGGACGAGTACCGACCTACATTCGATGATGCCGTGCTGCGCAAGTATGGCGTGGATCCCGACCGGCCATATGCCTTATTTGTAGGGAGGATTACCCGGCAAAAGGGAATAATTCACCTGTTACATGCTATTGCCCACCTTTGCCCAGGCACGCAGGTAGTCCTGGCGGCCGGCGCGCCGGATACGCTGGAGATTGAAGCGGAAATGATCCAGAAAGTCACTGAACTGAAAAACACAGGGCGCCATAATGTAGTCTGGATCCGTGAAATGATGCCGCCCCCTGATTTGGTGGTGTTGTATTCCCACGCTCAGGTGTTTGTATGTCCTTCGGTGTATGAGCCATTTGGAATCATCAACCTTGAAGCGATGGCTTGTGAGACCGCCGTTGTGGCCTCAGATGTAGGAGGTATTCCAATGGTGGTGGTGGAAGGAGAGACTGGACATTTGGTAGAGCTTGAGGGCGAAGGCTTTGCACGGCGGTTGGCGGCCAAAGTTGATTTATTGATGCAGGACGGTGACCGAAGTCGCATAATGGGACGTCGGGGGCGCGAACGTGTTGAGGCGAATTTCAGTTGGAGAGCTGTTGCAAAACAAACGACAGCACTCTACCAGTCACTCCAAACAACACGGATCCTCAGCTGATTGCAAGCCTTCACGTAGTCTCTATCCGAGGGCAAGGTGCCGTAGGCGACAACGAGACAGATGATCGTCATCCCGATACCCAGTAGCCAGGGCGTAGTCAGGTTGGACCATCGGAATACATCCAGACGGGCATTGATAGACTCTCGGAGTGCGTCAAGCTGTGTCCTGTTGGACTCGATGTGTGCGTCCAGCTCGCGGCGACACGTTCAATTATGTTAATAGAGGACATGTTAAAAACCTGGTTGGATAGCCTGAATTACCCGCGGTTTTATGATATAACGATCAGGGTCGTTTGGCGAGCGATTCACAGGGCGTTTCGTTCCTGAACGAGGGATGGGCTGCACAATTTTGAGACTCAACGCCCGGTGATCATCAGATTTTTAGGCAGCCCAATAATTGAATATTTGTGTCGTTCTACGTGCTGTTGGGGCATCCTCGCAGACAAGCGCGAAAACCGAAAGGTTGCATAACCTCGGTCATGAGCATCATCTATATTGACGAGTATGTGGAAGATATCATAACAGTTATGTCAAGAGGTTCTCAACTGTATTGATGGGGCAAATTGTATATTCACCTGAGTTAGCAAAATTGGATGGCGAACTTGGGCTACATCGAGCCTTGTAGACAGAGACCCTTTGGAAAGTCTCACTCAGAAATTTTGGAGAACTGCATTCTAGCACCAGCCATGGGCACTCTTGATTGGTGACATGTATTTCGCAGAGTCCCTAATTGCCAGGTCTTTTGACCATACGTTAAGGAGCAGCGTTGAGCTGTATTCTATTCAAGAGTGCATGACGTAGCTTTGAAAGCCAATTGATCAATAGAATTCGTGATAAATTTAATCTGTCGTGACTCCCCTTAGCCATTAAATTCTAGCCAAATCATGTCTAACATTGGTAGCCCACCAAAACTCCAGGAAGAGGTACCCCTGGAAAGTGTCACGCAGATTTCAGTTGATTGTCTGGATTTAGATGCTCGTAATCCGCGCCTGACTGACGTGGATATTGAAGCGTCTGATGAAGCAATCATCGCACGTCTCTATCGAACCGAGGATCTCATTGAATTGCTCCAGTCAATTGCTGCGAACGGGTACATGGACATTGAGCCATTTGTTGTCTGTAGGGAAAACGGAAGACTTACTGTACTGGAAGGTAATCGCCGGCTGGCTGCGGTTCGCCTATTGAGAGACGATAACTTGAGTAACAAGATATTCGACGCGACTAAGACTAGGATTGGTGTCCCAGAAATAACCCAGCAGTGTAAAGATACGCTCGGAAAGATTTCCGTTTACCGGGTCGCCAACCGTGAAGACGCAGATGCATTCATCGGATTCAAACATATCAACGGTGCTGCTCGATGGAATTCTTATGCTAAAGCTAAATTTGCAGCCCGCTGGCACAGGACGAGCAACCTTTCTCTCACTGAGATAGCAAACCAGATTGGAGATAGTCACCAGACTATAAAACGGATGGTCCATGCAATCCACGTATTAGAGCAGGCAGAAAAAGAGTCACTCTTTGATATAGAAGATCGATGGAACCCACGTTTCAGTTTCTCGCACTTGTACACAGCATTATCAAGTTCAGATTACAGAAAGTTTCTCGGTCTTAATACACAATGGGCAATCTATGAACCGCAGCCGAATCCCGTTTCTAAAGACAAAGTGAAGCATTTGGCTGAACTGCTGACGTGGATCTATGGATCCAAGCAGAAGGGCAAAAACCCGGTAATACGGTCACAGAATCCGGATATTAAACGTCTGGGGGAAGTGTTAAATAACACAGCGTCACTGATGGTCCTTAAAGCGACGAGTTCCTTGGACGAGGCTCACGAAAGTACGCTTCCCGCCGACCAGAAGCTTGCAGAATCATTGCTACTAATACGTTCTAAAATTCGTGAAGCATTCCATAACGTACGCGGTTTTGACGGCCAAAATGTTTCTCTCATTGAGATAGCAGAAGAGATTTCCGTGACAGCGCAAGCGATACATGATCAAATGAAAAAGAAGATGGCGGATGTTTCTGAGGGGATGAATGAGTAGCAGGCTGTATTTGCCGCGCGAACGGGTTTCTGGATCCCAACCAGATCTTGACTTAGCTGCTGATTACTTGGAATTGAAAGCTGTGCTTTCAATAGACAAATTCTCGCTCAGCCAAGATATTGTTGATGCGATGGAAATGTCATCCGATTATGATTTTAAACCATCTGATTATGATTTTGAAGATTTCGCTACCGAAATAGAGGAACCTGAACGAGTGGCTGCGGATACTGTAGGACGGGTGCAATTGCGAAAGGAGATACTCCAAACCTCTTATCCATTCAAATTAGATGCACATGGAGAAACCATTTCGTTTGCTTCTGACCAACTCAATCTTGCCCATACAGCATATCTGGTATCTCTCCTTCTATCGAATTTACGCACAGTTTCACAACTACTGGAGGATTTTGACGATTACCCGTCTGTCTCTGATATACGCGCGCTTCGAGAGTACTTCCAATACATTGCGACAGCTGCTATTGCCGGTGAGATCGGAGGACGGGCTTGGTCTTTTGGTTTTCCTCGACCCGATCATTCGGGTTTCGTGGAGAAATTAACGGAAATTTGGAGCATACTCAAAGATGGAGGCATAAAGCCTGATGTATCAGCCCCTACCTCACCAAAGGACGATGGGGTGGATATATTTGGCTGCCAGGAACCTGAGGATGGTTTGCCCGGATTTCTACTTGTAGCCGCCCAAGTTGCGACAGGAAAAAATTGGAAGGAAAAATCAATTCTTAGCCAGATCAATGATCGTTTTACAAAACGCTGGTTTGGACGCCAGCCAGCGACCAAAATGATCGCGTATCATGTGATCCCATTCGCTCGTCCCAATGAAAAATTCAGGGACGATGTTTTAACAGTCGGGAATCTATTACATCGTCTTCGCGTACCCAATCGGGTGCTGAAAGCTGAAAAGCTGGTTCAGGAGAATGTTGAAATTGAGGGCTTCGATAAATTGGAGTCTGCCTCAGACTGGGTGAGGAACTACTTTGACTTGTAAGATCCAAATGTTTGTCTGGCAGTGACTCGCTAAAGATTCTCGTTAACGGTAAACCAGGAGTTTTTGAAAGTTCAACTGCAATTCTGTTTGAATGAGTGTCAATTCATCAACTCTGCAGAAATTCAGGATGTCGGCCATCTCGGCCGTGAACGTTTCTTGTGTAATGCAGCGTAGTCCCTTGCGTTATCCAGGCGGCAAAACATGGCTTGTACCACATATCAAAGAATGGCTCAAGGACCCTGTTGACTTACTCGTAGAGCCATTTGCTGGCGGAGGGATCGTATCACTGACAGCCGTTATGGATAATCTTGCGCAACAGGCGGTAATGGTGGAATTGGATCGGAACCTTTCTTCGTTCTGGCGGACAGCGCTAGAGTATCCAGAGGAATTCATCCAGCGCATTCGAACCTTTACCCCCACTCGTGCTGACGTTGAATGTATAGCCCTTAACTTTCCCGAAACGGTTCAAGACCAGGGTTTTCGTACACTTGTATTGAATCGGACGCGTCGTGGTGGAATTTTAGCATCTGGAAGTTCGTATATGAGGAATGGTGAAAATAATGCTGGCATCTGTTCCCGATGGTATCCCGATACGCTAATTCTTAGACTTAAAGCCATCGCTGAACATTCTGATAGATTGCTATTCTACGAGGGAGATGGTCTACGGACATTGGAATTATTGTGCAGCCACAAGGGCGCAGCGTTCTTTGTCGATCCACCATATACAACCAATGGTGGGAAGCGAGCAGGAACTCGCCTGTATACCCACAACAGCGTAAATCATGAGCGCATCTTCTCGGTACTGGCTGATAGTAACGCAAATTTTCTGATGACCTATGACTGTTCACCTGAAGTCAAAGAATTAGTAAAACGTTACGACTTTGATGCAGTCTCGGTTGATATGAAAACCACAAATCATCGACGGATTCCTGAACTGGTAATTACGAGAGACAAATTGTTCTAACCTCGCTCAGCCAATCCTACCTAGTTTGGTTTGAGGAGAAAATCAATTTTGCTATTGCGGTTGCTCCATGGGGATGCATCAATTTTAGTGGGGCTCAGGCGAGGGCGAGAATGTCATCTGAGGGGCAACTTTCTATAGTGAGTCCAAGTATGGGCCATACTCATCATGCCAACGTCCGCTTCATAATACCCAAGCGGTCTGCTGAGCGAACGACTACGTTTGACCCGTTGCACCCGATAGGTTGGTTGGCTTTCGGTGTCATCGCCGGGCTTACGCCGATTTCGTACCTGGAGCGATGCTCAACAGCATTTCCTTCTGTGTCCGTTCGTCCGCTACCGCAGCACTGAAGGTACGCCGGTCATTCGTTGTCTTTGGATAGCGAGAAGGCAGCCAAATTCGCAAAATTACGGGTCAGGTACATAGTCAAGGCCAAGAGCAAGAACAAACCAATACTGCCTGCCAGAAGTGCATAATCCTGCAACTGGAGGAGCAGGAATATGAAGGTGTACAGGATCACAAGAATTCCCGCCGTTAGCATGCCAACATTGCGCGAGCGGTAAATCGTACCCGCATAAAGTGCAGCAAGTCCTATCGTAGCGACTCCGGATAGAATGTAAGCACTGTTGAAAGGCAGGTGTTCGCCGAGCGAGAGGAGCATCAGGAAGAACAGACAAAGATCAAGCCCCATCAAGATGTATTGGAACGGATGCGCACGCAGCCCCATTCGCAGCTCAATCAGAAAGAATGCCAGCAGGGTCAGCCCCACCAACAGGAATCCGTAACGAGTGGATCGTTGTGTCTTGCGGTATTGATCAACCGGGGGATACAGCGAGAGCCCGAAAGCCGAGTCTAACAAGTGCACTTCTTCGTCACGCCATGACTGCCCGAAGGGGCGGTTCAGATCCAGAACCTGCCAATTGGCGGAAAATCCATCGTCGGTAACTGTTCGTTCGTCCGGGAGGAAAGCACCGCTGAAGCTGGGAGCATCCCATGAAGAAGTGAGCTCAACCTGTGTTGTCTTTCCCACAGGGACAAATAGAAGCTCATCATTGCCGTCAAGCCTAAGGTTAAAGCTGAACTCGCTTGGCGTATCTGCAGCAATTCGGGAGCTGATTCCGGCAGGTACCAGTCGACCTGCTTCCTGCATGCCGGAACTGAAGGCCAAGGTTGTGTCGGACCAGTTCAGCAGGACTTCGTCTTTGATTCCCCGCATATCCGTGATGCCAAAAGCTATGAAGGCCTCCTGCCACCTTATTGCATCCTCTTCAACGGACCAAGTACTGAAATCAGCACCAGGAAAGGTCCCACTAATAGTTAGATCTGCGGTGTACAGGATCGTTTGGTAGATGCCCCTGTAGCGGATTTCAGGTTCGATCGTCCCTGTTATGTTCAGCGTTTCGGGTAGGAAAAATGCGTGTCTCAGCATTGTAAGGCGCTCGGGGTTATCGCCACTCACATATTCGGAGCTCAAAAAGGGAACGACAACCACGGGCCCGAGGAGAGTTTGCTGTCCACTCCATTCATTTCCAATGTCGTGTATAGTATCGTCATGCCTGATGCTGCGGTCGTTGACCAGATCACTAACTATCGCGAGGGGGATCATAAGGACCAGTGTCAGCATGGCCATAGTGGCCAGCCGCAATCCTACAGATTGACCTAGGCGTTCCAGAAATTCGTTTGCCATGAGTTATGTCTGGTATTCTTCTATCGGGGGGCACGAGCAGACCAGGTTTCTATCACCGTATGCTTCATCTATCCTGCGGACCGTAGGCCAAAACTTATGGTGGCGGGTCCAGGGTACAGGGAAAGCTGCCTGTGCTCTAGTGTAAGGAAGATCATAGTCATCCGCGCAGACTAATGCCATAGTATGCGGAGCCTGTTTGAGAATGTTGCGTTTTTTATCTTGCAGCCCTTCTTCAATTTCTTCTATCTCACCCCGAATTGCGATCATTGCTTCGCAGAAGCGGTCAAGTTCAGCCTTGGACTCGCTTTCGGTAGGCTCAATCATCATAGTGCCGGTGACGGGCCATGACATGGTTGGAGCATGGTAGCCGTAATCCATAAGACGTTTGGCGATATCAACCGCCTCGATACCTGTTGTGCGCTTGAGTGGCCGTACATCCAGGATAAACTCGTGTGCGACATGGCCTTGTCTACCCCGGAACAGGAGATCATAGTATTCGGACAGGCGGTGAGCAAGATAATTGGCGTTAAGGATTGCAATTTCTGAACAGCGCCTGAGTCCGTTGGGGCCAAGCAGTGCGATGTAAGCCCAACTGATGAGCAGTATGCTTGCACTGCCATACGGTGCAGCTGCAACCGGATCAATCGCCTGTGCCCCGCCTGTTTGAACGAGAGGATGCCCGGGCAGGAAGGGGGCAAGGTGCTCTGCAACACAGATTGGGCCTACGCCCGGACCACCACCACCGTGCGGAATCGCAAAGGTCTTATGCAGATTCAGGTGACACACATCGGCACCAAAATGTCCAGGTTTACAAAGTCCCACTTGTGCATTCATATTAGCCCCGTCCAGATACACCTGGCCGCCGTGTTCGTGGACTAGATCACAAATGTCCCGTATCTGCTCCTCAAACACCCCGAACGTGGTCGGGTACGTGATCATTAGCGCAGCCAGGTTATTGCTATATCGTGCAGTTTTGCTTTCCAGGTCGTTAAGGTCAATATCTCCGTTACTCAGGGTTTTGACGACCACCACTTTCATCCCGGCCATGACGGCGCTGGCAGGATTGGTGCCGTGTGCCGAATCGGGCACAAGACACACGGTGCGGTGAGACTCTCCCTTACTGGCGAGATAGGCACGAATAACCAGGAGTCCAGCATATTCACCACTGGCCCCGGCATTGGGTTGCAGCGACACGGCAGAAAAACCTGTTAACTCACCCAGCCATTTTTCAAGGTCACGGAAGATTTCGTGGTAGCCGATTGCCTGATCAACGGGTGCAAACGGATGTAGCCCACTATAATTGGCCCAACTCACGGGTGCCAACTGCACTGCTGCATTCAACTTCATGGTGCAGGAGCCGAGCGGGATCATACTAGTCGTGAGCGATAGATCACGAGAGGCGAGGCGGTGCAAGTAGCGCATCAACTCTGTTTCAGAGCGATACTCGTTGAATCTTGGATGTGTCAGATAAGGCGTATCTCGGGGCAGTATTCCGTCATACGATGCAGGTATCTGTGCGACCAGTTCTGCTGCACTGGACGTATTTGCACCAAAGAGGTTGAGAAGGTCATCCACATCCTTGCCAGTTGTGGTCTCGTTTAGCGAGATGCAAACTGCTCCATCAGTCAAGTATCGGAGATTGATTTCCCGCGACTCTGCCCGCGCGCGAAGGTCGGCTGGTGGATTCTCTATGCAAATTGTGTCAAAAAACTCCTGGTGACGAAGCCGGTAGTTGTTTCTGAGCAGTCCGTTCGCTAATGCTCGGGTCCACATATTGACACACAGGGCGATATTTCGGAGTCCTCTTGGGCCATGAAAGACCGCATAGGCTCCGGCCATTACGGCGAGTAGAACCTGAGCCGTGCATATGTTGCTGGTTGCGCGTGCGCGCTTGATATGCTGTTCCCGCATTTGCAAAGCCATGCGCAGTGCAGGTTTTCCATCCATATCCACGGTTACTCCAATCATTCGTCCGGGTACCTGGCGTCGAAAGGCGTTCCTGGTTGAAAAGAACGCGGCGTGCGGTCCCCCGTAACCAAGAGGAACTCCGAATCGCTGGGAGTTACCGATCACTGCGTCCGCGCCGAATTGTCCAGGTGCCCGAAGTAGCGCCAGGCTGAGCAGATCAGCAGCTACCGCTACGTATGCACCTGTCCCATGCGCTTGGTTGCAAAATTCTTCATAGTCATGAATGACACCTTCCGAGCCGGGGTATTGCACCAGTGCACCGAACACATCGGGAGTGAACTCAAACGACATATGATCGCTAACGACCACCTCAATCCCCAATGGAGCTGCACGGCCCTGCACGACACTGATGGTTTGAGGATGGCAGTCAGAGGAGATCAAAAACTTTTTGCGCTTGCGTGTAAGACGGAAGAACATCATCATAGCCTCCGCCGCTGCGGTGCCTTCGTCCAGGAGGGAAGCATTGGCAATTTCCATCCCAGTGAGGTCAATGATTGCAGTCTGAAAGTTCAGAAGCGCTTCCAGGCGACCCTGAGAAATTTCAGCCTGGTATGGCGTGTACTGTGTGTACCACGATGGATTTTCCAACACTGCCCGCAGGATTGCCCTTGGCGTGATAGTGTCGTGGTATCCCATGCCGATATACGACCGAAAAATTTTGTTGCGACGTCCAATGGTTCGGAGATCGGAAAGGACTACATGTTCCGGGCGTGCCTCAGGTACATCAAGTGGACGGTCATCAAAGATTGATGTGGGTATGGTATTGCTGATCAATTCGTCTAGCGAATGTAAACCGAGCATCTCTACCATGTCCTGCACATCGTCCTTTGACGGACCTATGTGACGAGCAGCAAAGCGATCTGCGTGTGGTAAGTACGTGCTCATGGTACAGTATTGTGTGATTCTGGAGCAAAAACCGGCCAGCTGCACTCAGGCCTCCATCTTTCTGTCACTTCCGTTAGAAAGGGATAGCAGCGCTTGATGGGCAGCGGCTTGCTCTGCTTTCTTTTTTGTCCTTGCCTGACCTCGCCCCCGGCGACGCCCTTTGACGTAAACATCAACGGTAAAGATACATTTGTTGGGAGGGCCATCCTTTTGCGCAACAACATACAAGGGCGGGTCCCATCTCTTGGCCTGGGCGAGTTCTTGGAGAATGCTTTTATAGTTATCGTCTCTGTTTGCCAGTTTAGGCAGATCAATTCCGCCCAATACATGTGTATGAATAAATTTCCGTGAAGCGCTTATACCGCTGTCCAAGTGGATAGCCCCAATTATAGATTCCAGGCAGTTGGCGAGAACGGAATCAATTTTGCGATTGTTTTGCAGATCCAGATGCGGACCAAATTCGAGAAAATCAATCAGTCTAAGTCTGCGGGCAATTTTTGTGCAGGTTTCACGACGAATTATTCTGGATCGCAGAGTGGTCAGAAACCCCTCCATCTGGTCCGGGAATTCCTCGTACAGATATTCGGTAACGACTGCACCCAGGATGGCGTCCCCCAGGAATTCAAGACGTTCATAGGAGCCCAGTAATCCAGCGGACTGCTCATTCTCGGCAGAGGGATGGCGCAAGGCCTTCTCAAACAGTGTGAAGTTGTAAATGCGGACACCGAGAGTTGCTTCAAGTGCAATCCAGCGTGCGTTTCTCCGGCGATACAGCGTTCGGTGAAACGTTTGAGTCAGGTTCCTGATCATGCAACCATATAATCTGAATTGAGTATTCTGATGGGACGAAATGCTGGATAAATTTTATTGGTTCGCGTCATGATCTGGATGATAGTTCCTATTGTTGCTATTGTAGCTCCCTTCGCTTACCTGGCATATAATAAATGGGTAGATCTTCAGAAGGCTAATTTAGGATCATTCCATGCGGAGGACCATACTGCGCGTCTGATTGAAGCAGAAGATGCGCTTGCGGCCGCCCAGCGGCGTATTGAGAATCTGGAGACAATCGTGGTCACTAGGCTATTGGAAGCCCCATCCTCAAAGGACGGTGTAGAAGAAGCCGATCCATCTGAACTCATAGCACAAAGCACCTCACATTAGATATTATCATGGGAATAGGCTCTTTTGAAATTCTGGTCGTATTTGCAATCGGTGGGATCCTTGTAGTGAGTCTGTTGGTAGGGCTGTGGAAATACCAGGGTCGCAAAAACAGTCAAAGCGATGAAGCTGCATTGCGGGAGTTTTATGCACGCCTTGAAGCGACAGAGTCGGAACAGGATGCGATTAAGCGCAGGGTCGAAACCCTTGAGGCCATTGCGACAACGAGTAGCAGAAGTATTGGACCTCGGCGGGAAAGCGAAGAATCGGTTCGCTCATTCTCGGTTCGGGCTTCTTGATCCGAATTTGCTGCGGTTCTTTCAAACATCGCCGCGTAGAGCAGCGTGCACCGCACGAGTTATGGAGGCTCCCAAGGCAGCAGAGTCCTTCTCATCGTCCAGCCCCTCAATCAAGATGACCAGCACGTATGCCGGGGCGTTGGGTGGGTATATGATTGCGGCATCGTGGTGAATCCGGGTGATTTGTCCGGTTTTGTGAGCGATACGTGTGTCTTCTGTCAGACCGGCAGGGATCATTTCATTGAATTCCTGATCCAGGAGTACCTCAATCATGCGGCTATCAGACGTCTCACCAACCGCTCGCCCCTGGCTGATGGCTTCCATGAGGGTTGCGAGGGCGCGGGCAGTGGTTGAATTACTGAGACCCAGATCGAATGCTTTAAGGTCTTCGACTCCCCGAAGCACCCGCATGCCGGGAGCATTGAGAGAGTCGACTGTCGCCTGAATAGACTCAGCTCCCAGGAAGTCAATCAGGAGGTTTGTGGCGAGATTGGAGGACACGGTGATCATTTGATAGACCAGTTCCGAGATCGTCATGTATCCTCCCAGCCGTTCATAAATGGCGTCGTCGGTATCCTCTTCAATACTGTACAGGGATCCATCAACGATTGAGCGAAAGGAGTTTTGAATCTCGAGAGTTGAATCCAAGTCGAGGCGGCCTGCCTGGACTCTTTTCCAGACCTCAATCATGACGGGCACCTTCATGGTGCTGGCAGCATGAAAGGCACGGTCGCTAAGGATATCCAGCGTCATCTGCGTGCTGGCGTCCCGAACAGCTACGGCAACGGTAGCATCGGGGTATTCACGGATAATTGATTGCACCTCATCTTCCATGGTGGTCGAGGGGTTGCATGCGATCGCAGACCCGCAGATCAGGGCCAGCACCATGAGTTTGGAGTGTGTTTGAGACACGAGTTTGTCAAATTCTACAGGTTCGAATATCGGTAACCAGAATGCCTTTTGCGCCCAGATCCTCGAGATCGTCCATAATCCGATTGGTGTCCTTACGGTGCGCCATTGCTTTGATTGCGACCCAGTCCGGCTTACTCAGTGGAGCAATGGTTGGGGATTCAATACCGGGAGTCACTTCACAGGCTTTCTCAAGTGATGTGCGTGGACAGTCATACTCGATCATGACGTAGGTTCTGGCGAGAAGTATCCCTTGGAGCCGTCGCACGAAAAGATCTGCAGCCGTCTCGGTTTCAAGAATTCCAGCACGTCCAACCAGAAGTGCTTCAGTTTCCAGGATAGGTTCGCCAATTACTGACAGTTGTGCTTCCTCCAGCGTGCGTCCTGTCTGAACAAGATCAGCGACGACATCTGCGACACCGAGCTGAATGGATACTTCGACCGCCCCGTCAAGCGGTACAATTTCCGCCCGAACATTTCTTGCTGCCAAGTCAACTGAAACCAGATGCCTGAACGAAGTGGCAATGCGCAGCCCCTCGAAATCTTCGACGCTAAGGTTTTGATGGTGTGGGCCTGCATAGCACAGCCGCGCTGCTCCAAAACCCAGAGGAAGAATTTCTTCAAGATTGGCCTGCTGCTCTATCATAAAATCTCGGCCCGTGATCCCTAAATCCAGGACACCGTTGCTAACGTAGGTTACAATATCACGTGGTCGCAGGAAGTAGAACAGGGTTTCATTCTCAGCATCCTTAACGCGCAATTCGCGTCCTGATCGTTTACATCGGTAGCCGGCGGTCTTAATGAGCTCTACGGAGTCCTTGGCAAGTGCGCCTTTATTGGGTAGGGCAATTTGTAGCATTTGGACAATATTTGATCCTAAAGATGGCGATAAACATCCTCCAACGACAGATCGCAGGCAAGCATCATGACTTGAATGTGATACAGCAGTTGGGAGATCTCCTCGGCGGTGCGTTCACGTGATTCATGGCTTGCTGCCATCCACACTTCGCCTGCTTCCTCCAGAATTTTTTTGCCAATTTCATGCGTGCCTGCATTAACTGCCTTTACCGTACCAGAGTTCGGATCCTGTTGGTGTACCTTGTCCTCCAGTTCCTGGAAAAGATCTTCAAACCGCTTCATTTTGAAATTTATTGGACTGATTTGCTGTGTTTAGGGACCTAACTCGCGACTCTTGCAGAACTTATGAATTTGGGGTGGAATTTGGCTAACTGAAGCTTACGGGACCCTCTTATGGCTGATTCAGCTGGATGCAGGTATAGGTTGAGGCTAAAACTTGATCGTGCTTCCCACGCATTTGTAACATCTGGTTCTACCGCAGACAGAACAACGAATTGTCATCGGATTCAAGTCGTGGTTTGAGTGGTAAATTTGGTGGCAACCAGAGATTATACCGGCTACATCGATTGGGGTTGAGGATTTACGTGTTTCCGCTCCGGAGAAATAGACTGTCCCCCGGTATCCAATGGCAAGCTATGCTAGTAATCCACTTGTCCATAAGTCGGTGTAAATAAAGAAGATTATTGATTACATATCCATAGTCATGTCTATTGACTCCGTATGGATACTTGAAGTTACGGCGGTGCGCGCCATTGCGGCGCTGATTGGCATTGTGATACCATTGCTCATGCGCATTACAAATTCTGGTGACGTACTACGCGCGGACCTCAGGGTGGGACATCGGGGCGCTTCATGACAATCGACTTTGCGATCAACCGCACGGGGGTCAATCACGCGAGTTGTCAACTTGAACAAATGACCGTCCGCCTCAAACGCATGGGCGAATCAATGGAATCCTAGTAGCCGGGGCTTCAGGGGTGCCCAGGTGGGAAGTTGCACTCCGTGCGCCCGGTCACGTTGCCGTTGCCGTCGTAGGTATTGTTGTACGCTTCCGCAACGGTCGTTCCCGTTTCCTTGTCGTTGTACACGTCCGCACCGTTGCACACCGCAATCAAGTCGCCAATGCACCTGCCGAACTCCGTCTCCTTGAATGTATTGGCCGAAGATCCTACTTCGCAGTCAATAGTCTGCGCATTCGTCTGGTATTGAATGCCCAAACCTGCAAAGCCGATTCCGAGCGCGTCCTCGTCCGATATGGAGCGCCAGCGAATGCCGCTGGGCAAAACTCCGCTGTCACCCTCTTTACTGGAAGGCAGCACACCGTCATGGTGCCTCGAAAGCTGGATCATGCCGTTTGGTGGCAATTGATCAATCAGTTCAGCTATTTCGTCGCTCGGAGCTTGGCTCTTCGTTTCTTCGACAGAGTTGGAACAGCCAACGGCAATAAGGGCCATTAAGACCGGGAGCGCAAGAAAGGTGAGGTGTTTCAGTTGTCTGATATAAGGTTAGGTTGAATGAACTGGCTCTGCTTACACAAAGTTGCAGTCCGGCTGGCTACAACCCCCCTTACAATCCCGCTCACGGACGCGTCAACGGCAGCCTTGTATTCACCATGGTTGAACTCCCAGCAACTCTCCGACAGAAATAGCCGCATGCGCTAATTGTTATAGTGGCGGTGCGCACCGAGCTACGCCGGCTCGACCAGCGCCCGAAGGACTTATTGTTGTTGATATGCACGTTGCCCTCAACGAACTTGTGCGCGTGGTGGATTACGGAGTGTTTGTAGTCTCTTCTTGAATTCCGATAGGCGGTGTATTCGTCTGGTATTAGTCGCGTGCCACAGGACTCGACGTGGGCGCGTCTGCAGAATATCACAGATCGCGACCGAAGTTGGAGGGGTTGGCCGGACTGGGTACGCCCGCTACATCTGCGGTTCATGGTCATATACGACCACGTACGGCGTGCCATCTTCAAGCTCAGCCTCAGCGTATACACGGTTTCCCCTCACAACCCGGACGTTAGTCGTCCGTGGCAACTCAAACTCGAAAACAGCCTGATTGTCTAAACCCAGGACGGTCCATAACACTTCCAGCGAGTCGGATGCGGGCGTGTTTTTGATCCAAATCTGATTCTTATCACTTATGGTAAAAGTACTGTACGCAGGTTTTGTTTTCGGAACCTCTACCTCACGAAGAAACAGCTGTCTTGTCGCGTCAGACATTCTTTGTATTCGCTCGTCCAATTCCTGCTGCGTAACTGGAACGGCCTGGTGCCCGTAACGAACCGTACGTAATAGATCTCCACCTGCTGAATACACGTCAAAGCTGATAGAATCGCTCCAACCATAATAGAGGGTTCCATCTGGACCAGGTTTCATTGACGAACGACGGGTAAATGGTATCAATAATAGGCCGATGCCTGATTCAGTTCTATAGAGCAAATCTCTGGTTACAGGCATTCTTAGTAGTGGTTCACCCACGGGACGCCCGTCTCTATTCACAAACTGAGCTATATCATAATCCAGGCCATCTTCGTCCGAACTGAGACTGTAAGACGCCGTGAACCGCATCAGTAGCTGATCATTATTGATTGAAGTCAGGGCGACAGGTGAGCGGTCGCCTTCGCTAAGGGACTCTATTTCAATGTCATAGGAAAATTGAAATGTTTGAGGCTCAAATACCAAAAGCCGGTCACGTCGACCGTCCCATACAAACACAGAGTCTCCCGGTCCTATATCCAGATCTCGGATACTCGCGAACTCTCCTGGACCATTTCCTGGTCGGCCGAATGTGTGTAGACTGTCTCCGCTCTCTGAGAATACGTAAATGACCTGGGCATCGCCGTCGGCAACAAGCAACTGGCCATCAGAATTGACGCCAATATCACTTGTGGCTCCGAACACTATTCCATTATCACCCTCGGCAGCACCAACTCGAAATATCTCAGTCAGCTCAATGCGATTGACGCCGACTTGCGTCTCTTCTACGTCTGACCCAGTAGTGCAACCTGCAAAGATTACCACCCCGACGAGAAGTAATAAGTCGGGTTTCCACAATCTTTCAAATCGCATCATGCAGATCGTCCACAGCTAAGAACAAATTGGTCATGGGACATTATGTCTTCAACACTTGATGGCTATATCTTCACTTCCTGACCACGGCCTAATGGCTGCTTGCCACCGGATGTCAACTGCCCTACTATGACGTTATTTTGCAATCGTCACAAATCGCACGTCTGCAATAAAATTCTTCAGAGGCAGGCTTATGAGTTCCTTCGTTTTTTAGCTTCCTCCTTCATACGTCTAATGAAGTCACCCTGCTGATTCAAAGGTACTTCTCGATCTACGGATCTTTCTAGACGCTGGGGGGCCTGATTAACCAAATCAGCCTCTGATATCTGGACCGTACGAAGTTCTACCAAGGCATCATAAACATGCACCTGAAAATGATTAGGCGCCTGTTCATCCCATTTTGACGAAGAAAGTGTTAAATCCCCGTAAAAGGTTACGTCATCTTCGCCCAATACACCGCCCACTGAAGGAGAGTTTTTATCACTTATTGCAAATACTTCACCCGGCAAAGAATAAACTAGGACTCCTGGCCCACCCAGCCCAAATTTGTTGAGCACTCCGTCTTTGGACAATGACTCAATTACAACTCCCTTCTCCCCAAATAGAGTGATTGTAGCTTCCTGTTGAATGAGCGTAGCGTTCTCTCCAGAAAGCTCGTCTAACGTATCCTGCGCAGAAGCTGTAGCGCATGCAAAAGCAAATATAAGTAGCGCTATAAATGAGCTTCTTGCGATGCCATTCTCAAAGGTTGGAGTCAGGTGGTTTGGTTGCATGATCTTGGTTTATAGTCTTGGAGTTCGTGAGACCAACAATGCTAAGGGCACAATGATCCGCAGGAGACTGTACACCAGCCGCCAATATTAGGATCACGTTGCGGGAGATATACAAAAGGGCCAGATCGTACGATGCTGACCCCTGGAATCAAAAAGCTTGGCTTACACATATGGGCATGCAACCCGCCCGGGTATTAAAAGAGGCGGTTTCCCGGTCACGCCGTCACCGTTTCTACAAGAAGACGGTTGAGTCGAGGCGCCGAGCGGTCGCTTGTGCCCGCAAGAGAATCCTCGAAAAATGCAATGAAGGCAGAGCGTTCCAGCGGATTCGACTCGAAAGATTCCAAGGCGGAAATGAATTTTTTCCAGAGTGGCTCTTCAATCTGGCCAGCCAGATATTTTGCAAAAAGATGCACCATCGGGTTTGTGTTCTTGACTTTCTTGTTTGGCATAGTATCGGTTCAGCTCGGTGTCTGCAGTATGTACGGCAAAAATCGGGCCAAAGTTACGTTTTATGTTCAGGAGGTTGACCTACTTACACGAAACAGGCCGGATATACGCAATTAATGGGGTGATAGTATCCTCAGAAGGGAGGTTCAAAACCCACTTTGCCCTCTTCAAGGGTTAATCCGTAGCCCCCTAAACAGAGGGCTAGGGTGTGTCGCCATGCATTGTATCGTCGTAGATATTCGCGTGGCAGCGATGCTGGGTCACAGCCGAGTTTTTGTGCCATGAGGTTGAGAGCGTCATCCCGCGTCATGGCTACAAATCGACCTCTGTTGAAATGAAAGGCCTGCGATACGAAACGCCCCACCCCGGTAGAGACAAGTTGCTCAGCAAACCTTGTCGGGTCATGCAACCAAAGTAATGGGGTCAGAGTGATGCAGGTCGAGATTCCAGATGAGGCCACTTCAGTGATTGCTTCCAACCGTCGCTGGTTACCGGGGCACTTTGGTTCGAACGTGTGCCGGACAGATTCATCATCCGTCGTAACCGTCATGTTGATCTGTACATTGCCCCCATTTTCAACGATAGTCTGATAGAGATCCAAATCACGGACCACATCGGGGCCGCGTGTTTGAACCACCAGTTTAGGGCTCGGCTTGTGGTCGTAGTTCGGTTCTACGGTTGGAGTCTTTCCCGCCAGCACCTCCAAGATTGCACGAGTGAGTCCCAGCTTTCGCTCAATAGGTTGGTAGGGGTCTGTGACACTGCTCATGTAAATCCGTTTTGCGTCCAGGCAACGACGATCGCGGCGGAGTTTACGCTTGAGGCTTTCCGCTGCATTCTGCTTAACACGGACCCAGTTACCCCAGTTGTCCCGGTGGTATGGACTTCTGGAAAAAAATGCAGCGTAGCAGTATGTGCAGCCAAAAGCACAACCGGAGTACGGGTTGAGAGAATAATCATAGGCTTCTATAAAGCCAGTAGCCCGTGTCAAAACGTTTGAAGTATTGCCATAGGTGATGTCGTCCAGCTGCCCTAAGCGTTGAGGTTTGAATTGGGCGTTCATCGGAGTGGTTCATACTCAGGTGAGCAGATTGGCGGAGGCAGACGAGGTATCCAAGTGCCCCCCGATACCAGTGAAGATATGCACAGGCTGCAGCATTTATGGGGCCGAGGGGCAGAGTGGCCTATATTGAGTAAGATAGTGTGAGGTAGAAATTACGGCCAGGGTTGGGCAGATTGCCGTAACTCAGGTGCTCGTGATAATGGACATCAAACAGATTGTCTGTTCCGATGCTTAAGTCTAGCCCGGGTCCGAGTGTTCTTCCTCCGCGAACGTTGACGATGAAATAGCCATCTGTTCCATCCTCATCGGCAAAAATGCGGGCTACCCGGTTTTGAGGCATGGCCATCCTAGCTTCAAGATCGCCCCACCATTTGTTACGCATGGCGCGAAGGCTGGTCCAGCCGGTTAGGGGAGGGATCAGATACATAGGTTCATCAAGCTCAAGGTTCTGTCCGCGGGTGTACGAAGCGGTACCAGTCAACTCGAGCCATTTTTGGAGAACTACCACCGCACTGACCTCACCGCCGGCGAGGAAAGCAGCAGATGAGTTGTAGTAGGTTCTGAATCTTAACGCGGAGGTATTTCCGAGTAGATCTGCATCGTTGCGGCCGCCAATGTAGTGGAGCACATGATTGGCAAAAATACTGGCACGGAGCCCTACTTTTGATGTCCATTTCTCGAACCCCAGTTCGACCTGAGTACTCCTTTCGGGCTTTAGGTGAGGGTTGCCGGTATAGAAATAGCCGTCAACGTAATTGTAAACGTAGTGTCCGTAGTTCTCAACATGTGTGGGGAGTCGCCCAACATTTGCCAGGGATAAACGTAATCGTCCCCCGGAACTCAGCTCTTGTGTCAGGCTAAGGCTCACATTTCCAAGGGTATAGGATTGGGCCAAATCGCTGACGCCCCAACGTCCTTGTAATACTGCAATGGCTTCTTCCTGCTGCACCTTACGAGGCGAGTGGTCCAGACGAAGTCCCAGACGAGCTGTCAGCCCGGCACGTAGCGGTGCGATGAGGTCGGCAGCAACAGCCCCGTGGCGTACACGTACATCCCCCAGATTGAGGAGGTACATGTCCGGGATATTCTCGAAAACGCTGAACATCCACATGTCTCCGAAGCTCTTTGTCTCATACGCGTCCAGAGTAACTTCTAGTCGATACGCGTTATGCTCCAGTTCCAGTTTACTCAGTGCACCGGACGTACGCGTTTTCCCGAACATTGGCATATTCATGGCACGCATTACGGTACGCTCTCGAACGTCTCGCTTAAAATCGCTCATCCAGTGATCCACGCGGTTGAAATACATCTTCGTCTCCCATCTTGGGATGAAATGTGTATCAGGGCGCCAGGTGTGGGTCAGGCTGTAGATCTTGGCCTTGGCCAGCGCGGCATCCATCAGCAATACAGGATAGCCGACATCCCATGCGTTATCTCCCAGGTAGGAGGCCGTGAGTTCGTGTTGCTTACCAATCCGCTGTGATAGATCAAATTTGTAGTTGTTCTTTTTAAAGCCGGAATTGGGAATAGGCTCTGCACCTCCTGGACTAAAATTGCCCGCCGCCTTGTATGAAAAACTCCCGCGTACGCTGGTGTTTCCACGGGAAAGTCCGCCGAATACGCGTCCTTGGCGCAGTGCTGCGGCTGACCCGTAGCTTAGTTCTGCATCCGCGTATAGGGGCTGGTCAAACCGCGGCTTTTGGGTTATAAGGTTTATTGTGCCGCCAATCTGGGACGATTGTGTCAGGTCAAATCCGCCTTTGGTTAGTTCCAGTTTTTCCAGGTTCTCGACTTCAACATAGGATGAAGAGGGGTCCATTTTATCTACGCATGCACCAATAACCTTGATGCCGTCAATCACAAGTCCGACCTGTCCGCCACTGAGCCCCCGAACAACAGGTTCCCAGGCAAAATTGGCACGCTGAATAAAATCCGCTCCCGGTACGCGATCCAGTAAATCCTCAGTTGCCGTTAGGTGGTGTGAGGAAGCTGCCGGATCATTGATTCGGGGGGCTGCACTTTGCACCATCACTTCATCTACTGCAATTACGGCGGGCAGGAGACGGATTGTTAGGGGGGATCGGGAGGCCGGTTGCAGGGAGAGGGTTATCTCCGTTGAGGTGTATCCGACAAAGGAGATGCGCAAACGATAATTGCCATCCGGCAAGACCAGTTCAAAATGTCCATGGTTGTCGGTTGTCGTTCCTGTATCGCTTCCCATCACCGTCACAGAGGCAGATACGAGGGGTTCACCGGTCAAGGCATCAACGATGTGTCCGTGAACGGTATTCTGTGCATGCAATTGCACGGAGGACAACCCAATGCATGCGGGCAGTACAAGCCCAAACAAAATATTTCTGAATCTAAGCATCAGTACACGACAAATCCATTGAAATCAATCGTATCCCGGGGCATTCCAGGACGCTGAATGAACACGGTCATGTCCCAACCACCCGACATTATGAAATTCACAGAGCCACGGTACCGTCCATCTCGCATATAAACAGGGGCCTCATACGGTGTACTGTGCCCTTGTCCCGCCCCCATGTCCATCCAGGGGTAGAGATCCAGTGTTGCATCCTCCAGGGGCATAAATCCATCGTCAGTCAGACGATGCAGTCCAAATTCGATCTCGTCAAGCCCGGTTTCCGGGCGTACAGGCTGTATCCACGAAACGTAGTACTCGCCAGTGTACTGCACCCACAAAGATGGCTTTATCTGAACTGGCAGGACAGCTTCACCGGATTTACCGCCCGCAGCATAGATGATCTGTAATTGCCAAACGCCTCTTTCATCCTGTGGTTGTACGAATAAGGGCGTGCCTATAAAGCGACCGGGTGTATCCGTGATCGCGAGTTTGCCCGCATCTATGGGCGGCACAATGGTTCGTTCTGCTGCAATCCATTGAGGCAAAAGGGTAAGGTCGGCATCCGAAACTGGTGAATGGTCAGCCGTTACCTCCGCCCAAAGGGTATTGATGCCCGTGCGGAGCGAATCAGATGCAGTGAGCCGTATTAACAGAGATCCATCTTCCAGGATGCCCAACTCCATGGAGGTGTCGTCGGGATCAGTCTCCATCGGGTGTTCGCGAAAAAAGTCGGTGTCTGTTATATCAGGTGCACAGCCAGCCACCAGGAGCATCACAAGTATTACAGCCCGAATCATGGTATCTCCACCCCCGCGAACGTAATAGTGTCTGTCAGCGAGTGCAGGAATGCTTCCAGATCGGTTCGTTCACGCTGGTTCAGTTTCAGCGGCTTTATCAGTTCGCTCTTCCCAAACACAGTCTTGCCGCCCTGATCGTAATGTTCTATGACTGCGGTCAGTGTTGTTAATCGACCGTCGTGCATGTAGGGGGCGGTTTGTGCGACATTCCGCAGCGAGGGTACCTTGAATTTTCCGTAATCCTCTCTCAGTCCCGTAATTCGTGCACGCCCAGAGTCTTCTGCGGCGACAACGAGTCCGTTGTTTTCGAACGCAAGGCTGGTAAACAGGAAGCCATGGTGACAGCGGGTACACCCGGCCTTCCCCTCAAAGAGTACCAGGCCCCGCTTTTCTGAAGTGCTTAGGGCTTCGGTGTCCCCCGCTTTGTAGCTGTCATAGCGTGCTCCTCCACTGCGCAGTGTCCGCTGATAGGCCCCGAGTGCCTGGGTCAATCCCCGCAGACTGGGCGGCCCACCAAACACATCGTCAAAAGCCTCTCGATAGGTCACTGTAGACTCCAAGCGACTTAGAACCGAGGCTAGGTCCAGCCCCATTTCGTCCGAGCTTTGCAGCGGCCCGAACACCTGGTGCTCCAGGGTGATGCTGCCCCCGTCCCAAAAAAACAGCTTCTGATAGGCTACGTTGATAAGGGAGGGGGCATTCCGTGTACCTGACAGTCCATGCAGGCCCTGGCTAACCGGCTTTCCGTCGGAAAAGAAGTTTTTCGGGATGTGGCAGGTTGCGCAGGAGATGGTGCTGTCAGCCGAAAGGATTGGATCAAAAAACAACTGCCTGCCCAGACGGCCCTTGGCCTCGGTGAGCGGGTTGTGAGGAGGCACCGGTATCGGGTCAAAACCGACAGGTACTCCCAGACTTAGCTCCTCTGGAGCAGGGTCCGGGCGCGAGCAGGCAGACATTGCCAGCACAACAAGAACCAACTTGACGGTGCAACGGAGCATATCCTGGTTTTCGTAATCAGGATTTTTGGATTGAGCCCATCAGAAATACTGCACGGTCTACCTAACGCCTTCCAATCGGTAGGCAGAAGGTATTTGTTCAGCCACCGCATGAGCCACCGGCAGATTGTTCATGGTGTGACAGATTCTCTGGTCTGGGTCGGTCAAATCCACACCCTCCAGGAACGCTCCGTAATTGATGCTGATGTCCAGCGTAGCCGGGGAGTCGTCTTCAAGCGTAAAGTTCTGCATGAGTGTGACTTCCTTGAGAAAGCGTCCTGTACCGAGATGAACGGCCCAGTCATCATCGGGGATATCGTCATTGTCGACATCCACTTTGCCGTCGATTCGAAGAAAGAGGTACCCGGCATTCCAGTTCCAGTGGTTATTGCGATCCGACTGTTTGGCCAGTGGATGTTCGGCAGGCACTTGTGAGGGGTCAATACGATTTGTTGTACCGGCAATGCCAACCTTGAAACGAATCCCCTCGTAATTGCCAGATGGCCAGGTCCCAAGGTCATAAAGGTTTATGCCCGCATCCTGTTTAACAAGGACAATCTTATCCAGCACGGTGTGAGAGATATCTTCGTCATCTTCGTTCTTGGCGGGGACTGTTAAGGATTCATCATTGGTAGTGATCGTCGTCGTTTCGCTTTCCAGAAGCGTGATTTCGGATAGATACATACGGGCGGATGTAAAGGAAATGGTTGCTCCGTTTACATCATAGGTGGCACTGGAATTTGTGGAAAGTTCCGAGCCGTTTACTTCGGGTTTCAAATTGAGTGTGAGATCGGTTGAACCGTTCACTGTTGCGGAAGAATCACATCCGGCAAGCAGCAGAAGCACGGCTGCTGCCATGTATAGGCTGTTCAGGTATTTCATTGTTATCATGTCGGTTAGAGAGAGTGCACGGGCAGGAACCTGCAATATGCATGCACTTTGTTCGGTAAGAAAATGGGAGATAGACGGGACCCTCGTCAGTTCTAGACTAACAAGCGGTCACTGCTAAAGTGGGCACCCTCGAGAGGAACACGGTAAGACAGGATGGAAAGCACGAGCTTCCATCCTACCTGAGGTTGAAATGTAGTATTCGAGGGTCAGGCGTTGTGTGGTGGGTCTCGCGCCGAACGAAATTCGAGAAAAGCTGTTGTCTGCTGGAGAATCAGGAAATCGAGCAAAGGCTCGGCTGCGTGATCTCCTGACGGTAGGGCGATGAGTTCCGCCACATCACCAGTCAGGGGTACAGCAAAGAGTGTGAGGTACGGACACTCGGCGTGCGTTTCATGGGCATCGTGCAGGCATACACCATCCATTTCTGCTTGGATTGCGTGGTGCTGCCCAGCAGCAAACATGCCATCTGCTGCCATATAGATCAAGTGCGAGAGGGGAGCCAGCAGGCTCCCACCAACAAGCACACTCACTAACAGGACCGACCCCACCCGACGGGAGGAATACATTTGCAGAATAGTCAAAAGCCGTGACTTACGGGACCGGAGTTCTCCGGAAAATATTCAACCAGGAAACGGTCGGCTATTGCGAAGATTCTCCGAGCACATTCAATTTCGCAACCATTGCGGAAAAAATCAAGTGCACGCACCATAAAAGTGTATGAGAATTGTCTCCTGCCAGGTCCGAACTTGCAGGTGAGGGTTTTGATCCCGGATTACTTTGGTGGGCGTGTGTTTTTCAGAACTTCTGAGAAGGGGAAGATCAAGCTTCCTGCCAGTATGCCTCGCTCGGATCGTCGAAATGTCCATGTTAATCCGCAGGGCAATATCCTTGAGAATAAGTGGACGCAGGTGCCCCTCTCCCAAAGTAAAGAAAGCTTCCTAGAAGGCGACAATCTCACGCATGACGGAGAGCATGGTTTGACGGCGTTGCTGGACTGCGTCAGTGAACCATTATGCCGATTTGAGCTTGGAGTGGAGTAATTGCTTCGTTTTCACATCGGATGGCCTGTTTTAGCTAGTTTGTTGGTCAGCGGACATCTTTTTGATCATCTCCCTGTACGGTTTGGAAACCGTAAGCGTTGGAAAGTTGCCGGAGTTAAGCTGAATGACAAACGAGCCGTCAGTATTGCGAACCAGAAAATCAGGAGTCACATAGTTTTCCTGTGGTGTGAACGTACCCTCGCCGGGTTTGGGATTGCACGATTGGATGAGGTCTATGGCAGATTTCAGAACAGTATCATTAATACTCAGGCGTTCTTTGATGCGTTCGTACTGTCTTCGGGCGAAGGGCGTAAACAGATTCCCAACCACTTGGAGAGCAATATCTCGACCTGGAACATCTTCCGGGATCAATTCCAGTTGGATCAGCAGACATTCCTGCACGCTGCGAGCTGCTATTCCAGGCGGATCAAGACGCTGGATATGGCGCAACACGCGAATCACATCTTCTTCTGTCAGTTCCTCGCGATAGTTGAAGGTGATGTCATCTACGATTGAGGAAATTTCTCTTCGTAAGTAACCATCCTCGTCAATGGAGCCTATAATTTGCTCTGCGATGAGCGTGTCTCGTCTGTCAAGATTCAAGAACTCTTTTTGTCCGCGCAGATGATCAGTCAGAGATTCGCCGGCCGCAAGGGGAATCTCCCGGTCTTCCTGGTTATGGTCCACACGGGCTTTATATCCGTACAGATCGTTTGCGTCTGGTAACAGATCCTCCAGGTCAAATTCTTCGTCATTGGTGTTGTCAGTGGACTCCCCCTCCGGCTCCGGTGATACCTGGTCAGGCGATCCCTCTTCAAGTAGCGGATTATCCACCAGCTCCTGCTTAATGCGCATCAGCACCTCAGAACGAAAAATCACGGTTTTTGCAAATGTCTGCTCACATTTGGAGCAGACGTAACACCCCTTTCCCAACCCACCTACGCTTACCGATACAGCAACCTATACACCACAACGACCGTATCGCGAATTTCATATGCTCTCTCGTCAGTCAATAGTGCAAATAAACCATCCGGCAACTTCACTGATTCATTATAATTCCCATTTTCCGCATCATAATAGTCAGCAATCATCTTCATGCGCGGATCCTTATTATCCCTCACTAACACAATAACTTGATCGTCGTTCACAAACATCGAATAATTCAGCGGCGGTCCGGGCCACCTCATGCCATTCTGCTCGACCATCTCCTCAGGCGGCTCAAACCCAACCGCTCCAATAGTCCTACGAGCGTACTTCACTTCTCCGTCACTGTTGTACCTAATTAGCGCTGGATACAAAGATGGTACGAAAAGCACATCTTCACCGAAAGCACTCAACCTTCCCGGTATTAGATACTTGTTGCGGACATGCAAGTTTTCGTCCAGCAACCTCCCAAACATTAGTGTATCAACATTCGAAGAGGTCACAAAGAATTCCCTATATCTGTAGTCCGAAGGTATCAACCAATATTTTCGTCCACTGTTTGTTACGACCATTCTTTTAAAATGCATTTCGGGTTCCTCCATTGTCAACAAAGAGCCATCTGGCTGAAAATACGTCA
>CAZCYQ010000033.1:0-39700 GCA_964503085.1 uncultured Rhodothermaceae bacterium | reverse complement strand
AAAAGAAAGAACTCTCTTGACTGCCTTGATGTGAGTGAGTGGGACTTTTATGTCATTGCTCCTAGAACCCCCGACTTTATCAACGGGCTGCTAGCATACGTTATGCTTTCGCGTAGATAATTGATTCCAATTTGAAACGGGTCCGCCTTGTGTACGTGCTCCGGATTTTCCAACAACCAAACCAGTATTCGTAAAACTTCGTCTTGTCTATCGCTCATGTATCTTGTCCGCTCCCGGGCGTTTGCTATCCATTCATTGCGCCGTCCCGACCGCCGGACATTTTGTCCGATCACATTACACGATCCGAAAACCGCAGCTGTACGGCCGTATTCGCCCCGATGGGTGAGAGATAATGCCCCTTATGTAACACTACCTCCTACAGACACAACATTACCAAATGTGATCTGGGAGCTCCTTGAGCGTATGCGGAACCATTGAACCCTGAACCTTGTCCAATACAGAAATGGAGAAACAAGAGACACCGGAATTCACTAGAATCGTTGAACTGCTTCAGGATGCTGGATTGAAAGACCTCAAAGCAGTCGAACTTACAGAACGCATGAGCAATATCGCTTCACAGAATACAATCGCCCAGTTTACATCCAAGCTGGAGGCCGGCCTTGAAGGACTTCGTGCGGAGCTGAAGTCGCAGAGAGAGTCGCAGGAGGCGAAGATGGATGCACAGAATTCAAAATACAATGTGCTCATCTGGATGATTGGATTTGCTACGGCCGTTATCTCCGCAGTCATTTTATTCGGCAACAACGGCAGCTAATTTACCGGAAATCGCTCTGAGACGCTCATACGCGGTGCTAGGCGCAATTACGCCCCCGCAGACACAATATTGCTGTATGTAATTGGCCCCGCTGCGTTCTGCTTTTGCCGCGGCCAGGGTTGTATCAGCATCTGGAATATTGGGGATCACGGCGGCCGCTTTAACGATATTGCTTCAGTGGGCCCGGGCATTCCCAGACCTCATACCTCACCTTCCCGTCATGGGTGGGAAATTTCGACTTCCCCACCAATATCAGCCTTCGTTTGCGCAAGGCTGATACAGCCTGCCCGATTTCCCTCTGGTCTTCATTGGGGAGCTTCGTAGACAAAAAACCCGGACCCAGATACATACGCAGATACCTGCCCCCCGTCTCTCGGCAGCCCGGCCCCGGTTCGCTTCTTCCCCATCCACCTCGTGATCAGCTCCAATACTCTATCTGTCAGATTCGCATAACACGACCGCCGTACCCACTCATCAAGCGCTGCGCGCCGGTGGCCAGATGTCAGCTTATCATCCTCCTGCCCCACTGCATAGGTCGGGCGAACCCCCGTCCCTACACCTCCAACCGAAATGCACGTGTTTGTCGGGGCCTGCCTCTCCCAATAGATAACCGCACCCATCTGCGGCCCGTCAGCCACCCCCCACGCCTCTGTCTGCATCTCGGCGTCAACTGCGACTTGTGCCGGCCAAGGCCGGCTATTTTTGTGACTCATTTGAATTGGATACGGCGAAGACCTTGCACGGACGTATTGAGTAGCCTAGCCAGGCCGTGAACTGAACGAAAGAAGCTGATCCGCCAAATCGTCCGCGGTGTCTTTACTCCTTTCGGTTTCGGCAACTCTTTTTCAGCAAGCACGATGCCGCGTTTGACCAATCCCTGCATGGCAGAACTCGCTGCACTCTCACTGATATTGCACCACTCCGCGAACCGTACCACGTGACAGGTTAAAGTCAGATACGATTCTTTCTCAACATTGGGATCCAGTTGCCAAACGAGGTGATACAGGATCATCTGTTGGTTCTTTCCCAGATGAAAACGGTTATTGATCATATCCTCCACCAAACCCTTTGCACAGGATAAATGCATCTCCCAGGCTTCATCCGGACAATAGGCCCCTTTCTCATACTCGCCGTATCCGAGTATGGCATCGTAGGCCAGATCAATTAAGGCATCCTGCTCCTTGGACGTCAAGGCCGCTCTGTTCTGTTGTTTCATTGCTTTGCACCTATCAATACTCGGTTACGGCTTTGCCATTCAATCTCGCGCCTTACCTGCACCAACGTGATCCCCTTGCGTTCAGCTCGGGCCTGCACTTGCAAGATAGATATTTGGAGTTTATCCGGTTCCTGCTGTGTATGCGATCCGTTGACGCTGAACGCCGTTGCCGTTACCTCATTCAGTTGCTCGATATTCGCTTGCCGTTGTTCTGGAGTATATTGGGGTTCTTAGAGCACTTTCCGCAAGGCAAGTAAGGCCTTGAGTATAGTCCCGCGATATAGCGGACAGCCGGGGCTTCTCGCTCGCGCTCGCCTGAGCACCTAATAAACCCGTTCGGGATACGACAATGTAAGCCGCCAGACCCATCGCTCATTTGTCAAAAAGGGTTCTCGGCCAAGTAGCTACAATCCCGGATGCCTCAGTATGTGGCTATTGAAGGCGGTCCTTGTGCTCTATATAGAGCGCCCGAAACAGCATGTAAGACGTTTGGGCGGTCTCTCTCGTGAACCAATAGTTAACGCCTGCACCGACCGCGGCACCGGCCAACGGGATGGTCTGTAACAGTTTTCGTCCAACCAGATTCTTCGCCAGCTCACGTGGCACATGCCTGGACTGGTCCGAAAATACTCCGCGTACACGACCCTGATAAATGCCGCCACCCGCATACGCGGCGGCGGCTATGCCCACTTCATGCAAGGCCCCACTGCGGGCCTCCCGGGAATTGGCGGCCGCCGCATTGTAGATTGACAACACGATCGGCCCATGCTCAGGCCCCGTCATCGGAAACCCGTATGCCGCCCCAATCCGCTGGATAAGGTGAAGGTTGATCGCGAAGAGCAATGGAATGTCCGCTGCGATCAGCATTGCTCCACCCAGTCCTGTTCCACCCCCACTGAGCGCAGCCATTACGGTATTTTGGGTGAACAGCCCCCTGGCTATAGTATCCAGTGTTTCCAGGGATGCGGTGCGTAAATCTTCAAGATCATCAATATCCAGGCCATGCTTGCGCGCCTCAGACTGGATACTGCTCAAGTCAACAGCCCACTTGGTGGCATCATTGAGTTTAGATAAAAAGCCGCCAATTGCATCACTCATTTGATCTACGAGGCTGTCTGGGACTCCTTGCTCCACCGCCCAGTCTACCGGACGCATGACCCAATCCATCGCTCGAGCAACAAGGGAGCCATCACCGCGCAACCACGCGTCCACTTCCCTCTGTGCAGATTTTTCGTAAGATGTTAGCCGCATGACAACGCGTAAAGTTCAGGCCTTTGCGATCAATGTAAGCTTCTACAGCAATATCAGTCCCAGTACCCCAACTCCTACGCAATAGAACGCAAATGTATGCAGTCGTCCCCGGCGAACAAAGCCAAGAACCACACGAATGGCAAAAATGCCTGCACCGTACGCTATGACCGTACCGAGCAGTATCGGCAACCAGTCCACGGCTTCCGGGGATTGCATGAGAGATATCCCCTTGATCAGCGTCGCTCCAAGAATGGCTGGCAGAACCATTATGAATGAAAAGTCCGCGGCAGTTTCAGGTTTAATACCGAACAGCAACCCCGTACTGATTGTGGCTCCCGATCTGGACATCCCCGGAAGAAGTGATACGGCCTGTGCAATGCCCATAAGCAGGGACTTCCATAGCGTGACCGGGGCACCCTGCGACCGGGCTAGCATCGTAAATCCGAGCAATACTCCCGTTATAATCAACATCATGCACGCGAACCAGGGGCGTGCATACGTCCATTCTAATTGCAGATCAAGGAACATATACGCCATACCGGCAGGGATACTCGCAAAAACCACCAGCCACGCTGTCCGCACGTTTGTATTCGTGCGATAAGCTTTGTGGGGGTGCAGTAACGTGCGGACCGTATCCGTTACCATTGTCAGCAATCGATGCCTGTACACCGTCATGATACTGAGTGCCGTGCCTGTGTGAAGCAAAACTTCAAACGTCACATCCGGTGTGAGCTGAATCCCAAGCGCATGCTGCGCGAGAACGAGATGCCCGGAGGAAGAGACTGGAAGAAATTCCGTTAATCCTTGTAACAGCCCCAGTATCACCGCCTGCCACCACGTCATGGATACATACTTTTATTGTGTAGCTGAAGATACCTCATGGCAAGGCGGGTTCAACCATCACAACCTCTTCACGACTCACGGCAACTTCACCGGTTGGAGTACCGCGCACCTTACGGACATATTTGCGAGGAGTAACAATAACCGGAGCCATACTGCTGGTTCGTGCCTTACTGTGCCAAGCTACAATCGCCGCCGCCTGCTCTATCAGATGATTACTTGGCTGCGCATTGCGCCCAGGCAGCCTTAGAACCGCGTGCGCCCCGCTCACCCCGCGTGCATGCATCCATAAATCAAATGGACGTGCATACTGGAGTGTTAGAGTCTCACTTTCCTTCGCATTACGACCAACCCACAATTCATAGGGGTGCACGAGAGCATAACGCCTGAAAGGCTGATTTGGGCGCGTAGACTGCTTATATGTCTTCCGAAATGCTTTGATATCCTTCTGCGTTCGGGTTTTTTCCAATGCCCGCAACTGCTGCTTTAATGACTCCACCTTCTCCTCAGCCTGCCTGATGAGTGTATCCAGGTGCGCCCGGGATGTGCGTGCCTTGCGTGCTTTCGAGTAATAGCGTTCAGCATTCTGAAGGGAATTAAGCGCCGGATCCAGCGATATGGTCAACTCTGTTGCGGGATTAAAGACATCCGGGATGCGCACTCGGTGCTTTCCTGCTGGCAACGGCGGTGAAGCCATCAAAATATGCCCAAGTCGTTCATACTCATCTGCGCGCGAAGGACGAGACCGCTCAACCCTCATCCGTGCAACTGAACGCTCAGCTTTGTCCAGCATCCGCACAAGCTTTTTTCGCAGAGGTTCATACTGTGCGCGATAAGCCCTCTCTGAAAGCAAATGTCGTGCGTAAGTCTGCAGACCATTGTCTATATCGCTGTACACAGATACCTCCTCCCCTGTTCGTGAGTCAAGGGGGACAGGCGAGATTGCGGCCGGATCCTGGTACACATTCAAGGGCCCTTGGGCACTCATCAACCGTTCGTGCAATGCCTGCGCCGCCTCGAACACCAACGCAGGATCGAGTACCTCTGCACTGCGCCCTTTCAACTGCTGCAACTGCATGATTTCCCTGGCTTGATCCCTGTTAAAACGCACAAAAACACGTTGAATAGCCTTCTCCGCGCTGCCACGTGCATCATTCCAACGTGTTGTAAACTCTGCAACATTCGTGGGCTCTGGTGCAGCACGCAAAGGAGGGAGTTCTGCCGAGGCACGTTTGCGAAACGCCTCCTTCACCTCGCCTTTCTTGTCTGCCAGAAGTACATTGGCACGCGCTCCATACAAGTGCGCCTGAAGCTGAAGACCCCCCGTACATACAATAGTTAGAACGCGATCACCCTCCGAAACCCTGACTTCTACAATTGACTGCCCGCGTAGTGGCCGTAAAAGGGGTTTAACGTTACGTCTTGGGCGCCCTACCTTTGTACGCCTGAATGCACCGATGATCGGCGCGTGTGTCAGGAATGACGTTGCCGTAACAGCACCATCCTGTTCAAGCGCTATTGTCAACTCTCCCGGTGAATGAGACCAGGCATCCAGAACTTTGCTGCCTAGAAGATTCTTATTCCAGACACGAGCAAGCCTGCGTAACAAGTAATAATTGTTTAGCATCCTGGATGCGGTACAAAAAGACAGCACTATTTCGCTCTACGCACCCTCAACAGATGTACTCAAGATCATAATTGTTGCACCTCAGGGGGTCAAGAACTCAACCACAGGATACACTTACTCTTCTGCCCTGCTATGGTCTGATTAGTTACCGGTACGGCAAACCAACCACCGTCACCCATCAGCGTATCAAAATCGTGCGAACATTCGAAAATACCTTCCCAGCTCATAGACCTGCGTGGCATTTTTAGTACTCAGGAAAACAGATCACGGTTGCATTTGCAGTAGCACATGAGTATATTGTATCTTCCCCCCGAAGTTGGATCCATTTTAACCGCAGGCTCCCAATGAAACGCCACATTTGCCTCGCTGCCTTGTCCCTTTTTATCGTGCATTCGGCCAGTGCACAAGCCTCGTCAATGGTTGGTTCACACACGCGGTGTACTGCAAATGTGGCCGCCGGCCACGCATGTAGCAACGTTGACATGCTATCCCGATTGTCGATGCAGGATATGGGAGTTGGATACCTAAACGACATTTGGGGATGGGTTGATCCAGAAACAAAGCGTGAGTATGTACTCCAGGGTTCCGACGCTCGAGTAGTCTTTGTTGATGTTACCGATCCTGTAAACCCCATTTACCTTGGCCAATTACCAGGTCATGATCCACAAGTGAGTACTCTTTGGCGTGATATGAAGGTTTATAAGAACTACATGTATGTTACAGTTGATGGGGGCGGCAGGAATGGCGTACAGATCTTTGACCTAAATCAGCTGCGCGCCTACAGCGGCAGTCCTATCAATTTCGGGACTACCGCAGTCTACAATGGGATCACAACTGCGCACAACATTGCCATAAATGAGGAGACCGGCTTCGCGTACGTCGTGGGATACGCGCTGTCGCATTTAATGGCACCGATTGATAAGTGTGGTGGTAGAGGACTACACATCCTGGACCTCCAGGATCCGGTTAATCCAACCTATGCCGGCTGCTTTGCCGATAAGGTAACCGGCAGATCTCGTGACGGGTACACACACGATGTCCAATGCGTAATCTACCGCGGACCACAGGCCAAGTACCGAGGCAGAGAAATCTGTATCGGATCAAACGAAACCCACATCAGCATAGCCGACGTGACCGATAAGAACAACCCTGTGGCACTGGCAGCACGAGACTACCCGGATGTGGGGTATTCACATCAGGGCTGGCTTACCGAAGACCACAAGTACTTCCTGATGAATGATGAGTTTGATGAGAGTAGAGGGTTGCCCAACACGCGCACGATTATTTGGGACCTGCTTGACCTTGAGGATCCGGTCTACCACTCGTCATTCAGTCACTCGACAGCATCAATTGATCATAATCTCTATGTGCACGGGAATTACTTATATGCAGCCAACTACGCTACTGGCCTGCGCATCGTGGATATTTCAGATATCAAAAAACCCCAGGAAGTAGCGCACTTCGACACGCATCTGGCCTCCGATGCCCTGTCCTATAACGGAGCCTGGAGTTCATTTCGTTTCCCTGATAGTGGCACTACTGTAGTTAGTAGTTTTCCAGACGGTTTATTCGTTCTTGATCCAATGCCAGGTACAATTACAAGTACTGATGGATCAGCGGAGATTCCCGAATCCTTTTCGCTATCTTCCGCATACCCGAACCCTTTCAATCCCACCACATCCACAGTGCTTGCATTACCCGAACAGGCTGAAGTGCGTGCAGAAGCCCTTGACCTGCTTGGGCGATCCGTTGGCGTGATACACCACGGAGTATTGCCTGCGGGCGAGCATACACTGACCTTTGACGCAGGGGATCTGCCAAGCGGAACCTACTATATCCGAGTTCAGACAGACCGATATGTGACTGGCACGAAGGTCTTACTTATCAAGTAAGCAGCTTGAGCAGTGCGAAGCCCCCCACAAGAAGCACTGCAAAAGCAATTGCAAGCCAATTAAAGTAGCGATCGATGAAGTCGCGGACTGGTTCTCCAAAGCGCCAGATCAGGGCACTCACAAGCATAAACCGTGCTGTGCGGCTGATAGCTGAGGCCAAAAGGAACAGGGGAAAGGATATAGCAAAGGCACCAGCGCTAATGGTGAAGAGCTTGTAGGGGACGGGCGTAAAACCTGCGGTGAAGATGATTACGAAACCCCACTCCTCAAATCTCTGCCCTAGGTCCGCATAAACCGCCTCGCTGAATCCGGGGATATTGTGAAAGAAAAACTGTGCAAGTGCCGTGAATCCATCAGGGGTCAACCATGCGTAGTGACCAAGTGCGTATCCAATCATCCCTCCACAAAGTGACCCCGCACTGCAAAGCAGTCCGAAATACAGTGCTTTCCTGCGCCGCCCCAGTGCAAGCGCAATCAAAAGTACATCCGGCGGAATAGGAAAGAACACGGACTCAGCCGCCGCCAGCAAAAACAGCGCCACCGCACCATAGGGGGACTCGGCCCAGCCGAGCACCCAGTCATATAACCGCCTGATCCAGTGCAAGATTATCTAATCTTTCCCGACGCGTTCTCTGAAACGCGGATGATTGTATATCTCCGGGGGACAATTCTCCCTGAACCGTTTCTTGTACTCTGGATTTAGCTCAAAGGACCTTGACAAAGCGTCCAGGCACGGATCAACCTTGCCGAGCATAAAGAGAAGTTCAGAATACTGATACCACGCCGTTGAGCACTCCGGATCCAGTTTGATTGCACGCTCATATGCCTTGCATGCCTCGCGTGTCTTTCCGTTTTGGGACAATACTGATGCATACTCCATCCAGACCCGATGATCGTCAGGCAGTAACTCAGTCATCCTCTTGAACGACTTAACCGCCTTTCGTTTGTATCCTGCAATTAATTCAGCATCAGCCCTGCAGCACCAGAAATCCAGGTTATCTCCAGAAAGCTCGGTAGCCTTGGTATGCGCCCTAACCGCTAAGCGATGCCGTCCGAGCTCCGTATAGCAGCAACCTAGTCCATGCCATGCCATGCCAAAGTCAGGCTCAATACCAAGCGCTTTCCGAAACAAGTGGATGCTGCGATCCAAATCATCCAGCTCTGCGGCGGCAAGCGCCATATTGCAATAAGCCTGAGCATCATCACCCAAACGATCAAGAATCTCCTGATAACACTCTATCGCCTCCTCAAAACGCCCGAACAAGGCGAGCGTATTACCTCGATTATGGTAACCCGGTATAAAGCCTGGGTCGATATCCAGGGTGAGATCATAGCAATGCAGGGCCTCTTCCATCCGCCCAAGCTTCGTCAATACTACCCCCTTATTGAACCAGGTCTCACACGAATACGGATCTAAATCGATCTGGTGGGAATAGGCTTCTAGGCTCGCCTCGAAATCCTGAAGAATATCGTAGCAGTAACCAAGCTCAAACCAGACATCCGGGTGCTCCGGGCTTCGATCCGCACACATCTGCAGGTTCGCAACCGCCTCTTCAATCCTGCCCAGTCGAGCAGAAGCACAGCCCAGATGGAAGTTGGCATCTTCATTAAGTGGATCCAGACGAACGGCCTCATCAAAACGCTTGACGGCCTCATCATCGCACCCAAGTGCCTCAAGTGTAAGGCCCATATTGAGCAAAATCTCGCTGTCGTGGGGATTGAGGCTGAGGGCTTTTTCCAATGACTGATGGGAATCTTCGTAACGACATAGATTCCCTAACAAGACACCCCGCTTGAGCCAGGTATATGCGGAAAAAGGCTGAACTGTCAGAATCTGGTCTATTGCAGAAAGCGCCTCCTCGAATCGACCGGATTCAAAGTAATGAAACGCTATTTTATCAAGCGAATCAACATCAAAATACGTTTCAGGACTCCTGCGCTCAAAAGCACTGATCAAGGCCCTGATATTTTGACCCTCAGACGAATCGTCGTCTCTGTAATCATAATAAATACTCATTGAACTACCTCAATGGGGCTTATCAAGCGCAACCATAAGTTACGTAAATACACCGAAACTTCAAATGTGCGGAGGTGTTTTTTTGCTCCAAGTAACCGTGTTTTCGGCTTGCTATGTAACTCTGTGAAACGGAACACGCACGGCTCCCCCGTGTAAGGTATACACGCCAATCACATAATACTGCATTGTCCAGGCTCTCTCCAGATCAGCGCGAAGAAGTCCGCGACCGCTTTCTAGCATTTCTAAAACGTAGGGGCCTGCGACAAACCCAGGCACGACTTGTCGTTCTTGATGCCATATACGATGCCAAAGGCCACATAGATGCAGATACGCTGTACTTTCAACTGAAGCAGCAAAAACACTCAATCAGTCGTGCAACCGTCTACAATACGCTCAGCCTGCTATTGGATTCTGACCTCGTGGTCCGCCATCAGTTCGGAAACTCGCAGGCCAAATATGAACCCTCCTTCCGCTTTTGGCAGCATGATCATTTGATCTGCCTGGATTGTCACCATATCATGGAGTTTTGTGATCCACGCATCCAAAAGATCCAGGAAATGGTCGCAGACATCTATACCTTCGAGATAAAGCGCCACGCACTCAACCTTTACGGCCACTGCCAGCGAGTAGACTGCACGAACCGCAGCGCAGCGGCGTGAATTAGATAGCCGCCTCACCAGCTTCTTGACGAATTGGCTTACCCCTATACTCCACGACACTCGTCGTATATATCCCCCTAATCTTTCCACACGGAAGAATCATCAACCTCCGGACGCTCCCAATAGAATAAGCTGCGGTTCCGCGGATGATGTCCGATTTCGTTCATGGTCGATGCATCGTAAAGGCGGCCGTTAACCATCACATGCGACACATTTACTGACTGACGTAAATCTTGAAGTGGATCACCATCAATGATCGCAAGGTCAGCGAGTTTTCCAGGCTCAATTGAACCCAGCTCCTGTTCCAGCCCCAGATATTGCGCACCATGCAACGTAGCACTGCGCAGAGCCTCATGCGCCGTCATGCCTCCCTGCTCCAGCATCCATAATTCCCAGTGTGCCGCCAGGCCCTGGAGCTGACCATGGGCTCCTACCTGCACTATGTTACCCTGATCGATCAGCTTTTTCGTCTGCCGGGCAACTTCAATGTAATAGTAGTCATCCTCCGCAGCGGTGATTCGTCGCCGCGAGCGAGCATCTACAATTGAACGCGGTACAAACTGCAACAGCCGCTCATTCTCCCACACGTTGTCCTTCTGGTACCAGTAATACTCGCCCGAAAGTCCACCGTAGTTTACGACCAGCGTAGGGGTGTAGCCCGTCTTTGTGGCCTGCCATAACTGAAGCACATCTTTGTACAAGGGTGCCACTGGCAGATTATGCTCAATGCCCGTATGCCCGTCCAGAAGCATGGTCACGTTGTGGAAAAAGGTTGACCCTCCCTCGGGCATTACCAATATCTTCTGCTCTCTGGCAGCCTGCATTACTTGTTGACGCTGCTCCCGACGGGGCTGATTGTAGCTCTTGACCGAAAACGCCCCCACAGCCTTCATACGCCGCAGGTGAGATCGTGCATCATCCAAACTGTTGATCACCGCCTTAAAATCGCCGTCGGCTCCGTATAAAATAGTTCCGGTAGAATAAATCCGAGGTCCGACAATGCGCCCAGCCCGCACCATCTCACTGAGTGCGAACACCGTTCCTGTGTTGGCAGATGGATCATGTGCGGTAGTCACTCCAAAGGCCAGATTTGCATAGTATCCCCAGTTTTGCTCCGGCAGCGGCCCACTCACAAAATGGTTTGCATGTGCATGCGCATCAATAATGCCGGGAATAATCGTCTTCCCCGATGCATCAACAACCAGTGCATTATCTGGCACTTCCACATTCTCGCCGACCGCAACAATATGTGCCCCATCTACCACCACCGTTCCCTGATCAACCACTTCGTCTCCCCGCATCGTCACGATCCTGGCCCCTGTAAATGCTATCAGGCCGGACGGCTGATCCACTTGCGAGCGCAGCCCGACCGTCACTCCGACTGTGTCTGCGGACGGTAATGAGTCCGGGGCCCCGGTCACAAAAGAAAAACTGTTAGCCAAATCGCGCGCATAGTACTCCGGCCCCAGCACCCAGTAGAGCTCCTGGCTATCTGCGGACCAGTGTAAGCTGGTACCTGCGTCTCGAGTCACCCTGGAGATCGGAATAGCTTTTGTCTCTTTATTTAACGCAACCGCAGAGCCGGTTTCAACGTGAGGAGCGATATACACATTGAAAAGATCCGAGAACGCGACCCAGTTATCGTCTGGACTCGGCACTACGTTAGTCACGTATTTGAGCGTATAATGTGTGCGCTCATCGGCGCCGCTCAACTGAACACTGCGGTAGGACTTATTCAGACCACCTCCAGACAAAAATATATCCGCTCACCGGTAACATCGAAGCGGGGCTCTCGGCCATCTTCCCGGATAAGCTGTGGATCACCTCCAGCAGCAGGCATCCAGTACAGCCCCGGCTCTGTACCGTGCAGGTAACCTAGAAGCGAATTCCCTGTACTTCGGCGATAAACAATCTTCGAACCATCTGGACTGTAACGGGGTGTATGATAGTAGCCTGGACGCTCTGTGAGCCGCTCAGGAGTGCCACCGTTCAAGGGAACGCGATAGATGTGTCCGAGTGTCGCATCGCTCCACGTGGTGTAAACGACATATTGGCCATCTGGACTGAATTGAGGCTCGTGCTCAAAATGATCATCTTCGGTCAACCGTACGGGCTCGCTGTCCGGCAATGACTTCCTCCACAGCTGGCCCAATGCATTGAACACCAGCGTCTGTTTATCCGGTGAAGTAACAGCCTGCCTGATCATCTTTACGTCAAACGATTCCGCATGCACTGACTGGGGATAACGCACCGTAGCCGCTACACGCTGCTCTACATTAGCCGTGAATGGAATCAATGTAACCGTACTTGACTCAACCCCAACCCGGTACAAGTGGCCCTTGGCCCAGATAACGATACTCTTGGAATCTGGCGTCCAGTCAAAGCCCGGATAAACTCCAAAAATCGCCCAAGCCTCCTGCTGATCATGACTGAGCCCGTCAAAAAGGGGCCGCTGGGCGCCTGTCTGGCCGTCATACAGATACAGCACACTCTTGGAACGTACACGACGCACAAAAGCAATCCACCGCCCGTCCGGCGACGGCTGTGCCCGTACAGCCCCTCCGCTTCCGGTAATTAGGTTGGTTATGCGCCCTGTCTGACGATCCAGCCGTCTAATGACATAAATCTGTCCATGAGGATCCTTGTTATACTGGAACGTGCTACCACCACTCATATCTTCGCTGAAATAGACATAGCGGCCGGAGGGGCTCACAGCAATATCATTGCCCTGGTCCTGTTGGTCATTCTTGCGTTTTGTGAGTTGCAGGCCTGCGCCTCCGCTTATGTGATACATCCAGACCTCACCTGCTCCCAGTGACCGTGTACTGGTGAAATGTTTGCGTCCGAGCAAGTATTCCCCGTCGGGAGTCCAGGCAGGTCCATTCAAAAGGCGGAAATCTTCCTTGGTAACCTGCTGCAGGTCGGTTCCATCAACGGCCATTGTCCACAAATTGTCCCCTCCACCCCGATCGCTCGTAAATGCTATCCGGCCACCCTCCGGACTGAAGCGTGGCTGCACATCGAATGCAGGCCCACTGGTAAGTGCCTGGGCCTCGCCGCCTTCAATCGGTAGCGTATACAAGTCTCCCAGGAGATCGAACACGATGGTTTGTCCGTCTGGACTCACATCCAAATTCATCCATGTTCCTTCGCTAACCGTGAACTGGGCAATGCTGACTGGACCATGCTCTGCCGAAACATCCCACTCCTGTGCCTGCGCTGTGGTAACGCAAATCAAGCCAGTCAGGAAAAAGAAAAACCAAGGACGAATATTCATGAACCTATTGGTCGGGTTTGGCGCCCGGCTCAGGCCACGAATTTTCGGAATGCTACCGAAGTGTTGTGGCCACCAAAACCAAACGCATTGGACACCGCTACATCTATGCGACGTTTCTGCGGCTTATTGAACGTGTAGTTCAGGTCACAGTCTGGATCTGGTGTGACGAAATTTATCGTCGGAGGCACGATGTCATTACGGATCGCCTGAATCGTTGCAATAGCCTCAACCGCTCCTGCCGCGCCGAGTAAATGTCCGGTCATACTCTTGGTGGAAGAGACATTCATCTCGTAGGCGTGCGCACCAAAGACCTGTTTTACAGAATTGGTCTCTGCAATATCACCTAATGGTGTAGCGGTTCCGTGCATATTTAGGTAATCAACATCTTCAGGCTTCAGATGTGCGTCAGCCAGCATATTGCGCATTGCAAGCATTGCGCCATGCCCGTTCGGGTCGGGGGCCGTAATATGATTGGCATCAGCACTCATACCAATCCCAATGATTTCGGCATAAATGTTTGCTCCGCGGGCCTGTGCACGTTCGAGCGATTCAATCACAAGAACCCCGGCTCCCTCACCAAGGACGAACCCATCGCGGGTTTTATCGAATGGTCGACTGGCCGTCGCAGGATCATCATTACGTGTCGAGAGCGCCCGGAGAGCGTTAAAGCCTCCGATCCCCAACTCGCTGATTGCAGCTTCCGCCCCGCCACACAACGCGGCATCGATCATACCACGCTGCATCATCATGAACACATCACTGATGTTGTTATTACCCGTAGCACAAGCACTGACTACACAGTAATTGGGTCCGCGAAACCCGTAACGAATCGAAACATGCCCACTGACAATATCCGGAATCAGCTTCGGAATAAAGAACGGGGAAATACGCCGGGGGCCATGCTTGATGTAGCTTTCCGTCTGCTCATGAAAAACCTGGAGTCCCCCGATCCCGCTACCGATGACTACGGCAGTCCGATCCCGTTCGTCCTGGGACATCTTATCCGGCTCCAAACCCGAATGCTCCACTGCCTGCTCAGCTGCAGCCACCGCGTACTGGGCAAACGGATCCATCTTCCGCGCTTCCCTCCGATCCAAATGATCGAAAGGATCAAATCCCTTTACCTCGCAAGCAAATTTTGTAGCGAAGTTCTCTGCGTCGAAGTGGGTGATGGGTGCTGCACCACTCTTACCCTCCATCAACCCTTCCCAGAAGACATCTGGAGAATGCCCCAGGGGGGTCAGCGCCCCCATCCCCGTCACCACGACACGACGCGATTTATCCGAAGTGGTCATGCCTAAAGTGCCCGGTAAGGAGTCCTCAACCAGCCTTTGCGGCGAGGTACTCTATCGCTTTTCCAACAGTAGCGATCGTCTCAGCATCCTCATCTGGGATACTTATGTCAAACTCTTTCTCAAACTCCATGATCAATTCGACGGTATCAAGGGAGTCTGCTCCAAGGTCGTCGGTGAAGGAGGCACTCTCCTGAATGCTGTCCTCGTCCACGCCTAACTTGTCCGCTACTATTGCCTTGACCCTATCTTTCAATCCTGCCATCGTTATTTTCTTTTGTCTTGATGAAAAGAATACACGGCGCACTAACTCAAAAAACGCCGAAACACCAAATTACGGCAAAAACGTGAAATTTTTGCCGTTTAGTGAGTTGAACTGCAAATTGTCCCCGTTGAACCAGACATACCGCCTAACGGTTCTAGTCTCTTTTACATACATGTTACACTAAATGGCCTACTTATTTACATCTGAGTCAGTGTCCGAAGGACACCCCGACAAGGTAGCGGACCAGATCTCGGATGCTATCCTGGACGAATACCTGAGACAGGATCCAGACAGCCGTGTCGCTGTTGAGACAATGGTTACCTCAAATAATGTCATTCTGGCCGGTGAAACCCGTGCTAGGACGCAGGTGGACCACGAAGCAGTGGTGCGAAAAGTTCTTCGCCACATTGGGTATACCTACCCCGAGCTGAACTTTGCTGCCGACTCGGTTTGCGTGACTGATCATATTCATGGGCAAAGTAACGATATATTCAACGGGATCGGAGACCTGGGCGCGGGGGACCAAGGCATGATGTTCGGGTTTGCCTGCCGCGAGCATGATTCGTCACTCATGCCACTGCCCCTAATGTACGCCCACCAACTCGTACAGGAACTGGCCCAGATACGTAAGTATGAATCTATTATGCCGTACCTGCGACCAGACTCGAAAAGTCAGGTAACCGTTCAGTATGACCGTACAGGAACGATCCCGCAAAGGATCCACACTATAGTCATTGCCACGCAGCATGATGCCGATGTCAAACAGGATCAAATCAAGGCTGACATAGAAACGCATCTGCTGCCGCGTGTTATTCATCCCCGTTTAATTGACGATGAACTGATACTTTATGTCAACCGTACAGGACAGTTCGTGATCGGCGGGCCACATGCCGACGCAGGACTGACCGGCCGCAAGATTATCGTGGATACCTATGGTGGACGGGGTGCACATGGAGGCGGCGCTTTTAGCGGGAAAGACCCTTCAAAAGTGGACCGTTCAGCTGCGTATGCCGCACGCCATGTTGCTAAGAACCTGGTGGCAGCCGGTTTAGCCAAAATGGTTGAAATCCAACTCGCCTACGTAATCGCCAAACCCGAGCCAGTCTCCATCTATGTCAACTCGTCCGGCACTGTAGCACATGGACTCTGTGATGGAGATCTGACGGAAATCATACGGAACACATTTGATTTGAGACCCAAGGGCATCATCAAAAACCTCGGGCTCAAACGGCCGATCTATCAGAAGACCGCTGCCTACGGCCATTTCGGGCGCAAGAACTTCCCATGGGAGCAACTGGATGCAGTAGAGAAACTCCGCGTCTATACCAAGTCTGTGGCAGCATAAATGACTGGCCTCTTAGTATGGAATACAAGGCCCTTATTGTATTCGCTCTCATACTCCCCTGCGCTGCCCTTGCAGAGGCCCAGGATCGCTCTGCGGCAATACAGTCGCTCCCAGCGACCTCCCAGCCTGCCGTCGTAACCGAGAATGTCTGGGACCATATCCCCAGTACACGCATACAGAACGGCCGGATTGATGAAGAGCTTGGGATTTTTCGAGCGGCTTATCAGCTGGCTCCGACAATAACCCCGGAAGCCACCGCAGAGGCTACCGCGCGCAAATGGTTGGCCGACGATGGTGCCCGCTTTGGTATAGATATACCAGATGTCCTTGAACTGGTCAACGAAAAACAATCCCTCGGTGCACAGCATCTTACCTTTCAGCAAACACTGGCCGGTGTCAAAGTATATGGGCGCTTCGTGCATATAAACATGGACAGAGCAGGCTTGCCGACCATGGTGATCAGCGGCTATGCCCCTCATCTGGAAAACGTCAGTTCCTTCAACCCTGTACCAGCATTAAACGCTACCCAGGCTGAATCTCTGGCGCAGCGTGCGGTTTCTGAAACAGGCGCAAGTTCGAGGGCACCCGATCTCCTCGTACTTCCCGACAATCCACCCCTATTGGTCTGGCGGGTTATCGTATGGCCGGATTCCTCTCCAGGAGAATGGGAGGTAGTCTTGGATGCAAACACGGGAGCACTGATACATTTGATGGACCTGCGCATATTCTCCCGTGCACACACAGAGGCCAGATCCGTCCAACATAACCATCCTCCAGTCCCAGAAAAAACTAACCAGTACCCCGCAGGGCAGGGATCCGTATGGATGTATGACCCCCTGACTGCCTCGGGCCAACCCTATGGGGGAAACTATGTCGATAACAACGACCAGGACAGCGACGCACTCAATAACCTGCTGATAACCGAAAACCTCCAGGATATTGAGCGAAGCTCCAGCGACGGCCTTTACCGGCTGAACGGACCATGGGTGAGAATCATAGGTCAGTATGCTCCAGAAGAGAGCGATGCGAACAGCTTCACGTACACGCGAAACGACAAGCGTTTTGAAGCCGTCATGTCGTACTACTTCATTGACCAGAGCCAACGCTACATACAAGACCTGAATCTCGGACATCCCGCACCTTCAATCCCTGTAAGAGTAGATCCTCACGCACTCTCGGAAGATCAATCCTATTACCAATACTGGACTAATTCTTTGCACTTTGGAGATGGTGGAGCTGATGACGCAGAGGATGCCGGGGTGATTCTTCACGAGTATGGTCACGCGATTATGTATGAACATATGGGTTACGCGTCCCGGATCTCCGGCGAACCGGGCGTACTGGCAGAAGGATTTTCAGACTACTGGGCGGTCTCATATCGCAGACATCTCATGGAATCCGGCCAGGTTCCGATGGGAGACTGGCGAGATGTCTTTCCCTGGGACGGCATCTTCTGGGGCGGAAGACGCGCCGATGGTAATGTTCACTATGATACTATCGAAGAAGACTGTCGTCTCGCCTGCAATTTTTATAACTATGCGCAAACATGGTCTGCACTCATGATGCAGCTCTGGGAGCGTATCGGCCGCGAAGTGACTGATCGCATGCACATAGCAGCCTTTCCTTATCTGGCGGGAGACTTTACACTGGCAGATATGGTTCAGGCACTGGTACTGGTAGATGACGTGCTATACGACAAACTTTACTTTCGTCAAATCCACGATGTCTTCGCCCATCGAGGTTTTTTTGGACCGGCCACAGGCATACCCGTAATTGTGCATACGCTGCCTCCGCGCCATATCGACTTCAATTCTCCCGTTCAAATTGAGGCTGACATTGTAGCACCTGGTTTTTCGATTACAAGTGCAGAGGTAACCTACCGTCTGAACTCGGGGAGTTTTTTGACGGAAAATATGGTCAACGAAAGCCTGCAGACCTGGAAAGCCGAGGTAGCGTTGCCCGCTAATACACAGTCCCTGGAATACTATATCCAGGCGTCCACAGATATCGCTTCGATGAAACTCCCCATGTCTGCGCCTGAGGAGCTCTTCAGTGTGAAATTGGGACCGGACACACAGCCTCCTGAAATCCTCTACACTCCTGTCACACACGTAACACCAGCGCAGATCCCACTGACCGTTTCTGTCCAGGTTACGGATGATGAAGCCGTATCGAAAGTTGAACTTCTATACACAAGGACCCTCCCCTACAATCAGGAAACCGAGAGCGGGGTACTTCTTCTTGCGCACGAGGGAGATGATACATTTTCCGGCATTCCTCCATTGATCAGCAATACAGGAACGCCTATACCCGGGACCTGGATGGAGTATCGGGTGCTTGCTTACGATGAGGCCGATCCGCCAAACGTTGCTCATTTTCCACTGGAGGGAGAAGCTCAGTTGCGACTTGATGTTATTCCCGGACCCAATGAGCTCGGAGCATGGAATTCTTCAGAGTGGTCTGGACTGACCTCCGGTGAATGGGCTACGGATGATTCTGTTTTCGGGTATACAGGGCCACTCTGGGTAACCGTAGCGAACGCTTCCTACAACGATCAATCTGCACTGAGCCTGTTGTCTATGCCCGAGGTCAACATCGCCGGATACCCCAACGCACATCTGGAGTTTTGGCACTGGTACGATTTTGAACATACCGGCGTATCTGGCCCGGGAGACACGGGCGGCGTAGTCTATGATGGTGGCCAGATTCAGATTTCGACAAACGGTGGTGACTCCTGGACGGTCGCCGAACCACAGTGGGGTTACAACGGGGTCGTGGACCAAACGCGTGGGAACCCGCTGTCTGGAACCCCGGCTTTTGGGGGGTCCAGTTTTGGCTGGCGTCGCGTTCGAGTGCCGCTCCCAGATGCGCCCGAAGATGTTTATCGGTTTGAGGTCAGCACGCGGCTGGCATTTGGTACAGGAAATGGCAACTCCGAGTCTACAACACACAATTTTGCAGGATGGGCAATCCGGGATGTTCGTGTCCTGGCGGATCCCCCCGTGGATCAGTCATCCCCAGAAATTCTGTATGCTCCGTTTGAGCACGGCTTCGTCAGACATGGTGAACCTGTTACGCGTATTCAAATGGCTGCCGAAGATGAAACCGGCATAGAATCTATCCGGCTGAACCTCTATGATGTGAAGGACTCACATCTGGAACCCCTGGGAGTGTACAGGTTCAGACCTGTTCTGGAAGCCTCAAACTGGTTTTACACAGACGTTCCCGTGCCTAGTTCAATACAGAGCGGAGTACTAGGGTATCAGATTACGGTCAGAGACTTTGACGGCAATGTCCGCACCCCCGGAGGAGATCCTCCCGGGACGCTAATGAAATTATACCTGGCAACACACAGCCCCGTGACAGCGCTTTCTGACGCATACATCAGTGGAGACTGGGATTTTTCTGATACCGGCTACCTGGCAGAGGCGCCTACATCACACCAGCAATCCTCCATAGTACTCAAGCCCGTTTATTTTTCAGAGAATTCGCAGCGCACGATGTTGCTATTGCTGCACGCCTATTACCTGGACCAGGGGAGCTCGGCATACGTGAGTGTAACGGAAGATGGTGGCCACACCTGGACCAAACTGGTTCCCGGTAATGGGTATCCGGCGACAACGGAGAGCGGAGATGGTATCTTTGCAGGTGAATCTCCGTCGGTGATTGAATCTTGGTTTGACCTTGGATCCCTTAAACAACCCTATCAACTTCGACTGGATCTAATTGGAAGCAGTAGCGGCCAACAGTCGGACGGGAACTTCTGGAAAATACTGAATGCCGAGTACTATCTGATATCGGATAATACCCCGGTTGTCCCTACATCCACCGACCTTGTGCTTTATCCAAATTTCCCTAACCCATTCAGTGAACAGACCAACATTAGCTACGTTCTGCCGGAAGCCATGCCGGTACGTATCACAATCTTCAACATAATTGGCCAGAAAGTGCGGACTGTTGTCGATCGTGTTCATGAAGCCGGAGGGTATGCAGTCAATGTGGATATGCGTCATCTAGCACCTGGGACGTACTGGGTTAGAATGGAAGCTGGCAACAGCATCTCGCAGCAATCAATGACGCTTATCCGATAAACGAACGAGTAGGGATCATACGGGTTTGAGCGTTCCCCATTAGTCAAGTTAATCAACCAATGAATCACGTAGAGGGACAGTACAAGGTTCGCGATCTAAGTCTGGCGGATAAAGGCCGAATGCGCATTGAATGGGCCGAAAGCCGAATGCCTGTTCTCATGCGATTGCGCGAAGAATATGCCCAATCCCAACCATTTGCGGGTTACAAGGTCACTGGCTGTCTGCACGTGACCAAAGAAACCGCCGTTCTGATTGAAACCCTGGTCGCATGCGGAGCGAAAGTATCCTGGAGTGGCTGCAATCCTCTGTCCACCAACGACGAAGTGGCCGCAGCACTCGCACTTGGCGGGATCGAAATCTACGCCTGGTACGGGCAGAATGTAGAAGAATTCTACTGGAGCATCGACCGTACGATCGACGAAACACCGGACACTACACTGGACGACGGAGCTGACCTGATCTTTACGATCCACAAACGTTTCCCGCATATGGCAAAACACATCATCGGCGGCAGTGAAGAAACCACTACCGGCGTACAGCGATTGCGGGCCATGGCGAGAGATGGGAAGCTGCTCTATCCCGTCTATGCCGTGAACGATACCGAAACCAAGTGGGACTTTGACAATGTTTATGGAACTGGACAATCGACGCTTGATGGGATCCTGCGTGCAAGTGGCGTGCTGTTAGCCGGAAAAAATCTGGTGGTTGCTGGCTATGGTCACTGTGGTCGCGGTGTCGCGACTCGAGGACGCGGAATGGGAGCCAATGTGATTGTTACAGAAGTGCGGCCGGCAGCAGCGCTCAAAGCTACACTGGATGGAATGCGCGTGATGCCCATGGAAGAAGCTGCGCGCGTGGGAGATATATTTGTTACGGCTACGGGAATGAAAGATGTGATCCGCGGTAAACACTTTACCTCCATGAAAGACGGAGCGATCGTGTGCAATACCGGACACTACGATGTAGAGCTGAACCTGACCGAGTTAGCTGAGATTTCAACAAAAACACGGGATATCCGTCCAAATAATCGAGAGTATACCTGCACGAACGGCAACAGAATCTATGTGCTTGCTGATGGACGACTAGTCAATCTTGCCGCGGCAGAAGGTCATCCCTCAGAGGTAATGGATATGAGCTTTGCAAATCAATTTATGACCCATCTGACCCTCATCCAGTCCAAGGAGAACGGCACAGCACTGCCGCACACGGTTATAGATCTACCCACCTCCATAGATGAACGGATCGCCCGCCTAAAGCTGGGTACTATGGGCCTTGCGATTGATAAGCTCACACCTGAACAGGAAGCTTACGCGATAGATTATTCAGCCGGAACCTAAACGTCCCACTCGAGGATATCCTCCTCAGACTTATCCTTGGATTTCCATTCCTCGGCGTCCGGCAGTGGATCCGTGCGCTCCACTATATTGTAGCCCTGTTCCTGCCATTTTTCCGCCAGATACAGATTCCACTCCTCGTAGTGCTGCCATTCTTCTGGAAGCTCATCATCCGGGAAGATCGCCTCAACCGGACACACCGGAACACATGCATTGCAATCTATACATTCATCAGGATGAATGACCATAAAGTTCGGGCCCTCATAGAAACAGTCTACGGGACACACCTCAACACAATCGGTGTGTTTACAGTTGATACACGGTTCAGCAACAATGTATGGCATTACTTTTCCTCACTTTTCCTCAGTAGTTTGGGAATTTACGGACCAAATTGATATTTGACAAGAAAATATTTTGGCCTACCGACGCTTGAACTCGCTGAATTGCCGTCTGCTCCGATAGCATGATTGACACACCTCGAGCTCTGTCGCAGCTGTGCTCTCAGATGGAGAAAGATTTCTGCATCGCCCTGGACACCGAATATATTGCCATCAAACAACCGGAGTTCACCCTGGCCATCGTGCAGGTAGCACTGAGCACCGGCGAAGTTCACTTAATAGATGCGATGGCTTTTGATGACCTGAATGAGCTCAGTTCCGTTCTGGAACGGCAGGATATCGTCAAGATACTGCATGACGCAGCAGCAGATCTTGTGCTGTTATCAAGAGCGTCGGGAGCCACGCCCAAGAATATTTTCGACACAAGAATTGCGGCGCGCCTTCTCGGTGTAAGTTCCGGGAACTCATTGTCTGCGCTGGTAGCGAGCATTTGTGGTGTTCATATCTCGAAAAATCAACAACAATCGAATTGGCGCCGCCGACCACTGTCAACTGCACAAATAAAATATGCAGAGAGGGATGTTCTGTACTTGCATCAGATTCGTAAAACGCTCCTTTCCAGGGCACACGAAATAGGTCGTGTGACATGGCTTGAAGAGGAGATGTCTCGTTTTGACAATCCGAGTCATTACCTGGAACAATCACCTACTGAACGTATCCTGAGATCACCAAAGACCTATGGTTTCAAGCCTCAACAGCGTGCAGTAGTGGCCGCAGTTGTGGACTGGCGATTTCATACTGCCCTGAAGACCAGAACTCCCCTTAAAAAGCTGTTGGATGATAAAGAGATTATCCGCCTGGCTAAAGGACGAAGTAAAACGCCCGGTGCTGTACGGAACGCCTGTTCCTCGTTGCCTAATCGTTATATACGCCAAGTGGCCGACGTGGTCGCCAAGGCGCTTGGCACCCCAACCGCTGCGTGTCCCAAAGCAGTTATTACTCGCCAATACCCAAACAAGAAACAACCTCATCTTCGACTGTTGCAGGCGGTAGTTAGTTGCCGCGCACTTGAGCACAATGTAGATACAGAGCTAATTGCGACATCCAAGACACTACAACGGCTGATCCTGGACCCTGATAAAAGGGATCTCCCTCTACTGCATGGCTGGAGATGGGAGGTAGCGGGCAAGGAACTGCTACGAATCCTGCAGGGTGAGTCCTCAGTGGAAATAACTGATGGCGTGCTCAGGGTCCGCCCCGTTCGCGCGTGACAGATCGCAGTTTGATCAAAAGACTGCGCAGGGTTGCATAACCCAGCGTTCTCGCTGCCTGTTCCTCGGGCACCCAGCAAACAGCACTGATCGCTTCCTCTTCTGCAGGTACAAACTGAGTTGCTCTGGATGTAAAAGCAAACCAGTAGGTGGTTTTTATCTTAAATCGTCCAGCACGATGATATCCATGCACCGTGGTGCCCAGTAACCTTCCCTGACACAAGTCGGCAATGCCGGTCTCTTCCTGCACTTCTCGCATTGCGCAGGCCGAGATGGATTCATTTGCTTCAAGTTTGCCTTTCGGTAGATCCAGAAGTCCAAGACGCCTGATACACAATACCTCATCTGTATCTCGGTGTCGAACAATACCACCAGCCGCCAATACCTCAAATGGCGGAGCATATGGATCTGCATTCCGAATTGCTTCCGGTGGCACTATACTCGTCCAGTATACGGATCCAACCGATCGCACATCTCCAAGCGCGTGGGCATCAATTACAAGAATGGCCTCGGTTTCCAGCCGCTGAGCAATGCTCAAATTATCCAGCAGGGGTGGTTCGGTTAATCCATCGGAAGCTGCGCGATCCAGATCGTCGAGCCCGCAGGGATGAAAAAAGAAAACCTGACCTGAATCATGTGGCTGCAAGTCGTTATGTTTTTGCGTTATATCTATCATCCGGGCCTTTCGCAATACTATTGTATGGGCCACCCATTCTAAAGTCTGGGGATATGAATTTAGGACAATTTCACCTGAATACACAATTGGCGAAGGCCGTATTGGGGCGCTGTTGGGGTACTATTGGGGTACTATTGGGGCGCTATTGGGGCGCTATTGGGGCGCTATTGGGGCGCTATTGGGGCGCTATGGGGCGCTATTGGGGCACTATGGGGGCGCTATTGGATGCCGGAAGCGTATCAAGGTCAGTTGACATCCCCCAATGATCTACTGGAGAAACATCTCGTGCACCACACATTCTATCGGGAATTATATCCTGAGTATCCAACCGAGCCCGTAAAACAAAAAGACTGTAGTGCAAAATGATCTGGCATCTGACATGATTGAGACCACATAGATTAACCTGCTATTACACCAAGCCGCACCTACCGGAACGAGAATGCTCTCCCGCAGTAAGTCCCTCGCCACGGATTCCATCATGTACTCCAGAAACATCACTGATCAGCTAAATCTGCACTCAATCCGTTCATCTGCCAATATTATTAGATTAGACCCGTACTCCCGGCCATGATGCGCACACTCGCAATTGTTGTGCTAACCGCACTGCTTGGAGAAACAGCAGTGGTGTTCTCACAGACATACACTATGTATGTGGCCAATGAGTCCGACGATACTGTCATGCTCATTCAGTTTGACGGCAAAGAACTTTCCATCGTCGAAACTGTCACCGTCGGAAATATCCATACCGAAATCGAAGGTCCCCATGGACTTGCCGTAGACCCGGATGGTGAACACTGGTTCGTATCCATCGCACATGGACAACCCTTCGGTAAAGTTGTGCGTTATTCAACTGCCAATAACCGGCCCACCGGAACGGTGACGCTGGGAATGTTTCCCGCTTCCATGGCCGTTTCATCACAAACAGGCCTGTTGTACGTAGCCAATTTTAACCTGCATGGCAACCCGGAGCCCAGTTCAGTTTCCGTGGTTGATCCGGACGCCATGTTGGAAGTAGGTCGGATTACCACAGGCATCATGCCTCATGGTTCTGCGTTTGGCCCCGATGGTAGGCGACACTACTCCGTGGCAATGATGAATAACGCGCTTTATGAGCTTGATGCACTGAATCTGAATGTCATTCGCAACATCACGCTTGGAGAAGGAACCAAACCGACCTGGGTATCAATCCACCCCGATGAGCCCCTGGCATACATAGCAGCCAATGGTGCAGATCAGATATTGATCGTTGATGTGGAAGCCGGAAGAATAACAGAGCGTCTAAGTGCTCCAGGAGCTCCATACAATCTTGCTGTTTCCCCGGATGGACAAACGCTGGTTGCCACTTTGAAGAGTGCACAAGCCGTTAGTATAATTGAATTGTCAACGGGCACCGAACGAGCCCGGGTTCCAAGCTCTCAGCCAGTTACGCATGGCGTGATAATTGCTCCCGATAACCAATATGCATTTGTTACCTCGGAAGGAATTGGAGCTACACCCGGAGCAGTAGACGTAATCAACCTGACCACCGCAACCCGAATAGCTTCATTACAGGCAGGACAACAGACAGGAGGTATCGCCTTCTGGAAAATGAACGACTGACTGCATGGCACAAGCTGCAACACGCTTTATTGACCCCGAAGTACTGGCCCGGCTCTCGTCGCTAGAACTCCTGGCCCGCTCCGTGGTCGAGGGTTTTCTCGCCGGCCTACATCGAAGCCCCTTTAAAGGGTTCAGTGTTGATTTTATGGAATATCGTCCATATGTGTACGGTGATGACATACGACAGGTGGATTGGAAGGTGTTTGCACGAACAGATCGCTACTTTGTACGAGAATTTGAAGGCGAAACCAATACCCGCCTGCACATCCTCCTGGATATGAGCCGATCAATGGATTATTCCTCTGGCGGACAAAGCAAACTCGATTACGGTCGATTTCTTGCCGCAGCCATTGCTTGGCTCGCGAATCGTCAAAGGGATGCCGGCGGTCTGACCCTGTTCGACACACAAATCCGAAAACATTTGCCTCCGCGATCCAGTCGTGCACACCTGCACCTCCTGCTTCGCTCACTGGAAGGTGCAAAACCGGAAGCCGCTACTGACCTGGAGCGCTCGCTCCATGCGGTCGCTGAACGCCACCGCAGGCGCGGATTCGTTATACTGATCAGCGATCTTTTTACCGAGATCGAAACCGTTGAGCGCGCACTGCGACATTTTCGTTTTACTGGTCACAACGTGCTGGTTTTTCAGGTACTGGACCCGCAGGAAATCAACTTTGACTTCAAAGATGTTGTAGAACTTTTGGATCTTGAGTCAGATGCCAAGATGCTGATTGATGCCAAGACAGCAAGGACCCGGTACCAGGAGAATTTTCAGGCACACCAGAATCGCATACGTCGTGCCTGCGGACTGCTCCAGGCAGACTATGCTGTGCTCCAGACAGACGCACCACTGGATACCGCACTCTTTCATTACCTCTCCGCCCGTTCACGGCGCAGAGCTTGAATCTAAACAGCCGTGTCCTTCATAACTCCCCTTTTTCTGGCCGCGGGACTAACTGCCCTAGTACCGGTACTGCTGCATCTCGTCAGGAGGCTGCGAGCCCGTGAAGTACCCTTCAGTACACACATGTTTCTGGAAGCCACGCCAATTCAGCGGGTTCGTCGGCGACAGCTGCAGGATATCCTTCTGATGCTGCTTAGAGCAGCTGCGCTAGTACTGCTGGCTCTCCTGTTTGCACGCCCGTTCATTCCTCCCGAAGAATTGCCGTTCCTCCTGGAAACCGAACGCGAGTCCGTTGTCATTCTGATGGATGTATCCTACAGTATGCAACACGATTCCAGATTTGAAGAAGGAGTGCAGCTTGCTCGTGCAGAACTGGAAACGGGAGATGAATGGGCGCTGGTAGCATTCAGTGATGCCGCTGAGCAATTAACCGCTCTTGGACGTGATCCATCTGTCCACGAAGCCGCCCTTCGTGCACAATCCCCCGGCTACCGCACGACTGACCTTTACCCTGCACTGCGCCTGGGTGTAGAGATCCTTCAAGACGCCCGATTCGAGCATCGTAAAATCGTGTTGGTTTCTGATTTCCAGCAATCGGCATTCAGTCCGGCACTGGAAAACCTCCAGTTGCCGGGAGATATCACCGTCGAACCTATCAAAGTGGGGGATCAGGTTCCAGAAAACAAGTTCTTCGAAAATTTTGAACTCAGCCAGCAACGTCGCGGAGATCTGGTCTCCGTGCGTTTGAACGCCCGCATGCCAACAACCGGAGCCGTAACACTGAGTATTGACGAAGAAAATGTCGATAACTATACCGGAACTGTACCCTCGTTCCAGCAACTTGTAGATCGTCCTGGGCTCTACCAGGGGTATCTGTATGTGGATGACCCGGTACCCGGGCCTGATGACCGGCATTACTTCACCTACAGCGTTCAAACACGTTCAGGCATTTTCGTGGTGGATGGGAGTCCAGGCATGCGCAATGCCTTCTTCCTTGAAAGTGCATTTGATCTCCAGGAAGCAAGTATGTACCGATTTGATGCGGGACCGCGCCCCACTCGATTAAACGCCGCAGACCTGTTGATCGTAACGACCACCGGACTGGCATCTGCTCGCGATTTTTCGGTATTTGAGAATTTTGCAAACCGCGGAGGCACGGTCCTATTGGCTTTTGATGAGGGAAGCCTGCAACAGACATCATTATTGGGGGCAGGCACAGCCGTCGGGCCGGTAAATGCACGCGACCGCCAAGGTGCTGATGCGATCATCGCCGAAATTGACGATCAACACCCAATCTTCACATCGGTGGCGCAGCACAGCTCCGGGGCCGTGCTCAGACCCCGGTTCCGACGCTATGTGGAGGTTTCCCCCGATTCCACCGCAAATGTGCTCGCAACCTTCGATACAGGAGATCCACTCCTTATAGAACAATCCCTCGGGCGGGGGCGCATTCTTGTTTTCACGTCGAGTCTCGGCACAAGCTGGAATGACTTGCCTCTGAGCGAGGTGTTTCTGCCTCTCCTGTATGAGATCGCCAAGTACGCAAACCCCGAATCCAATATCGGACGCGAATTTGATATCGGAGAAGCCGTTATTTTCAATGGTATACCAGGAAGTGAAATGGAAATTGCAAATCCGGAAGGAGATATCTTCAGAGTGGACTTTGATTCTACCGGAACAGGGACTTTCCAGAGCACAGATCTCCCTGGCCATTATGACGCCAGGCTAAACGGAGCATCCCAACCGTTCTCGGTAAATGTCAGCCCCTCAGAAAGCAACCTATCGGCTCGAGACTTTGAAGAAGTATATGCGGCCCTTGCAAGTCGATCCACTGAATCGGTGCTTGAGCCACAGCCTTTGGCAGCAGCTGAACAAGAACAAAAACTCTGGAGAGTTGTGCTATTGATAATGATTGGAGTATTTGCATTTGAAACTATACTCGCCTCAAGGCGATAGGCGTATGTCTAAGGATGATCGTTCAGTCCGATTCCTCGTCGCCGAGGTTCGAAAACAATTCAGCAGACGAGCACTGCAGCAACATCTGGCGGAGTGTGTAGCGATTTGTAGCCTGCTTCTTTTCGCTGTCCTGTGGTTCCGACCCTACCTCGGAGGATGGATGCTCTTTGGAGTGCTGGCGCTGGCCGTACTTGTCCCGGCAGTCATCTTCCTGCTGCTCCGGCAGCGCTCGGTGCACATAACTGACACACAGGTCGCACTTTTTATCGAAGAGAATCATCCCAACCTGGAAGACCGCCTTAACAGTGCCGTTCAAGCACCGGGAAAAGCCGACCAGGAAGTCGTTGCAGCCCTCCTGCAAGACACCGCGCAGCAGGTTAAAAACCTGACGCCGCACTCCATGATCGGACGGCTGCATTCACGTCTGTGGATTGCATCTTCGCTAATCATTGCCTGTGCATGCCTGGTGGTCGGACTTACAAAATTAGATAGGCTGCAGTTGGATGCCCCCCCGCAAACCAGTGTGCGTGCACCCTACATGACCGTTTCTCCTGGTGATGTTGAGGTGGACCAAGGAGAAACGGTGCCCATCATTGCAACATTGCGCTCAGGTGAACGGGATGATATATTGCTTGTGCATCAGGATTCCGGCGGAGAATGGGTACGTCAACCCATGACCGCTGGAAGAGAGTCCGGGGCCTATCTCGCTGAAATTTCGAACATCCAGCACGACGTACAATACTACATTGAAGCTGGACGCTATCGCACAGACCCGTTCACGCTGTCGGTGTACGTATTCCCGGAAGTTTCTCAAATTGATGTTACCTACGACCCCCCGGATTACACGAACCTTCCGGTGCGCACACAGGAAAATGAAGGAGATATTGAGGGCTTGAAGGGATCGCGCGTAACAGTAAATGTGCGGACAAACGACGTAACAGAGTCGGCTGTACTCTCGCTTGAAAACGGCGGCGAAATAGCGCTCTCAAGAGTGGGCTCCGGTCAGTTCAGGGGCAGATTTGACCTCCTGGAAGAAGATCGATACACGGTGCAGCTACGTGATGAACGGACACGCGAAAACCGCTTCCCGCGAGCATACCTGATCACTCCGGTTGAGGATGCCCGGCCAGATATCACACTCAAGGAACCCGGACGGGATTTGCGGGCCAATGCAGTTCAGGAAGTATTGATTGCGGCTGATGCCAGTGATGACTATGGTATTAACTCCTTTGATCTAAGGTACTCGGTCAATGGTGAACCCGAAATCAGTATTGACCTGCTCGAAACCAAAAATGTTACAGAAACAACTGGAGAGCACCTGCTTTTCCTGGAAGACTACACACTGGAACCCGGAGATGTGATTACCTATTACGTTGAGGCGGCAGACGCGCTGCAATCGGAGGTTTCCGATATGTATTTCGTGGAGATTGTGCCATTTGAACAGCAGTTCACACAATTGGCGAATGCAGGCGGTGGACAGGGCGGGATGCAGGGACGGCAAGGCGGTCTGGTCTTAAGCCAGCAGGATATTATCGCAGCCACGTGGCGACTCTTGCGGGAACAGAACGACATTGCAGACTTTGATGAAGCGCTCGAAGCACTCACGCAAGCGCAGCGCAATCTACAGACGAATATTCAGGAGCGGCTGCGTACGACTGCATTCTCGCTCGAGTTGCGCGGCAGCCCGGAGCAGCAAAAAGTGGCCGAGTACCTGGAAGCTGCGGTCTCGGAAATGGATCAGGCCATTGATGACCTATCTGCCGGGCGCCTGCGGGAGGCGCTCACACCCGAGCGTCGCGCGCTCAATCAACTGCTCAGAGCGGATGCCCTGAATACCGAGCGACAAGTTGCACGGCAACAGCAGGGAAACCCAGGCGGTGGGGGTGCCAACGCAACGGAGGAGCGCATGTCTGAGCTTATGGATCTGGAGTTGGACATTACCAGGGACAAGTATGAGTCCCCACAATCAGCACCGGCCGCACAGGCAAGTGCCGAAGAGAACGACGCTTTACGACGCGTTCGTGATCTTGCGCAGCGACAGCAGGAACTGGCAGAGCAGCGTCCTCCGGAGACCGAAGAGGATCGTCGGCGCTTTGTTGATCGCCTGCGGCGTAACCAGGAGGAACTGCAAGAGTCCTTGGAAGATCTGCAGCAACAGCAATCCAGTCAAAGGGCGCAAAATGATATGAACCAGGCCCTGCGCAACATGGAGGAGGCCCAGCGCGCATTGCGGCGGGGAGATATGGAGGAAGCGGCCAGACGACAGCAGCAGGCGGCCAATTCATTGCAATCCCTTGAGGATGCCCTGAGACTGCAGACCCGAGGTACGGACCGGCGTGCACTCGAGCAACTAAATGAGGACCTCACCGAACTCATTGAGCAGGAACAGGAGCTTGCCGAGGACCTGGTTGAGGAAGGGGATCGCCCGTCCAGAGAGGAATTGAACGACCTGGAAGAGCGTCGCACAAACACTTTGGAAGACCTCGAAAACGTCATGGAGCAGGCGGAGATGCTCGAAAACTCCAACTCGGAGGCACAACTTGCAGCACGAAACCTTAGGCAAGAGGTGCATCGCAGGGCTCTCCAGGAAGACATGCAGAACTCGCAGCAGGCACTTCGTAATGGCTGGATGCCAACAGCCCGGCGAATCCAGGAAGAGATCACCGAAGATCTGGAGGGCCTGAAAGCTATCCAGCGTGAATTGCGTGAATCCCTGCCTGTTACTGAGGAAGAAGCATTGAGCCGCTCCCTTGATGACCTTGAACAGCTTCGAAACGAGTTACAAGATCTGGAAGCGCAGGCAGATCGTATGCGCGAAGGGGGGGCTTCACCTGCACAGCAGGCACGACTCGAAAACCAGATGAATCGGGTCCGGGAAGCAGCACGTAACCTGCAAGAAGGTGTACGTGACGGCCAACGCGCTGCCACCGGAATCCAGAACTCACTCACCAGAGCCGACCACACGGGAGTGTTGCTGGATGAGGACTCAGCCGAAACATTCTTCAACCGGGATGTTTATGCGCCGCTCTCTCAACTAGAAACTCAACTGCTTCAAGCTTTGGAGGCTGTTAAACTGGAATCCAAGCTGTACGGCAGCCGCCGAGGCGAAGTGCCCACTGAGTATCAACGCCTGGTGGAAAAGTACTATGAATCACTCTCCCGACGGCCAAGCCAGTAGTGGTGGATGTTCAAGTTTGATACTGTGCAGTTTGCCGAAGGCACGGTGAGCCTACAGGTCAGTGCGCTTGCAGTGAGTGTGTTGGCAAGTATTCTGATAATTCTGGTCATTGCGTTCCTACGCAGCCAAGCCCCGCTGCACGTTCGAGTAGTAAGCCTCGCTCTGCGTTCCCTGGCTGCACTGCTCCTGGTATTCCCACTTTTTGAGCCTCAACTGATCGTACCAGAAGTTGTCCCAGATGAGAATTTTGTCGCCGTAGTAGTGGATGCTTCCGACAGCATGTTATTGCCGGACGGACCGGATGGCCTAACCCGATTTACACAGGCACAAGACCTCCTCAGCAATGAACAGGAGGGAATCATCCGTGACTTAGAGGAAATATTCAAGGTGCGCCTTTACACCTTTGCCGCTACGACTACAAGAGTCGACAGCATTCATCAGGCCATTCCTGCTCACGAAACAGATCTAGCAGCAGCCCTGAACCGCCTGCGCGTGGATTTTCGGGGATTACCTTTAACCGGGGTTCTCATTCTTACAGACGGCAACACAACAACTCGTAATGAGGCCTTTGAACAGGCTGCAACCCTTCGCAATGACGGGATCGGCGTACACGTAATGGGTCTGGGCAACACTGCCCTGAATTCCGAACGCGAACTGCTTGAAGTGACTGCACACAAGGGGCTTGGTGAACAAACCGGGGCCGAAGTGGAAGTCAAAATCCGCAGCGCTTCTAGGGAAACTAATCCTGCGAAGATCTCTGTATATGATGGAGATGTAGAAGTATTTTCTGAATCTGTACAGCTTAAAGGAGATGGGTTGGTTGATCAACTGGAGTTCTTTTTTGAACCGCCGAGCTCTGGCGCGCGGGAATACCATGTAACACTGGAGCCAACTTCAAACGAACTCAATACACTCAACAACTCGCTCCCCTTGCTGGTTGATACCCGCACAGACACGCTTCGCGTGTTGTATTTCGAGGGACATTTGCGACAGGATTACAAGTTCATCAAACGCGCTCTGGAGTCCGATCAGGTGATCAACTTTGCAGCGATCACGCGTACGGGGACCGGCAAATATTATCGCCAGGGAATTCGCTCACCGGATGAGCTGATGGGAGGGTTCCCGACCGAAGCCGATGTTCTCTACGGCTTTGACGCCATAATTCTAGGGGATGTAGAAGCTTCCGCCTTTTCTTTGCGCCAACTTCAGCTTATTGAATCGTTTGTGCGTGTTCGCGGTGGAGGATTCGTAATGTTGGGAGGACGGAATGCTTTTTCCGAAAGCGATTACGCAGGCACACCAATTGCGGACATGCTGCCTGTACGGCTTGACTTTACTCGCGCGCAAGTCCTTCCCATACGATTTGAGGGCGAAGATGGTGACCGCGGATTTGTCTTTGAGCCTACACCCGACGGTCTGGGGCACGCATTCATGAAGCTTTCTCCCGACCCTTCCCTGAACCGAACCCTCTGGCGTGGAATGCCAAAATTAACTAGCATCAACCTCCTAGGCGGTGTTAAACCCGGTGCACAAGTACTCGCTGTGAAGCCAGAGGACGCGTTTGGCCCGGAAGAGCCGCTCTTGGCAATTCAGCGATATGGCAAGGGGCGTACGGCCGCTCTCGCCACCAGCAGTACATGGCGTTGGCAGATGCTGCTAGAGGCAGACGACGAACGTCATGAACGGTTTTGGCAGCAGTTTGCGCGTTGGCTGGCAGCCAGCGCACCCGCGCGGGTTGATATTGAAACTTCCAGCACACGGCTTACTCCCGGAGAAACCCATCAACTGGACGTGCGTGTCTATGACGAAGGATATCTTCCCCTCACCGGTGCTGAAATGCGCGCGCTTGTCCGTGCTCCTGACGGCACCGTACAGCCGATGGTTATAGAAGAAGATCTCTCCGACGAAGGACTTTTTGAGATGCGCTTAACACCAGGCAATGAGGGAGTCTATGAAGTCACGGTGGAGGCGATGCTGGGAGATGAACTGGTTGGGCAGGATCAACGCAGTTATTTAGTGCGTCATCAACCAATGGAGTATTACGACGCTACGTTGAAACGGGATTTTCTGGAGCAGTTGGCCACGGTATACTACACCCCTGGCGAAGCTTCCGATGTTTCTATGAACCTGCGAACGCGTCGTACCAGCACTTCGGTTTATCGGGCGTCTTATCTGTGGGACATGCCCCTGTTGTTTATTCTTTCTGTACTTCTCTTATGTGGAGAGTGGCTTTATCGAAGACGACAAGGATTGCGTTAGGGTTGATCCTGATCTGCATTACAAGTCACGCTAACGCCCAGGAGCGTTATGCGCTGGTGATTGGTGGACTGGGAGGCGCACCAGATCAGACGAGTCGTATTGCCTCGCATTTGGAGGACACCTACAATGCATTTACTGGACCTCTTGGATTTGCCCGGGACAATGTCATTGTACTTGCCGAGCGTGCCCTCACAGCCAATGACTATGTGACTGGAGAATCAACGGCCGACGGCATCCGTGCTCAATTTGCGGAACTCAGAGGACGCTTGACTCCCGAAGACGAAGTCTACATTCTTCTTTTTGGTCACGGGAGCTATGACGGAAGGCAACCAGCTCTCAATATTCCCCGACGAGACCTTAACGGAAGCGACTATGCTGCACTGTCAGATGAGTTAACCGCTGCACGCATTGTATGGATCTGTACGATGAGTTCAAGCGGTCCTTTCATTCAGGCACTCAGTGGAACAAACAGAATCGTGATTACTGCGACGCGAACGGGCACGCAGCGCAATCAGACGGTATTTCCAACGTACCTGGTTGAATCATTGATTGAGCCCGCAGCTGACTTGGATCGTGATGGCAGTCTTTCCGTGAAGGAAATTTTTCAGTACACTGCCCAGCAAACGGCACTACATTACGAAACCGAGGGTCATCTGGCAACTGAACATAGTTTACTTGACGACAATACAGACGGTGAGGGTACCCGCGTAGAAGCTCTTGACGAATCCGGGGATGGGTACCTAGCGGACATTACCTGGCTCCGACGCACGCAAATTCTCACAGGGGACCCGACCCTGGCGAGTGAACGAACTGCGCTGGAAACCCAAATCGCCGCGCTCAAATCACGCAAATCACAAATGGGCTCCGACGCTTTTTATGCGGAGTTAGAAACGCTGTTTGTCGCTTTGGCACGACTAAATGACCGGATCGAAGGGGAACTGTAGAAATTGGCGCAAAAGCCAACCTAGAAATCTCATCACGCAATCAGACGTATCTTTTATAGGGTCTGCGTTCCAGCCCTGCGTCGTCTGGTTGACCGGAGTTTCGCCTGAACTGGCAGCTTGAATCACCTTCTTTCCGACTGTGGGAGGCCTCGACTGAATAAGACCTCCACATCCGTTTCTTGCACGAGGGAGGCAGCCACAGAAGCATCCAAACCGACCAGGGCAGCAGATTCGCCGCGAAGAAGTGCTCGCACACGGCCGCTGGTCTGCTCACGCAAGATCAGTGCCGGGCGATTTGAATCCTCATCAATAACAGCCGATCCCCCAGGACCAGACAATTCGACTTCTGCGAGGATATCGGTCCATTCGCGACTTGAGGGTATTGCGAATGCAAACCCGGCTCGGCCCTCGGTGTCCGCGACCGGCTTCATGTCGAAGGCGACGGAGAACAGAACATCGCCGTCGGCTGTACGACCGGTAATCTGATGGTCTCCTCCCCCATCTGGCAAGGATGGCAGCGCATCCACGGCGAATACCGGATTCAGATAGGGTGTACCTCCTTCATCGATGCCGCCCCAGACCAGCAAGGTGGGAGTTGATGCCGCGACGAACCCGCCTGTGCCCGATGCCTCCCGGTCAAGTCGGTGATTCATCGCTATGTAGAAATTGTATTCACTGACCCAGGCCGGCACGCAATAGGACATCATGTCCGACCATGAGGGCGGCACGAGAACATTACTCCCAGATCGTGAATCAATACCCCACTGTCCAATCTCCGCGTTTGGATAAGGATAACCCAGGTCCAACACCGACCCCGTTCCACAGGGCGCGTGATAGAGGCTCATGCTGTGGCCGAGCTCGTGTGCGATGGTCAGTGCCTCCTCGGACTGATCTACGATGCCTAGCCGTACGTAACTGGTCCATCCGTTTATCCAGGCAATGCCCCACGCCCCCGTTGCTTCGCCGGAAAGAGCTCCCATCCAATACCCCGTTCCATTCTCAAGGATGCGGATTGCGCCCACTTCGTCAAGGAGCGCACGCGCGTCGTTGGATGATGTTAAGACAGACGGATGGGCCGTCATGGAGATATCGTTTACAGGCAGCAGTATCTGGGTCTCCGACATTAGCCTGTGTCCTTCAGGATCCTGCGCCATTTCCCCTACCAATTGTTCGGCCGTGTAATCTGGCCGAGTCTGCCAGACAAAGGGTATCATGGTGAATTCAAAAGTTGGCATTTCCTCAACCTCAACAGGCATCCGGCCCGACTCGGGAATCCGACGCACCATCTCGAGACCGGCATCTAATGTTCCGTCTGGATCAATCTCAATGATCATCTCCAAGCCAGGCTGCACCACGGAGGCCGGAACTTGAATATTGGCGGAACGGTCCAGGGATTCTTCCGCATAAGCTAATTCGGTCGGAATGGGCGTCGACTGACCTGGAAAATTGGCCGTGTGTACTTCCACTCCGTCGACGAACAAGGTCGCCCGCACCGGTGGTATACTAGCGTTAGTGCTTTGCGTCGAAATCGGGAACACGCGCAGAAGCGCATCCTTTCCGGCCACGAGCGAGACCGGATACCGCGCCGATTGGATGGATTGGATCAGATACGCGGTGGAACGCTCCACGGGTGATGGGCCACAGGAAGGCAGGCGGAAACGCCGTGCGAAAGCCGGGTCGGCGAGTGGAGAGTCCGACGCGATACACAGTTCCGTCCCTCTCCATTCAAAGCGTTTGAGATTAGCAAGGTCAGCAAGTGCTGAAGGTAGCGGCCCAGTGAGTCCGGGATTATCCGACAGATCCAGCCACTCGAGGGCATGCATGCGACTAATCTCGGGCGGAATCGATCCTGTCAATTTGTTGTCGCCGAGCCTCAGATTCGTTAGCTTAATCAGGTTCCCCAACTCAGCCGGAATCTCGCCGGACAGGCTGTTTTCCCTCAGATTGAGTTCGCCGGTCAAGCTCTCAAGTTTGCTCAGTTCAGGCGGAATTGGTCCAGTCAAATTATTGCCATCGAGAGTGAGGGCCGTGATGGACTGCAGGTTGCCGAGCTCCGGCGGGATTGACCCGGACAGGTTGTTTTGCCCCGCATAAAGGAATCGCACCGAGGACAAGTTCCCTATCTCCGGTGGAATTTCACCACTTAGCTGGTTTCCGTCCATCCAAATAACTTGCACAGCGGACAAATTGCCAAATTCCGGGGGAATCCGGCCGCTCAACCTGTTCTGGTTGATTCGCAGGACCCCGAGATTCGACAGATTGCCCAGATCGGGAGGGATGGGTCCCTCCAATCTATTTTCGTGCAGATATAGAATCCTTAGGGAAAGGGGGCCCAATCCGGCGGGAATCGGCCCAGAGAGCCGATTACTCTCCAGATAGATCTCCTCGAGTGTGTTGATATTTCCCAGGCTAGGGATTTTCCCTTCAAGCCAGTTATATGAGAGATCCAATAGGCGAAGGTGGGCCAGCCCCTCGAGTTCTAGTGGTATTTGGCCGCGCAGATTATTGCCGAAAAGTGCCAACTCAACAACCCTCCCCTCGTTGTCCGCCGTCACGCCGTACCAGTCTCTGAGAGGTGCGTTGGTCAGCCATCCGCCCCGGCGTGTCCAGTTCGCTCCTCCGGTTGCTTCGTATAGCGCCGTGAGAATCTCACGCTCAGAGAGTGCAGGACATTGTATACCCGTCCCCTCATGAATGGAGATCGAATTGAGCCACTGCTGAAAGGTTATCGTCGCCGGAGCGCACAAATCCGTGTTAGCATAACGGAACTCCTCCAACGGGAGTCCCGCTAGGAGCGGTGGTATTCGACCCGAAAGAGGGTTGTCACCCACCCTGAGGACGGATAGTCGGTCCAGACTCCCGAGGACTGACGAAAGTTGTCCCCGCAGTCCGTTGTTTGGAAGATCAAGTAAAGTTACGCGCCCGAGCGAATCTGCATTCACACCGTACCATTCTTCCACAGCCGTGTCACCAAGCCAGCCGGTTGAGTGAGTCCAGTTCGCTCCGTCAGTGCTCTCGTAAAAACGTTTGAGAGCGGTCAGGTCTGATTCGTTGCAGCGTGGCCCTTGCATATCCCGGCCCTCTGCGCCGCGCCAAGTCTCAAAAACCGTCGTTCCCGGAGCACAAAGTCCGTCGTTATTCAGCCAATAGAAGACTGTAAGTTCTTCCAACTGCAAGAACGTTGAAGGAATTGATCCGGTCAAGAAGTTTTCGTCAAGGTAGAGGGCCTGAAGACTGTGAAGGCCCGAAAGTTCGGCAGGCACATGACCGCTAAGACGGTTTTTATACAGATTCAGGATATCAAGTTCCGTAAGTGCCCCGAGTTCGGGGGGAATTGACCCGGTGAACGGGGTATACTCAAGAATCAGTCCGCGCAGCTTGACAAGCTTGCCCAGTGTGCTAGGGATGTTTCCCGATAAATTAGTATGGCCCAAATTGAGCTCCCGGAGCCGCACCAAGTTCCCAATCTCTGGCGGCAATGTGCCCGTAAGTTGTGTGTTCCTCCCCAGATCCAGCGTCTCAAGATACGTCAGTCTTCCAAGCTCCGCCGGGATGATGCCCTCCAAGCCATTCTCCCGCAGATTCAGAGCGGTCGCTCGGCCGTCTTCATCTGTCTCCACCCCATGCCACTGATCAAGAGGGGCGTCAGTCAACCACCCCATATCGTTGCCCCATTTGTCTCCCCCGGTCGCTTCGTAAAATATTTCAAGAATCTTGCGGTCGGAAACGATCAGACTGGAATCTTCTACCAAGATGGTCGCAGCAGCAGAGGCGGTGGCAAGTGTGACTGTGATTTCCGTCGTCCCGTTACTAATACCGGTAACCTTGCCAGTGGAATCCACTACGGCGACGGAGGTATCGGCACTTGACCATTCTAGGGGCACTCCCGTCACGGGTACTCCATCCTGGTCCTGAACCATCGCCTCGAGTTGAACGGTGTTATCAATTGATTCGATCAGCACTGTTTCGGGGCTAACAGTTACCCCACCTCCGGTATAGCCACCTCCGCTCGCAATCAAAATCAGTATTCCGGTGTTATCTGCAAAATCCGTATCCTCCTCCGCCATCATCGTCACGGTCTGCCCCTGGTTCCAGTTTGAAGGCGTAAATATTAACACAGTCTTATTCAAGTTGACATTCATTCCATCGGACCGTACAATGGTCACGGTCACGTCTGATGTCGGCTCCGAAGACAGCATCACCGTAAAATCTCCAGATTCCCCCTCCATAATCGTCACAGCCGCTGGCGTGATCAACAGCCTCTGCGCAAAAAGAGTCGAGGATGATAGGCAGAAAGCCACCAACAACAAGACAAGACACCTCACGCTGCTAACTGGTATAGTGGGTGCCCTGTGAAGATTATGCGTATTCCGCCCGGACCTTCCCCTTGGTCTAGTATGGCGGCTTCCACTCCGGGTGATATGCATTCTCTGGCTTCACCGCAGTCAGTTGGAACAATTAAATATAAGCTTCACTTAAATAAATAGCCAATCAATGGAACACTATCTGGATTTGACGCGCCTCGCCTTGGGATTGGGAAACGACTGGAAGATTGACAAGGTGAAGCCAAGTAATGCATATCATCCGTAATTGAAACCCGCTATACCACACTAGGGGAAAAGTTCAGTTGGGATATTTGAGGAAGGTCTGATCAACGCGATGTTATTTGCAAATCCAGTCCAGAATGGGTTTAG
>CAZCYQ010000032.1:0-40206 GCA_964503085.1 uncultured Rhodothermaceae bacterium | reverse complement strand
CACAGGCCTGGATACTCAACTCGACGCAAAAAACGTGGTTGGAAATTCAGGCTAGTTTTGGTACTCAACTACCACACAACCCCGGCTCCGAGCTGCATGGCACGCCCCGCTGCGGGATAAACAAATACTGTATCTGAACCGCCTGGATCCAGGAATCCTGTCGTGCTGAAAAGATTATTCAAGAGATTGAATGCCTCAAACTCAATAGTAAGCCGACCCACTGCGTACGTGAGCTTGAAATCTAGCGAGGAGAAATTGTCTAATCCAACGGTATTGGCGTCATCCAACCATATGCGTCGGGCACTCCGCAAAGTCGTCATCGCCTGAATCCTGTCCCGGATAGGCAAGCTCACCGCAGCCGAGATATAATCTCTCGGGATAGCCTTGACAAAATTTCCCTCGTTGTCTCCTGAACGGTAGGTCACGTTCTGGAGTGTGTAATTGAACCGCAAGGACGCTAAGTTTTCCGTTTCCAGGGATAGCCCAGCTTCCAGTCCTCGGTGCCTGCTACTGGCAATATTTGCATACTGGAACGTCTCGAATTGAAAATCCAGTTCATCCTTCATGTCCATCTGGTACACACTTAATGCAAGTTCTCCACTCAAACTTTCAGGTACGAGCACTGAACGGTGGTACAATCCGGTCTCAAAACTAGTACCACGCTGAGGCTTCAGCTCATGGTTTGATATAGATACAGCGTATGGCGGAAAAGGCAAAGGGATCAACCTCTGGCCGAAGAGCTGATCCAAGGTGGCAGTCTTGAATGAGCGCGTCACATTGGCATACCAATTACCTACATGCTGCGTACTTGCCACATAGCGAATATTCAATCCCACCTTTGGACTCAGCGCGGTATGAACAGCATCCCGACTGCTACCCTGTTCCGGCGAGTACGCATCACTGATGCGGTCGTAACGAATGCCCGCCGAGGCACGCAATCGACGCGTGGGCTCAATGTCATACTGCATGTATGCAGCCAAGGCACTACGAGTACCATTACCCGCACTTGACAATTCACCGATTGTGCCATCGTGAGCCTGAAAATCGTCAGCGGTCCCCGTAACAACGTTACGCCACTCTACATCGAGCCCCCCACGCTGGAGATCTGCACCGAGCGTCAGGCGGTCGTCTGCAAACAATGATGGAGTCACCCATTGCCCACTAAAAAACACCCTTGAAGTCCCAAAGTCACGCCATTTCGCATCTGCGAATTCTGCACTCAAGGGCAGCGTGCGCGTCCCCTCCAAGCTGCGCCTGTTTCCAACTATTGAAGTGCGCAGTTCTGATTGCTCACCAAAATACATCCTGCCCTGCAGTGCTAATCGCTGGGTACGCTCGTCAGTATCATCAAGTTGGAAAAACGGGGATTGCTGTACACGGTCGTTGGCAATCTGCTCGCTTGTGAGTGGACCTGGAATATCATAATTCCGCATATGCATAGACCCGGAAAGCGTAAGCTTGACCCGGCTTGAGCGAAATACGTCCGACCTAACCCCGACACCGAACTTGGTACGGTTGGCATGCTCCCGATAACCGCGTAACGTCTCGTAATTACCATAGGACGAAATCTCTCTGCCACCAAGCGATGTCCGTAAGGAGCCGCTTCCCCTGAAGGTACCAAACGAGCCACCGAAAACCGCTAATTCGGAACGTGAAGATGCTTCAGAATCTGTCACAATATTAATGACACCCCCAATCGCAGCATCACCATACAGCGACGAAGCCCCACCGCGAAGGATTTCTACGGATTCAATAGCCACCAAGGGGATCTGATCCCAGTTCACCAGTCCAGTTTCCAGTGCGTTTACTGGTTGCCCATCCACCATCAGCAATACATATTCTGCTTCTCCGCCGCCATAAAATCCGCGTACAATAGGCTGTGCATCATACCCTATGCCGTCCAAATGGAGCATAGCGAACCCAGGTACTTGCTGCAATGCACCAGCCAAACCCCTGACACCGGCCAATTGCCTGATCGTAGCACTCTTTAGTACACTCACTGCCCCGGTGGACTGCGAACGCATGGACTCGGACCGATCTGCCGTAACAACGACTTCGTCCATGGCCACAGTGCTCAGTGTATCTACATCCTGAGCCTGCAAAAAAACCGGACATGCGACGGCAAAAAGCAACGCTTTCAACATCAACGATCGCAATGTCATCTGTTGTCCGCTAACCGATTCGTAAAAATTCATCCAAGAGACCTCATCATTAAGAAATGAACCTTAGTATTGTGTACCAGACAAGCGCATGCCGGCTGCATGTGCAATCGTCTGAGGTTAAACAAAAGTTTTTAAGTCAGCATGTGGCATCTGATCACACTTACGGGCTTCGAACATGCTTGACCTGTTAGTTCACCTGTTCGCATACAAGCTTCCTCAACCCAATCAGAGCAGCCAACACATTCCCGGCGACCATGCTGTACTGAACTCACCCCTGACACAATTTTCAACGGAAAGATGAATTTATTGATGCACACCGGTCAACTTAAAGAATTTTCTAATTAATTCTTCCTGGATGGGCTGGCAACCCGCCGAGTGCTCCGAAATACCCTACACCGAACTTTCACGGATTTGATCCAACTACTAGCTAACACGCGCTATCCGTTCATCAGCAACACCCCCCGAATTAAACGACCCTGTTCGAGGTCCTCATATGCCTGCATAACCTCTTCAAGACTATACTGCCGGGTCATCATGCTGTCCAGTGGAAGCTTCCCCTCCAAGTAATAGCGAGCGTATCGCAAGAAATCATCCTGGGGCACCGAAGTGCCGTAATATGATCCCGTGATCGTTATCTCCTTGCGGGTAATCCGGGCAGCAGGAAAATTCGTATTGCTTCCGACCGGCGCCAGGCCAGCCAAAACCAATGTACCTCCCGGTCGCACAGCCTCTAGACAGGCTTCCTGGACGCTCGGGATACCCGTTGCCTCAATGACAAAATCAGCTCCTCGGCTCTCAGTGCGCTCCCGGACTATGGAGGCATCCCCGTCGCCCCCAGTGAGAGTCCATTCTGCACCAAACTCAGCAGCCTTAATCCGACGATCTCGTACAGGATCAACAGCCAAAACGAGCCCGGCACCAGCCAATCTTGCCCCAAGAATTGCCGATAGACCGACCCCGCCTGCACCATATACCACAACATCACTCCCCGCAGGTACTCGTGCAGTATTCAGTACCGCCCCCACACCAGTCGTTACGCAGCAACCTATCAATGCAGCAACAGGCATGGGGATCTTCAGGTTCGCGGGGAGTGGCACACATGCAGCTTCAGCAATTACCACATACTCCGAAAAACAACCGAGCGCACAGTACTGATATACCGGGTTCTTCCCCAGATACATGCGAGGGGTTCCATCCCGCATGACTCCTGCCCAAATGGCATCCTTGGTGACACTGCATAGGGCCGGCCGACGCAGATCACAGTAGAAACACTGCCCACATGCCGGCGCCCAATTGAATATCACACGATCGCCCGGCCGCAGATTTGCTGATCCACTGCCACACTCGACGACGACCCCCGCTCCCTCATGTCCGAGCACTGCCGGCAGAACATGTGGAGTGCTACCGGTCATTACCTGAAGATCGCTGCGACAAACACCTGCTGCATGTACCCGAATAAGAACCTCGTTGGCCTTTGGGGGCTGCAGCTCCAACTCCTCAATAACCAACGGCTCCCCTACACTGTGCAACACTGCCGCTCGTGTTTTCATGAGATACGTCGCTATTCTTCGGGCAACTCCTGTCCTATTTTGAGTGCTTTCAATGCACTGATCACTTCGTCATGGAGGTGACCATTGGTTGCAATAATGCCACGATTACGCGCCAGTCCCTTGCCGCAGGTAAAGTCCAGTTTTCTGCCTCTGCAATCAGTAACGCTCCCACCTGCTTCACTCAGGATCAACGCTCCCGCCGCGTGATCCCAAATGCGCTCAACATATCCCTTTCGCGTCGGCAGGCGCATGTAAATATCCGCCTCTCCGCGCGCAACAACCGCGTACTTCGCCTGGCTGTCCAATCGCCTGCTCTCGGTGGTAATTCCTAGGTAGTCGGCAACCCGTTGCGCATCCCCATGTGCACTATGCCCAGACTCCATGCTCTCACAAAACCTTGCATTGCTTACACGATCAATATTACTTACGCAGATCGAGCGATTACCTTGCGCTGCTCCGTGCCCACGTACCGCTGCCAGCGTTCCGCCGTCCAGCTTCGGGCAGGCTAGTCCACCCACCGCTACCTCACCGTCTATAATGAGGGCCAGGGCCACAGCAAAATGCCCCTTCCGCAAAAAACCCTTGGTGCCATCAATCGGGTCAAGTGTCCAGAACCGGTCGCTGAAACCCTCCGCGCTACCATAATCAATCCATCTCATCGCATCGCTCAACGTGCATTCTGGATGAACATTCGTGAGATGTTTGGTCAGCATTTCCCGAAGCGCAGACTGTTCCGGCATCCTTAACAGCGTACTGTCTTCCTCGGCAATAATCGGATCATCTGGAAAAGCTTCTCGAACAGCACGACACACCAGTGCCTGGCTTCCGTAGTCTGCCACCGTGACCGGACTACGATCACCCTTAGCAACAGCCACCCGGTCTTGGACATTCCTGCAAAGCTCGGCCGCTGCGCCAAGAGCTTCCCGGACAACCGAAACCTCTTTCGTATATGTGTTACGCAGCATTGATTGAGGATGATATCATTTTCTGATAGGATGGAAGTTCATTCATGAAACGGGACTCACGGTTCTTGTGATCTACCCTACAGCAGTAGTGCTGCAGACCATTTGTAACTAACAGATAAGGTGCCTTACACACCGTATTGTAGTGGCCAATCTGGTCGAATACATCCTGTTTGATCTTAACGGATGGTTTTTTGCACTCGGCGATTAGCACCGGCTGCATATTTCGGTCGTAAACGACAACGTCCGCCCGGTAATAACGATCGTGCGCCGGGACGGAGGCCTCCAAGGCAATTAACCCCTTAGGTACATCCAAGTCTTCAATGAGATACTGGATCAAGTGCTGACGTACCCATTCTTCTGGAGTTAAGGGTACAAAACGCTGGCGGACGCGATCCAGAATTACTACTTTGCCGTCCGCGTTTCGTACCTCAAAATTGTATGGCGGAAAATTCAATTGCTCCATTCCCAAAGGTAACGATTTGGCATCGGATCCCATAGCCCCGTTACGCGTTTGCCGTCCCTACTCGGGGTGTGGCGCAGCCCGGTAGCGCGCTTCGTTCGGGACGAAGAGGTCGTGGGTTCAAATCCCGCCACCCCGACGCTTTACCTTTTTCGGTGCGTGCATTACTGTATCGCCTGCTCGTTCGACCTGCCGGAGCACTTCGTATTCACGCCCGCCCATGGCAAAGACGTGTCTCTGGCGAGCCATTGCCCCCTCAAATGATCGCGTTGCTACATAGGTCGCTTCCGGGGATCTCTATGGAAACTGAATTGCGTTATTGTAGATGCAATTAATAATTACTCCCCACGATATTATGTCTTGCCACGGGGAGCAGGTAAGCGACCGCCCCGGCCATGCGCAAGGTATGGTCCAAGTGCCAGATGGCAACTTGGCTGCGGCAGCGTCCCTATCGTTGGTCTGGCGATCGGATCACGTCTTGCACCAGCGCGAGGCGGAGGAATTATTAGGCTGGTGAGTGGAACCAAAGGGAAGAGCTGTCTTACACCGTAACGTTTTGCCTTACGTACCTGCTGTGCTACTGACGACCTGCAAAATCTTCCGCCAGAGTCGGTGGTGCGCGTATCCGGGCAATCCAAGATTACCACGTGAAGTGGCCTAAACGCAACTACTCGTCACCAATTATGAATCTCTTGATTAGCGCGACCCGTAGGCAGCTGGTCGAAGCGCTGCGATTCGGGTCTGCAAGCCGAATCATATTCGCACTATTCGTCTGCTGTCTTTTGAGCATTAACCCCGCAGCGCGGGCGCAAATCAGCGGAATCAGCTATAAACTCTCCGCATACGGCAGCAGCGCGAGCTTTAGCAATGAAGCCGGTCTCTCCAGCGGAGACATTTACGGCGGAGCCTTTGGCCTCAGGTTTGGTGATCGGGTTGAGGTGAGCGGCAACTATTTCTTCAGCGACGCCCCAGTTGAGACGGATTTTTCCCGATTCGGGAACGGTACCATCGGGGAGCTTGAAGGAAACATAAGGCCGGGCATTCCGGCATTAGGGGGTCGGCAGGTTGACTTGCGGCGTTATGGCGGCAGTCTGCGCATTAATGCGTGGCACGGTCGAATCGTGCCCTTTGTTACCGCAGGAGCAGGGATCCTGGAGTTTAAGCCAGACGGGCTGGAGTCCACCGAATCCATATATGGAAGCGCCGGCATTGGCCTTGCCCTAAGCGTGTCTCGCTGGATGAACTTTTCGGTGACTGCCGAAGAGTATGCCTACCAGGTGAATCCCGGAGTTACGTTTCTTCCTGGAAGTGGCATGAGGCCCGGGGCGGGCGGACTCTTCAGCTGGAAGAACGCGGGCATGCGAACCCTGACGGCGTCGTTGACGCTGATCTTTGGTGGTCACGAAGGCGGAATGATGGCTTACTCCGATCGGAAACAGATCTATAGAGGGAGCCGGTTACGATTGGCCGTGGAGCCATTCTACGGGCAGATCAATTTCAATGAGGCGCTGGGCTTTCCGGAGTCCCGCGCTTTGGCCGGGATTTCCGCCGGCTTTGACCTGGGACCGTACGTCGGCATGCGCGGCTTTTACTGGCGCAACACGGACCAGGATGTGGCATTTGAAGATGGTCTGCCGGATGAATTCGGCGAAGTGGAGTACTTCGGGGGTGAGGTGGATCTTCGTATAAACTCCAGAGGCGGCGGACGCGACATTGTACCGTTCGTTCTCATGGGCGTCGGATACATGAAAGTAGGCGAAGAGGCAAGTTTCGCCAATCAAAGTGGACTCTCAATTGCAAGCCGGAATTTCGCCATTGGCGGCGTGGGGCTCGATTTGGGTTTGGGGGCAGGCTTGCGGCTTAACGGCAGCGTGAGGAGCGTGCTGATGAGCACACTTGCCGATGAGACGGCCAGCGATCCCGGCCAGATCGTCAGCAGCCGGATGTATACGTTTGGGGTTAAGTTTAGCTTAGGCGGCGGATCCAGACGCGTGTTGGACAATCAGTTGGCCAGCGAGCGGGCGGAGGCTCAAGCGCATGTTGAAGCCGTGAATGCGGAGCTGGCCCGAATGCGGGCGAGTTTGGATTCTTTGTCGTCTGCCCGTGCGATGCAAACGGACATCGCTGCCGTAAACGACACGCTGGCAATCCCAAGTCGCATCCAGTTCGCAACGAATGACTCAACGATGGCCGCAGTGAGCCAAACAAGCAATATATCCGGTCGAACGGTTACGATCCCGGTTCCCGAAGTAGGCGAGATATATATTCGATTCGGCGACTTGCCAGCGGGGGCACCCAATTCGCCTCCTTTTGTCGTTACGATGCCGGACGAAGAATTCACAACCCGGGAAGTATCGCCAACTGCGGAACAGGTTCAACCTGACTCGGCCGCAGGTCCTCTTACACCGGAACAGATCGAGGAAATCGCCAGCCAAGTCGCAAGAGCGATGCCGGAAAGAGGAGGAATATCCGCTTCGGAACTTGCGGAGATCCTGAGTCAGATAGAGGAACGTATGGAGCGCCATGTCGCCCAGGAACTGGACGGGTTGCGCGCGCACGAGCGCGACATTACGGAAATGGTGATGGCACCCGAGGACACCACCACGCGGCAGGGAATTCTGGGTGCGTTCGGTAAACCGCGACTGGCGGCGCTGCAGCCGCATCTGGGGCTTCGGATGGGAGGCGCAACCCAGCTTTTGTTCGGAATTCGTGGAGATCTTCGCTTCTCTCGACTCGGATTCCGGATTTTGCCGGAGGTTAGCGTTGGCATTATCGACCAGTTGTCCGTCGCTATGCTAGGCACCGCCGCTTGGAATCTCCGCAGGGTGGGACCACTGGACCTGTACGGGGGCCCCGGGATAGGCTTTTTTGTCGATGAAAGCTTTTCGGATTTCGAACTCGTCCTTAACCTGTTGGTGGGCGCGGAGTTTTTCGCTTGGGGAACATCAAGATTCTTCACTGAATTCAGCACGCTGGATTTCTTTGATGTCAACAGGTTGATTCTTGGCTATAGGGTAAGGTTGCAGTAGCGCATTGGCTTGATATTTAACAGAACGGGGCCTTTACAAATGAGCGATCCTGATCCAGTGCTGCTGCGCGCCAAAGCCATCGGCGGCGGCCTGCTGTTGCTCTTGCTAAGCGCAATTCCGTGTGCGGCTGTTGCACAGACTGGTTCACCGGGGGCGATGCATATCTACGTATACGGCCAGGCCGACTCCACGTCCTTGAATGCTGGAATCGCAAGTGTGCGCCGCCGGATCGCCGAGATTGGTCGGTCCCGAGCGGCGCATCGCAATAGCTATCCGATATTCATTCTAATTCCTCGGCCTGCTCCACCACCCAATCAAGTATCAGGGGGACAGCAAAAAGCCAGACTTCCCTTGGAACGCCAAGCCGAATTGGGTATCACTGAATTGTACGGGCTCGACGCAGATCAGGGCGCACTGACTGCCGCCCTCGCCAAGGGGGACGCTGATCGGGAGGCATTAGCCGCCGTCCCCGCTCAATGGGCCGCTGATGATGACGTGCCGTCCGAAGCTGAACGGAAAGTCGATCAGGAGACACCGTCGGCCGATTCCGCACGCACGGTGCAGCAGCTGAATACCGTTTTGCTGGAGACCGGGCTGTTCACGACCACCGATATTCACTTTGAAATTGACCGGAGCACGCTCTTGGCGTCGTCCAGGAAGATTCTGGACATAGTAGGCGCAGTTCTGCTGAGGCACGGAGAGTTGCGTATTGAGGTAAGCGGACATACCGACAGCATCGGCGATTCGTCCTACAACCAGGACTTATCCGAAAACCGTGCGGTGGCGGTGAGGGACTATTTGCTCCTGCAGACGGGCATTGAGGCAAGCCGTGTGTCGGCCTGTGGATATGGAGAAGAGCGTCCGGCAGCCAGCAATGCAACCATCACTGGACGCACACTCAACCGGCGGGTTGAATTCCGCGTCGTAGATGTGGGAGATCCTGGCTCCGAATGCCAGCAACGACCTAACATCATCCGATTAAATCTCCAGCGGCAATAGGCCGGTATAAGTGGGACAGTTGTGCGTTGCCGGCTGTCTGCTTGGCAACGCGGTGCAATCCGCCCGCAGGATCACCGCTGATTAGCGATGTAACTAATCTCGCTTGATTGATCGGCCCTGTGGGTTCGATTATGACTTGAACGTAGTAGGATCTACGAGTCAGCACTATTCATTAAACTTCGGGGGTGGATTCATTGCAAACATGCCTTTGTCTTAAATGAGTCGTCTTTCGATAGTGCGGGGAATACCTTTTGCCTTGGCCCTGCTGTCAATTGGATGCCAGTTGAAAACACAAAACCCCAATGTGATTCTGATCGTGACCGATGATCAGGGATGGGTTGATCTGGGTAGTTATGGATCCTCCGACCTGTCAACGCCACACCTTGACTCATTGGCTGCCCGCGGCCTCCGCTTTACGGATTTCTATACGGCTGCCGCCTCCTGTTCACCCTCCCGCGCAGCCTTTATGACCGGCATGTATCCGCAGCGTGTGAGCATCCCAGGAGTACTCATGCCTCAGTCTCGCCGTGGACTTCATCCGAGTGAACGCACTATGGCAGAAATGCTCAAGGAATTGGGGTACTCCACCGCCTGCTTCGGAAAATGGCATCTGGGACACGATTCACTACACCTTCCTATGAATCACGGATTTGATGCGTACTTCGGCATCCCGTACTCGAATGACATGACACCGGACGCTATAAAGAACCCGAATCCGCCCGCAAGGCAGCACCCGCCAGTACCACTTGTTGAAGGCTTCACCACCATTGAACTGGAACCGGACCAATCCCGGTTGACCCGGCGCTACACCGAGAGGGCAGTAGCTTTCATTGAATCCAACCGCGAAACTCCCTTCTTTCTTTACCTTCCACACACATTTCCACATGTCCCGCTCTTTGCTTCTGAAGCATTTGTCGGACAATCCAACGCCGGATTATACGGAGACGTGATCATGGAAATCGACTGGTCGGTAGGCCGAATCATGGATGCACTTGAGCGCATGGACCTGACGGAGAATACACTCATCATCTTTTCCTCGGACAATGGCCCATGGTTGGTAAAGGGGGATCACAGCGGGCGTACCGGCCCGTTGCGCGAAGGGAAGGGAACTACATTCGAGGGAGGCCATCGCGTGCCTTTGCTTATGTTCTGGCCCGGCACGATTGCGCAGGGAGTTACGGATGCGATGGTTTCTGCGATGGACATTATGCCAACCGTGGCTGAGATTACCGGGGCCGCACCCGGACCGTTCCCATTTGATGGAAAATCCCTGGTGAACGTTATCAATGGCAATCCCTCGCCACATGATGCATTGTTCTTCTACCAAGGATACCAGCTGCATGCTGTCCGCTCTGGCCGATGGAAATTACATGTGCCCCACCACTACCGCAGCATTCATGGTGCGGTACTTTCCACACCGACTTTCCAGGGCGCCTATCGACGGGACTCTATTGGACTATCTCTATTTGATCTGGAGTCAGATATCGGGGAAACTCTCAATCTTGCAGACACGCACCCGGCAATCGTTGATCGATTGCTCGGATATGTGGATAGCATGCGAAACGATCTGGGCGATGCACTCACCGGTTCTGAGGGACCCAACCGTCGCCCACCTCATCTGCTGGAGTAACCTCTTCTTCCTATCCGAGAACCGTGTGCGCTAGAGCGGCGATTAACACGGCCGTACCCGGCATTTTCTCTGAGTGATCGTTTTCATTGCTGGGCCACGGGATACTCCCAGTGAAAATTTGCAAAGCTGTAGTACGATCTCCCAGGTGACAATCTCTGTATATAGAGAGCCAGTTCCCGCAAGTGATAGTCCCCCCACATTACGCTTTCTCCATAGGGGATCTTTGCCCCTTCTGGAACATAATCCCAACGGCGTGGCCAATGGTAAACGCTGTGCAGAAGCAGGCCCTCATGAGCTGGGTCCAGACTCAGGTATGGTTCATTCAAGAGCGTCAAGGCAATTTTGCGCCCTGCTATGGTATATTTTTTGCCTGTCCTGCCCATTATTTTTCCGAGACGCATTAACCCCTGAGCTGCAATAGCCGCGGCAGAACTGTCCACGGGCTCCTTGTCGTTGAATGGATCCGCATCGCGCTCAGACCAATTGCCTAAGTCTTTCAAACCCGGTGCACCCGTATCCCAGTAGGGCACTCCGCATGTAGATGTGCTCTCTATATAGTAATCAGCTGCATCCAACAACGCCAGTCTGATTTCTTTTTGTGCCTCTCTGTACGGACGTGTAACACGTTTAGGCAGCATATCTAGAAATTCAAGAATTTCAGCACACCCCAAAATTATCCACGCCAAACCTCGCGTCCATGTGCTGAATGGTGAGTACCCCTGCTGCGTACTCGGACATCGATACGTGCCTGTGCGTACATTGAAAATCGCTTCATGAGCAACCCGACCACGGACATCGTACCCATCTGCATTCTCACCCCCACCACGACAAACAATGTACTTACAGGTCGTACGTGCGTGGATCACTAACCGGTCCAGCAAGCTGTACTCCTGATCCTGCTCACCCCGTAACACACCTCCCAGCAAGTATGCAATAGCTAGCGCCCGAAGTGAGCGAATGGTATCTGCAAAAAGAGAATGTGGCCCATTAAAGGAGTGAATAAACCCATATCCTCCTCCGAGTTCAGTCCAGCGGTGCGCCTGAACACTCCCACTTGTTAACAGGGCCTGCACATAGCAGTTGCGCTCCCATTCGTCGTACTCAGTAAAGTGCTCATCCATAAGTCGAAGTAGCGCTCCGTAAGTACTCGTGACGGTAAACCCATGATCATGAACACCAAAATGCGTCAGATGATGTTGTATGCGCTCTATTGTATGGCCACGCCCCAATTGAAACAAATAACTCGAGTCTTCCGCCTCGGCCTGCAGAAGCATTGAGCCTACCTGGAAGCCACGCGTCCAATCCGTCCAACCTCGGGAAGTGTAACGCCCATTTCTGGTGTACACCAATGCTTCGTCCTCGGCTAGGACTAGCCTGTCCTCAATCGCTATTAATTTTTCCCTTGAAACCTCCCACATGCGGGCGATGGGTTTCTTGAAAACCCCCAACGGAATGAACTCGCTCGTATCAATCATCAAAATCTATTGTCCCGCAAAAGAATGCGTTGCTTGCCCGTACACTGAAAAAGTGCGTGTATGCCTGTCATACGTACGGATCTGAACCTCCAAGTTACGATCGTCTGCCTCAATGAGGTTCCAGGAGTTCATCTCTGTCTGCGGTGCGCGCCACCGGTCTGAGGTGGCTGTCCCCGCGATGGAAACGACTAACTCATTTCCTCCCTCAATACACACCTCCACATGCGCACAATGCAAGTGCCCTGCACAGACCACCGTAACACCGACTTCTGCAGCCGCAGCAAGCAGTTCATCCCCGCCACGAGCTATATCCGGTTCTTCGGATACTTTGAGTGCGGTAAGTGGATGATGAACCGCCAATACCTTGAATGTATTCGGCGGCTGTTTCGAAAAAAAACTCTGTACTCTCCTGACTTGCTGGGCGGTGCAACGCCCGCCCGCTACCGTAAATCCGTATGCGGTATTGAGCCCCAGTATTGCCAAACCCTGAACGGTGATTGATTGCTCCAGCTGCCTGGTAAGCTGCCGCTTGTATCGGCGTAATGGGTCTAGCATGCGCAAATCCGGACGATGCCACCACGCGTGCACATCATGATTTCCCGGAACTACGATGTATGGTTGGGGGAGTGCCTTCAGGAACTCCCGTGCAGCTTTGAACTCGCTCCTTCTTGCCCGCTGGGTCAGATCACCTGTAATTAGAATCGCGTCGCATCCATGCACGCGGATATCTTCAATCAGATCCTCCTGTACATGAGGAGAAGCAATCCGGCCAAAGTGAGGATCACTTACATGTGCCAGCCGCATAAGGACCTAGTTGGATTACAAAAAACAGCGCAGCGCTTAGATCGAAATAATCAACCAGAACAGATCTTTCCAGCAGCCGCCTGAAGACTCCGCCCCCTTTCTGTGATGGTCATCACACCCGATCTTCAATCCTGGACTCTAGAATCAGGTGGCCAAAGCCTGCTCCAGGAACAGGCTAATTGGGTTTTCCAGCAACTCTTTGAGTGTAGCAAAAAACCGTGCTCCCACTGCTCCGTCCACCGCACGATGGTCGCACGATAGTGTGAGTTTCATACGCTTGCCCGGAACAACTACGCCGTCCTGCACGACTGGTGTATCGCGAATCGTGCCGATAGCCAGAATACAGGCATTCGGAGGATTGATGATTGCCGTAAATGATTCAATGCCAAACATGCCCAGATTACTGGTAGTGAACGTTGACCCTTCCATTTCTTCCGGGGTCAATTTCCGGTCACGTGCACGTGCTGCCAGTTCCTGGGTCTCCTGAGCTATAGCTGCCACGCTCTTTAGATGAGCATCCCGCACAACGGGCGTGACCAATCCATCTTCTATAGCCACAGCTACGCCTACATCTACGTAATTGTACCTGCGAATCACACCCTCATCTGCCGCATATGCTACATTCACATCTGGATGTTGTACCAGGGCAGCTGCACTGGCCTTTGTTACAAAGTCGTTAAAGGAAACCTTGGGGCGACCAGATTTTTCCAAGTATTCATTCACCGCAGCTCGATGAGCAATAAGTGAAGTTACATCTACGTCTACATTCAGATAGAAATGTGGAGAGGTGTACTTGCTCTCAGCCAAACGGCGCGCGATTGCTTTACGCATTTGGGAGATCCGAACCGCTTCAAAGCCACGATCAGCACCAGTGGGTACTGGAAGCCGAGGCCTTGACATTTGCGCTTCTACATCCCGTTTAATAATACGCCCTCGCGGGCCGGATCCTGTCAAATTAGTCAGTTGAAGTCCATGGTCAGCCGCCATCCGCTTCGCGAGTGGTGAAGCCTTAACCCGCCCAGTGAAGGTCGCCGCGGAAGCAACAACATTTGCCGGGGCGGGGGGCGTTTTTTCCGTCGGGGTTTCAACAGGAGCAGGAAGTGGTGTGTCATCGTCAGCCGTATGCGACGACAGTAATGCTGATACATCCTCGCCGGCCTCGCCCAGAACAGCAATGAGCCCTCCTATCGGCAGGGCATCACCAGCCTGAGCAACTTTTTTGAGTAGGATGCCATCATCATATGCCTCAACATCCATCGTTGCCTTGTCCGTCTCCACCTGCGCAATCACATCACCGGCAGCAATTTTATCTCCTTCCTCAACGGACCACTCAATCAGGACACCCTCTTCCATGGTGTCCGTCATTTTCGGCATTTCAATTGCAATCGGCATGGTAAATACCACTTAGAATACGGTCAGTCAAGATACATAACTGCGCGGCAGGCCCGGTAAACATCTTCGGCACTCGGCAGATAGTACTCCATCAGATTTTTAGCATACGGGGCTGGAGTATCTTTGGCAGTGATTCGGTGAACCGGTGCATCAAGGTAATCAAAGGCCCGCGCCTGAATCTGGAAAGCAACCTCCGAGGAGACACTTGCAAATGGATTACTCTCATCCACGACTACGCACCGGTTGGTCTTCTTCACGGACGCGATCACCGTGTTCCAGTCAAACGGGCGAATAGTACGCGGATCAATAACTTCCGCGGCATAACCGTCTGCTTCAAGCATTTCGGCGGCTTCCAGTGCACGCCAATAGCTCTTGTTATGGCCTATAATGGTTACCGCGTCACCCTCACGCGCGATTCGCGCCTTACCAATTGGAATGATATAGTCCTCCGCTTCTGACACTTGGCCACGCATGCCGTACATGAACTCACTCTCCAGAAAAACTACCGGATCATCGTCCCGGATTGCTGATTTGAGCAGCCCCTTTGCATCATCGGGGTTCGACACCGAAATCACCTTAAGTCCCGGGAAGCAGCTGTAAAGCGCTTCAACAGAGGTATTATGTGTCGCCGCCAACTGCCCCGCCGCACCATTCGGTCCGCGGAACACTATCGGAAACGAGAACTGCCCACCTGACATGTAGCGGATCTTCGCAGCATTATTGACAATCTGATCAATTGCTACGAAGGCGAAGTTCCAGGTCATGAACTCAATGATCGGCCGAAGCCCATTCATCGCCGCGCCAAGCCCCAGACCCGCAAAGCCACCTTCACTGATCGGCGTATCAATCACACGTTGATCGCCAAATCGGTCACGCATACCCTCACTGACCTTGTAAGCGCCGTTATACTCGGCCACCTCCTCACCCATAAGGAATATATTCTCGTCGCGATCCATCTCCTCAACCATCGCAGCACGGATGGCCTCCCGAAGTTGCAATTCTGCCATAGCTTCAATCAAGTCAGAAAAGGAAAGTCTTCTTGTGTGTAGACATGATCATATATGTCCTCCAGTGGCGGGAACGGGCTTTCATCCGCAAAGGTAACGGATGCAGCCACTTCGGCCTTCACCTCCATATCCAGAACATCAAGCGCCTCATTGCTCATGAGGTTTTCCTGTATGATGTAACTTTTCAAGCGAAGGATCGGATCTTCATTCTTCTTGGCTTCCAATTCTTCCTTTGTCCGGTACTTTCCGGGATCACTCATGGAATGCCCCCTGTAGCGGTAGGTCCGGATTTCCACAAGCGATGGCTGGCCCTCGCGCGCCATGTCCACATGATCACGCATGGCCTGACAGACGCTGAACACATCCATCCCGTCTACCAATGAACCCGGCATAGCGTAAGAAACACACTGCTTGAAAAGATCTGTCTCGGCAGTGGCCCGATCAACCGCAGTGCCCATTGCATATTGATTGTTTTCAATCACATAAACAACCGGAAGCCCGTACAACGAAGCTAGATTCAGTGTTTCATGAAAAGAACCCTGCCACACCGCACCATCACCTAAATAACAGATACATACACCCCCATCGTTCTTGTACATATGCGCAAAAGCAATGCCCGCAGCTACCGGAATGTGCGCACCAACAATACCGTGCCCTCCAAACATGCCCTTCTCCTTGCTGAAAAAATGCATTGACCCCCCTTTGCCCTTGGAGCAGCCGTCCACCCGCCCAAACAGTTCGGCCATGCATTCGTTGGATGTCATCCCGAGTGCCAGTGCGAGACCGTGGTCACGATACGCCGTGATCGCTGAATCTAATCCGGGCTTGATCGCATAGGCCGACCCGGTTGAAATGGCCTCTTGACCGATATACAAGTGTAGAAAACCACCAATCTTTTGTCTGCCATACATCTGAGCAGAACGCTCCTCGAATCGCCGTTGCAACAGCATATTTCGGTAAATATCACCAACCTCTTCCACACTGAGCCCCAAACTCTCATGGGAAAATCTGTCTCCTGGATAGTGCCGGAAGGTGAGCTTAGCCTCAATCGTGTCGTAAGATGCATCCGGCTGGCCGTTTTGGGTTGCCACTTTTTGCGCCTTCAAAGACATATCACCGGGATGTTTGGAATATCATGTGCTCGAAATTCAAGTACAGCCCGTGTGTACCTTTCTGAGGCGCTTGTGATCCCCAAATTTCAGCAACCGCAGGTTCTGTCCTGAGATTCATGGGTGAAGCTCTAGTCATTATCCCGACGTACAACGAAGCCAAAAATGTGGCTCTGGCGCTGAAACGCGTGATGGAACAACCTTCCAACCTGAACGCGCTGGTCGTGGATGATGGATCGCCGGATGGTACAGCAAATATTGTTCGCCAGACACAACTGGAATACCCCGGTCGTATTGAGCTGCTAGAACGTTCGGGAAAATTAGGCTTGGGGACCGCATACCTGACCGGTTTTGCGCACGCACTCAAACACGAGTACCAAGTTATCTGTGAGATGGATGCTGATCTCTCGCATAACCCGGATGACCTGCCAAGACTGATCAAAGCCATTACGACTGATCAATGTGATCTTGCTATTGGATCCAGGTATGTTCATGGTGTTCGTGTTGTAGATTGGCCGCTCGGTCGACTCATACTCAGTTATGGCGCTGGATGGTACACACGAATCGTAACACGCCTTCCGGTCCGTGATGTTACCGCTGGCTTTGTGGCCTACCATCGTCGTGTCCTGGAGTCTGTGAACCTGCAAGCAGTCCGCAGCAACGGATATTCGTTTCAGGTAGAAATGAAATACCGTGCATGGAAAAAAGGCTTTCGCCTTTCCGAAATCCCTATTGTCTTTACCGAACGCACAGAAGGCCAAAGCAAGATGAGCCGGGATATCGTTCGTGAAGCTGCTTTCAAGGTCTGGGAATTGCGTTTTCGTTCTCTCTTTGGAAAGCTCTGATGTAGTCCGATGAGACTTACTTGTATAATTTTCGCACCACCTAACAACTTATTCAACTGATGCCCTACACACATCTATCTCTGCCCAAATCGGGAAACCCTATTCAGTTTTCTGGTGGTACACTGCAGGTACCCCATGAACCCATCATTCCGTTCATTGAAGGGGACGGGATCGGACCGGATATCTGGGCTGCCGCCCGCCATGTACTTGACCACGCTGTCTCACATGCGTACGGCGATAGACGCAAAATCCACTGGTTTGAAATCTATGCCGGAGACAAAGCTCATAAAAAATTCAACGAGTGGCTCCCCGAGGATACGCTGCAAGCCATTCGAGACTACCGGATTGCTATCAAGGGACCGTTAACGACGCCGGTCGGTGGGGGAATTCGCAGCCTGAATGTGGCCCTGCGACAAAAACTTGACCTTTACGCCTGCGTTCGGCCTACACGCTACTTCTCCGGTGTTCCTTCTCCGGTGCGGAACCCTGAGTATGTTGACATGATCATTTTCCGCGAGAACGCCGAGGATATTTATGCAGGTATTGAGTTTGAGCGCGGAAGCGAAGACACGCAACGATTCCAGAAACTGTTCAGCGAGGCCTTTCCTCAACGGTTCTCCAAAATCCGTTTTCCAGAAAGCAGCGGGATCGGGATTAAACCTGTTTCGGAAGAAGGTACTGAGCGTATCGTTCGCGCAGCGATCCAGTACGCGATTGCTGAGCGCAAGCCCAGTGTAACGCTGGTGCATAAAGGCAATATCATGAAATATACCGAGGGTGCATTTCGTGACTGGGGATATAAAGTTGCTGCAGAGCAGTTCGGTGCAAAACCATTGGATGGCGGCCCTTGGCACGTACTTAACCAGAACGGACACGAGATAATCATCAAGGATGTGATCGCGGATGCTTTTCTGCAACAGGTCCTGACCCGCCCCAGAGAATACAGCGTGATTGCAACCATGAACCTCAACGGAGACTACATCTCCGACGCGCTTGCGGCCCAAGTTGGAGGGATTGGTATTGCTCCCGGAGCCAATATCAACTACGATACGGGGCTAGCCCTGTTTGAAGCGACCCACGGTACCGCCCCCAAGTACGCAGGTTTGGACAAAGTCAACCCGAGCTCCGTACTGCTTTCGGGAGAGATGATGCTACGGCACATGGGATGGAAAGAGGCCGCAGATGCCATCATTGGCGCGGTCGAAAAGACGATTGGCCAGAAACGCGTCACTTATGATTTTCACCGTCTCATGGAGGGAGCAACCTTGCTAAGCTGCAGCCAATTCGGTCAAGCGCTGGTTGAGAATCTGGGATAATAGCCCGAACGTACCGATGCATACTGTGGTCGTACCAGGATCACTGGAAGTTCTCCGCGTCGATGCGCAGACAGCTGTGCTTCGGCCAGCGTCTCGAACCTGTGTGGCCGACGCTTAGGCCCGAAGAGAACAAGCAACTGCGAGCACTCCTTGGTCCGGCAATCGAGGACGATGTGAGATTGAGCGGCTACCCGGATTACATGTCGGATAGAGTCAGCGCCAGATCCGGATAGTCTGTGATGAGACCGTCTACCCCCATCGCCATGATTCGCTTCATGTCCGAGACCTCATTTACGGTCCATGGAATGATACGCATTCCGAGGTCGTGCACAGCTTGCACCAGTGATTCATCAACTAACCGAAAATTGGGCGAAAAAACCTGGGGAGTGAACCCCAGCTGGTCGAGCAGGGCCGGCAAATCCGTGTCTGAATGCACAAGCACGGCAAGCTCCCAGGACGTGCTGATTCTGTGCGCTGCCTGGAGCGAACGAAGATCAAACGACTGGATTGTAGTTCGCTCCATGATACCTGTGCGGACTACTACCTCGTGCACAAACCGCGCGAAAACCGGCGGAGGCGGCGAATAGATGTCGTCCCATTCCTCGCGAGACTTGATTTCAATGTTGTAGCGAAGCGGGTCCATCCCGCGCTCCGCCGCGTGAGACTCAACGGCGTTGATCACGTCCGAAAGTCGGGGCTTTACAGCGGACTGCTTTTCCTGACGCGGAAAGCCGGGGTGCCCGCGCTTGCCACAGTCGTACTGGGCCACGGCTTCATAGGACATTTGGAAGATGTTGTAGCTCTCACCATCAGTTATGGCACGGCCGTCTGTGTCGCTGCAGATCGTCTCCTGCATCCAGGGCTCGTGTGATACAACAACCGTAGAGTCACCGGCGACAACTACATCTATCTCAAGCGTGGAGACGCCGAGATCCACCGCATGCAGGAAGCCAGCAGTGGAATTTTCTGGCAAAAGGCCCCGGGCACCTCTGTGTCCCTGAACGTCGAAGGTCTGTCCTGCTGCGACCTGGAATAAGAAGATCAATATGACGGCAATATGCATGGAAAACACAGTGTTATATCCAAATAACGCGGCGCCATGTCCAAAGGATCCTGCGCCTTCCTTGCAGGACAGCAGCGCTTCACTCGAGGGTGCTGGGCGGTAGCGCCGGCGTCACGGTCTAACGCCACTGTGCAGTGCAAGGTGCCGGTTGGACCCGCATCGTGAATCAGGTCCACGTAACTGCACCCGAGGCGATTAGTCCAGTGGGCTATTCGCGGCTCGGCGGCGTGACTTGGCTCATGGGTTGCCGATTAGTCGTACATGACTGCTTGAGCGAATGATTCCGACCTCGATCGCCAGATTGTGCCCCAGCGCATGGAGGGTGATTGGCTGACCGTCCTGGCCTCCAATTGACCGGGAGGACGCGCGGTATCGCGGACGGGCTTAGAATCTGCCAGTGCAGCCGGCCTATGCGATCAGTGGCGCAAGCGAAAGTGCGCGCCATCTCCGAAGAGTAGGAGCGGCTTAGCGCAAGCGAAAGTGCGCGCAGTGAACTCTGCAAAGACAACAGGCACTTGGCAATAGGTGCGAAGACCGCACACTGCATAACAGGCCTGATATCGCCATATCCTGCAAAGACAGATGCAGTAGCGTGCGACACAGGAGTATGTCCTTTTCTGGAGATATCCAATCCGCCGTGGCTGGCAGCTCCACATGCTTTGGCGGCTACTGTCAATCAGTTGGCCGCGTGCCGTACGGTGCAGGCAAACAGGCCTCTACTTGCCGGCGCAGCGCTTTCACCTGGGCATTCGCCCAGGCTGCGTCGCGCCCCAATTCCAGCTGCAGGATCCTTGCAACCGCCGGTGCGGATGCAAGGGCAGCATGACGATTCAGGATCAAGGCAGGCATGCGGCGCACGAGCACGTCGCTGACAGTACGCGCCATTTCATGCCGCGCCGCCCAGTGAACTTCGCCGCGGCAGTAGGGCAAGTCGGGATGCAGCCGCTCGGATCCGTTCTCTACTTCTCTTACAACGGCCTCCACATCAGCCCGGTCCGATCCGTAGGCTTGCATGGTCCCCTCGGCATTCCCGGACTCCTGCCATCCGTGAAGCCGAAGACTAGCAGTCATGCACGGGCGGACAGCAAGCCCGCCCACCTGAATTGCCGCATCAATGGTGTCCTCGGCCATCTTGCGGTAGGTTGTCCATTTTCCTCCCGTAACCGTGATCAAGCCTGATCTCGAAGTCTGGACGACATGATCACGCAAAATGGAAGACGTATCCCGGGCTCCTTTGCGCTTCACTAGGGGGCGTAGACCAGCATACGCGCTCAGGATATCGGACGCCTCAATACGGCGCTCGAAGTAACGGGCCGCGTGATCTATCAGATATTCGATCTCGTCCGCGTGCGGAATCGGGGCGAGTGCAGGGCCACTTACGGGAGTGTCCGTGGTGCCCAGGAGTACGCGTTCGTGCCACGGCACGGCAAAAAGTACGCGGTTGTCACTTGTCCTTGGGATCAGCAGTGCATGCCGCGACGGGTAAAAAGAGCGGTCCACAACTAGGTGGATACCCTGGCTTGAACGCACGAGATCAGGGCTTGCAGGTTCGTCCTGCCTCCTTATCGCGTCCACAAAGACTCCACTGGCGTTTACCACGGCATTTCCATGTACTTGCAGTTCCTCGCCGGATTCCAGGTCGCATGCAACGATTCCCGTCACCCTGCCGTGCGCTTTGATGAGATCCACAACACGGGCGTGGTTGACCACTACGGCACCGTGGCGAGCAGCGGTGCGGGCCAGAGCCAGGGCCAGGCGCGCGTCATCGAATTGACCATCGTGATACACCACGCTGCCACGGAGGCCCGAGGTCATGACACCCGGTAGCTCTTCAATCGTACGGTTTCGCGAGAGCAGGTGCGACCGGCCCAGCGAGTGCCGGCCCGCCAGGAGGTCGTACGTCTTCAGCCCCAGGCCGTAAAACGGGCGTTCCCACCTGGAGTAGGCAGGAAGTATGAATTTCAGGTTGCGAACGAGATGCGGCGCGTTTTCGCAGAGCCGGCTGCGCTCACGCAGTGCTTCCCGGACCAACGCCACGTTGCCTTGCCTTAGGTATCGAACGCCCCCGTGTATAAGTTTAGTGCTGCGGCTTGATGTACCTTCTGCGAAGTCGGCCTGCTCAAGAAGAACCGTGCGGTAACCGCGAGATGCAGCGTCAACGGCAGCTCCGAGACCGGAGGCGCCGCCTCCAATGATGATCACGTCCCACGAACGATCTTCGTCGCGGATTCGGTCAATGAAGACCTCGCGGTTCATAGAAGCTGACCAGTCTTGCCAGAGGGAGGCCTTGCCATGTTACCAGACGAGACCGGCGACGGGGAAGGGAGGACGAAGCGTATGTCCTTTGAGCACGGTCAGCGCGGCGTGATGCAGAGGCGACAGGTCAAGCGAATCCGTCACAGCACGATTGACGACCACGCCGTAGCGCTGGCGCAAGTGCGCTACGGCGTCCTCTGAAGACTTTCCGCTTTCGGTTAGCTCTTCAAGCCTCGCACGACAAATCCACTTGCCCGTCCACAGGGCAAGTTGGTGGTGCAGCGCCGGGTCGTCGTCCAGATCCTCCGCCAGTGCGCGCACGACAAAGTAGTAGTCGCGAAGGGTAGGACTGATCAAGGCCAGGAACGAAGAGTGTTTCATGGGTCAAAAAAGTCAAAGGGTTCAGGACAAGGCTGATGTTCCCTAAAGAAGCAGACAGCTTCCTAACCCAATCTGGAAACGCCAAGGTAACATACTGACGCCACAACTAGCAAGCAGCAAGGGTACGTAGGGGTTCATATACTCAATAACCGCAGTATTTAGCAGATTGGAAGTGCACGCTTGCTGCCTCGCCTCGATTGCCCCACGACATATAAACGCAAAGAACGAAAATGCCACTACGACGCTTGAAAATTTGACCTAATTTGTCACACCCGACCTGTCAAAATATCAGAGCAACAGACACCTAGGATTGTGGAAAAGAGCTCATTATGCGAATTTTTATGTGCACAAGGCAGCATTAGCCTTCCATTCGTAGACTAAACTCGATCTCTCAAACGTTTTCGTGCGCACATGCCGTCTTGGCACAGCATTTGCCAGGATGCGTAAAAGCGGCTTTTGATCCAACTTGTCACATGATCGAGGTTAGAAATCTCAGCAAATCGTATGGCCCTGTTCAGGCCGTGCGCTCAATATCCTTTCAAGTGAACCAAGGGGAAGTGGTTGGTTTTCTAGGCCCGAACGGCGCTGGAAAATCCACGACCATGAAAGTAATGACCGGCTACCTGCCTCCCAATGAGGGAACAGTCTTTGTTGATGGCATGGATATCCGCGAAAACGCACTTGAAGTGCGTCAGCAGATTGGCTATCTGCCCGAGAGCACGCCGCTCTACTCGGATATGGTTACCTACGATTATCTGGAATTCGTTGCTGCAATGCGCGGCGTTCAGAAAGATGATCGTGCCGACCGTATCGCAGAAATGACGCACGCATGCGGTCTGCAGGAAGTCCTCTCAAAGCGCGTAGATGCTTTATCCAAGGGCTTTCGACAACGTGTAGGCCTCGCCCAGGCTATGATTCACAACCCGCCAATCCTGATTCTGGACGAGCCAACGAGTGGACTAGATCCCAACCAGATTGTAGAAATTCGCGAACTCATTCGAACCATCGGAAAGGAGCGGACAGTCGTACTTTCGACGCATATCCTACCCGAAGTGCAGGCATCCTGTGACCGTGTTATCATCATCGACAACGGTGTGCTGGTGGCCGACGGGACCCCCGAGGAACTCCAAGAAAATCTTTCGGCTGGCGAGCATGTTTCAATCACGCTGACGGATGATGAGGAAGATGTTGCAGGGGTCCTCGGCGCCTGGGATATGGCTGAAGTTGTGGAGCATGGCACAAATGTCAATGGAGAAGCATACTTCAACCTGAATTCCTCGAGCGATATTCGAGCCGATCTGTTCCGGTTGGCGGTCAGCAATGGATGGACGCTCACCGGACTTTCCCGGAAGCATGAGAACCTGGAAGATGTTTTCCGTCAACTGACCGGCGGGTGAACACCGAAGAGATCTACTTCCAAGTACGACGTTTAACTATCAATTATGAACCAAACCTGGACTCTCGCGAAGCGTGAATTAAGAGCCTATTTTGACGGGCCCGCAGCATACGTTGTGTTGTGCGTATTCCTGGCCATCACCGGATGGTTTTTCGGCAACGCCCTATTCTTGCAGAATGTGGCCTCACTTCACTCTGTATTTTCGATTATTCCCTTCATATTCCTCTTCTTCATGCCGGCCTTGACCATGTCGTCATTTGCCGAAGAGCGCCGTGCAGGAACATTAGAATTGCTACTGACACTACCCATACGTGACTGGCAGGTCATTCTGGGTAAATTCCTCTCGGTAGCGCTCCTGTTGTTATTAGCTATCGCACTAACCTTCGTATATGCGCTCACACTGGCCATTCTTGGCGACCTGGATTTGGGCGGAACAGTCGGGGGGTATCTGGGGCTCTTTCTGTTGGGCACGACTTACGGTGCCATCGGTATTTGGGCCAGCAGTTTGACCCGCAATCAGATTGTTGCATTCATCCTGGGGTTTGCGATCATATTCGTCCTGTTTCTGCTCGACAAAATCACAGATTTTGTGCCCGGTCAACTAGGAGTAATCATGCAATACCTAGGAGCAGATTATCACTTCCAGAACCTTATGCGTGGTGTCATTGATACACGGGACGTTCTGTACTACGTGTCTCTGACAGGATTTGCATTCCTACTGACAACCTACACCTTGGCCAAGCGGCCTGAATAGATTGATTGAGACTGCCGAGTCATGAAACGAGATTTTTCTTCACAGACTACACTATTACTTGCCGCTGCAATCCTGGTAGTGGTAAACCTGATCGGCCTGAATCTCTTCGGACGCCTAGATCTAACAGATGACCGCGTGTACTCGCTCTCGCGTGCATCCAGAGATATCGTTGAAAATCTTGAAGATCCGGTCACGATTAAAGCCTACTTCAGTGCAGACCTGCCTGCTCAATTCGCATCGAATCGGCGATTTCTAAGAGATAAGCTGAATGATTACCGTGCTTACGGCGGACAGAATGTGGCATACGAATTCATTGATCCCGGAGAGGATGAAGAGATTCGTGGAGAAGCTACCCGCTTGGGTATACCACCTGTACAGATTCAGGTCATCGAAAGTGACAACGTACAGCTAAAAAACGCCTACATGGGCGTAGCTATCGAGTATGAAAACAACCGTGAGTCAATTCCGGTGATTCAGGATCTTTCGAGGCTCGAATACGATCTGACCAGCGCCATTCGGCGACTGACACGGACGGAAAAACCGACAGCTGGATTCTGGACGGACCACGGAGAGCCTGATCTGATGCGGGATATGCCACGACTGCAACAGAATCTTGCGACCAATTACGATGTGCAATCGGTAACAGGATTGGACCTGCAAGGGGAAGACCGGCCCGATGTACTGGTCATCGTCGCACCGACCGATACGATCCCCGAACCTGACCTGCGGGCACTCGACAGTTATATCATGGAAGGCGGGCGCGTTGGATTTCTGCTCAATCGTGTAGCCGCCAACTTACAAGCCGGACAGGCAATTGAGCTCAATATTGGTATTGAACCACTCCTCGCCAATTACGGCATCGTGCTCACACCCAACCTCATTATGGATGAGCAAAGTTCCGTCGTCACCGTGCAACAGCGCCAGGGCTTCTTTAATATTGCGCAGCAAATACAGTATCCGCTCTTCCCGGTTGCATCTCGTTTCAATACAGAAAACCAGATGGTCAATCGTCTGCAAGATCTCATGTTTTACTTTGTGAGCTCTGTAGATACAAGTGCAGTGCTACCAAGTGGTGTGACGCGCGAACCACTCATATATTCATCCCCCCAAAGCGGCATGCAACAAGGGTTCTTTATGTTGCAGCCAACACAGACCACCGCAACGTTAGCTGGCGGACCTTACCTGCTGGGGGCCGCCTATACTGGTAGTTTTCCCAGTGCTTACGAACCTGGACGCACCGGAATGCCCACGCGCCTAGTCGTTGTCGGAGATGGCGACTTTGTGAACGAATCACTCATTCCCCCACAGGGAGGTAATGCCCAGTTTGGATTGAACTTGGTGGACTGGCTCGCCCAGGATGATGCACTTCTGAGCATTCGTTCAAAATCTATCGAACCACGCGCACTCCGGGATGTCTCTGAAGACACACGGCCGCTCATCAAATATGCCAATATGCTGGGACCCTTGCTGATCGTGGTCGTTTTCGGAATTGCGCGCTGGCGCAAGCGGCGTGCAAGACAAATCGTAGTATTGAAGTAACCTGACTCATGCGGCAAAAGCAAACTCTTGTGCTCGGCGGCACACTGGTTGTGCTCCTGGTTATTGCCTGGGCCTCCGGTGTATTTGATCGGAATCCGAGCAACGTTGATGTACCCGAACTTGGTATCCCAACCAGTGAAATCACACATATCTCCGTCACCCTACCGGATGCGACACTCACACTGGAAAAACAGGGCCTGCAATGGTTCATGCGTGAACCTGTGGATATGCCAGCCGACTCGGCAACCGTCGCACGCTTACTGAATGAGCTGGAAAGTTTGTCGCTCAACAACCGGGCAACCAGCAACCCCGATCGCTACGGCATTTACGGCATAGATTCAACCGCTACCACCGTAAGCCTGACATGGCCCGACGGTGCTGAGAACCTTGTCATTTCCAGACAGGGGCGGGATTATATGTCGATTTACGTCAAAATCGGAGACAATCCTAATGTTTATTCAACGAAAGGAAGAGTAACTGTGAGTCAAGACCTTGACCGTTGGCGAGACCGCCAGATTCTTGATGTTGGGATTGGCACTGTAATGTCGGCGCGGGTGACGCGCCCGGACGACAGTTATGAAGTATCCCTTAATAATGGGGTTTGGATGGTAGATGGCCAACCGGGAGACAGCCTGCAGGTAACCAACTGGATTCGACGGTTCGCCCCACTGAGTGGAGATGGGTTCTTCGATGATATTCCGGTGCAAGTACTGACAGACCCCAGCTATCGTATCGATTTTTCAACCAGCACGAACACGACCTCGTCTGTCCAGGCAATGCCCGCCGAGTCTGCGATAGCTATCACATCCGGCGGCAGTCAATTTACCTATAGGGTTTACGAGAGTCGATTGACCCAACTTTTCCCTGACCCATCGTCATTGACTGGAGAGTAACTGACAATACACTAATGGCAGAAACCACACAATCCCAACAATTTGAATACAAGGCCGAGATGCAGCAGTTGCTGCATCTCATCGTTAATTCGCTTTACACTAACCAGGAGATATTCTTGCGAGAACTAATCTCCAATGCATCGGATGCACTCAACAAGGCCCGCATTCGTCAACTCACTGACCACTCTGAAGGTGACAAAACGAACCTCCAGATTACTATCACTGCGGACGAGGAGGCCAATACCCTGTCTATAGAGGACACCGGGATTGGTATGACGCGCGACGATCTGATCAACAGATTGGGAACCGTCGCAAGCAGCGGTACGCTGGCCTTTATTGAGGAACAGAAAGCAGCCGGCAAAAAGGTTGATGCCAATATGATCGGAAAGTTTGGCGTGGGCTTCTATTCTGCTTTCATGGTAGCCGATAAAATAGATATTGAAACGCTGCATGCTGGCGAAGAAGCCGAATCATTGAGCTGGAGCAGCGACGGTGCAGGCACCTATACAATTAGTCCGGGCACACGTGGTGAGCATGGGACCAGTATTAAATTGCACTTAAAGGAAGACGCCAAAGATTTCGCAACGGAGCTTCGCGTACGGTCAATAATTCGGAAATACTCAAATTTTGTGGACTTCCCAATCATCCTGGGCTCCGAACAAGCGAATACCATCAAAGCGCTCTGGAGAAAACGCAAGGACGATATCACGGATGAAGAGCGCAACGAGTTTTACAAGTTCCTGACGGGCGATTACTCGGAACCTATCGGACATTTACACCTGCAGATTGAGGGACTGATTTCGTTTGATGCACTCCTTTTCGTTCCCTTACAGCCCTCCGCACCCTTGTTCCAGGAAGAGAATCGACGCGGTCTCCACCTTTACTCCTCGGGAGTGTTCGTACGAGACGATGCTCAGGAGTTGTTGCCGGACTACTTGCAGTTCATAAAAGGGGTAGTGGACACGGATGACCTTCCACTTAATGTATCCAGAGAGGTTACCCAGAACAGTCCTGCCGCCCAGCGAATCCGCTCTACCCTCACCAACAAAATTCTCGGCCTTCTAAAGGACTGGACCACAGAGAATGAGGAGCTTTACGACAAGTTTTTTGGCAACTTTGGGGGAATACTCAAAGCTGGATTCTGGAGCGACTACGCCCGACGCGATGAGCTCCTGGAGCTCATGCGCTACTATTCAACCCACTCAGACGGCAGGAGCTTAACTGCACTCAAGGACTACGTTGAGCGCATGCCGGAGGATCAGGAAAACATCTACTACCTCTTGTCTGATTCCCTCGAGTCCGCCCGCACCAGCCCTCATCTCGAGGTCTTCGCTCGCAAGGGTATTGAGGTGTTACTCCTTCCAGACCCCGTTGATACACTAACGCTGCCGAACATGGAAGACTTTGAAGGAAAGTCTTTCAAGAGTATCACCGGGACGGATCTTGATCTTGGCGATGATTCTGAAGAGGTTTCACTGCCCGATGATGATACCGATACGCTCCTCAAGCTCTTTCGCATTCAGTTAGGCGAACGGATACAGGATGTGGCTGCATCCAAACGCCTGGTGGATTCTGCTGCGACACTGGTAACAGCCAAAGATGGAATGGACCCGCAGATGGAGCGCATGATGAAATCCATGAACCCAGACTATGAGGGAGCAAAAAAGGTCTTGGAAGTCAATGTGGAGCACCCACTCATGAAAAATATTCTAGTGCTGAATTCAGAGAAAAAACAATCCAACCTAGTTGAGGAAGCTATCGAACAAGTGTACGAAGGAGCACTCTTGATGGATGGTAACCTGTCAGAACCTTCTGCATTCGTTGCACGCATGACACGCATTCTCGTGGATGCGACCCGCACTCAGTAACTTGTTCCGTGAAAACTGACTCTCTCCTTGGAGGTGTTGAAGCAGGGGGAACGAAATTCGTCTGCGCAATTGGCCATCCGCCAGACGACATCCATGCCGTAGAACGATTCCCCACAACAACACCGGAAGAGACGATCGGTCGAACCGTAGACTTCTTCCGTGCACAACCCCAACTGCCGGAGTCCATTGGCATCGCCACATTTGGTCCCGCTGATGTGCGACGGGACTCAGAGACCTATGGCTTTATTACCAGTACCCCGAAAACAGGCTGGTCGAACACAGACTTGGCTGGACGGATTACACGAGAGTTGCAACGACCTGTTGCCTTTGATACGGACGTCAATGGTGCTGCCGTCGGCGAATACTTATGGGGAGCGGGTCAGGGGACGCAGAACCTTCTCTATCTTACGATTGGGACGGGTGTCGGGGGTGGAGCGCTAGTAAATGGCCAGCCTGTTCATGGGCTGGTACATCCAGAGATGGGACACCTTTTTTTGCCGCGTGCTGAGGGAGATGATTACGAGGGGAATTGTCCCTTTCATGGCGCCTGCCTGGAGGGAATGGTGGCTGGGCCGGCGATCCAGGCACATTGGGGGACTCCTGCCGAAACCCTTCCACCGGACCATATTGCATGGTCTTTTGTGGCGCATTATCTCTCGTTTGCGGTAACCAATATGATCCTGATCCTCTCACCTGAACGGGTTATTATGGGCGGCGGAGTGATGCAGCAGGAGCATTTATTTCCTGCCGTTCGTACGCGTGTCCAGTCACACTTGAATGGGTATGTGAGGGCGAAGGAACTGATAAGTCAGATTGACCAGTACATCGTCCCACCTAGGCTTGGGAGCAGGGCTGGAGTGCTTGGAGCGATGGCACTCACGCCTTAGTGCTCCTTGACATCTGTATTCTGAGCGCGAAGAGAAGAACCTTGCTCGAGGTCCCGATGTTAGCGATTACTCATTTACTCTCGCATTGAAAGAAGGGTTGGAACTGACCCGCGAGGTCCAGACCACTCAGGAATGCGGTGATCATTGTACAAACGTGTCCTCTGCAGATCCAAAGCGAAGAATACGTCATCAAGTGAGGGGGCGGATTCCTTCAGTGCGGGCAGCCGGGCCCTTGCCTCTAAAAGAAACCGTTCACCTGTTGCCTCTTCCCTGCGGTAGGCATCGTCCCACCAAGTCACGATGCGGTCCTGAGCTTCCCGGATGGTGATGATGTCGGGCAAGCGATCTTTTTTGTTGAGATTCGAGGTCCTGTTGGCGGGCATTAAATTCCAGAGATCATCACATGGCCAAGCTGCCCAAGGGAGACAGTGGTCAATGTGCATGCTCTTCGCGTCAAGCTTCCTGCCGGTCCATACGCAATAGATCGATTGCATGCTCAGCAGCTTCAGGGCCCGGCTACGAACCTCCCCTTGATTGCGTTCGGGTTCATAGGGCCGCATCAGACACCTTAATTCCAATTCGTTCAATAGTCTGTCCTGCCTGTGCGCATATCCGTGCATCAGTCTGATCCATTCCTCAACCAAGGCGGGTTCAATCCATACGCTATAACGTTGAAGAGCACGCCAGAGATGGGCAGGGACAGTCATTTCTCCAAATTCCGAAAAATAGTCCTCGTTCAGTATGATGGAGCGACCAACCTTGAATCGCCTCGGCGTCACCTTAAAAATTGGTTGCCCATCAGGATAGTAGAGGTATCGCACGGGCATTTTTTTGATGGTTGCGGCGGCATGCTGGAGAGAGCTTGTTAAGATTTTCCCGCGACCCGCGTACAATGACGCCCCCGGTCGGAGTTGGACAATTTCCTGGTGGTTAGGGATGAGCTTGACAAGAGCGCTATTTGCAAATCCGATGTATTGACTGCCAAATCTGTTTCTCGGATTTTGGGGCATATCTGCGTTCAATAAAGGGAGGTAAAGCTGGACCCAGGAAAGAGCTACCGCTCCCAAGGGAATCGTCACCTGATCGGATCCAGATTCACGGGCCAAACCGGGCGATATGCTGGCCACTCTGCACAGGGACCTCAACAGAGCGAGCTTGTAGGTTGAAGACTTGTCGTCAAGCAATACGATTCGCCGAATTAGGGGCAATGCTCCAGTACCATCGTCGGGCAAACGGACGATCATCTGGTGCCATTCCACCTCAGGTCGCCCGAGGAAATCGCCGGATTTCTTGGTTAATTCTACGTAGGCCCCGTGTCCCAGAGCGAGCTGTTCGATTTCTGGTACGGAAACAGGGTACATCCCTCGATGCATCTCGCATGGTGTGCGGAACGAAATCGCTATGACGCCCCGAGGTTTAAGGAGTGCGATCAGCTTCCGAAAGCTACGTTTTCGTTCTGTCTCAGGAATGAACATCCAGACAGCATTGAGAAGAATCAGGTCAAACGACACGCCGGACCGGCTGGTCTTTTTGATGTCGGGCAGTCGGTCTGCGACCAATGTGAAGGCGGATTTGGAATGGAATCCCTCGGCCTGCCTGCGCATATCGCATGATGGTTCCACTGCTATCACTTGGTGCCCCCTCGACGCAAGCCAAGCAGCATCCCGACCGCTACCGGCACCGACATCCAGAATGGTAGCGGGCTCTCGCGGGATGTAGGGCTCAAGCCAAGCATTGACTTGTCCGGGATCAATGGACTCATAACTCGCCGCTCGTTGCGCGATGTCTGATTCCATGAATACTAGGCCCTCACTTTGGGTTATGGTTCTGTTGTGGCCTCAATTGCTCGACCGTTTCCCTCGGATACGAGCGGAGTGATATTGTGAATCAGGTTCATTCCCGAGCTTCCGCGATACTTGCACACAAGACGGAAGCCCTTTCCGTAAGCACGGAAAGCTGCCCGGTTTGAATCGCTGCTACGTCGACCAGCGCACTGCCTATCCCTACTGCCGCAGCTCCGCTGCGAATCCACTTTCCGGCATTCTCGGGCGTAACACCTCCTGTCGGCACCAATTTCAAGTGTGGTAATGGGGCTAGGAGAGCTTTCACATAACTGAAACCCAGCTGCCCTGCAGGGAAGATTTTCACCATATCCGCCCCAAGATCATCAGCTACCTGTGCTTCCGTTGGCGTCAATGCACCCGGCAGAACCGGCAGATCGAAGGCGTGTACAGCATCAATAACATCCTTCTTGGTAACGGGACTAACCACAAAGCATGCACCCGCCGAAACAACATCCTTTACTTGCTGCTCGGTAATCACAGATCCTGCCCCAATCAATAGATCCATACCGTAACGCCGCCTCAGGGCTTCAATTGTTGGGAGTGCGTTCGGAGTCGTGCATGTGACTTCGAGTACTGTAACTCCACCACGTACTAGGGCTTCTGCCGCGGGCTCAAGCGGTAATGTCTCCCTGACACGCACGATTGCGATCGCGCCGGCCTCAACTATCCTGCTGGTGAGGATTTTTCTACTCATAAAATTTAATCTTCGTGATGTGAAGCTTTTCCTGCTGATCTGCGTATACGGAACTGTCGTAGGACTGGAGAAATGCTTCCCGCTGGACTACTGCGCTCTTTCCCAAAAGCGTTGATCTAGCAGCATCCCAAGAGAGGTAGACTCCAGCGTGTGAGGAGTTGTCGTGCGTCACTTGTTTGATATTTTCCCCGGAAGCCAAGCTCTCCGGTGAATACCAGAGGTCAACTCCTGTGCTGCCGCTGGGGTCGGAATATAGGACCTCACACAACATAAAATCATAAAGGATATCATGCTCAGATCTGTAAAGAATACGAAAACTCAAACCAATACCAACGCCGATATCCCGGTTAACTACGAGCTATTGGCCGAGCTTGAGCGTAGAGCCGGCGTACTGGAGCCGAACGCTCAGCAATTGGACAACCTTTTCACCAAAGTTGAAGAATACGCCCGTCAGCATATTGTAAACGTTGGTAAAACGCCTGCCTTCGTTGAATCGAAGGACCGAAGCGTTGGTTTGCTGTCATCGCCCATTACAGAAACGGGAATCTCACTGGATGAGGTACTGCAGCTGCTATATGAGCATGTTGACCATCAAGGATTAAACTCAGGATCACCCCGATACCTCGGCTACATCCCGGCTGGTGGGTTGGTACATTCTGCATTCGGAGATTTTCTCGCAGCCATCGGGGGGCGATATGCCGGTGTTTTTCATTCCGCCCCAGGTGCAGTCCGCATGGAGAATATGCTTGTTCGATGGATGGCGGAAGTTGTTGGGTATCCAAAAGGCGCCGGGGGATACCTTGCGTCTGGTGGGAGTATTGCCAATTTGTCCGGCATCATCACGGCGCGCGAAGCCCATGGGCTCCGCAGCATTGACTATGATCGGTCAATTGTTTACATGACCAAACACACGCACCATTGCGTTGATAAAGCACTTCGGGTAGCTGGTCTGGGAAATTGCGTGCGGCGTAAAGTTGGCGAGGACGGTCACTGCCGAATGTCAGCCGACGCACTAGAGAAAAGGATCCTCGCCGATAAAGCGGCTGGATTAAATCCATGGTTAATTGTAGCCTCTGCCGGCACAACCAATACGGGGATGGTCGATCCACTGGAAGACATCGCTTCAATCGCTCGCGCACACAACCTCTGGGTGCATGTTGATGGCGCTTACGGTGCGTTCTTTGCACTTTGCCCGGAAGGTCGAACGGTTTTGTCCGGCATCGATAAATCCGACTCGCTCGTTCTGGACCCACACAAGACACTCTTTTTACCGTTCGGTTCGGGCGCCCTCTTGGTCCGCGACCAGAATGCCCTCGGACAGGCGCACGGAGGTCGTGGCGCCTACATGCTTGATATGGAGTCAGATGCGCACGAACTCTCCCCGGCTTACCTGTCACCTGAGTTGTCCAAGCATTTTCGAGGGCTGCGTATGTGGCTGCCATTGAAGCTTCTTGGGGTAGCTCCGTTCCGCGCAGCGCTGTCAGAGAAAATCCACTTGGCTCGATACGCTTATGAACGGATCCAAAGCTTTGACGGATTTCAGGTAGGATCCCGCCCTGACCTGTCTATCATTACTTATCGATACGTCCCCAAAAGAGGGGATGCCAACTTATTCAACCAGGCACTGGTGCGTAACCTGCATGCAGACGGCCGGGTTTTCATGACTTCAACGCGCATTCACAGCACGACAGTCCTGCGATTGGCAGTTGGCTCCTTCCGGACGCATCTCAACGACATAGATGTGGCACTGCAGATTTTGAAAGACCACGTTGAAAAACTGAAAAACAGTTGACACAACCGGTCGCTACACCTGACATTCTCCATGAGGCCGGTCGCAAGAGAGGCTACGTAGAATCCCAAGGAGCATGCACATGGGGGAGTCACTTCCCTCCTGCGTACAATCGGGACTGATATATCTGGAATCCGATCAGCGGACTTAGTCCCGACACACCTCCGGCTCAAGTTAGTGCTTCTGCAGCTTTTGATCTTTCCGCTGCATCAGATACGAATACCAGAAGAACTGGGTGGACAGACGTGTTAAGCAGACACCACCTATTCTTCTCCCTCTTCCGAATACGTAACCCGGTAAATGGCATTGGCCTGATCATCACTGATCAAAATGGAGCCGTCTGGAAGTGTTTCGACATCAACCGGACGCCCCCAGTTGGTGTCTCCTTCCAGCCAACCTTTTGCAAATACCTCTTGACCTGTTGCCATTCCGTCCTCGTCAAAATGAACCAGCTTAACCCGGTAGCCAATCTTTTCCCTGCGGTTCCATGAGCCATGCTCGGCAATAAATGCCTGATTCCGATATGACTCCGGGAACATCGTTCCCGTGTAAAAATCAATCCCCAAGGGAGCCACATGGGGGCCCAGCAGGATCGCGGGCGGAGTAAACTCATCCGCCGTACGACCTTCTCCAAACTCAGGATCTGGCGTATCACCCTGGTGATAATAGGGATAGCCAAAGTGCATACCCGGTTCTGGAGCATGGTTTAACTCACATGACGGTAGATCATCCGTGATCGCAGGGTCCTCGCTTATGTTATCGCTACCATTATCCGTAATCCACAATTCACCAGTCGACGGATGCCAGGCAAAGCCAACAGAATTTCGGATACCGCGTGCATAAACCTCGCGTTCCGACCCATCCGCGTTCATGCGTAGAACCGTGGCAAAAGGATCTGGACGCTCACAAACATTGCAGGGGGCACCTACCGGAACATAAAGCTTTCCATCTGGACCGAAATCAATAAATTTCCATCCATGATGCCCCTCCGTTGGTAGATCATCGACAACGACCACCGGCTCGGGCGGGTCCTGTAAATGTGAATCAATATCATCATATCGAAGAATGCGACTAACCGCCGCAACATAAAGCGATCCTTCCCGATACGCTAACCCCGACGGCATTACAAGATCCTCAGCAATCACGAATATCTCGTCGCCCTTCATGTCACCATCCGAATCCACAACTGCATGCACCGCACCGTCTCCGCGCGAACCAACATACAATACACCGCTCGGCGACAATGCCATCTGTCTCGCATCGGGCACACTGTCGGCGTATACCTCTATCGTGAACCCTTCTGGCAGACTGATTTTATCCAGTGGAAGATCATCTGGCCAATAGATATAGGCCGCGACGAACAGTAAAACTGCGGGGATTAGTAAAAATGCCTTGCGCATGGCAACTGAAAATTATTTGATTGGTGTGTGTCAAATTAAGCCATTGGCACTAACTTTGTGCTACGATGACAAAGTATTGCCATGATACTCGGTCCGGACGGTATCCCTCGCCTTTACGCATCAGACCTGCAACGGTTTTCCGCATGTAAACACGCCACGCACCTTGATCTAAGAAAAGCGTGTGGTGAAGACCTGGAGCCTGAACCTGATTCTGCAGACGCGAAATTGCTCAGTCAGTTGGGAGATGAGCATGAGCAGGCATACCTGGATGCTCTCCAGACTGCAGGCAAGCGCGTGGTTTCCATAAAACGTGGCCCTGATGCTGTTGAGCAAACTATTGCTGCTCTTAAGAGTGGCGTTGATGTTGTTTACCAGGGCGCACTCAAAGGTGGAAACTGGCAGGGTTATGTAGATTTTTTAGAGCGCATCGAAACACCTTCTGCGCTCGGGGCTTTCTCCTATGAAGTTGTTGATACGAAACTCAAACGTACTCCTGATCCTAAGCATATCCTGCAGCTGGTCGTTTATTCGGACCTCCTGGCTAAAATTCAGGGGACGGAACCCGAGTATGGACACCTCCAACTTGGACGGGGAGATCGGTCGACACACAGGCTTGCGGAGTGCGCAGACTATGTGCGCCAGTTGCGAGACCGCCTCGAACAGTTCGTGACGTACCCTGAAGATACACGTCCGAGACGCTGCTCAGAGTGTAGCCTTTGTCGCTGGCGCACACGTTGTAATGATCAGTGGATAGACGAAGATAGCCTGTATATGGTAGCTGGCATCCGGGGACAGCAGGTAGTACGGCTCGAGAATACGGGTATAAAAACCATGGCAGCCTTGGCGGCCCTCAAAGAGAGGGACAAAGTAGCCAAGATGGCCCTTAAAACATTCCAGAGCCTGCGTACTCAAGCCCAACTTCAAGTAGCACGGAAGCAGGGAGGTGCGCCAACTGCCGTCCTTCGGCCCCATGTTAAGGGAAAAGGATTTGATCTGCTGCCCACACCAGACCCAGGTGACCTTTTCTATGATATAGAAGGCAATCCACATTACCGCGAAAACGGAGAAGAAAACCTGGAATACCTACACGGAATCTGGTATCGCAAGAGATTCAAAGCACTCTGGGCCCACAATCATTCTGAGGAGGAACAGGCACTCAAGGATCTCTTTGAATTTTTTCAACAGCAAATCAAGCAATTTCCAAATGCACGTATCTACCATTATGCTCCGTACGAACTCACTGCACTCCGCCGTCTGACTACCAAGTATAGCTTCGGAGAAGACACGCTGGACGGTTGGCAGCGCGAAAAAAGGTTTGTTGATCTCTACGCTGTTGTGCGCGGCGGCATCTTTACATCCGAGAAAAATTACTCGCTCAAAAGCCTGGAGGCCTTCTATATGGAAAGCCGAACAGGTGATGTTACGACCGCAACCGGATCAATCATTGCTTATAACAACTGGAGGCTCAAACGGGATTCGGGAGATCCAACTGCAGATCAGGACCTCAAGGAGCTTGAGGACTATAACCGGGTTGATTGCGAGTCCACGGAGAAACTCCGTGACTGGCTGCTCTCACTGCGTTCCGATCTGGTTGAGTCGGTACCTGCACAGCTGGAGAGCGCGCAAACTCAAGGGGCGCTTGATCGGGAGCAAGCCAACGAGAACTTCAAAGAGCATGTATTTAATTCCTCAATATCCGCCAAACTGAAAAAAACACTGATTGGCCTGGGGCTCTTTCATTACCGCGAAAAGAAACCCCAGGCCTGGTCGGTGTTTGATGCCGCCAAAAAGTCCACGGAAGAACTGATTGAAGACACCAATTGTCTGGCTAGTCTCAGCGCTGTCGGAGAACCATATCCTGTGAAGCGGTCGGTCGAACGCGAATACGAATTTCCTCCACAGTTCACGAAACTGACTGCTGAAAAAGATGCCTGTGTTGCGTTGGATAAAAACAATATTAAGACGGTCAGTATCCAGGAGTTTGACACAAAGGCACGCCGCATCAAATTAAAGGTCGGGAACAAGTCAGCCGACTGTCTCCTCGATGCAGTGGACCTGCTTCCGCCTATGCCCATTCGTACTGACGTTATCGAAACCGCCATTCGTGGGCAAGTTGGAGACGTATGCACTGGAAAGGCACCCCCCGCAGTCCAAGACCTCCTTGAGCGTAAAGCACCAAATTTGTCCAACATGTCTGTCCTGAACGATGACGAACGTTCATCAGTGCCCCTGATGCAGCAGGCCGTGAGCGGGATGCAGTCCACTGTACTGACGGTCCAGGGACCTCCTGGTACGGGCAAAACTTTCGTATCAGCCCGGGCAATTCTATCTCTGGTTAGCCAGGGATATCGGGTTGCCGTGTCGTCCAATAGTCACGAAGCGATTCGTAATGTGCTTATCGGGTGTGCTGATGCAGCCGAGTCCCCCGAAATCCCGACCATTGTGCACAAAGTGTCCAAAAATGCTAGCGCGCGTGTACACCCCAACGTTGGATCCGTAACGAGAAATGGTGACCCCGCACTCTTTGATGCGGATATCGTTGGGGGAACGGCATGGCTCCTGTGTCGCCCGGAGATGGCCAACACATTCGACTATCTTTTTGTCGATGAAGCAGGCCAGGTCTCTCTAGCCAATCTGTTAGGTATGACCTCTTGCACAAACAATGTTGTACTGATCGGCGATCCTTGCCAACTTCCCCAGGTTATTCAGGCCAGTCATCCAGATCCGGCCAACCTTTCCTGCCTGGAATGGATGCTCGGAAACGACCGTCTGGTAAAGCCCGGTCGAGGCATCTTCCTGAGAGAAACCTGGCGTATGCATCCCAAGCTATGCAGGTATATTTCCACGCAATTTTACGAAGGACGTCTCCGCGCAAGTCGGGTCACCGCACGTCAGGCTATACATGCCGCCGGCCTCCCCGAGGCAGGCGCTTATCTTGTACCGGTCACTCACCAGGAACCCCGCATGCAGCAATGCGAAGAGGAGGGGCTGGCTGTCGAGTCCGTCATCAAACGTCTGCTTAAAGGCAAATGGACGGATCGCGACGGAGAAACCCGTTCCATCCACCCAAAGGATATCATTGTCGTGGCCCCATTTAATGCTCAGGTGAATATGCTGCGAAACATGCTCCCGGACAGCATTAGAGTTGGTACTGTAGACAAGTTCCAAGGTCAAGAGGCCGCTATAGCGTTAGTCTCCATGACTTCAACTTCCGCCGAGGATACTCCCCGAGGCATGGATTTTTTATTGTCCCGAGAACGCATCAATGTGGCTCTGAGCCGTGCTAAAGCTCTAAGCCTGGCCTTTGCTTCCCCGCGCCTGTTGGCATCAAGCTGCAAAACTACATACCAAATCCGCCTGGTGAACGCACTCTGTGCTCTGGACATTCTAGAACTAGATTTTTAACATGCACTCCTCCAAACCAATCATTGCATCTTTTCTGATCCTTTTGCTTGCACTCCCCACGTTTGCACAGGAGTCAGAACTTTCTGTTGCTACCATTATGCAGGATCCCGCTACGTACATCGGGGACTGGCCATCTATGCCATACTGGAGCGAAGATGGGCAAACGCTCTACTTTAATTGGAACCCGATGGGAGCTTTCGAGAGTGATTCGCTCTTCAAAATCACGCGCGACGACCTGACGCCTCGACAGGTACCCCGTGATGAGCGGCTCAATCAAGGACCTGTATTCACGGGCTGGCAACACGGTGAACATGTTTATGACGCCGATTTCTCGCGTAAGGTTTACGCTCGCGGAGGAGATCTATATCTTTTTGACCGCGCTACCAATACACAAACACGTTTGACACAAACACGTGATTTTGAAGGATCGCCAAGATTTGCGCTGGCAGGAGATGCGGTGATTTTCGTACGGGACAATAACCTCTACAAGCTGTCTCTTGATACAGGTGCACTGGCGCAGCTCACCGACCTCAGAAGTGGGCAGGCGCCAAGCGATGCAGAATCTGATGACCAGGACTCTTTTCTTGAGACCCAACAGTCCGAGCTCTTCGAGATCGTTCGTCAGGAACAGGAAGAGGATGAGCTGCGCGAATCTGCCCGCGAACGGGACCAAAAGACCCTGGATCCACCTCCGACATGGTATAGGGGATCACGATCCATATCTCAACTCAGCCTGGATCCCACTGAGCGCTTTGTATCCTTTGTGACCTCTTCCTCCCCCGCGCAAAACAAGCGTACTCGGGCAATAGACTGGGTTACCGAGAGCGGGTACACAGAAATGCTTAGTGCCCGGGCCAAGGTTGGGGCTACACCGCAAAACCGTGCACTCTACATTCAGGATCTGAAACGAGACACCACCTACCAGATTGACCTGCACCAACTGGAAGGCGCTTACGATGTGCCGGAATACTTGCGTGAGGAAGGAGTAGCTGTGGACTCGTCCGAGTCCAAGCGTGTACTGTTTAGCTACGGCCCATTCTGGAGCGGAGACGGCGATCACGCCATCCTGGAAGTTCGCGCAGACGATAACAAGGATCGATGGCTGGTGCGCCTCGATCCAGCCACAGGCACGCTTGACCTCCTGGACCGGCAGCACGATGAAGCATGGATCGCAGGCCCCGGCATTTCCTGGTTTGGGGGTGGCAGTACCGGTGGATGGCTGCCAGATAATCGACATTTTTATGGGTCTTCGCCCTTAATTGTGAGATGAGTCATAAATTTAGGTAATTTTCGA
>CAZCYQ010000031.1:0-40295 GCA_964503085.1 uncultured Rhodothermaceae bacterium | reverse complement strand
AAAATTACCTAAATTTATGACTCATCTCACAATTAAGGGCGAAGACCCGAAAAAGTGAAAGCGTTGCTGAAGCGGGTCAAATGGTTTCGAGCAACCAAATGGATTATTAACTCAGCGGCTATGTCAACGGGACTACCACTAATGGCAATCCTCGGGGGGATAATGGAGCTTGCAGATCTCGTAACTGCTGCGAATGACGATGAGAAGCCAGAGGTAGAAACATCCCTGCCGAAGGAAATACAGGCACTTCGCAATGCATTTGAAGAAACGTTAGAGGAACTCGGCGTTACTCTGGTTGTGCTGGTTGATGATCTAGATAGATGCCTTCCAAAAACTACCATATCGACGCTTGAAGCGATTCGGCTGTTCTTGTTCCTGAAAAATACTGCATTCGTTATTGCTGCGGATGATGCTATGATCAAACACGCCGTACGCAGACATTTTAAGGGCATCAAAGATGACTCGCTGGTCACATCTTATTTTGACAAGTTGATCCAAGTCCCCATTCGGGTACCACCGCTTGGCATACAAGAAGTCCGTGGATATATGATGATGTTGTTTGTTATGAACAGTACCCTTGAGGAGGATGCGAAGGAGGATATCCGTGTTGGTATCTGTAACCAACTGCAACAGACATGGAAAGGTGAGCGAATGGACAGCAATTTCGTTCAGGGCCTATGCGAACAGTTGCCTATGGAGTTGGCTCCCCGCTTGGATACTGCGGAGAGGCTTGCACCTATTATGACGACAGCGTCGGGGATTCGCGGAAACCCGAGGCTGATCAAGCGCTTCTTGAACGCGCTGGCAATACGGATGGCGGTTTCAAGATCACAGGGCATCGGTGTTGACGAAGCTGTCTTGGCGAAACTAATGCTATTTGAGCGCCTAGGTAATCAGGCAGCTTACGAAGATTTGATTGCAAAGGTAAATGCAAGTGAGACCGGCAAACCGTCGTTCATGGCTGAGTGGGAGACAGAATTAGCCGCTGGTAAGGAGGTGAAGCTGGAAACTCCCTTCAATGACCCATTTTTTGCAGAATGGCTGGCACTACAACCCATGCTTGCCGACCTGGACCTGCGAGGAGCATTGTACGTGAGCAGAGAGCATGCGCCACTGATTACACCAGAGGATCGGTTATCGTCAGATGCTGCTGAACTCTTAACGGCGTTGCTTAAAACTCCAGATATGGCAGCTAGTTTAAAGGGCCAATTGGTTAACCTAGCGCCCACAGAATTAAATGTGATCATGGAGCGTCTACTTGATTTCGCACGGAAGGAACAGGAGTGGGGTGTGCCTCCAATACTTGATGCTTGCCTTGTGATAGGTGCGGTTGACGATCTGCAAGGAGCCCGTCTGTCTGGATTCTTGGTTGAGCTTCCAGCCTCGCAGATCAAACCCAATATCATTCCGAAAATCAGTGATCAAGCCTGGGCGAATGAAGTATTTGATGCCTGGGATCGGGAATCGGTTTCAGAGCCAGTCAAGAATGCGATCATGAGGTGGAGGGAGAATGGGAACCAATAAATCTAGTGTAGGGCCAAGGAGTAGTGTCCCAATGGTGCCGCCCTGGACACCTGATCCCCCTGATGAGGCCGAAACCGAGTCAAACCTCGACGTAGAGCCTGGGGAAGAAAATGCACTTGAAACGCCATCAGCTGAACCGGCACCGGTTCCATTAGCACCATTATATCGCTTTCGTGGTACACGTCGGGCTCTTGGTGACTACGCACGGTCGGGGGATCGGAATAAGATGAAGCGTGCTCTGGGACATTATGTCCGAATGGGGTACGGCGGGGCAGGTACGGCTACTCGGCGATTTGGGGGCACGGCGAGGACAGCGGAGACACTAGGCGTTGTGCTGGCGGGCTTGGCGACTGGTCAAGTCGATTCACCTGGAGGTCTACTCGATTCAGAATTACTGGCTGGCCAGACAGCCAAGGAAATCATATATGCAATCGCCGATAGGGTTCGTCCCGTTGATGGTACTCTAGATGCCGAAGCCGAGAAGAAGTCAATCCTTGATGCACTGTCTGAGTTGTTGACCCGGTTCCCTGGTGCCGATTTGCTTGATCTGGATGCCGAACAACGAGATTATGTTATCAAACGATTCACCTCAATTAATGTATTCCAGCTGTTTGAACTTGATCTAGGCAAAACTATTCAGGATAAGGCACCCAATGCCAGCAAGGCGCTAGAGCGCCTGAAGGAGGTGAAGGACTATATCAGGCAGAGCGTTGACATGTCGTTCCATAGACTTCGTGCTACCGGAGGTATTGTGAAGAGTGGACGGATTGTCCGGTTAGTTCGTGATGTATTGAAGGAGACGTTTGAAGTATTCGAGAGCTATGTGAAATGAGATTCGTATGCGGTCCAGATGGTTTTAAGTTGCCGGACATCGGTGATGCAGAGCGCGTAATCCTATACGGACAAGCCCAGGTGGAGGGCCAAAGGTGTGCGGGAAAAGCTGTCAAAGATAAGTTTTTTCGTGAGCGTTTCCAGTGTTCGACAAGAGCATGGGATCTGCTTTCCATCGCACTGGGTGTCATTACGGCGGATTTCGCGGTGTCGCGCGAACGAAGCCCCGATGGTTGGACCCGAGAGTTTGAGCTTGATATTGCGGTGAGCGACGCTCAATTCTGGGTGGGGCAAGTAGAATCTCTTGTGGGGGCATTGTCGTTTCTAACCACTGACCGTTGGACACTACGATTTCATAAAGGCGGCTATAAGCCCACGCGACCGAAAAAAAAGGTTCGACCAGCAGAAGATTGCGTAGTCTTGCTCTCTGGTGGTCTTGATAGTTTAGTGGGGGCAACTGATCTCGTTGCCGCCGGGTACAGTCCGTTAGCAGTTAGCCAAACGGTGCGGGGTGACGCAGGCAAGCAGAGGGAGTTCGCAGCCCGCATTGGCGGTGGACTTAAACACCTCCAACTGAATCACAATGCGAATTTAAATAAAGATAACCCAGAGAAGTCTCAGCGGGCACGATCACTCATTTTCCTTGCATTTGGTGTACTTGCGGCGACAGTGCTCCAGCGCTACCACGATGGGGATCAGGTGCCCCTGTATGTATGCGAAAACGGGTTCATCGCGATAAACCCGCCGCTTACCGGCGGGCGTATTGGTAGTTTGAGCACTCGCACAACGCACCCTGAATTCCTTGGGCGATTACAGAGCATACTTGATGCTGGGGAATTGCGTGTGAAGGTCGTGAATCCGTATTATGCCAAGACGAAAGGGGAGATGTTGCGAGAGTGTGCCGGCCAATCACTCTTGAAAGCAGAGGCAATACAATCTACAAGCTGCAGTCGCTTTCAACGCTTTAATTATCTTCAGTGTGGTCGCTGTGTACCCTGCCAAGTGCGCCGGGCGGCCTTCCTTGCGTGGGGCGGCATTGTGGATTCAACCGACTATATATACAGGGAGATTGGGTGCCGTGACAAAGATCATTCAGGCTTTGACGATGTCCGGTCTGTGGCCGTCGCACTTGCTGATTTCCAGGATATGGGCGCAGATCCTTGGTTCCGGTACGCACTTGCATCCCCTTTTATAAGAAACCGAGAGGAACTCCGTAATATGCTAAAACGGGGCATGGCGGAACTGGGTAGTTTGCACAAGAACCATGGCGTAGTATGATTGACTACCATGTTCATCTGGATCTCTACCCGGATCCGTACGTGTTGGCGCGGGAATGCATTACCCGTGGACTATACATTCTTTCGGTCACAACGACTCCGTCTGCCTGGGCAGGTACAGTGGCATTGGCGAAAGGCGGAGAAAGGATCCAAACTGCGCTTGGACTACATCCGCAAATTGCTCATGAGCGGAAGGGAGAGCTGGGTTTGTTCGAGGAGTTGCTACCGCAAGTACGCTACGTTGGTGAGATTGGTCTTGATGGGGGATGGGGGTATCGGCAGCACTGGCGAGATCAACAGCATGTTTTCACCAGAATTCTTGAACTTTGTCAAGCTGCTGGTGGGCGAATCATGACACTGCATAGCCGTCGAGCCGCAACCCAGGTGCTCGATGGATTGACTGCGTTTTCAGATGCTGGAATACCTGTTCTGCATTGGTTTTCCGGCACTCAGCGGGAAATAAAGCGGGCCGTTGAGATTGGATGTTGGTTCAGCGTAGGGCCCGCCATGCTAAATGGAGATAAAGGACGACGTCTCGTACAGCAGATGCCACGAGACCGAGTGCTCACTGAGTCGGATGGACCGTTCGTTCAAATTGAAGGGCGGTCGATCTTGCCGTGGGAGGTGGCACGGGCTACGAAGGCGTTGGCAGGACTCTGGTCCGAACCGATTGAGGCGGTGGAGCAACAACTACGTATGAATCTCAAGAAGCTGTCCTTGGCTTGCTCATAGTCGCAGGGACATAAGAAATCCGCTTGTTGCGAGGTGTGATTTAACCGCAAGGGGATATTCCCAACGTATTGGCTACATATTCAGACGAAATTGCACAGGCAATGGACTTCTAGGTGTACATATCAATTCGACCACATTCGTTAAGTATAAAAGGACGGAGGGGGACGTGAGTGATTAGGTCAAGTACGGAAGTGATAGTTAATTGCGCGGCTATACGAAGTCGGTCCTTATACAAGAGCTTCCGCTCAGCCATACCGGCTACGATCCACCGCACGCCTAGCAGGCTGTTTCGGAAAAAAAGACAAAGGGAGGCGGGATCGCATTTCTGGTTGTGTGGTATCCCTTCACTTAGCAAAGAGGGAATTGTATAAAATTTTGTACGCAATTTATGCGTAGAAAAGCGTGTCATGAGCTTTTTTGACCTCCTGTGCATAATTGATAGGTATCCATAACAACAAACCGTAACCAACTGTTTCTGGAGGGAAATTATGAATACAAGACAATTTGGAAATCCCATAAATGACGAACTCGTTGAAGCAGAAGCGGCGGAGATAGCCAGAGAGGAGAATGAGGCTGTACCGCGAGGAATAGAAGTCCACATGGTCCCTCTTGAAAATAAGATGCTAGTCAGACGCGAGCGTATACTGTTACCTGTTTCCAAGTCTGAGTGTGGGAAGTACTTTACTATTGAATCTGAAGATTTAGATATGTCCCTTTCAGAAGAATCCTTGGAGGAGTTGAAGGATGCATTTGATTCGATACTTCGAATAACGTGGGAGCAATACGTAATGGGAGATCCTCAAAAAATGACGCAAGGCGCACTAGAGCTTCGAAAGCAACTTATTGAGACCTACAGATGCGTCTAATATGACTCGTTGGAAGAGCAGGGTGGTCTCTGCCTTGTAGAGGAATGGATTCGAAAATGACGTAGATGGAGCGCACATTACGTTTGCTTACCGAACTTTGAACAGAGATTGGTCTCAGAAAAAGATGTTCGTAAGCCACGGCAGCAAGTCGAAAGGCTTGCATGATCACCTAATCGCACAAATGGCCCGACAAGTGTAACGTCCAAAGAAGAATTTTGAGCAATCGGTTTCGTGTCCAATGAAACAACCTGAATATGAGAATAGCATCGAGTGTGAGCTTTGAAGGGCAAATTATAGTAGTAGCACTCTTGCATACAATCCACTCAAAATCGGCATCAATAGAAACTAACTATTGGTCGATAGAGGGATCTGTCCTGGCTGGCTGAGTTGCCGAAGTCCTTCGCCCGAAAATGATCAATCTGGTCATTTGCGATCCCCAACACAGTGCACGCACCAATTGCGGCGGCAACAGGATGACTACACAGATGTCATCAAACGCTGCCGGTTGTAGTGATTGGGCGAATTGACACTTGTTTATCACGCCGACTGGTCAACCTCGCCAGCTTCTCTGAGTGCCTGATCCAGTTGACAAAACTCATCTGATCTGAGCATGGCGCTATCATAAATCGTGGTAAGTGAAAGATTTGGAATCTCAACCAGTCACAATCTAGGCAGATCCAATCAGACGAGCATAGTAATTGAAGGTTGTATTCAGAGGGGGATAAGACCCGGCTACGGAGCCTGCTATGCGGTTGTACCTTTTCATAATACCTTGTACAGCAGGATAGGAAACTGGTCTCATTGTCGATTCCCCGCTTTACGGAAGTGACCTCGAATTCCAGAGCTGGAAGATGGTATCTCTAAACAGCGTCATCTTAGGCCGACATTTCAATGAATGCGTCCTAAGATGAGGTCCGCATAATCAAGCATCGTTGCGGCACGCGGGAATGTTCGTCGAACAGTTTTCGGATTTGCTCATCACAATCATTCCCGGGTGAAAGTGCCGCCGTAAGATCAATGTACATTGTTTGTCGCGGACTATGAAAAGAGAGCCCCGCTGGGGCCCCGAGACCTTCTGGTCCGTACCCAGGCGCTGAGAGAGGCCAGTTGGCAAACTACCGCGAAACGGTATTCCCTTTACGGTCAGTGTGCGTCTGCGGGTTCTAACTTCACTATCGGCGTCAAGCCACCCCGGCGGTCATCGATAGCCAGGTAGATGTAGCCATCCGGTCCCTGGCGGACGTCGCGGATGCGGCCTCTACCAAAGTACAGCGTCTCTTCGTGCTCAACCTCTTGGCCATTGAGGGTTAGGCGCGCCAGTTGTTGGCCCGAAAGGCCGCCCACAAAGAAATTGCCACGCCACTCGGGAAAACGATCCCCGGTATAGATCAAAAACCCCGACGTCGCGATTGACGGCACCCAGAAATACACGGGCGGTTCCATTCCTTCGCGATGGGTCCCTTCGTGAATAGCTGCGCCGCTGCGATAGTTCACCCCGTACCCGACTACGGGCCATCCGTAGTTGAGGCCAGGGCGTATCAGGTTGAGTTCATCGCCGCCTTGGGGACCATGCTCATTGATCCAGAGATCGCCCGTTTCTGAATGGATCGCAAGCCCCTGTGCGTTCCGATGTCCGTAGCTCCAGATTTCCGGTTGTGCCCCAGTTTGGTCAACGAAGGGGTTGTCTGTGGGAACGCGCCCGTCATCATGGACGCGGATGACCGTGCCATGGTGGTTGGAGAGGTCTTGCGCGGAGTGAATCTCCAAGTCTCCCTCAGGCGGCATTTGGCGGTCTCCGACGGTGATAAACAGGTAACCGTTCCTGTCGAAGGCCAGGCGACAACCGTAGTGTCCCCGTCCCCGCGAGTCTGCCTCAAAGATCTGCTCAACCTCTGTAAGGTGGTCGTCGTCAAACCGGCCTCGCACAACGGCCGTCGTCGCCCCTTCACTGTCGGCCAGGGGCTTTGAGTAACTGAGGTAAATCAGGCGGTTCGATGAGAAGTCTGGATGCAGAATTACATCGAGCAGCCCACCCTGGCCCTCTGCCAAGACCTCTGGGACCCCGGCCACAGGCTCCTCCAGCAAAGTTCCTTCCCGAACGATCCGGAGTCGCCCCGGGAGTTCAGTGACCAACATGTCGCCCCCGGGCAGAAAAGCGATAGACCAAGGACGTTCGAGACCTTGGACCACCGTGACGACGCGGTAATCGTGGTAGGCAGATCGCAGGACCGGTGCCTGCCCAGAGGCTGGTAGTGCGCTGGACAGAATGAACCCCATGACTGTGAATAGAAGGGCCTTACGTATCATCTTTATTTTCTCGTTTAGAGCGTGTAGTACGCGTTTTAATAGGGGACGATGCAGTTGTAATATACGGGCAACACGGGCGGCTTCCGACCCGGCGACCGTGAACACCCTGCAGGCACCCGGTGTTCCGCTTTTTAATTGCGGACGACGCCATCCTTTAACATTGCCACAGCGTCCTCGAACTTATGCATCAGCCCTTTGAGCAGCAATGTTAGATCGGATGCACCTCCAGACGAAATGGAAAGTATTTTGGCTCAGTGCGATATTCTCGGAGCGGTTTGCCACCCGGTAATTCGTTCAGGTTATCTGTGGCCTTTTGAAGGTTGTCAGTGGACACTGCGATTTCCTGCTTTCTTGCGATGCATAGCTGCGTCACGTCATCTAGTAACTGTGACACCTTTTATTGGCAATTACGCACTTAACTGCAACTTATACCTGATTTCGCGTTGGACAGGATAGGCAAATTCAGGGGAGTCATGGCTTCGGAATCAGGCAAATCAGGAGCGGGCATGTCGCAGCGCCAAGGACTGACGATTCTAGACGTTGTAGCCCTGTTTCCAGACGAAACGACGGCTACCAAATCAATTGGTGCATTCATCCATCGACTCGTTGCATGCGGGTATCCTGGCTCTGGTCGCACTCAAGCACTATTTCTGAGGCCGCGCACCTTGCGTCCTCGCAAAAGGATGTGCATATGCCAACTGATTGTGGTAGCGTTGCTATTGGACACTACTACCGAGGCGGCTGGCCGAAACGGCACATTTGTTCAGCAGTTGGTTCGCGAAAGGCCCAGCCTGCTCCTTGCATATGTTGGCGCCGAGCATGAGGGGACACGGGAGCCGGCAATAGCCTTTCTGAAGGCCGTAAGCGGTGAGGATTTTGGAGCGGACCTTGACGCCTGGTCTGTTTCCTATTCGACGCATTTGGCTGGCAAGCGCTATCCATTTACAAGACCACATCGACCGCAAGCTCATGCATGTGCCATTCGAACAGATATGAACAGCAGTTGCCGCAGTACTTGATAACTATATATTCGGCCGGGCAAGGTTAACCTGAATACGGAATGAAGTACGGATGCAGGGAGAAATCCTGTATAGATCGTAGCTTGTTACCTGACCTATGCTCCCGTTGTGCTAGCCCCAATAAAGAGGCCTGTCAAATTAAGATTAATCGGCGAATTAGGGGTTGCTAGCGGCTTTTCTGAATTCCCTTGATTGTTCTCAATTGAAGGACAACAATTCTATAAGCTTATCCTTGTCAAGCAGGAATCAGATGTTTGTATCCGGTGCACAATTGATCTTTTCCATACATTGCACGGCTGATTCGAGTGACATGAGAGGGTTTCTTCGTGATCAAGGGCTCGAACGTAGCCGGGGAGTGATAGTGATCCCTTGAAGTTACTGGATTTCCGTCCCTTCGTTAAGAATGTCTAGATATTTTATGTAGGCGTAATACCGGTTTCGCTGACTGCCGGTAACCTCTCTCGCAATCCCTAATTTGCAAAGAGAATCCATTGCATTGGAGACAGTTGTATATGTGAGTCCACTATTCGACTCAGCGAATCTCAAATTGGTGATCGGCCTATCTTTGAGCGCTTGATGCACTCGCAATACAGAGCCTGCTTGACGTCCAGTTTCAGTTTGGATCTTGACCACGTCAGACTGAAACAGGTTTGTAAGTCTTTGGGCTGTGATAATTGCCTCCCTGGCTGTATGCACAACGCCTTCAAAGAAAAATGAGAGCCATTTTTCCCAATCGCCAGTCTCCCGCACATAAGTTAGTAGATCGTAGTAAACTCTTCGGAATTGCTTGAAATAGAGACTGAGATAGAGAAGGGGCTGGTTGAGTGCACCTGCCTGACACATAATGAGTGTGATCAGTAGACGACCCACTCTACCGTTTCCATCGAGGAATGGATGTATCGTTTCAAACTGGACATGGGCTAATGCAGCTTTTGAAATTACGGTGATATCCAAGTTTTCGGAGTTTAGAAACTGCATTAAATCGGTCATGCATTCCTCTACATACGGATGAGGAGGGGGCATGAGTTCGGCCTCCGTGGGATTCCAACCACCAACCCAAACTTGGCGATTCCGAAACTGTCCGGGGTTCATATCATGGCCTCTTCCGCGTGACAACAGTATACTATGAATGTCTCGAATAAGGGTATTAGAAATCAATTCTCCCTCTTGAATGCGCTTCAACCCGTATTCCATTGCGAGGACATAGTTGGACACTTCGGTTACATCGTCTATTGGTACACCAGGAGCTTGTTCAGACTCGAAAAGAAGCAAGTCCGAAAGTGATGATTGGGTTCCTTCAATCTGTGAAGACAGAACTGCCTCCTTTCGAACATATGAGTATAGGAATAGAGCTTTGTCAGGAAGCAGAGTTAATACTGTATTCAGTCCACCTAATGCAAGTAGCGCCTGTTCTTGGAGCTGAGGAAGTGTTCCACTAATTTTCAATGCAGGATCAGGTGGGAGTTTGCTCGGGACAAAAGCTCGAACCTTGAACCCGTTAATGTTGGTGGCAACGTGATGCCCAAGTTCCGTGCGCCTCATGAAGGATGATTCGAATTATCAATGACTGATTACGGTTCTACTACGATTTGTGTAGAACAATTGATTTTGACTGAACAAAATTTAACATATTCAAGCCAGATACTACTACAGATATGCAGAACGAATTAACGGTAAAATCCAAGAAATCGAACCCGTTGGAAGGGGGCTATAGTAAGTTTGAAAACATCAGAGCCACGTTTCTATTCTTCTGCGGTGGTCTTGACCTCTACCTATCAACATTCGTGATAGAACCCGGAGTTCGGCATTCTTATTCTATTTTGACAGCTAAAATAGAATAAGAGGGAGTCTTATTCCATTTTGTAAAACAAGGAAGGAATTAGCAGAACTGGTCGAAAGCGAGTGATGTTCTGCTGGGCACGGGCATAAAATGGGTACTGATCTGTGTTTTCTGCGTATTCGATGTGTTTCGCAGTCGATCTCAGAAACGGTAGCTTCCGCCCTCGTGAGTTTGCATTGTGGTGGATTTTACTTCCCATTTATGTTCCACGCCGCTAGCGACCGACCATTTGCAATTCTACTTGCGAAGAGGACAGCCCCATACCCTTTAGGCTTATCGTCATTACATTAGCATTTGATTAGGGGGAAATTCGAGATGCTCCAAGAACTTGAAGAGCTCCTAGCCTATCCATTCTTTATACGCCTATGGCAGTTCTGTAGGAGGTACAGTTAGTCGCAGTTACTGGAAACTCACCGTCGTTGAAACTATGTTTGCAATCATATACTACGTTCTATCAACACTCCTGGATTATTGTCAGCTGGGTAGCATAGACTTGGATATTGTGAACCAATTGTCCATCTGAGGGGATCCACCTGAATACGCAAACCACAGCATTCCATATGTACCAGAGCAGAGTATTATTCCGGAAGGGCAGGGAGAGATTTCTCTCCGCCGCGAACTGTTTAACGATTATCTTCTCTAGGCGATTGGTTGGGATAACGCCAGAGGATAAATCGATAGTTCGTGTTCAAGTGCCCGCGAAATACTCTGTTGGGCTTGCAAACGAACCGGTTACCAAGTGGAGCAATTCGCAAAGGACATACAAAAACTCACGTCGTGCATCCAGTAAGAAAGCTACCGACACTAAACCAACTGGAAACGCTGGCTTGTGTTGCTCACACGTTGCTCGGTTACCTTTTTCTTCCCGAACCCCTCGGTATAGTACGGGGCGAAAAAGCATATTCGAATCTCTCTGCATCCCAGTCCTTATGGCAGACTCGTTTAAGTTTTGATGCCTCTACCATAGCCATTACTAGAGGGGGGACATCTTCTGACCGAAACCCCTCCTCAGAATTTACGGCGTCATTGAATTGATCAAGTTTGGATTGAACCTTTTTATCGCGAGCAAAAACCACAGATACTTCGTTAAGCGCCGTAAAGAAATGTCCTCTTTCCCCAGCATACTGGGGATCTTCAATGTGGTTTGTCGTTATTGACCAGCGATAACCCAGAACTCTCCTAAGCACATCACGCTTAATTGCTAATATGTCACGGACACGATTAAGCCAGTAAGCAGCAAAGGCACCAGCCAATCCACCAGCCAATCCACCAGCCACCCCACCAAGAAGAGTACCAATGATACTGTCAGTGAAATTACTTATGGAGAGACAGAAGAATAAATATTCCATTAATCAAATTACTCAATGAGACTGTTACGCAAGATTGTCAAATTTTGTTGGATCCGAGATGACTCAGTTTGTAGTATGTTTCCATGCCTCGTCACTTTAAAATCCCGGACCGTCCGAGAGGTGATACGCTTAACTGCATAATGCGGCACTGACGCGTATTTAAAATATAACGATAGTGTTGTCTGTTGTAAGAAACAGACTACTGTTTCTACTACATTAGGACTTGGGTCACAGTTAAGTGCATAAGGATCAACTATAGCTTGTATTGCAGAGTGCAAACCAGCACAGTCTCTCTCCGTGAATCTGCGCTCTGATAGCATATCCCGCCAAGTCTGCCGCTGGATCTATCTGTCTGTTTCGGTTCTGCAACGATAGAACGAAATACCACCAACGCAGGCAATCTTTGTCAGAATCGTTTAGGGTCAACTGTTACCTGCAAATATTCGGGAGGTACACTGCATCGGATTTATGAAACACATGGATGCAGACCAAATACCTCTATTATGGTGCGGGCACACTGGCACTGGCGTTGATGCTTGTTTTCTGGATGCGCTCAACGAAGCCCTTATCTGGGGAACTCTATCGACGAGCTGCACATGATTCGTCAATGGTCGCTCGGGTGGTCCTGAGTGACAGTGCCTCCAGTCCGCTTGCGCGGCGGTTAGTGACAGATCTGCTAATGCGTGAGTTGCTTGTCCGCATAGATCGGATTGACCAATGCAAAGCAATCATGGAATACTATGATGCTGTGAACCGGCGTCTCCAGGCAAGCACCGACCTGCTTGAACAGGCCTTTCTGGCAGCACGGCCTGTTCAACTCTATAGTGACGACGGGGCACGCTGTTTTGCTTATTCGCTCACGTATCGCATACCCCTACCTGAACCGATGACCTATCGACAGCAGGTAATCACCAAAGTGCCACTTCAGCTGACGATTATCCACCCGATGAGAGACTTTAAATACTTCAAACGTGAGCGCCATGATTAGAATATTGGCAGGAACCCTCCTTGTACTGTTGTGCATTCGGACTGCGAATGCGCAAGAGTTTGATCAACTCACACGGCCCCTGGCTACGCTGTCAGACAGCATACAGATCAAGGCAATGCTGGACGCACTCCTGATCCCAGCTACAGGAAGGGTTGATCGTGTGGATGTTATTGATGTGACAGCTAACGGGTTTGGTCCCGATGATCTGGTTCTGCTTTATCCCTCCATGGAAACATATGAAGTGGGTGCTGATGTGCCGCGCCTCCTCCAGGAATCTATGAAATCATGGGAGATAGCTGCGGATTACCGACTTGACGCGACACGGGAAGAGAGCATGCGGGTTGCCTCCGATGCGCATAATCGCCAGGATGCACGGGCTGCACTCACCGGCGATGTGCTTGGTGCCATTGCCCGCTACTATGAGGGGGACGAGTTTGATCTGCGCATGTCTCAGGATACGGCGGGGGTTCGCCTGGAAATCTGGAATTACGATCCAGCGTCGTTACGTTATCGCTTGCCTCTGCAGCCTGTTGCCAGGGACACCCTGTGGCAGGCGTTCCGGTTCGCCCCGCCCGCGGTCGTTATGGCATTCAAGGATGCTTCTGATTGCGTGCAGACCTATGCGGAGCAGGGCCGCATCTATACACGCCCATGCGAATGAGTATGGTTCTCATCGCGATACTGGTGACGCATGGTGTCCATGCACAGGCCGTGGACACCAAAGTGTGGCTTGCAATAGAGGCTCCGCAAGCCACCTGTGCGCTTGCTCTTCGGCAGGATGTCAACTTTGGGGCCGTAAAGGGTGGGGAGCAGTCCGTCGGTCTATCTCCAGGTATGCCCGGCAATCGCGGGCGGGCACCGGGATGGTTTGTCGTAACCGGTCAATACGCCTCAGGCTACATGATCAGTATCGACTTTCCCGAGCATGTCACCGGCCCGGGAGTGCCGCTCGCTTATGAGGGTAAGTGGGCACAGGCCGGTACAGCTGTCGAACCCTTTGAATTTGTACAGGGGTCAATCTGGCGCACATCTGTCGAGTCGAGCTTCGAACGACACTTCCGTGTGGGAGGTCATATCCGGGGCCTATCGGCAAGCACCAGACCAGGCCTGTACTCCGGGCAAATTTCTATCACCACGACCTGCAATTAAAAACACATATGAAATCTCCAATCACACTTTTCTTGTTAGCCCTTTGGTGGGCGATTCCCATGCTCGGGCAGGTGACCGTACCGGCCTCCATTACGCTTTCCGCCCCGTCACCATCCTGCAGTTTTTCGCGGGATGCATCGCTGAGTTTTGGTACCGTGGAAAAACCGGGTACGGGCAGCGGTTCTGTCACGATCAATGCGCAGACCGGCGCGAGGAGCAGCACGCTGACTGTCAGTGGAAGCAGCACTGTAGGTCAGGCAAGGCTGACAGGGTCAAATGTGGCTTCTTATACCGTCTCGAGGACATTTCCCTCGACACTGACAAAGGGCAACGATGAATTGAACTACAGTGGTACATGGGCACAATCTTCAAGCTCCAACAGCAGCTATTCTTCCGTAAGCGGCTCTTCATATAACGGTACGGCGAGTGGGGCGGGCACATCCTTCACACGCTACTTCAGGTTTGGAGGTACGGTGAGTGGAATTGCTCTCAGCGATGCCGACGGTACCTATACCGGGACCATCACTGCAAGCGTTTCCTGTAACTGATGATGCGGGCTATACAGTTCGTTGGTCTAATGTTTTTCTCGACCGTGGTGCAGGCACAAACCAGCGGCACGATGCAGGTTCATCTGGAAGTACTGCCACGGGTGCTAACGGTGAGCGTGAGCAGCAGTCAATTGGACTTTGCGCAGCAGCGTGCAGATGCAGGTAAAGTTGTGCTGGATCCAGCTACGGGGCTGGTGAGCGGTAAGTCTTCCGGCAGACATGCACTGGGAGAGGTTGTCGTGCGCGGAACCGCAAAAGGCGGGTTTCTGGTCAGCGTCGAGCAGACAGTTCGGCTCCGGCAGCACGGCAGTGATGACGGAATCAACTTTACGCCGCTCTGGGCACAGCGTGAAGGCTGTCATCAGGGCGCATTCGCGCTTACTCCTGCGAGGCGAGGTACAGGCATGCTTGGAGCCGATGGATGCGCAGCGCTCCGTTTTGGCGGGACTATTCAACTCTGGGGTGTACCCCAGGGGCGTTATGCAGGACAGCTTGCTGTACGAATCGCACCTATGTAGATCATGATACGACGCTTGATTGTTTTATTAATCATTGGCATTCCTGTGTTTCAGGCATACGGTCAGGCAGCACTCAGTGTGACCCCGGCTTACGCTGTAATCACAGATGAAGCTCCATACGGGGCGTTCACACTTGTCAATGCAGGTACCGAGGGCGTAGAAGTTACCATTAGTGCACGCTACGGCGTAATTGCTTCGACGGATTCAACGACCGCTGTTGTGCTGGACGAAGCGGGTCAACTGGGGGATCTGACCAGACATTTGACATTCTTTCCAGACCGGTGCATCCTGCCGGCTGGAGGTGAGCAGGTCATACGTTATCGCATTCATGCAGCCCCGGAAGGCGGACATATTACACTAATGCATTTTGCGATGCAGGAGCGGGGGGCTATCGTGGATGGACAGGTGCCTGCTGTTGCTACCGGGCTCAGCATTGTATACAATCTGGTTGCACCACTCGTGTACCTGCAGGGCAGCGGGATCCCTGCCCTCACGGCCCGTGTGCTCGACAGCACACCAAACGCATTGCATCTGTATCTGGAGAGCCGTAGTCCATGGCCTTTCCTGGGGGGCATACGTGTTCTGCAGGACGGAGAGCAACTCGGCAGGGCAGAGGCTGCGGTCTATACGACGCGCCTTGTGCAGGTTCCGATATCCCGGGGTCCAGACAAACGCCGGATACAATTACAGTTTGATACAGCATATACGGGATTGCCACGCGCTATTCAGCGAATACTGAGAGTCCCGTCGTCCATTGAATTGACCTGGTGATCCATGGGAAAACGGAGCCTGACGACTCTTCTGCTGGTGTTTGCGCTGCATGTAGCAAAGGCCCAAGTACTCATGGAGGTTCCGCTCCTGTTGGAAGTACCGGGCAAAGAGCAAATGATACGGGCCTGGTATGATGGAGAAGTGTTTTTTGTAGATGGTGAGGAGTTGTTTTATGCGCTCGGGTTTACAGTGCAATTCCAGGGGGCTCGACTGGAAGCACTTGATGCCCATCGTCACCATGAATTTACCTGTGCCGGTTTGCCACAGGACAACTCTTGCAGGATTGCGTTGCGTGATCTGCTGAGCAGCTTTGGTGATGAATTGTATTTCGATCAGGACCGGCTGGAACTGCGGGCTTCCTCGGTAGCGAGCACCTTTGATGTACGTGAACTGCGTGCGCGGAGAGATACCTGGGTTGAAGTACCGGGCCCCCACTTATTTGATCGAACGCGTGCGCTGTGGGGCGGACTGATGGCGAGTTGGCAAGTACGTCACGATGCGTTCGGCCTTCGTCCATACATACGGTTAACGGGCAGCGTTTTGCAAGGTACCGTAGGGATAGACATTGGGGATGATCATACCTGGGTTTACCGATATGATCGGCCCAGAAGTAGATGGTTGACCCAAGTGGAGACAGGTCGCTATAGTGATGGTATAATCGGTCTATCCATTACTAACGTGCCATTGGCACGTCAGCATCTACAGCGCGTGCGCATCATACAGGGCCGGACAGCACCGCACGCACTCATCCAGGCGGTAATCAGTGGTGAGGTCGTCGACCAAGTACAGGCAGATGCCGATGGGCGCTATGAACTGCAGGCGCCCGCCTGGTATGGGACCACAAAACTTGAAGTGCGCACGCAGCTATTAGGGGGCCTACGTGCGACGTCCGAACTGCACTATCAATTGACACCTACCTCACTCGTACCCCACAGAAAGGCTTACTACAGTGCGTATGCAAGGGAAGATGCGTATGCAATTAATCTTCAGTATGGAGTGTATGAAAGGCTGACGCTGCGAGGTGCGTGGTCACATGCGCAGGGACGCACCGAAATCTCCTCCGGCTTCACGTTCAGTCCGGTCACGTTCCTGGCGCTCAGTAGTCAACTTGATCTTCTATCCACGCGCTGGCTGACGACGCTGCGTATGTGGCGTTCAGGTCTGCACCTGAATGCCTACGTAGATGCACAGCATGGAGCATTCGCCAACACGAATTTTACCGCATCAGCCGGCAGGGGACCTTTAAGTCTGCTCCTGAGAGGTGGTCAGTTGGTGCTGGTGGGGCGCTACAGAAGCCTGATCCTGTACCCAGAAATCTGGCTACACTATCGCACAGGCTTACTGATGCAAGCCAATTGGGGGCTCAACAGGCTGCGTGGCCCCCTTGTACAGGCCGTCACCTCTCAAAGCTGGCGCTTTGCTGTGGGCTGGTCATTTGCGCGCCTGCGGCTGATTGCGTTTGCCGAACGTGACCATGTGCAGGAAGCGTATGGCGCAGAAGGCCTTCTCACACTTCGGCACAAATCTCTGTCCTTCGGTGCAGGATGGGACGTCAATCATCAGATACCTGTTGCGAGCCTAAGCGTCCAGATTACTTCGCCGTTCGGGCGGCTGTTTGCTCACGGTCAACGTAATGCACATGGGTTCACGCATTCGCAGCAAGCGCAGGGAAGCATTCACCTATGGCCCGGACTGGCACTGACGCCATCCGGGTATCAGGAAAGCGCAGCCGAGCTCCGAATATTTGAAGACCTCAACGGCAACGGCAAACAGGATGCAAACGAGCAGATACTGCCGCACATAGACGCACAGCTCTACCAAAGCGGATGGACACGCCTCAAAACAGGCGCTCTCTATTCTGCGCACCTGGAGCCGTACCAGCGCTATCAGGTGCGTATTCTGGAAGCCTCGGTTCGTGATCCATTACTGCATCCTGTTACGGGGTGGACGTTCAGCTTTACGGCGGATCCGGGACGGAGGAAAGTCATCCAGGTGCCCATGCAGCCACTGGTGCGCGTTGCGGGGCAGGTAACTGCGCTGGATCGGGCACCGCTGCGGCTCAGGGTTTTGGTTAACGGTGAGGAGCACGCAGAGGTATATCGTGATGGAGGCTTTGCATTACAGGCACGTCCAGGCCGCCACACACTCACCATCATGGATGTGCTGGATCAGGAGGTACTGGCAGAAAAAACCATTGAGGTCGGTACAGCCCTATTACACGTAACGATAGATCTGGAACAGGACCGGATATGATTCGCCTACTGCTATTGGTGTTGCTCTATGTGCCGGTTCCTGATTCCGCAGCGCAACTTGTCGTGCACCGGCCGCTCATCTTACATCAACACAGTGCGCCGGCGCTTATAGAGTCCACCTTCTCCCCGGAGGCCCATGCATGGTATGATGCGGTGGTGCAGGGGAGTCCACTCAGGATGGGAGGACAGACGCTTGCATGGGAGCCGAAGCTCTCATGCGGGCACTCCAATGGCAACGCCGCCGCGCGTATGTGCAGGAGTCAGGCCTCAGGTGTGCTTATCTGGTCTCTGAGTGGGGTGATCCCCCTCCAGCCGCACACGGTACCCGGCATTTATCAGGGGTATGCGATACTCACCGTGAGCGGGCCAACGGGTACCCACTCAACCTCAATCCCGGTTACCCATGAAGTGCATACTGATAAGGTAAGCTGCGCAGTCAGTGCGACCAGGAAGCTGGACTTTGGGGAAGCAGAAGCATACAGGCCCGGATCCGTTACTCTCAGTTCAATAACAGGTGGGCGAAGCTACAAAGGCAATCAGCAATATGGACGCGGGGCATCCACTTATGCTCCAGCTGTACTGACGCTGACTACCAGTGCGGAATCAGTGATGGTAACGGTCCTGGCACCGGTTACCCTTTCCTCATCTGCCGGCACCATCGGGTTCACCAGTCAGCTCGCTTATCAAACCATTCCAGGGGGCAGGTATGTACCCCTGATTGAAGGTTCGGGGAGCAGACGGATTGATGTCAATGGTGGGCGGATGGGATTCCGTATCGGGGGTACGGTGCGCACGAATGCAACCAGCGCCGAAGGACACTACCAGGGAAACATAACGGTTACTTTTCTATGCGGTCAATCATAATCAACAAACCCATGACAGAAACAATACAGGAGGTCGCTCTGCCACAGGAAGTGCAGGCGTTTTCGATTCTTGAACTTTTCAGCCAGGCGGGCGGCTTCCAGTGGCCGATACTGGCTGTACTCATTGCCGGATTGGTCGTACTGATGCTTCGCATTGTGCGTCTTTTTCGGGATCATCTGGCTGCACGGCCACTGATACGGTTAAACGTGGAATCAACCAACCTATCGACGCTCATAGATGTGCAGCATATTGCCGGGGACAGTCTCTATATACGGCTTCTTTCCGGTGTGCTGCAGCTGCACCGCAGCCCAGAAGCTATGGGCCGAGAGGTGAGCGATGTGGCAGCGGCAGCGCATGCGGCCTATGCGCGAACACAACGTGTTATTACCTACTGTTCCAGCACAGCAGGTGGGTTGGGGCTTCTGGGGACGTTGGTAGGGATCTATGCGCTGTTTTCCACGGGTACACGTGATGCACAGACCATCTTTGCGGGCATTGCGATCGCTGTGGTGTCCACGCTTCTGGGCATCGTCACGAGCATACTGCTTGAATTCTTTGAAGCGGTGACCCACGGCTATGTTAGCCGATACATTGAATCTGCACAGGCATGGGCCCAGAAAGTACGTAGTCGTGTTTTGTGCCTTTCTGAGGAGGAAGCATGAGAGGATCACTGATTATGCGGTTGGTTGACATTACGCTGCTTCTGCTCCTGAGTCTGATGGCTGCGGCCAGCTTTACGACAGACGGTCCCGATCCACCGGTCACGCACGAGCTCACCGATCAGGGGATGCTTCCTGCTCCAATGCAGGTTGCGATTACCCGGGAGGGCAATATTCATTTGCCGGGAGGCGAATTCGTGTCCCTCGCAGACCTGGAATCTGTCCTGGAGTCGTGGCCCGCAGAGATTGAATTCATAGCCGATGCTGAAGCGCCCGCGAGCCGGCTGCTCGCAGTGCATGCCATCGCGCGCCGACTGGATCAACGGGCAGCATTCAGAGTGCGGCAAATGCGTGGAGAGCAACGATGAAACGCAGCAGCGGACACTTACTTCGATTTATTGATCTGGGGCTTCTTCTACTGCTGGCATTCTTGTCCGTGGCAGAATTGAATCCCACCTTGCAGGTACAACTCCCTGGCAAATCCAGCACCTCCCGGGAGACGGCTGTGGCCCGTGTTGTGTTTGATCATGACTGGAATGGGGTTGTGCGGCGCCTGGATAATTCACGGACGCTCTGTAAAACCTCGAGCATAGCGGCCCTTGAGGTCTGCATGGCACAGCAGACTCATATACGGTTTCTGCTGGCCCCCGTCAAAGCGGCTACTGTGCAACAAATCGTCACGCTACTGGACGCCTGCGCGGTAGCAGGACTCCAGTGCGTGATAGAAGCAACATCAGAATGAGTACAAAAACAAAAGAGCGGACACTGGCATGTGCAATGACTGCTGCGATCATATTAATCCTATGGTTGGTTGCCGCCTGGGTAGAAGTGCAAAGCCATACCCCAGAGCTTCGCGAGCTTCCCATTGTAGAAGGTATTGCGCCGGCAGTAAGTAGCCCGGCAGTCTCTGCATCTGTCCCGGAGGCATCGGTTACGCCTCCCTCAGTCGAGCGGCGTACTCCTCAGATAAGCCGGACTGCACCAATACCGCCGCTTGTGTCAGCCCCGGTTCGGCGGACTGCGCCAAGTTCCCTCTTGCGGCAGGAGGCGGGAATCAAACTGGAGATCAGCCGCCCATCAACCGAAGTCCCCTCAGCAGGTGTGACCGCCCGGACACTCCAGCAGTCGCTGGAGATCACGCCGCAAAGGGGGGCGCGAGCGGAAGAGCAGGGTGCACGAGAGATTGCATCTGTAAGCGTGGCGCAAAGAGCGGCTGCGCCGAACACCGCCCTGCGAATAGAAAACAATACGTCTGCACGCCCTGAACGTGTGCTGAAGACCGCCGAAGCAAAAAAGATTATCGAATGGATGCGACTCACCGGATCCGAGCTTCCACCCGGAATACAGCGACATGTTGACTACCAACCGGGCAACCTGAGCGCCTTGGCAACGCTTGAGCAGGCTAACGAAACCTGGGAGATCTACCTGATGGCCCGCATGCCGTCCGAGGAATTGCACATTGTGATTGTTCGCGGGGAGGCGTCCTACTATATCGTGGATCCGAGCTTCAAGCGGGAAGGACGGCGATTCCGATTGGGTGTTGTCCGCCGGAACGGTGGTGAGATCACCGGAATCACTTCCGAAGAACGTGCAGCTTCCAGCGCAGAGGTATCCCTCCATTATGAAGTGTTCCTGGCTTGGTGGGATAAGTTGAGACTGACCTTAGAATGAGATACCTATTCCTCGTGCTGGTGCTGCTGGGCACAGGCTGTGCAGCGTCAACTACAGTTGTATCGCCGCTTTCGCCGGATAAACCCATACTCCCCGGCGTGGACAGTGTACGCGTCCAGACGGCCTGGGAGCTTGCCGCGGAATCATTTGCCCGGGATGCAGCCCAGGCTGCACGCATATCTGCAGAAGCCCGCAGGCTTGCTCACCTGGCGGACAGTTTATTGGGTCCGGCACGCATAGCCCAACCGAGAGATACCGTCAAAGCGCTGGTGGCCTTCAATGCTGGCGCCGATGTGCTTGATCGGCTGTCTGAGGCAGACAGCCTGCAGGCACTGGAGTTACTCGAAGAAGCTGCGGAAAAATTTGAGCAGGCCCTGGATGCAGATGCATTCGATGACGAAGCCAGCCGGTGGCTGGCACATGTGTACGAAATCCTGGCTGAGCGTTTTCGGCGGGAGGGTGCGATCCAGGACCAGCTTCGTGTACTTCATCGCCTGGTTGCCCGCAATCAGGACAGACATGACTATATCGCGCTTTTGGCGGCGGCGCAGGAACAGCTGCAGACAAAAGAGGCCGGGATAGCTGCGGGGGCACTGTGGGAGCGTGCAGCACTGGTCTTGCTGGATGATGTGGACATTGGATTAGTCCAGGTTCCTGACTCTGCAGCTCTGTTCGCTTATCATATCCGTGCAAGTCGGGCCTTCGTGCTTTCGGATCACAGTCTGCTGGCGCAGGAGTCGTTAAACAGTGCGCGGCCCTGGCAGCGAACAGCGGCGGAGCGTGCGCTCGTGCATGCTGACAGTATCTGGCTAGCGTGGGATGATGGTAATCTAAGTGCGCGTAAACGGTTTGATGTACTTCTGAGTGAGGTTGCCGACAATCCAGGAGCGGCAGTTGAGGGGTTGACGGTGTTACTTGCGGATGTTCGGGGGTGGGATGCCCGTATAGATGTACGCCATCAACTAGCCCTCGCGCATTATGCATCGGGAGAAGAAGAGCATGCCGCTGCGTCCATGCAGACTCTGGTCGCAGAGGCGCCGAGCAGGCAGGCGCTAGTTGATGACTATGCGGTCATGACCTACAACCTGGCACAGACACTTCGACACGCAGGAGACCTAAAGAGCGCGCTTGCGTATCTCCTGCAGAGTGCATCATTGGATGCACGTACTGCTGCACGGGCAGCTTTCGACGCATCCATCCTGCTCAGAAATAACCTCGAGGCAGCAATCAAGTACGCTCGAATGGCAGAAACGCGCATAGATGCACTTGGCGGTAGTGAGCGGAATGCACTCATCCGATACCTGGCAGAGCTGTATCGCAGGAGTGGCGATCGCGAACACGCAAAGATATACATCGATCGTCTCCATGCATCTCAGGGCAATTGAGAAGCTGCAATGCCCACGGTATTAGTTCGGGGACAACCGAACACGGGGGCGCACACTGTGAAAATACAGGCCTCTGTGTACTCCGGCGGTGTAGAAGACTAGTTCACATCAACCCAAGTTGCTGCGAGTGAAGTGCTTGGAATCGATGTTAACAATGGAAAGTAGGGTGGGAGAGTGCTTACTGGCCGAAAAGCAAGGACTATTTTCGGAAAGCCTTTCACATGCACGGGCAACTGCAAGCCATGGTTGCATTCTTGATACTGACGACATTAGAGTGTTCATTGAACGCAAGGAAATGTCGAGAGGCAACAGGGCCGACGGTGAATGGAAATATTCTCCGCAAGCTGAAGACATTATTATGCCACGGTAAATTGTACGGCGCCGTCATTTTTACGAACCTCATGTCGGCTGAACGGGCGGATTCCTTCCATGAAAGGTGTGCAGATGATCCTGCTACGCTGTCCTCACAGATGCAAAAGGCTGCGGGCTTGGTTTGTTTACTGCTGGTGGCCCATGTGGGAGATCGCATCTATTGATGCATGTGCGGATCCGGGAAGAAAATGATACTGCAGTTCTGACTGGATCACGATCCTGCGCACGGACAACCTGGGGATCGGCGGGCATAGCGAAGCTAGCAAGTCCGAACACTGGACGCTTACTATATTTCGTTTGATTTCGGCTGACAAAAGGGCCATCGTTTCCAAATCCATCAAGGTAGGCAAGGTAGATCACCATGATCAATAAATACGAGAGCCTACGCCGTAGCATAGGCCCGAAAAGAAAGCAGTGTCACGAGCATGGCGTGTAAGGGCATATCCATTATGCAAGGCTCTATGGTTTCACTTAATGAGGTTACGTGGCTGTAAAATATATTATGTGCTGAGAAGGGGGCCTCGTATGATACGCTGATATGCTACTGATATAGCGGGAACTTCATTAAGCTCCAGATAAACGCGCCTGCAAGATCGCCCGCTTCAATATTCCAACCTGAGCTCGAACATGAATCCGGCACAATCCATCAGTTTGCGGCAGATGGGTAGATGCCTCTCAAATGCTTCCCCTGAGGTATCAGAATATTTCCACGCTTACCGTGAGTCCGGCAATGATTTGATGAATCGGATGTTGTTGCCCCTTATTCTTCTTACTCCAGACTCTACTCCACGTTTTTACTCGCAATTACAGCTATACCGCCCGCTTCCCGTGGTAGACTTTTGCCCCTCTGTTGACTAAAGTGCAATAACATGAGAGCGCCCCGGCGCTGTGCAGCACCGGGGCGCTCTTTTAGTAGTCGGACAGTTTTACCCGACTACTTGATTAACACTCCTACTTCACCAGCGTCATGCGTCCAGTCTTCACATACTGATTCTCTGCTCCGGTTGCAATCATCCGGTACAGATAATGTCCTGATGCCAAGTTGGTCGCATCCAACTCCAAGGTCCGGTTCGCACCAGCTTCAACCTGCTGCGCTGGCAACGTCATCACTTGGCGACCCAACATATCTACCACCTGCAGGGTTACCTGCGCCGACTCCGGAAGATCAAACTGGATCCGTGTGGATGGATTGAACGGATTCGGATAGTTTCCATGCAGGGTGAATTCTGTCGGAATCTCCGGGTTTCCTTCTTCTTCGACCCCCGTCACTACCTGTGAGAGAAATACGTCTCCGTTTGTTCTCACTCCCATGAACCCTAGATCATCCTTGCCACCAGACAGATTCAAGACCAATGTCTCTCCCTGATAGCCATTCAGATCCACATAGTAAACATTTACTTCCTCTCTGTTATCCGGTGAGGTCACCTGGACATTATGGGCTCCTGGAGCAAGGGAGATATATCTGGTTGCCGAATTAAAGCTGAAGTTGTTCGCCAACAGCTTCGTCGGAGTCATATTGTCGGCAGGATCCAGAATTCGTACGTCCACATCTCCCAGATCACCAGATCCATGGACCAGGATCGCATCTACCATGTTATCCACCGAAGAGCGGAGCTTGGTACTGAGAATCTGGATTCTCGGATCTGCCACCGAACCATGAGCGATCACTGCGTAGTTCTGCTCATTCACGAGAGACGGCAATGGGATCTCAATGGGAGCGGCAGGAACACCAGGAGGAACAACCGGCATGATGGAAATCAAATGATCTCCTGCGGCATAGTGACCGTAGCCAGTTGCGCTCTGGAAGTTAAGGCCTCCCATCAACTTGACACCATCAAGGAACAGGTCAACCGGGAATGGAAGCGGCAGGTTGTGAATGAACTGAATCCTTGCAAGTCCACCCGTCAACGGATCCATGTGGATCGGATTCTCAATCCCATTCGCCGCAACCCCCAGGATTGCACACGTTCCAATCTCCACGCTCTGCTGCGTGAGATTCAAGATGCCATTCACGTACCCGTTTTCGGCAAACGAATCTGAGTCCGACCCGACAATCTGCATCCCCGCCAATCTCGCATTACTCCAATCACAGTCCCACTGCACCATCCGCAGGCGGCTGTCATCAAATACGTTCGCTAGTCCGCTTGCAGCAACACGAACATGGGAATTCTGGTCCGGTACCTCTTTGGACTCCACTTTCCAGAACATGTCCGCATATGCATTAAGCGTCAGTGATCCGCCCTGTACGGGAACCACGATATTGATCTCTCCTGTATCGTCAGATCCCATCATTGGACTAACCGTGACAGGCATTGCTTCCGACAGATCATCCTCGAGTTGCAGGATCAGCGGGCGATAATGAGCCCTATCCCCACTCATACCTCCGACGGGGAACAGGTAACCACCGCTCAGTTCACCTTCACCAGAATTCCCCTTCATCACATAACGGGAAACCCCAGTTGTCATATGTGTACGGCGAGAGCCTCCTGAGATGACGCTGGCACAATTCTCGTCATCGTCGCAGGTCGTCAGAGCATTATTCCGTCCCCTGACATCCTCTTCAATACCCGTGTTCTTCACCATCCATGGATGCATGTCACTGCTAATGACTCCATTCGTTAGGGTCAACATACTCGAAGCACCTTGACTCATGGTGTCGCTAAGCACGAGCCCCTTTGGATTGTTAATCAGGACATCTCCTAGGCTAACCTCTGAGCCAGCCATCTGGGACTCTTTGCCTGAGAACTCAAGATTTGCATTGAGCATCTTGTCCGAACCCATCTTGACGGCCCCGAAGTGGAAATCTCCTTTCAGGACTATCTTGTCTTCGGCGCCTGACTCAAACCGGGAGGCACTATCGGCCACCATGAAGTCGCCCATGACGGTCAACGTATTCAACTTATCACCAGCTAGCCCCACACCGTCCTGATTTCCAGCGTGTTTTTTTCCTTCATTCTGCGTGAAGTCACCCATGACAGTCACACTTGCCTCATCCCAGACGCGCATTCCTCCGGTCTCGCCGAAAGTGAGATTGCCGCCAAATTTGAGGCTATTCTGGCCGTTCACATAGATTCTAGCAGAGTTGAGCTCGACATCTTTCTTGATCTCAATGGCATACTTATCCGTTTTGGGATCCGTCTGGTCATAAAACTCAACCGCTCCATCATTCATCGCTGCCAGGCTGTCAATCGTCACCTTCGTATCATGGAAGTTGAGTCCTCCACCCCAGTTGCCAGCACCAGTCGCAACCTTCTTGGGGTTCGCGGCCGCATCCAGTACGACCGTATCAAATGCTTCCCCGTTTATGCTGGTTTGCTTACTTCCTGCCGGCACGTAAATCTTACCCGTCACCGTTCCCATACCTTTATCTGTCTTAGTAAGGGTCAGGGTTACATCGGGCCTAGCATCACCCGCCAAACCATTCGCGGCTGCTGTGTAAGCCGGACCTAACTGAAGCGCGCCCATCCCCACATCAATCGTTCCTTTTATACCCACAGTAGCCATTGCGCTTCCATCAGTGTAGACCCCTTTGGGGTTCTGCCCCAGCACATGGAGTTCTCCACCTCCGGTTACGATTTTGCCTACTTCCGGTTGTTTGTTTGGAAGCGTCCCTGTTGCAACCTTCACGGTGCCGTGTACCACCACATTACTGCCATTTGAATGCAGTTCTGCGTTGTCGACCATGACGAATGGGCTAATGCCGGACACGCTGCTTGACGTACCAACCGTCAGATGCGAGCCTTCTCCTTTCATATGCAGGTGTCCATTGAAGAGATGGACTCCCTCAACAAGGGATTTCGCCTCGTTGACGATAACGACCGCATCTTTATGGTTCACCGCAACTTTACGAGGAGCGAACCACTCAAGGCCTGCCACGCGTTCTCCCGCCGTCACATACAGCAGAATATATCCATCCGTAGCCGCAGGGGTCTTTGACCCATCTGTGCCAGCATCTCCCGGCCTGTTTGAATCCAGGGCCAGATGGCCATCCGACACCGCAAGCATCTCAGTGACCGTCAGCGTTTTCGTCTTGGCGTCATCCGTATCAATCAGCACCAGCGTTCCACTGCAAAGCCCCAGATTAGTCACGGTAACCGCCTCTGAAGTTCGCAATTCCTTACCCGCGCCCACATTCACGGACAGTCTGGTCACCACTGAAGCTCCCAGATCTATATCGTCCGAGTCGACGGTCGCATACGTGAGATTGTTCACCGTGGAGCCAGCGGCCAAACTGCCTTCCAGACCATCTCCCTGGAGGATGAGCGCATCTCCGACCTGAACGTTTTCATCAGCATTGAGCTCTCCATCCTCGGTAACATGGACGGTAGTGGCCATGAGTGTCCCTTCTTCCTCCACCTCTACATCATCTGCAATGACCACGGTCTCAATTGTTAGCGTTTCTCCCTGAGTGAACACGATATCCCCTTCGAGCATGACTTTATTTCCAAATCTCAACCCAGGGGCACTGCATAAGCCAGCATGAATGGTTGACGTCGCAGCGTGATCCATCATGATTTCTGCATCCGAGTAGATAAACACATCTCCTTCAGCGGTAAGATTATGCGCTTTAGGATTGTCTTTTTTATCAGCCGGATTCCCTGGAGCTCCCTCCAAGTGGATTCCTCCACCATCTTCAATGATCAGGTCTCCCTCCACCGTGGACATGTGGTATTCGCCGCTGTCCACGCTAAGGAGTACTTGAGTGCTGCCAGCACCATCAAATTCCAAGTCGAGGTCTCCCTCAATAGTATTGGATGCGCCTGCAAATTCCACACCGGAATCCCCCATGCGCGTAAAATTGTCGTGATCCGAAATCGGAGTACCGAAGGCATCACCAACGCCACCATCCCCATAACTCAGGGTCACGTCCCCTTCAATCGTTGCACTCATCTCGAAAAGAACCCGGGCATCGTTCCACTGCTGGACGTCTCCGTTCACCGTGACGTCACCTCTGAAAATGACATCCGTGGTGGTTGTCTCGTCTTCAATACTTCCTACGGCAACGAGGTCACCGATTTCTTCTAGATCGACACAGACATTTCCGGCGGCAACGAAATGGAGATCATTCTCGACCGTGCCACCCCCTGTGACCATCAGGCAATCATCTGGGGTAAATTTGACTTTGGAAGTGCCAACCACTTCGTCTGGCTTATAATCCCCTGGTACATGCAGTTCGAATCCATCAGCATCCCGCTCACCATCGGTGTGGGCGATCCAGAGATCTCCCGCACCATCGACGGTGCCCTTGATGTCAAATTTTCCATTCATCTTGCCCACAGCACCTTTCGTCAGTCGGACGCGCACGCTGGCGCCATTTCCGACGGTGAGGGTCTGTCCGGCGTTGACGGTCAGTGCGTCCACTGCAAGGACTGAGGTCATCGTGTTGTCTGGGTCATCCTCACTGATCGTCAGATCGTCTCCGATGGTCAGTTTATCAATGGAGGACTTTCCCGAGATTTCAATTTCGTCGAAACGGACGCCGGCATCCTTATGGGTCATAAGATTGCCGCCATCAGCCATTTTCACTGATCCCGTAAAGTTCACGGCACCTTTCGCTGCTTTGCTCTCTCCCCTCACATAGACCCCGAGGGTCACCATGTTGCCGATCGTAATATCCTCTCCGATGGTTGCAGTCTCCCCGGTTCTTCGGATACGCACCAGGATCACATCATTATCATTACCACTTGTTTCACTCGCTGCAAGCGCAGCTCCCAGCGTACATGGGGAAGCGGCACTGGTGCAATTGGCATCACTGCTACCATCATCCGAAACGGCGTAGCGGGTCACGATTCCTGCGGCCGCTGTGGTTGCATTCGCAGGGTCAGAGAATGCTCCCGTGTTGCCAGCAACGTTCGTGGCATTGACCCGATAGTGAACTGTGGTTCCGGGATCCAAACCAGTGTGAGAGGCAGTGTACATCGTTGCCGGCGCAACTGGGGCTGTTACTGCTATGTCCAAGGTCGTCCAACTGCCATCCGTCCCATCATCAGATGATTCAATCAAGTAACTAGCAATGTCAGAGCCTCCGTTCGACTCCGGTGCAGCCCAAGACAAATTGATCGTGTTTTCCCCATCCGCCGTGGCTGTCAAGCCGGTGGGCGCATTTGGGATGTCGACCGCGGTCGCACTTTCAACCCGAGACCATGGTGCTACTACCGGCGGATCAGCCGTCTCATCAACAGCACTGTTGATGGCTCTGACCCGGTAATGGTACTCATCTCCGGCCTGCAAACCCGCGTGAACTGCGGTGAAATGCGCTACCACCGGCGGATCTGCGGTTGCGTCTGCTGCCACTGGTGTTACTGTTAGATCCAATTCCGTCCAAACTACCGGATCTGCGGTTAGGTCCGTAGAGACCTCAATATCCCAGTCAGTAATTTCAGCGCCTCCGTCATCTGGTGCAGTCCAAGATAGCTTGATGCTGGGCGCGTCAGGCTCCGGCACGGCTGCCAAGTCGTCAATCATACCTGGCAAGACTGCATCAGTGGCCGCAGTGGCAACGTCAGAGGCATGTCCCGGACCAGCATCATTGAAGGCACTGACCCTGTATGTGTAAGTGGTTCCAGGATCCAAATCCGTGTGAGTGTACTCAAATTCGCTACCTGGCCCATTTCTTAGCAATCCACTCTCTGGATGAACTTCCATATCCTCAACCACGTCCGCCCAAGTTGTCCCTCCGTCCGTAGAGACCTCAATCTTGTAGCCAGTAATGGCGGAGCCTCCGTTCGCGGGGTCACCATTTTCACCTTCTTCCGCCACCGGTCCATCCCAAGCTAGATGGACGCTCATCATGTCATCGGCCAACGTGGCTACCAAATTCCTAGGCATACGTGCCTTGTTTGATGAGACGGCACTTACAACATCGGTGGTAGGTCCCCCTGGGCCGTCAGTAGCATCGTCGCTGACACCATTAAGGGCTCTGACCCGGTAATGGTACCTATCCCCAGCGGTAAGATTTCTGTGTCTGATGGCCCTTCCCTGATAATTTGTTCCATTTGGCAAGTCGGCCCAGTTTGCCGCTTCGGGGGTACCTGGAGTCCCCGGATCATCATTAGTCCATTCAATCCTATAGCCCGTAACGGCCGGTTCTCCGTCATTCATCGGTGCGCTCCAGAACAGGTCGATGGATTCTTGCTGGTCTACAGCCCGGACATAGAAGTCCACAGGAGCACCCGGTGGGGCCAATTTAACACCTATAAGGTCGGAGGGCTCTCCCACGCCAGCAGCACTTTCGGCCCTGACCCGATAAAGGCGCGTGATTACAGGATCTGGAACAGTCTGATCCTCGTGAGTATAGGCCAAACCCGCTTCTGTCCCACCTGCTACCTGCAGGTCCGTCCAATTCAACCCGTTGTCCACAGAGGTTTCAACTTGATAGTTCGTAATGTCCAAGCCTCCGGTACTAGCCGGCGCAGTCCAAGTTAGAGCGATGTCGCTCGAAGTGTTGGTGGTTGCATCCGCTGACACCGCGGCTGTCAAACCAGTGGGCGCATCCGGAACGTTGTGCGTGGTCGCGGATGTAGTGGCGTTCTCTCCTCCGGCCGCGCTTGCAGCATTGACGGCCCTGACCCGATAATGACGCGTGATCCCATAACTCGGAGTCTCAGAACTAAGGTCGTGGACGAAGCTGTACATCGTTGTCGGCGGAGTTGCGTTTGGATCTGGCGCTGTTGCTGTCTGTGCCGTCCAAACCACCGGATCAGCGGTTAGGTCCGCAGTGCTCTCAAGTATGTATGAGGTAATGGCCAAGCCTCCGTTATTATCCTCTTCTACCGGACTCCAAGTTACAGTGATGCGGCCGTTTTGCGCGGCCGTCGCATCGGTGGAGTTCCCGGCCACGGCTGCCAAGTCAGTAGGCGGATCGGGCACGTTGTGCGTGGTCGCAGATACAACTGCAGAGGGATCTCCCACGCCCTCACCATTTTCGGCTTTGACCCGGTAATGACGCGTGAGGTTATAGCTAGCGGTCGCAGCATCACCGTCACCCTCCTCGGGGAGGGTATGAACAACGGTGAACATCGTTACCGGCGGATCTTGTGTTGCATCTGGTACTGTTACTGCTCGTTGCGCATCTGGCACTTCCGTCCAAGTTGCAGCGGTTGGATCCGCAGCATCATAATCCGTAGAGACCTCAATGGTGTAGCCAGCAATGCCCGTCAGAAGGGGCAGGCCTCCGTTGTTCGCATCAGCCACCGGACTCCATCTTAGATAGATACGGCCTTGTTGCGCGTTCGTCTCCGTGGGGTCCCCGGGCATGGCCACCAAGTCACCGGGCGGATCGGGCGGCGTGAATTGCTGTGCTAATGCACCAGGAGCCATGATCAGCATGGCAAGCAGTGCTACGCAGCCAACCCCTAAAAAATTAGTAATGTATTTCATGTTCTTGGGCCTCCGCCCGTTGAGTTAAGAGTTCGATTGTGATGTTGGTAGAATAACAGGAGGCACCTAACTGCAATTAGGTAGGCCTAACTCGATTTAGGTACTCACCGGTACTCTCTCTGAGAGATTACACGCCAAGTAACGACTACACGTAATCCCGTCTGAGACTTTACAAGTGTTTCTTCAGAAAGTTAAAAAGATCTCGCCAGTAGTTAGATAAGGAAAATTTCGTTGGACTGCAACTACAGTGCCAAACCGATGCCAAAGTATCCCGATCAAAATCAATAGAGCGATCTATTCAGCCTGATCCCGTCAAACAATGACTTGTATCAATTTGATCCAGTCTCAAAGACGTAAATAACGTCAAGGCGTAAACTCTCATGTAATTCCACTGATCCACAACCGACCGTTTATTCGATCAACCGAACTTGATAAACAACGCCGAACTGTGAAATTAACGACTTGCTCAACGGAACGAGACCGTTAGCAATGAGAAGATATGAAAACTGCCTCAATTCCACATTATTCCTGCGAATTTACCCCGATCGGCCGGAATAGTGTATTGCAGAAGAGAGGGCCTTCTGTATTAACCCCTATAGTAATGGTATAAATAAGAGAAAAATCTACGAATCATTGGCTGTGCCTATCATCCAGAAGGGCCACATCGGCGAACAACTACCTCAGCAAAGATGAGAACCTTCCTGCAATGATGGAAACGAGTATGTGTAGCTGTGAACCGTAGGAGAACACACACAACCCAGAATGTACAGTTCCCCGAGCGAATCAATATTTGTCAGCGATTCCAGAGGCACAACAAAAATTTAGTGCCCACCAGCGGGCGGCGGACAAATTGAATACACGGAGCATGGATTCACTCATGGTACCAACTGGATGGCAGTCCAAACTGCCACTTAGGGAGAACTTGGAGAGTTAGTCCACCCATACCACCAAATCCAAACTCTAAAACTAACTCTACGACTAGCCCAATTGGTGTACAGCCTTTGTGACGAATGACATCCATGATGCCTGTCGTCATCAGGCTGGGCGAAAATCCTGCATTGCTGCCGTCGCGGTTCAGAAAACAGCCAGCAGACTGTCTTGAGAGGTTGGTTCAGAAAATAGGGTTCCTAAATCGAATTCAGTGTCTCTACTGCTATTCCACTCAAACTAGACTCGTAACCAAACCGGCAGAGAGTCAGTATGTGAAGGCAGGTCGCGTGACCCTGGTGAAGTAGTACACATGGGAATAGCTTAGAAGCTGTTCCCGGCATAAAGAAAAGCGCCCCGGTGCAGAATGGTATCGGTGCGCTTTTTGCTTCAGATTGATGAAAGTATCGATTGAGGGGAGTGAGCTACTCCTGGTTATAGCGGAGACGGGCTATGGCGCCATTGCCCGCGGCCTCATTTCGGCAATACACTGCAGGCATTAACGGAGACTTCCATCGGCCGGCAGTCTGCAGCTGAGGAAGTGTGGCACCGCGGCGGGCAAGACTCTGAGCAGATCCAATGCGAAATGAGTGCGAGGATACACTAGCTCCCGTATCCTCGCCGCCGGAGTCATCATCGGGAAACATCTCAGGCAGATAACGCTTTGCATGCTTAATCACTAAACGGCGAACCGATTGGCGAGTCAAAGGCGTCGGCTGGATTGAACCACCACGCCGGATGCCTGTGAAAACAAATTCCCCGACATTACCCTGCAACTTACGCCAAGCCCGTAAGCGTGACACCGTGACTGCTCCAAGATAAAGTACTGCACCCTGTCCCTCTTGGTCGGACTTCGACACGGCAACGGTTAGACGACCGGAGCCATCATGCTTCCAGCAGAGATCTTTCCAGCGAATCGCAACCAATTCTGATACACGGAGCATAGCATCACTCATTGTACTGACCAATGCCGCATCCCGACCTGCCGCTTCGGGAGAGCTTGGAGAAGCCTCTCGCTCAATCATCACTGCTAACAAATCCGCATCCCTAAACCGGATCGGAGCAACCTGACCACGCCCGCGTCCCCGACCCTCACGGCGAATACCACGCATGACGCTTGTTGTTAGTGGACCAACTGGAGACTTGGTTTCGGTAAGGCGACAAATGCAACGCACGGCGGCCAGTGCTAGACTCACCGAGGCTGGCGCAAGGCCTTTCTTGTGCAGGAAGGCCAGATACTCTGCCAGCAGTTCGTCGCAGAGTGGACGAGCATCAAGCCAAGCGGACAGTTTCTTCCATTCTCCTCGATAGGCTTCACGCGTTCGAAGAGCAAGCGAAGCCTCCATGAGCACACGGACCTCGGGCGAGCCGGTCGGTTCGGCCTCACCCTCAATGCCAATTGGGCGCTCAGTGGACGGCATAAGACTACGCAAGTAGCAGGTTCGATCATCAGTTACGGAAAAATTTTATTAAGGTTCCCTAATTGCAGTTAGGTGTCTTCCGTCGCTCTGCTCAAATCAAAACCAAACTCATAACTCAACGGGCGGAGGCCCAAGAACATGAAATACATTACTAATTTTTTAGGGGTTGGCTGCGTTGCACTGCTTGCCATGCTGATCGTGGCTCCTGGTGCATTTGCACAGCAGCTAACTGAACCCAATCCGCCCGATGATTTGATGGCCGAGCCTGGGGACCCCACTGAGGCGAATGCGCAACAAGGCCGCATCACTCTTACTTGGAGTCCAGTGACTGGGGATGATAATGGAGGCCGTGAAGTTCCGTTAACCGCTGCAGGCTATCAAATTGAGGTCTCTTCGGATTACGATGCTGCGGATCCAACCGCCGCAACTTGGGCGGTGGCAACGGGGGTAACAGTAACGCCAGCAGCCCCAGCAGCAGATCCGGCGGTACCGAAGTTCACCGCCGTTCACATTCTCCCTGAGGAGAGTGATCGGGATGCTGCGACTGCGAGCTATAATCTCGAGCGTCATTACCGGGTCAGCGCCATTAACGTTATTGGTACGGGAGATCCCTCTGCCATTGCAACTGCGACAACGCACAACGTGCCCGACCCGCCCGTTGACTTGATGGCCGAGGCCGGGGATCCCACGGCGGCGAACGCGCAGAACGGCCGGATCACCGTAACTTGGAGTCCAATAGATCCGATGACTAACGGAGGTATGGCCGTTGCGAACACCTCTGGCCAGGGTACCTCTGGTGGCTACATACTTGAGTTCTGGAACCCAGAGGCTTCACCGGCAGCTTGGGTGGAGATAACGTCGGGTATAACAGACGCAGCCCCGGAGGCAGATCCGGCGGTACCGAAATTCACCGCCGTTCACGATCTTAGTAGTTTGACTCCGAGTCATGACCTCACGCGTCGTTACCGGGTCAGAGCCGTCAATGCTGCTGGCGAAGGAGAAAACTCTGGCGAGGTATCTGGGAAAACGCACGACGTGCCAGCTGCGCCCACCGGGGTGACAGTCAGCAGTGTAACGGTGAACGCAGGCGACGCCACTGCAAACGACATCAATCTGTCTTGGACTGCAGTGCCTGATGCTAGTAACGGAGGCTTGGCCATTACCGGATACAACGTTGAGCGCCTCACAAGCGATCCGATGGCAACATGGGCCGACATTACGGGCGGTACTCCTGTGGCACCTGCGGCAGGTACAGTCGTCACGACTGACGCTGCATTGGCAGAAGCAACAGATGATCCTCCTACATACCTCAGTTACTTTTACCGGGTCAGAGCCGTCAGTGCTGCGGGTAACGGAGATTGGTCCAGTGTTACAACAGGTGTTAAATTGGCCCCACCAGGTGCCCCCACCGAGTTGACTGTGGCCGCCGTGGACCAGGCCGAACAAATTGACCTGTTCTGGAAGGCACCAGAGAATACCGGAGAACCGCCCCTTACTGGCTTCAAGATTGAAAGGTCTGTGGATTATACCAATGATAACACTGACAACGACACTTGGGTCGAGTTGCAAGCAAATTATCCAGCAAGGGCGAGGGCTTTCAGAGACAGGAATCTTCCTGAGATCGATGCTACTGCTACTCCGCCGTATACCGCTGGAACTACGTTATTCTACCGGGTTACGGCAATTAACGTTGTTGGCGAGGGAGATCCCTCCGATGTTGATGGTGCCATCTCGTCAGACAAGGCTCTTATGCCTAGGAATTTGACAGCCACGTTGGCCGATGACATGGAGAGCGTCGTTCTAACTTGGGATGGACCGGTGAACGACGCTGATGGTAACGCCGCGGACGGAGGCTCCCCGGTTGAGGGCTACCAGATTGAGGTTGATGACGGGACAGGTTTTTCGGTCGTGCTCAATGATGACGATCCGCCAGGATCAGTTCATGATGTGGATGACTTGATAACACTTGAGCCAGGTAGCGAATTTGAGTACGAGCACGAAGGCCTGAATCCTGGAACCACTTACACTTACCGGGTCAGCGCCGTCAATGATGCTGGTCCGGGACATGCCTCTGACGTTGCCACTGCGGCCACTGAAGCAGTCTTGCCAGGTATGATTGACGACTTGGCAGCCGTGCCGGAAGATGACGCGCCCAGCATCAAGCTATCTTGGACTGCACCAGATGACGGAGGCGCTGAAATTACTGACTGGGATATTGAGGTCTCTACGGACCTAACCGCAGATCCGGTAGTTTGGACGGAATTGGATCTAACAGTCACAGATCCAGATCCAATGGCAACTCCGGCGACAACGATGCACAGCGCCGTTCACGCGGGTTTGCAGGCCGGAGATGAGTACCATTACCGGGTTAGAGCCATCAACAGTGCTGTTGATGAGACGGCTGATCCGCCGGTAGTAGCAGAATGGTCTAATGTTGCAAATGCGACCGCGGTCGACATCCCGAATGCGCCCACCGGCTTGACAGCCACGGCGGATGGGGAAACCACGATCAATTTGTCTTGGGCTGCACCGGAGTCGAACGGAGGTTCTGACATTGCTAGCTACTCGATTGAATCATCTGATGATGGGACGGATGGCAGTTGGACGGCCTTGGCCATAGCAGTAACCGACCCAGTTGCGCCGGCAACGATGTACACTGCCTCTCACACTGGTTTGGATCCCGGAACCACGGTCCACTACCGGGTCAGTGCCACGAACGATGCTGGCAACACGGGAGCATTCTCTGACCCTGCGAACGCAACCACAGCGGCCAGAGGAATCGTGACCCGCTACGCCGTTTCGGAGGATGGTACCAGTGATGCTAATTGCACCAGTTCCGCTGCTCCGTGTACGCTGGGAGCTGCGCTTGCAGCGAGTGCAGCAAGTGGTAATGATAATGATGTGGTCCTGGTGCGTGTCCGAAGAACCGGGGAGACCGCAACCATTGGAGAGGATATTGAGATCGGCAACATGGTGACCCTCGGGGTCTATGTGAGGGGAGCGAGTGCTGCAGGGAAAGGTGCCGTGAGCTTTACGGGATCAGTGAAAATGGCTGATGGCGGCAATCTTATGACCCATAAGGATGCCAGCATCAGTTTTGACGAACTTGAAATCGCGGGAATGTCCTCCATTGATATGCTGACCGTCGCAGACGATCTGACGATCAGTGAGGAGGAGGATACAGACAACTCGATGACTTCAGTTCTTGCAGTGGACGCACTGACCGTTAGCAGCGGACAGACCCTTACCGTCGGAAATGGCGCCAACGTGCGCGTCCGACTGACGAAAGGTGATGTGGGCAAGATGAATGGAAAATTTGATGTCAAGGGCACCGTTGATGGTGCGGGAGGTCTCTGGATCGCCCATACCAGTGATGAGCGGGCAGCTACTGGATTCACGCTGCATATGCCAGAGGATTACATGCCGGACGATGCAATTGCTCCTTCCAGAGTCAAATTCACCGTAGATGATTGCCTGATGGTCACCGGAGGTGGCACGGTCGAGAACGATCTCCATTTCGTCGCCGCCGGTAATGTCTGTGTTAATCTGGATGAAGTCGGTAACCTCGTTGCCGTAGGAAGTATCGGCGGGCAAGAAGACATTACCACGGACGTCATTTTCAGAAATGGTGTCACGGTGAACGGAAACGTTGAGCAGTGGAACGATGCCCGTGTTCTTTTCGAGAGTAGTTCAACGATTGACGGGGACTTAACCCTGGATTATGATGATGGTGGCGTCGGTACCGATTTTGGTACGCCGATTTCGGATCCCGACGATTTTGAGCGTGCGATGGGTTCAGGTGTGGAATTTGCAGGCGCATCCAATACCGTTGAGGGAGACCTCGAATTGAAATTTGATGGTGAGACTGGCAGCACGATGGTACTCCTTAGCGTGGACAGCGGCGAATACCATATGTCCACGGTGGAGGGAGACGTGATCATTGAAGATGGTGGAGGAATCCACTTGGAGGGACACCCAGGAGTTATAACCGATAGAACTAACAATCCTAGGGCGCATAATCTTACCGCTGAAGGAGATGTGTTTGTCTATTCGGATGCGGAAATCACGCAGGAGCACGCTGCTACGTCAACAATTACTGGGGCTGGCGCTGGTCTCGTATGTAGTGCCCCTGGGTTGAAATTCGGAACCAAAGTCATGCTCGAAGGGGATATCGTGTTCACTCAGGGAGCAACGCTAACAATTGAGACCGTGGTCATTGCAGATGATGTGGAGGTGGAGGAAGAAGGGACACTCATGGCCACTACCGTCCATGTTACCGAGGATGGAGAGCTCAATGCTGATGAAAACGTTGAAGTAGGAGACGCGCTCATCCTCCAGGGAGATGGTCTGGAAGGAAGTTTGGCTGCCGGCTCCACGGTGAACAATATCACGTATGGGACCGTCGACTCGGACGAGATCGGTCTGGGAGCTTCAGTGGCTAGGTTGTCTGTGAATGTGGGCGAGGGCAAGGAGTTGCGAACTTCAGAGGCGATGACCGTAACTGATCTGGGTCTTTGCAGTGGAACGCTGGTGCTGATTGATACAGATGATGCCGAAACGAAGACACTGACGGTCACTGATCACCTAGTAGTGTCGGATGGCCATCTGGACCTGGATGCAAACAGGCCAGGAAATGCTGGTACAGATGTGTCGAAGACTCCTGCGGCTACAGATGGATACATTCTGCTGTATGTCACGGCAGGAGAACGCATGGCTGCCATGGAGTGGTTCGCTCCTCGTAAAGTTGCAGTGAACAATAAGGATGCGGTCATTATCGTCAACGAGGCGAAATCCCTCGATGAGGGAGTCCATCTCTTCAATGGACACCTGCATATGAAAGGAGAAGGCTCGGATCTGACGGTTGGTATGCGAGGCTTGTCCGGCCTTAGTCCATTCGTTCTGATCGACAACGCAGAACTGCATTCTAATGGCAATGATATCGTGGTGCATGGCACCGTGACGGTTGCAACAGCCAACAAGCAGGCAGGCAAGATCGTAACTGGTGGTGGGGAGCTCCATGTGCTGGGAACGACCAGCGCCAAGAATCTGAACAATGCTTCTGCCGTCGCAACTGTTGGTGGAAATGGTACCAATGGTGGAGTGGGAATGATTGATGTGGGGGCAGGTGCTCTCCAGTTGGGCCCCGAGGCGATGAACCCGAAGGACGGTCTGCATGGCGATTGGCAGTATCCAATTGATAATGCTGATGCACGGCCTCATGTGCAACTGGATGTCAACGAAAAAGGCTCTGTCATGGGGATGGTTCGTGTGCCCGGAGGAAGTAAACAAACCGAGGTAATCGGTGTGAACTTTGATGCGATCGTCTTTGACGGGACTAAGACTCCGAACAAAAACACTGTCAACGCTGGCAATCCTCTCAACTGGGACGGGACCTTGTATGTCATTGATGCAGCGAAGAACGTAACGGTGGACTCACTGGGTGCATCCAACGGGGCGGTCGAATTCCACGGGACGAAAGCCACAGTCAACAAAGATGTGGCCGCCAGTTCTGTAGCTATCTATCAGGAGCTTAAAACTCTTGAATTCAAGGGAGATCTCGCAATTAGCGGGAACGGAGGATTTTCTTCCCGAAGGGGAGCTGACGGTGACAGGAGATCGGTCATGATCGGGGGAGACTACTCCCAGGATACCGAACAGAAGGGTGGCATTAACATGGATGATCCTGAGGGCGGTTCATATCTGAGTGCACACACGGATAAAACCGTCATGGGAGCGTTCATGACCTCCGGGACGGGCGAGGCGACTCGGTACTCGACACAAAGTGGTACGGGTCTGACGGTGAAGGGAGACTTCGACTTCGGTCTGACTGCGGCAAACTATATGCTCAATGCAGATCTTGAATTCTCAGGAAAAGAGTCCCAGACAGTTGGCTCAGCGGTTGACCTAGGAGATGTTCTGGTTAACAATTCGAAGGGCCTCGTGCTTAGCGACAGTGTGAGCCAAGGTGCCAGCAGTATGCTGACCCTGACGAATGGAGTCATTAGCACTGACATGTATAGTACATGGACTGTGAAGAACCCGGGCATTGAAGAGGATGTCAGGGGACGGAACAATGCTCTGACGACCTGCGACGATGACGAGAATTGTGCCAGTGTCATCTCAGGAGGCTCTCGCCGCGCACATATGACAGCTGGCGTTTCCCGTCATGTGATGAAGGGGAATTCTGGCGAAGGTGAAATGAGCGGTGGTTACCTGTTCCCTGTCGGAGGTATGAGTGGGGATAGGTCTCATTATCGCCCACTGATCCTGCAACTCGAGGATGATCTGTCGGAAGCGATGCCTGTCACGGTTTCTTCAATGATGGGATCTGACGATGCAGGGGAGATCAATATCGTGGTTCCCGTACAGGGTGGATCACTGACGCTTAATGCATATGCGGACATGTTCTGGAAAGTGGAATCCAAAGAGGTACCGGACCAGAATTCCCATATTCGTGTAGCTGCAAGCGGACTGGCGAACGTGTTTGATGACAGCCGTTTGCGTATGGTGCAGTGGGACTGTGATTGGAGTAATGCGAGAGTGGCAGGGATGCCGATCGTCGGGTCGGACGCAGAGTCGTTTGCTGAAAATGGGTACGTGAATGGCATCTTGAATCTCACGCAGCAGAGCGTGGAGATTGGAACGT
>CAZCYQ010000030.1:0-40833 GCA_964503085.1 uncultured Rhodothermaceae bacterium | reverse complement strand
TCGAAAAGAAATATATTTTGAAGCCCCGAACAACGGCCTCAAGTCAAAGATGGGTAAAGACCAAACTCAGGGCATACGATGACCGGAGCAGCGGTACGAACAAACTACTTTTCCTGCTCGTTCACACGGAGCCGGAGGGGTGCCGGAGTGGTCGAACGGGGTGGTCTCGAAAACCATTGTAGGCGCTGTCTACCGGGGGTTCGAATCCCTCCCCCTCCGCAGATGCGTTTTTCTGTGTTCGCTTCCTGCCTCGTTCTGCTGGTAGTAGTTCCATCCGTCTCGGGCCAGTGGATTGCGTACGAGCCTGTAGTACGGCCGCTTGGGAGCCGCTATCAAGTACACAGAACACAGCATTTCGAGATTATTTTTGAAGAGGGGGCAGCAGCCGAGGCTTGGGAAACCGCTGTAGTACTTGAACGCATGCTGCCCGAAGCGCAGGCGCTTTCGGGGGCGGCCCGGACAATGTGGATGTCTGTGATTCTGAATAACGCAAACGACCGGTCCAATGGGTATGTCCATACACATCCATTTCGCCAGGAAATTGAAGTCCCTCATATCAAGGGGGGACGGTTGGGGCCGAACTTTTCTTCCTGGATCGAGGCAGTTGCAACCCATGAGCTTGTACACGCATCCCAGGGGCAAGCAGGTGGTCCTTGGGGGTTGGGTAAACTTGTACATTGGTTTGCCCCGGACGCCGCACGTACGTTCAATTTATCGCTTCCGCCAGGGTTGAATGAGGGGGCAGCTGTTTATCTCGAGAGCCAGGGGGGACACCGCACAGGACGTCTGAATGATGCACGTTTCCAGATGCAGTACCGGGCCGCGATGGCCTCGGAGCGTCCCTGGAGCTTGTCTCAACTTTTTGAGACTCCCCGCTACGCCTTCCATGGAAACCGTCACTACATTGGTGGAGCCAATTTTTACGCGTGGCAGGCAGGTCGCGATGGAGGCTCTTTCTTTGAGAAGATGCGAACCCGGCGTTATCGGAATCCGATTCGATCAACAGGATTGGGCCTGCGTCGTGCAACGGGTCAATCATTACGGGAATTGTCTGCAGAATTTAAGCAGGAAACGGCCTCAACTACCCGCCAGTCAACTAAACCTGCAAGCATACTAGCAGGACAAAAGGGGGTATTCCAACGGTGGCCCCAGTGGTTGAATGATTCGACGCTCGTGGTATATCGGCGGGGTCTGAGCGAAACTCCCGGGTTATACAGGCTCGACATCGAAACTGGCCAATCTCAACTTATACATCCTGTATTGCTCCCGGAGGATGCATGGTTTAGTGTAAAGGACAGTGTGCTGATGTATGCGCGGTATGTCCCGGACAGATTTTCAACGTTACGTTCGGTTGCGGATGTGTTTGCGTACGATTTACGGACGGGCAGCGAGACTCGTGTAACTCACGGAGCACGTGTGCACATGCCCTTGCAAACTTCTGGCGGTATATGGGCACTCCAAAATGACGGTCAGCGCAATAAATGGGTTCAGATTGATGAGGATGGAAATATTCGGACAATCCGGGGTCGGAGTCAGGCTGACCTCATACAGATTGCACACACCGGGAATAAGACGGCGCTATTGGTCCGGCATCATAACACTCAACTGGTCTATCTAGCAGCGCCGGACGGGATGCTCACGCCCTTAATTTCCCTTGATGGAGGGGCGGTGCGGGAGATATCATGGAGTTCAGATGGACGCTATCTTCTGTTCACAGCAGACAGGGATGGCGTGACGGATGTCTATTGTTATGATCTGCAATCAGAACAAACCCACCGGCTAACAGAGGTCTCGTATGGAGCAATGGATCCATTGTTATCCCTGGATGGGCGAACGCTGATTTATGTCGATTATCAGCACGAGCGCTATGATGTAGTCGCAACGGCATTCTCCCCAAGTGATGGGCCGCGTATATCGCTCACGCCAGTGGATCAGTTGCCGGACATTGCTGCTATGTCACAGGTGCCGGACGAGTTCACATACCAGCCATACAGACTGGATCGTAGACTTTGGCCTCGGATGATTCTCCCGGTGGGTTCCTGGTCGTTCCAGGCTCCCGAAAGCAGTCTGGGATTACGAGGCGGACTTGCTGCATATGGAAGTGATCCGCTCCGTCGTGTGACCTATACTGCTGAGTTCACATTGCAGTCACACCAAGCATGGCATCGTGCAGTGATAAGTTCAGCATTCGGTCCAGTTTTGGCAACACTTGAGGCTTACAATGAGCCTAGGGCGGTTATTGCGAGGATCGTGGCACAGGATCAAACGGTTCAGGATAGAACATACGGCGAGCAGTCACTGGGAACTGGTGTGAAGATTACGCTGCCTCTTAGGTTTGAGTCTAATGTTCGCAACAGTTATGCCAGAATTTTTGCGGGTGTGCGTACTGAACGGACAAGATGGTTTAGTCTGGATGAAACCCCTGTTCCGTACCTCCTGGGCACGGACCGGTCACTTGCCGAATGGAGCGGCCGGACTACAGTTGATACAGGTTTATGGTTTGCGGTTGGGATCCAGAAAAATACGCGCGATGTATGGCCCAACCGGGGCGCGACGCTTGGGGTATATGGACGTGCAGATTTGGACATAGACAATGTATCTCGGCGGGTTGGCATGTACCTGAGGTTCAGTCAATATTGGTCGCCCTTTCGGCGTTGGAATACTGGTACGACATTTGGAGCCGGTGTGCTAGTTCAGAATGAGGCAAGTGTATACAGTAATTCGTTGATCCTTCCGCGTGGGAGAGAGGCGTACCTTGGCCGTGGTATCCATGGGAAGATTGATATAGAGGTGCTGCAACCTGTTTGGTATCCAGAAAATGGACTCCTGAGTATCCCAGTGTACATCAATACGGTCTACCTGTATGGGTTTGCGGAATATGTCCTGATGAGTGAAGACTACAGTGGCGGCTGGGCAGCGGGACTTGGGCTTGGGAGCCAATTTCGCATCTTTCATTATCTGGATCTGGAAGTACGTATAGCGATCAATCCGCTGGAATTGAGTCAGCGCTATTTTACGCTCATGTAGTGGTTGTCCGTCCAATGCATCGTGAGAAGTGAACAAATTAGATCAATTCATGTACTTTCGCGTCACGGGTTGTACATGGCATCTATTTACTGAGCATGTCCTTATCGCAGAGGAATTACGATCGCCTTATGTGCAGATTTGGTCATAAACCGGTCTCTGCGGTGTATTGGTTTCAGCAGCTAATGTGTTTAAAGAAGCAGATAATGCGGTCGCTAGTGATAATTTGCATTCTGGCCGGTGCTGTATCGGTTTCGACGGCACGTGAGTTCAGGTGTACGGCACAGATTAATTATCTGAAGTTGGAAGGTTCGGGATTTGGATTCCTCGACGAGCTGGAGCGGCAGATCGAGGATTATATGAATAACAACAACTGGACTGAGGATCAGTTTGAAGTGCATGAGTTGATTGAATGCTCCATGCAGATCGTGTTTCAGGAGAGTTTTACCCTTACATCGTTCCGAGCCCAACTTGTTTTGACCAGTACGCGTCCAATTTATGGAACGATGGCAAAGACCCCCCTTTTGCAAATTAGCGATGAAGCATGGGACTTCAGTTATGCTCAGGGTACTCCGTTGGTCTTTGAGGTGGAACGGTTTGACCAACTGACCTCAGTCCTTGATTATTACGCTTACCTGATGTTGGGCTACGACTATGACAGCTTCAGCGAATTTGGAGGGGAGGAGCATTTTCAGCAAGCGAAGCGGATTCAGCAGTTGGCTTCAAGCAGCAATGCCGCTGGATGGAGCACATTGGATATTGATGGACGTGCACGGATTGTGGATCAGTTGACAAATCCACGGATGCGTCCGCTTCGTGAAGTGTATTACCAGTATCATATTGAAGCGCTGGATTTGTTTATCCTGAATCAGGAGTCTGCACGGACAAAGGTCCTGGAAGTATTGCAGATTATGTCTGATCTATACGAAGATCAGGCCAGGCAGTACGTACTGGACATCTTTTTTTCTACGAAGAACAAAGAGTTGGTGGGTATTTTCGAAGGCTCAAATGAGCGGGGAGATGCTTATGATTTACTCTCTGATGCAGACCCCGCTCGACTAACGAGCTATAACGTATTATTGGAATAAGGCATAGAAGATGAAACGATCAATCTCACTGACACTGCTTGCGGTAGGGCTCGGGGCAGTCGTTGCAACCGGGGTTGTCTTGCAACCTGCCAAGAATGATCAACCAGCCATGGTTGTGTACAAGGCCCCGACCTGCGGGTGCTGCGTCAAGTGGGTGGAGCATATGGAAAATGCCGGTTTTGAGGTGGAGACACGGGATATGAGAGATATGGGGGCGATCAAATCGCAGTTAGGTGTGCCGCGTACAGTAGGATCGTGTCATACCGCGGTAATAGATGGCTATGTAATTGAGGGCCATGTATCACCTGAGCACGTGGAGCGTCTACTTGAGGAGCGTCCAGATACACGTGGCATAGCGGTACCGGGGATGCCCATTGGATCACCGGGCATGGAGGGGCCTAACGCCCAACCTTATGATGTAGTAACCTTTGACGAAAACGGGCCGACGGGCGTTTTTGCCCGTGTGGAATTGTAGAGTTTATGGCGATCCTCCCGATTCGTCTGTTTGGTGACCCAGTTCTCCGCCAGCAAACCAGGGCAGTTGAATCCGTCAACAATGAACTCAAAAAACTCATTGGTGACATGATAGAGACGATGCGTAATGCAATAGGCGTAGGTCTGGCTGCTCCCCAGGTAGGATATCGGGAGCAGCTCTTTGTTGTAGATATTTCTTCGTTACTGGATGAAATACCGGAGGATTTAAGAGAAAATATTCCCGAACAACCTATGGTTTTGATCAACCCTGAAATAACGTGGGAGTCCGATGAAGAGGAAGAATTTGAGGAGGGGTGTCTGTCAATACCGGGCATTCGGGAACTAGTGATTCGACCGGAATCTGTGAGGCTGAATTATCAGGACGAAAATATGCAAGAGCACACGCTTACAGTTGATGGTATTCTTGCCCGTGTAATACAGCATGAGTACGATCATTTGGAAGGCTTGCTGTTCACAGACCATCTGAGTTCTTTTCGTCGCGGCATACTCAAGCGAAAATTGGAGGGAGTTTCGCAGGGAAAAGCCGAAGCTACCTATCCGGTACAATCGTATAGCTGACAAAAAAAATCTTCATAACTCATATATTCCGCTTGGTTATGCACAAGGACTGTTACCGTACAATGTTTTCGAAAGGAAGAATTTTAATCGGTCTGGCATGTTGGGCGATGTGGTGCGGGTATTCTTTTCAGGCGCTGGCGCAGGGCGAACACGAAATCTCACTCATTCTACCATCTGAAAATGAGGCCATCTTTGAGGAGGGAGGTGGCCCGGATTTTTATATGCACACGTACCGTCAGGAGCGGCCGGGTGAACAGCCTGGCTGGACTGCCGGAAAGTATGGTTTCGTGCGTAATGTACGTCGCACGAGTGCAGGAGTGATCTACAGCCGCTTTCATGAAGGGATTGATATTCGTCCGTTGCGCCGAACGAGGCGGGGAGATCCGCTAGATGAGATTAGCGCTATAGCAGAGGGGGAAGTGGTCTACGTTAATGACGGGGCAAGTCGTTCCAACTATGGGAAGTACATCGTGATTGAGCACCAGTGGGGAGAATCACCATACTACAGCCTTTATGCTCATCTCGGCAAAGTTAGTGTATCGGCCGGGGATTGGGTTGACCAGGGGAATGTGATTGGAGTGATGGGATATACGGGGCGAGGTGTAAATCGTGCACGGGCTCACCTGCATCTGGAGGTAAATCTGATGCTGAATGAATCCTTTAACGATTGGTATGATGATTATCTGAGGGATGCTGCACCTAACTACCACGGGATATTTAACGGCATCAATCTGACGGGAGTAAATATTGCGCAACTCTATCTAATGCTGCAAGAAAAACCCGACTTAACCATGCCGGAGCTTTTGCAGGAAGCAGAAACTCCTTTTTTTGAGGTCACGATTCCTTTAGAAGCGCCCATCCCCAATATGCTTTGGCGCTATCCTTGGCTGTGTCCCGAACTTGAAGGCTGGCGACCTGATTATGGTGCTCCACTCGAGATGGGGAGTTCATGGAAGATCACTTTTGCCGCATCTGGGCTGCCAATTAAATTTGAGCCCCAGGATGAGGTGTTGGATGAACCAAAATTGAATGTATTGCAGCGTTCAAGTGCTATTCCCTACCAATACCTGACGAACGGCTTGGTACGTGGCCGAGGCAACGATTTCAGTTTAACCACCAGCGGTCAACGCCGTATTGATTTGATTTCGCGTCCCGGCCGGAATCACCGAGAGCTGGAATAGTAGCCGGAGAGTCAGAAGCTGTCTGAGATTTCTTATGGTGGGAGAAGAGGCGCCTTACAAGCGCACCCGGGAAAGTGGTGCACAGATTCAGCCTGCAGGACGGTGAAGCACATAGTTGTTGCATAATGACCAACTGGTTCCTAGGGGGCACCTCAAGACACGAAATACCTTGTATTTGCCCCGTACAACTGAACAATGCAGCAGATTCGGTGGATTGTCCTGCATAATGTGATCTGTTGCTTGGTCCTTAGTGTTAGTCTGAGCAATTCCAGATCACTAGCTCAATCAGCAAGAGTGACAGGTTCTGTTCTGGATTCGAAAAGCCTGAATCCAGTTCCGGGTGCCCTTGTAATATTGACAGGGACACTGCACGGGACGATTACAGGGCCGGATGGTCATTTCGCGTTTGGAGCTGTAAATCTGGGCGAATATACGCTGACGGTATCGGCCGAAGGGTATGAGGATTTACACCAATCAGTAAAGGTTGAGGATGACTTGCAACTGGAGGTATTTCTTATATTTGCGGTTCATGTGCTACCTGACAAGCATACCCTCGTCAGCCTAGATGATGGGCTACCTACCCGAATGCAGGCGGGGGTTTTACCTCGTAGGACTGATGTGCTACTCCCGGAGTACACGGTTCGCGAACTGCCCATCGCAGCGAGGTCAATGTATGTGGACGGCGTTAGATTGATTGATTCTCGCATGCCGCTCTTTATGACTGCAGACATAAAGGAGACGGAGGTTATTCCGGGTCCTTATGATCTACGTCTTGGGGCCGATGCGTTGACGCATTTCAGAACAAATGATCAACCAGTAACGGGTGCGAATGTGATTTATGCTTCAAAAGCGCGGTGGATACATTCAGGAGCAACGGTGCGCCACAACTGGTCACGCGGTTATGGAGCAATCAGTTGGATATATGACGGTGCGTCTAACTACATAGACGGAGCCAGCGTACTGCAGCATGCCAGTGCCCGGGATGGAGGGGTTGCGGCAAGAGTGACGAGCAATTTCGCTCCCGGCCATGTGCTCAATGGCGGAATCGGATGGGGAAGGTATATCGGTCCTATCGAAAGCGAACTTGACAGGCGAGAAGTAATGTTACGGTACAGATTCACCCGCAACACTACGATTCTGCGGGCAGTCACTGTCACGGGGTCTCTCCAGGAACTGGAAGGTTCATCTGACGATGCACAGCAGAGTATATTGGCAACTGCGCGCCTACGTCCGCTGCAGAGCCTGCGCCTGTACATCGGTGCGGACTATTACCGGTTAAATTCAGTCGTGGAGAGCGGCTTGTTTATCCGAGCACTGCACGGAATATCGCCTATTTTGATTGATGGACAATTCAGATTCGACCACTACAATGGCGATTGGGGAGCTAACGCTTCTGCCACCTGGGAGGTTAGCAGTAGTTGGCAGGTATTCACAGGCTTCGGACGCGCGGTATGGCAGTGGGCAGGCGGGACGATAATGCAGGTGGATGGCGGTGTACATTGGAAGGGTTTTGATAAATCATTGCAATTCGTGACCTTTAAACGAAAAATTTCTGATCAACGCTCACACGGTTTAACCGCTGTCGTCCACGGTTCATGGAGAAGAGCTGCTTTATCCGCAACTGCTATGGTGCTCAAGGACGGAACAGGCTGGTCGGATTGGGGGCGTGGTCGCGCGTCAGTAGCAGGCCCATTCAACCTATACACCCTTGGTGCAGAAGTCTATGGCTCACCGGCGCGTCCTAGTGATCACGGCTGGATGAGTGCAGATGTATGGATGGAGAGTAGGGCAGTTCGAGGCGTGTTCCTGCGGGCTGGAATACTAAATCTTTTCGATAGCACTCATGCGTATCCGCTCAGTGATTTCGCTGAACCTGGGTTATCATTGCAGATTGGCTTATTCTATCACGGTGAATAAGAAAGGACGGTTTCGCGATCATTGGTCAGCAACTAAGGAGTCCGCCACGCGTTGAGCCGTTTCCGTGAAGGGACGGAACGAGCAGCCGAGTTCGTCAATGGCCCGTCTGTTTGAGTACCGGTGATTCTTGTAGATATACTTTACGGTAGATCGCCCTATGGGTAGTTTGTGACCGGTCGTGTGGCTCCACAGATCTGCTATTATGCCACATGCAACTGCGAGCTGGTACGGTAGCTGAATGCTCGGGGGCTTAGCATCCTGCACTTTGGCCAGTATGGAGAAGAGGGAATTCCAGCTAAGGTTTTCGCTGCCCAAGAGATAACGTGCCCCCTTGCGACCACGTTCTAATGCGAGTAAATGTCCTGTTACAACATCGTCTATATCTACGACGTTTGTTCCACCGTCGGGGTAAAACCACAATTTGCCGGAACCAATTATACGGGCATAATCGTGTGTGATATTCGGGGCTTTTCCTTTGCTGTGGTCCGGGCCGAATATCAAGCTTGGATTGACCATAACGGCGTCGAGTCCCTCAGCGATGCCGCGCTGCACCTCAAGTTCTGCCAGGTGTTTGCTTTGTGCATAGGGTGGTACTCGGGATCCATACTGCCATTCAGAGCATTCGTCGGCGACCGTGTGGCCACTTTTTCCGATAGCTGAAACGCTGGAGGTGTGAACCAATCGCTCGACACCGCTTTTTAGCGCCGCATTGATAACCGCGGCGGTACCTTGGACATTTACACGGTGCAACGATTTGGACCCAAACCGGACATTGCCTGCCACATGAAAGACAACTTCAACATCCTTCATGGCAACGTACAATGCATCCATATCCGTGATGTCGCCTACACTATGGTCCACTTCGTCCGCTGCCGTGCCAAGCATGTCGAACCTGGAAGTTGCTCGTCTATAGATTCTGACCCGACATCCAGTTTTCAAGAGCGTACGCACAAGCTGGCTGCCCAGAAAACCCGTTGCGCCCGTTACAAGTGCAGTCATGACTCAAATTCAACAAGGATTGCGTTAACTGTAACGGACTCGCCTTCCTGGACATAAACTTGTCTGATACGCCCTTCAATAGGAGAGCGAAGCTCATTTTCCATTTTCATGGCTTCTAGTACGATAAGCCCTTGGCCAGGAACGACACTGTCGCCAGGATTAACCAGTACCTGTGTCGCCAGCCCCAGCATTGGGGCGCGCAGCTCATTTGTTGTTTTCTGGACTGTCTTTTGTTGTCCATGACGTGTAATCAGTTCTGAGCGTTCGCTGACAAAGTTGGCAACGAGGGACTTTCCGTTTACAGTCAGCGTGATACTCGTGTCTGTCTGGTTTGCAATGTGGATCACATGGCTACTGTTTCTTAGTAGTAGACTGTACAATTTTGGTCCTAGTTCCACGAGAGATGCGTCCGCCTCCCTGCCGCTTATGGAGAGTTTATTCTGTGACTGTGTCACGGGAATCCGCTCGTCCCCAATCTCAATCAGAAAGTTTTTGGTCATACGAATCAGGGTTGACGCATTCGGTGACAGGTTAACATCGACCTGCTGGTGCAACGCAGTCTGTGAAACCTTGTTTATGTGGTCGTGCCTAGACGTTAATGCGGCGTCGCGAGGCCCCTCGGGCTTGCTTGTTCAGTTGTTTGTTGATTATAATTGTGGCGGACCAGACACGGTTCGTATTGCAATGTTGGTCGTTGTGCGCCTGGATTGTTTTTGCAGCTCAGCATTGATTCGAAGTGCATTAAATTTGATCACCAGTCAAGACAGGCGTTGATGCGCTATTATCCAACCATAGGTGAGAACGAGCAGAAGGAGTCAGAAGTAGCGGCGATGTTTGATGCCATTGCACATCGTTACGACTTACTCAACCGAGTTTTGAGTTTTGGTTTAGACCGCACATGGCGTAGGGCGGCTGTTCAGCGGCTCGGTGAGCAGAAAAATGGAAGGATTCTTGACGTAGCAACGGGGACGGGAGATGTTGCACTCGCAACTCTTCAACTGGAACCTATGGAAATCGTAGGGGTCGACATTGCAGAGGTCATGCTAATGTCTGCACGGCAGAAAGCGGCCCGAAAATTTCCTGGTGCTCCACTTGTATTTATGCAGGGTTCAGCAGAGCGTCTTCCTTTTGAAACGGACAGTTTTGATGCCGCTATTGTTGCCTTCGGAGTGCGAAATTTTTTCAATCTAGACGCGGGGCTACGTTCAATAGGGCGGGTACTCAAACCCCAGGCGCCGTTGGTGATTCTTGAGTTCGGTCAACCTGAAACCAAGCCTATTCGAGCATTTTATGGATTGTACTCTAGATTGATGCTCCCCCGAATTGGTCGGGCGCTCTCGGGCGTTACGGGCCCATACAAATACCTACCAGAGTCCATACAGGCCTTTCCGCACGGGCAGGAGTTTCTCGCCCGTCTCGAAGAGTGTGGTTTCGTGGATGCGTTCGCAGAGCCCCTTACCTTTGGGATCGTATCACTTTATACTGGTTATGCCACCGAGGGTGATCATTCCGATTGACGAATAAATTTAATCAGTCGGACCTCGTTCATGTTTTCATGTGCCTTATACTCAACCTCATCCATCATTCGACGCATAATATCCACTCCGAGGCCGCCTGATCTGCGCTTGCGCGATAACTCTACCACGTTTGGACGTTGATAGTCCTCCCTATTGAAGGGCAGTCCGTGGTCACGGATTTTCACCACTACACGCTTCGATTCGATGGTCATAGTGATGGTCAGTTCGTGGTCTGGATTCTGCTGGTAGGCATGTTCAATGATATTGGCGCAGGCTTCATCCACGGCCAGGGTGAGCGCATTTATATGTTTCTCAGTGAGCTTGGCTTGTCGCGCGTGCTGGATCACAAATTTGCGCACCTCCCTCAAACAGCGTGTTGCGCTGGGAATAGTGAGGGTATGAATGCCGGACGCATAGGACATGGCCAACGCAACTATACTGGTTGAATTCCTTGGTTAAAGAGAGACAGTGCTTCTTCTTCGGTTTCGACGATGTGATAGATACGCGGGAAACCCAGCAAATCAAACACTCCAAATACCTTGGGCTTAAGCGCACATATTTTGATATCCCCGTTTAGTGCGCGAATTTCCTCGATGTACGCCATAAAGACGCCAAGCCCCGCACTTGAGATATAGTCAAGCCCATTTCCGTTTACGATGAGGTGGATCTTTTCCTCATCGACGCATTTTTTAATTGCGGATTCAAGTTCGGGCGCAGTATGTGCATCCAGTTCCCCGCGTACGGTCAATATCGTAGCAATGTCGAAGTCTCGAAATGCGACAGAAAAATTACTCATAAGCGATTACAGTCAGTGATTGCGGTGCACCATAAACTTACGACAATGAATTCTGTGCGGTACCGCTTGACACCGTCTTGCAGCCATGCCATTTGATGATCAGTAGTGTAAGGTCGTCATCGTAGCGGTTATTCGTCCCAACGAAGTCATCAACGGTCTGGCGTATAGCATCGTGTACGCCTTGTGAATCTTCATTGCGCGCAGCCTGCACGGCTTGCACTAGGCGGTCATACCCAAATTCTTCCCCCTCATGATTTCGGCTCTCGATGACTCCGTCTGTGTATAGTACAAGCAGGTCGTCAGGTTTAAGCATAAGGTGCTCAACCTCTAGGACATTTTCGAACAGTTCTCCCCGGTCCAGGCCGATTCCCAATCCCTCAGAGTGCAGGAGTTTGGCATTGCCATTGGCGTCTACAAGGACGGCGGGAGTATGGCCTGCACGTGCAAGTGAGACACGACCGGAATGGCAGTTCAGGATCCCGTAAACAGCAGTGACGAAGATGTTTTTCTCCAGTGACTCCCCGAGTGCCTGATTAGTGTGTCCCAGAAAGACATCGGGTGCAGGTGCAATACGTGCAACCGCTTGAAAAATGCCTTGCATTTCCGCCATATAGAAGGCGGCTGAGGTTCCCTTCCCCGAAACATCTGCCACGATGAAGGCCAACTCTCCTTCACCTAGTTCCAGTATGTCAAAATAATCCCCACCGACCTCGCGAGCGGCAACACTGGACGCCGCCAAATTGAGGTTGGGTAGTTCAGGCATGGTCTGAGGCAACAGGCGTTGTTGCACATCGCGTGCGATGGCGAGTTCGTTTGCCAAGCGCTCACGTTCGATCTTTGAATTTACTAGACGTGCATTTTCCAGCACAAGGGTTGCCTGTGAAGCAAAAACACCTATTGCTTCTACATCCTCTCTCTCGAAGGCGTAGACCACATCACGTGAAGCAAATAACACCGCAAGTACTTCAGTGCGCGTTGAAAGGGGGATTGCGAGAAGGCTCTCGAATTTGCCGGATTTGCTTTTTCGGGTTCGCGTATCAGTGAGCGCGTCCTGGATTAACACGGGTTCACGTGTTTGTACGACCGTATTGTGAATTGAGGTAACATCGCAAAACTCATTGATATGCTCACTCTCAATATTGCGTGAAGCCACGATATGGGGAGTTAGTGACCCAGATTCAAGGTTTTGTACCGTAAGCCACGCCGCATTTGCATTGCCAGATTCAACAGGTGTGGAGACCGCCCACTCGTGCAGCTTCTCAGATTCGACTACTTCGCGCAGCAAGTTACTAAGCGTCCGCATGGCGACCATCTCGTCTGTACTCCGTCTGTAATCTCCTGTAGTTGGTAAATGGAAGATCAAGGATAGCACTGAGGTCAGTGCATAGATGAGTCCGAAGAGCAGGAAGAGTCCTGTGACAGCAGAAAGCGGGAAGCTGTAAAATATCAGAAAAGCAGCAGGTGGTGATAAGGTCGTGCTTACGTCGGTTGAGTTATAATTAGTCAGTACAGCTACCGCGCAAACAACAAGCAACCCCACGATGACGACACCCAACCCAATCGCGGCTCCTTTTTTTCCAAGCGAAAGACGCACGATCCATGCCAGACGAATTGAATTCATCAGAATGAAGATGATCGCACCAATGTAGGATATGTATTGGAGGATGTCGTAAAGCCCCCCAACCAAACCGAAATCAAATTCAATTTGGTGATGTGTAGGAATCGAGATCAGGAAGGCGATCCCAATGAATAATATCATGAGACGCCAATTGCGCTCACTCCTTCGAGTACGTCGAAACCGAACCAGAAGACCAAGCCTATGGACCACAAAAAAACTTAGGCCTGCAAGGAGCACACTCAAAAGGGCGCTCTTTACATGGACAATGGGAGCGGCCGGAGTGCCGTCTACAAAATCCCCCGGGATCTGAAATGCCAGAAATGCTGCAAACGAGCTGCCCAGGATAGCTAGAATTGTCTGCCAAAAGGTCTGAATAGGTGCAGGACGAGAGTTACGTACTAGGCGGGCAACGGCAATCCACAAACATAGGAAGCACAGGACCAGCGCTGCATGATGAGCTATTCCCTGGGCTGGCGTCGAGGATTCATCTAATCCCCCAAGAAAGGCAAAGACAGTTGTGCCGATAAACAGCAAGGGAAATCCAATGAGCGGTAGCCAGCGCCAGAAGCGTTTGAATACTGAGAGGATGGCCGTCTTGGAAAGAATGTTAGGCAAACTGCTTGAAGCTTATACTACCGGAAAGACGCTCAATCTGTTACCCTGAATGGGCTGGTTTTGTTACAATTCATGGGTTATCAGGGGGCAACTTTGCTGCCGGGACATCCGTAGTAACGTAGGTGCCATAGCGAATAATAGTGAGAAAAAATGAGTTCTCGGAGTCGATTGCAGGTCATCGTACTGTTGCTGTTAGGTTTTTTCGTGATCGTAAGACTTTTTTCGGGTCCGCCTTCTCCACGTGGAGCAATTGTTTTCACGAAGCTTGATGTTCGTGAACTGAGGCATCAGAGTTTTCGAGTCTCAGAGCGCATCACAGTTGTAATTAATGCGACTGGTTCAATTGACGAGCGTCGTTCAGGAGAGATGGGGCTGGCTGCATATCCCTGGATTACACGTGACGATACTGGGGAGGTTATTTGGAAGATGGATAATTCCAATGCTGTACAGGAAGGTTCGCTCGCTCATGTAGAAGGGGATGAGCTTGTTCTGGAAGCAGGTATATACACGCTAAATTTTGCGTCATACGGTCAGCTCTTGCGCCGCTCCCGTGCCCCATTCTGGGATGATAAGCGGAAATGGCGCGTGATGATTCAAAGTTCAGAGAACGGGGATGCGCTGCAACCTATTTCAGGTATGCTGACAACGGATTCGGGCGATCAGATCTGGGAGGCTACGGCTCTGGGGCGGAACGAAAAGAAAGAATTCTATTTTGAGGTATTGCGTCCGGCAGAGCTCGATATTCATGCTATTGGACAATTGAGTAGCGGCGATGGAATCCGAACGGTTGACTATTCATTGATTGAAGATGCAGCCACCGGGCAGGTAGTTTGGTATTTTTCCAGAGATAATACAGAATGGGCAGGAGGGGCACAGGAAAACCGAGTGTATGAGGGTAAGGTCGGGATGCAGCCGGGGATATATCGGCTATCCGTGGCTACGGATAGCCGTCATAATTACGGTAGCTGGGAAGCGAATCCTCCGTACGATCCTGATGGATGGGGAATAAGTCTGAGTAGCCCTACCCGCGATCGGATTACCACGTTTGATCCGTGGATGCAGGACGAGCCGGTGATCGCATTTATGCAGGTCGGCGATGACGCACAATTGGAGACTACCTTTTTGATACGCAGGACTACGCCTGTGATGCTGCATGCCATGGGAGAGATAACAGGCCCTAACAACGGATATGATTTTGCATGGTTAGAGCAGTTGGAGGACGACGGAGAGGCACGTATCGTATGGGAGATGACATACGAAAACTCAGTGCCTGCCGGTGGAGATCGAAAAAACCGACAAGCTGTTAAAGTTCTAATTCTGGAACCTGGGAGTTATGTACTGCATTACGAATCAGACGGGTCCCACTCTTTTGAGCAATGGAATGCGAGTGCGCCAAGAAATCAGGAACGATGGGGGGTAGCCTTATTCGAGATCCGGGAGAATGGTTCGGAGATTACGATTATAGATTCATCGGCAAGAGCTCCCGCGACAGTGCAGTAGCCTGCTCGCTCTTTTGGTGGATGAACATCCACGTGATCTGATGAAAATCCGGGGAATTAGATTCATAATTGTTCCGATTGGATGGCGCATTATGCAATCAATTTCACGGGTCCATTGAGTCACTAATATGATATGTGAACGCTCCTTCCCGCGGAGTTGCGCCGGTTCCAGACGCCAATGGCAGGCACGGCCATGAGATCTACACTTGAGGCAAGACGTTACACGACTACCTGAAGAACAGTCGGATTCAACCATTTTGATTTGAGGCCTTGGCGTGCGGTTGGCAACTATTGACATCGGGACAAATTCGGCAAAGCTTTTAATCTCGAAATCGGCTCCGGGAAATTCGCTCAGGCCGCTTGAGGAGCGACAGCGCATAATCAGACTGGGGGAGCGAGTAGATGCAAATGGTGTTCTGTCAGAGGCTGCAGTAGAACGGCTGATTGAGACGTTGCAAGAGTTTCAGGTTATTGCGGGTAGATGGGATGTAGAGCGATGTATTGTGGTTGGTACCAGTGCTTCCAGGGATGCTGGTAATACCCTAAGTCATATCGTTCGGGAGCGCACAGGATTGCACTACGAGATACTTTCTGGCGAAGAGGAGGCTGATTTGAGTTTTGTTGGTGCTATTGCCGGATTGCCACGCGTAAACGGCAACCTCGTCACCTGTGATATAGGGGGAGGTTCAACAGAGATTGTCAGGGGTACTTCCTGGGGGGCGGTCCATGAGTGTTTGAGTCTGAATGTTGGTTCCGTACGTATCTCCGAACGATTTTTTTCCTGTCAACCTCCCAAACCGAGAGAATTGGAAGCGGCCGAGAGGTTCATCCGAAAGCTGTTTGCCGATTCGATTGCTCTATGGCAAGAGAATTATTGTCTGGTGGGCACTTCAGACACACATCGACTCCTGCTTGATTTACAGCATGCCCTGGTCAGTGGCGAAACTCAAACAACGATGGGCCCGCTAAGCGGGCGGTGGGAACGATTAAGGAACACCGGAGCATATGCACAAAAGCTCTCGCTTCCCCAGGTGAGGGGTTGGATGAAAAATTTGGTTCAGATGGACCAGTCTGATGTTCTTGCCTTGAGTCCTGAAAAACTCAAGGGGCGTTCGGATGTATTTCCAGCAGCGTGTATGATTTGTTTTGAACTCATGCATAGACTCGCCCAACAATCAATTACTATAAGCAAGTGGGGATTACGTCATGGTGTTGGATTGAAGATTCTGAGGGATGGTACGCTGCGGGAATGAATAGTCGGCAGAGCTGTTATTGGTTTTGTGCGGACAGATCTGCACAATCAAGTGACTTGATCGTTGCATTGCGATCAGGCAATGCAGACGGCTTGAGGTATTGTGCGGATGTACAGGATCATGGTCGACAAGAGGCAATTAATTCCTATGGTATCTCCGGTTATGAATAAGATGCAGTCGTTGTTTACAATGGACCGGGTGCCGGCGAGTTGTAACGATATGCAACTAAAAGTGCGAGCAGATTCAGCATTTATTCAGTGGGTAGTGGTTTGACCTCCAATGAATAGCATGGGCAATCAAGTTATCAAGCGCAAGGCAGTTTATCAGGCACTCAGTAAAGTACATGACCCGGATCGAGGTCATGATATTATTCGACTCGGTTCCGTGCGGGATCTGACTGTGGATGGCCGTACAGTGGCGTTTAAATTCAATATCGCCCAGCCTGGGACAGCATTCTCCCGTGAAGTTGCGGGGCGATGCAAGGAGGTTATTCAGAGCACGTTTGGGCAGGATGTAGATGTAAGGATTGATTTGATTCATTCAAAAGGTAGAGGGCATAAGATCAGGCTTGGAGCGCGGCATATGATTGCGATTGCCTCGGGCAAGGGAGGCGTTGGCAAGAGCACTGTAGCCGTGAATTTAGCCGTAGCGCTTGCAGCAGAGGGATATCGGACAGGACTCGTGGACACGGATATATATGGTCCAAGTATTCCGGTAATGTTTGGCCTGGAAGGCAGTAAGCCACGTGTCAATTCGCAGCGAAAGATTATTCCATTGGTCAAACACGGCGTTCACGTGTTATCCATGGGGCTGCTGGTTGATGATACCCAGGCCGTAATCTGGCGTGGACCAATGGTTTCCGGGGCTGTGAAGCAATTTCTGAATGACACCGAGTGGGGGGAGCTTGATTTTCTTCTTCTGGATTTGCCGCCTGGAACGGGGGATATCCAACTGACGATTGTTCAGACCGTCAAGTTGGCTGGCGCTGTAATTGTCTCAACACCACAGAAGGTCGCACTTGCTGATGCAAGAAAGGGGTTGGTTATGTTTGAGAAAGTAAATGTGCCTGTATTGGGTATTGTGGAGAATATGGCCTGGTTCAGCCCACCAGATTTACCCGACCGGAAATACTTCCTCTTTGGAGAGGGAGGGGCAGAGAACCTTGCATCTGAAACCGGTATACCTTTGTTAGGTAGGATTCCCTTGGAGGAATCCTTACGTGTTTCGGGTGATGAAGGGGCACCAATTGTTCTAGCAGCCCCGGAAACTGCATCTGCCCGGGCTTTTCGTCGGGTTGCAGCCGGGATCGCGGAGGCGTTGTCGGTTTCGAGCGTGGTGCCTGAAGTTTCTCCGCTTATTGAGTATCAGTAGATCGAATTCTTTTAATGTCTGCATATCACCCAAACACTGATGCCGATCTCCGTAAACGGATTGAGGATGGGCTTGACTCCATTCGGCCGTACCTCATAGCTGATGGCGGAGAGGTTCGTTTGCGTAGAATCACAGACGATATGGTTGTCGAGCTTGAACTGCTTGGTGCATGTGGCTGCTGCCCCATGAGCAGTATGACATTACGTGCGGGTATTGAGCAGGCACTCCAACATGCCGTGCCTCAGATTCTGAGGGTTGAGTCTGTATAGGGTCCTAAGAGTGGTATTACCTTCTGGGTGTTGAAAACTTGATCAATAAGTTCATAAATTGGCCGTCAGGGTGCTCTTTTGCTTTCATCGGAGTCATATACACAAAAAAATGAATCATAAGCGTTTTTTCGCAGGTATCGCGGTTGCTGGTATCCTCACGGGGTTCAGTTACTCACCAGCATCTGCACAAATGGAGTTTCATTTCCAGTATGGCAGTCTGAAGAACCCGTTCTCGGGCGAGTTCCATTCAACGCGGATACTGACGTTTCAGCACGCGGGAGCCTGGAAGCTCGGAGGTAGTTTTTTCTTTATTGATTTTCTGGATGATGTGGAGGTGGATGGATTCAATGATAAGGAGTTTTATGGCGAGTGGTATCCTACGCTTAGTTTGAGCAAGCTTTTCGACACGACCATAAAAATGGGGCCAATCCGGGACGTTTCTGTTGTTGTAGGCTTGAATTTCGATGGCGATGCCAACGTACTCAAGACCCTTCCAGGTCTGCAGCTTTCCTGGCAGATCCCAGGATTCATTTTTGTGAACACCGATTTTACCGCCGTGATAGACCAGAGCAACGAGCCTCTTCGGACATCAAATGGCTTCATGTTTGATATCAGTTGGCTCAAGGTCATGAACATTGGGGGGCAGTCCTTCTCCTTTATGGGGCACGCTGAGTACATCGCTGCGGTGGATCAGACGGATTTGGGTTTGAACAGTGAGGCGTGGATATTGGCGCAGCCACAGTTTGTGTGGGATCTGGGTAATGCTTTCGGGTCACCGAATTGGCTTCATATTGGTGTGGAGCTTCAGTATTGGCGCAACAAGTTGGGCGTCAAGGATCAGAATGAATTCCGACCTGAGCTGTTGGTTGTTTGGCGACTGTAGTTTGTTGAGTATTGACAGCAAGTAGCGTTAGACCCAGTCAGGCTGTGCCTGTACAAGTGGCAGATCCGTCCGAGAATTCTACGTTGACCTGCGTGGATTTTTAGCGGGTACGGATATCTGGTAGACGTGCGCGCGAAGAAAGTGGTGCCGAATTTATGAGTGGTCTGGAGATTCTGCGTGTGGGCACGGGGTGGTAATGCGAGGATTGAGGCATTACGTTGGCTTAAGTCGACTATGTTGCCCGTTATAACGGGATCCAGTCGGGTTTTGCTTTGGGGGTGAGGGAGTGGCTAAGCACAGGAAAATTGTAGCCATCTAAGTACGGGCGGCGTGAAGCAATGGATCGCGTTCTCAAGTGGTTGTATACGCAGCGAGAAGTCTAGATAATCGTTCGGAAAGTCTAGATTCCTGGCGCAGGGCGGTGGCATCTCCTTGGTTGGTCAGTTATTATTGGCTCATTCGCGGTACAGCTTTTGTTTTTTTGTATTATTTTGGTGTGCCCTTTATTTATTAAACCAAAACGATCTAGTGGTGATGGTACCAGAAACACAGTTTGTTCTTAACACCTTCGCTTTCCTTATCTGGGGAGCTCTTGTAATGTGGATGGCTGCGGGTTTTACGATGTTGGAATCTGGATCCGTTCGCACGAAAAATGCCTCTGTAATTTGCTTGAAAAACATTGGGCTATATTCAATTGCCGGGCTGGCCTACTACATCATTGGGTACAACTTGATGTACACAGATGTATCGGGATTTATTGGCAGTTTTAAGCTCTTCTTCAATGCTTCCCCGGAAGAGGTTGCTTTGGTTGGTGGAGATACAGGGGTAACAGAATCTGTTCTGGACTCTGGATTTTCGCAGATGTCGGGATGGTTCTTTCAGATGGTGTTTGTAGCGACAGCAGCGTCAATCGTGTCTGGTGCACTGGCTGAGAGGATTCGATTGTGGGCTTTCTTCACATTCGTGCTTGCCTTGACAGCTTTCGTTTATCCCATAGTTGGTGCGTGGACTTGGGGGGAAGGCTGGTTATTTGAGATGGGCTTTTCTGATTTTGCTGGCTCTACTATTGTGCATGGTACAGGAGGCTGGGCCGCACTTGCAGGTGCAATCATACTAGGGCCTCGGCTGGGTAAGTTCAGGAAGGACGGCACTGTGAGAAATACGCCCCCCTCAAGCGTGCCGATTACTACTTTGGGCGTGTTCATCCTCTGGTTTGGATGGTTTGGATTCAACGGAGGGTCTCAATTGGCTCTGGCGGGAACTACGGACGCTATTAGTATCGCAGGCATTTTAGTCAATACCAACTTGGCGGGAGCAGCCGGCGCCCTGGCAGCTATTACCGTTTCACGTATGATTCTGGGGCGGTTTGATTTGTTTGCTGTACTCAATGGTGCGCTGGCCGGATTGGTAGCCATTACAGCAGCTCCCACAATGAACCATCATGGGATAGCGATCCTGATTGGCTTTGTAGGAGGCGTAGTCTGTGTACTGGCGATAAAACTGCTTGATGTTCTCAAGATAGACGATGTTGTTGGTGCAGTCCCTGTTCATCTTTTTGCTGGAATATGGGGAACGCTTGCCGTGGCTTTTACCGTAGACGGTACAAGTTTTTGGGTTCAGCTGGTGGGCATTCTTGCCGTGGGAGTTTTCGTGTTTGGTGTTTCGCTTGGGTTATGGAAGCTGATTGACATCCTGCTAGGAACACGTGTTTCCGAATCTGTTGAGCGCCTTGGACAGGATGTTGCGGAACTGGGCGTTGAAGCTTACCCGGAATTTGTGTTAATGCCGGAGGATTATGACGACGAATAGCAGGCTCTTGTTTGCAAGAGAAGCTCACTCAATTTGATCGGTCCCCACAAGAGGTGGTATGGGCGGTTTGCTGACTCAAGCGGCCGCCCATTTTTTTGTTATGCCGATGCGGCCTCCGGCCGTTTCAGATTGAATTGTAGATTCATATGACAACTTACCACAGAAACACGGGAGTCGGTTGGTTTTAAGTTTCCTGACCCTTACCCAAGGAGGAGCTTTCCAGGATCCAATTGACGCAGGCGCGGGCCGGTTTGCATATTACACTGTAGCTGAACTCAACTTGCTCAGCTATCAACTTGGAGCTGCATTGGGGCAGTGTGGTGAGGGGGGAATACTCAGAAACCGACGTCCTTAACGTACGAGTACGTCTGGGTTGATGAGTCCCTTGGACAGATTCGCTCCCATCCCAACTGACTCAAACCCATCTTGGACTGACCACTTGTTCACATGATACACTACGAGCAACGAGGCGGCAGAACGAATTTATGTGCTCCCTTCACGAAATTTCTAACTATAATCCCGGCTGTCCTTGAACGCAGCGATTAGGAAATTACCAGGAATCAGGAGCAGAGCACAGCGTGTTCAATTCGGTACAGACTTGTGTGGCCTGAGGATCAACGACGTAGCATAATGGATGCCGTGCACGACTCTACGACGAAATCACAGGGCGCTGGCGACGAGAGAATCAGATAGTATCAACGGCTGCAATGCGGTCTTTGACTACCGGTATGATGGTGTCGAAACCGCTGATGCTGAAAATCTCCCGGATACTGTCACGCATACCGCAGAGGATGAGGTTACCCTTAATAGCACGTACACCCTTTGCTCCGATCAACAGTACACGCATTCCTGAACTGCTTATGAAGGATAACCTGCTAAAGTCGACAATAATGTTGGTTTCACCGTCGTCAATCCAGTCTTTGAGTACACGCTCGAAAACCGGTGCGTTTGAACTGTCAACACGCCCGACGGGGACCAATGTGAGTATATCTGATTCGCGCTCTTCAAGTACTTCAAGTTTGCTAGCCATTTTGCTGCTTCCCAGAATGGTTTTGATTAGGGTTATGCTATAAGTTAATGAGGATGTCCAATATAGTGAACCTTGTGTAACACTAGGACAAGTTATACTCCAAAGTCAGCCGATTGAGACCATCAACAAACTCATAGGAGTAATCATCGGCTTGACTCTTTACGAGATGCAATCCGAGACCGCCAATTGGACGAGAATCCAGCTCGCTTGTCGTATCTGCGTCCGTGCTTTTTGTCGGATCAAACCTGCCACCATTAGACTTCACGACCACGATCACGCGACCGTCCTGTATACTTAGGCTGACGTCAATTTGCGGATCAACACCGTGCTCAAACTTACCATGTACAAGTGTGTTTGTCACGAGCTCTTCCAGAGCAAGGTTGATTATAAAATTGGTCCTCGGAGGGAGATCATGTGCTTCTCCGAACGTTTCCACCATAGCCGAGAGATTACGTAGTTCTGACACCCGGGCAGCTACTGTGACGTTGAAATCACGGGTAATCATGTTGTTTCTGATTCAGATTGAAGGTTGCGGTAAAGAATTAAGCATGTGCGGTCATCCGCAGCAGCAGTCCCATAAGAGAAATTGGCAATATCATCCCATACAAAGTTCAAAAGGTTATCTGGGTTTGACGTATCAGCGCTGTCCAGTGCCTGTTCCAAACGCTCTCTGCCATAAATATCGCCATTCAAGTTGACCATGTCAGTCAAGCCGTCAGTGTAGGAAAACAGGTACTCCCCTGGCTTCATTTGGATCGAATTCGTACTGTAGGGAATTTCATCCATCACCCCCATAGCGATCCCGTTAGTTCGGGCAATTGTTGTGCGCTTCCCTCCGCTCAACAGGTACGGAGGCTCATGTCCTGCCAAGGTATATACGACTTCTCCGCTTTTCAGGTTTACCTTGGCAATGAATACGGTAACGAAGAGCCCCATAGGGTTTTGTTGACAGAGTCGATTATTTGCGCTTTGGCAGATCTCAGCTATGTCGCCACTCTCATTAGCGGCGAAACGAATGGCTGCTTGAGAAGCTGCCATGAAAAGTGCGGAAGCCACCCCTTTTCCTGATACATCGCCCACGACACAGATTACTGAGTTGCCGTCCTCGAAAAAATCGACAAAATCTCCTCCCACCTGCTGTGCGGGCTCCATCCGTGCGCAGATTGTATAGCTTCCAAGATCTGCGGTTCCCTCCCTAACCAGAGCAGCCTGTACAACCGTGGCCATTTCCAGGTCCTGATTGATCGCCTGTTGCGCGAGACGTAATTCGTCGTTCGCAGAGACGAGTTCAGCAGTGCGCTCAGATACCAGTGTTTCAAGTACTTCTTCACGATTGAAAACCTGAATGGTCATATCCTGAAAGACTCTTGCGAGGGCGCCAATCTCATCTGCCCGGTTTACCACAGAGCCAACCAGCTCCTCGTCTGGTTGCTCGCCGCTCTCGACAAAGCGTGCCGCCGTTGCAATTTTCTCAATGGGGCGTGTGAGCAGACGAGCCCCAAAGAAGCTTGCTGCCGCCGTGAAGATCAACAGAAACAGTGAAATAAACAGGGTTTGCCGGATACCACTCCAGATTTCTTCAGCCGTATCGTCGAGGTTAATAAAGGCCAGTATAGCACCTACATGGTTCTCGTCAAGTGAAATAGGGGCGGCAACCCAAATGCCGCGATGCTCGGAATTGATTAGTCCGAGTCGTGCGTGGCTAGCAGGTTGACCAGTCGCGGATGCACGATCGAGTAGGACAGCTGCGCTATCCGAGCGCTCATAGTAAGGCATACGCCAGGCAGATTCCATTTCAGTGATGTCATCTGCTTCAGAGTATTGTGCCGCCGCTGCAACCTGATTGTCTGAATCATTAAACCAGAGTGCTTCAGGGTAGCCCTCGCTTACAAGTACATCCGCCTGTTCTTGATACACCGTATTCAGAATACTGGCACTATTTCCCCGCACCAGCGGCAACCCAACCTGGACTATGTAGTCGCTGCCTGGCCGTGCAACGGTTATGTACTTGTATTGTGAAGAATCTCCACGGTGGATTTTGGCTCCACTGTGATCAATCCAGTGCTCTGCCATCAAATTGTCCAGTTCGTCTTGATACGATACCGTAGTGATTCGTTCTCCGCCAGATGAAGTCACAGAATAGAGCACTCTTCCGGTGCGATCAGCCACGGTGATTTCACCGATTGCGGTGTGTGTAATAATTCTAGTAAGATCGTCCTCTATGCCTGTTACATCAAGGCCAGCAGCAATTGAAGCTACGATGTAATGATCGAGAATTACTCCAACCACACGCATATTGGCGGCCAGGTTCCCCTCAATCACAGAGGATACGTGTGCCGTTGAATCTGTATTTGCCTGGCTGAGCAACTCATTATCCCCGAATTCCAGAAGGTTCCCCACCTGTGTGATGCGGTGGTGGTCCACACCATTGGTGCCCACATACTTATAGACTTTCCGATCAACCTCACGGACCTGGGCGGGTTGCGTAACCACTGCGAATGAGTCAGGCGGGACGTAAAGCAAAGAATAAAATTTGTACGCCTGTGGTTGTTCAATCGGGCTTTCTGCAAATGCGAAGTAAATCAGTTCGCCATCGTCTCCCCGAACATTTGTTAGATAAGAATATGCTTCACGGTCTGTGATCCAGAATTCATCCAGAACAGTTTCCTCAACAATCGAGGTCAGAATATTGATAACCTGTGAGGTATCATAATTAGCCTCATCTGCGACCTTAACTAAAAAAGCAGCGGCGAAAGCCTGTGCAGTCATAGGTGCATTCAGCGAAGCATCAACGGTTCGGGCTACATTGGCAATGGAAATCTCCCCAATATCCGCATAGATATCGGCTATCTGGGTTGCAGTCTTTTCAGCGGTATTCAGCGCCTGTTCACGCGCCCCGTTCATCCAATTACTAATCTGAGATATGGATACAGCCAGAATGGTGATAATCAACAGTCCTACATTGGCAGCGAAAATTATAGTTGCCAAGCGTCGTCCTCTTGGCTCTTTGAGATGGTTTGGAGATCCGTTCTCCGAACTATCGTATTGCAGGTTATCTGTCATCGATTTTCTGGAATGTTATTACACAGGTCACGGAGTTGCCCGAAATTCACTCAGGGTAGCACGACCTGCATTCCAACGGAATATACATATTATCACAATCAGCTAAAATTCTTGGCCTGCCCATTGTTAATTACCGTTACCGCGAGGAACGCCAAAAATCCGGCACCGGTCTCCAAGGCCGATTCGTTCGGAGAAAATTCAGCAGTGTGAAGATCTGACGATGGTCCTACCCCCAGCGTGTAAAATAATCCCTTGCACCGCTGTAGAAAATACGCGAAATCCTCGCCTGCCAGCCAAAGAGGAATGTCTTTGACTTGGGGCTTTCCCACGTAGCTAACTGCGGCATCCAATGCGGTTTTTGTAAGTGCAGGGTTATTTACGAGTATGGGAGGACCTTGACGTATTTCAACTCGCGCCTTTGTACCGTGTGCTTCGGCCGTATGTTCTACAATTCGACGGATACGCTCGTGGGCGGATTCTCGCCAGTTCTCGTTCATAGCACGAAAGGTGCCTTCCAACTGTACATTCGATGGGATTACATTGGTTGCACCATCAGCTTTAATGCGTCCAATTGAGAGAACACCAGGGACTTCTGGGGGTCTGTGTCGACTTACGATGCTCTGAAGAGCAACGATCACATGGGCGGCGGCGAGCACGGGATCTCCGCTTAATTGATGAGGTTCTGCTGCATGACCACCATCAGAAAGTATGTCAATATAGAGTTCATCTGCACTAGCCATGAAAGCTCCCGCGCAAAATCCAAGTGTGGAAGCAGGCAGGGAGGGCAATACGTGTTGGGCAATACAATAGGTTGGTGCAGGTTCGTCCTTATCAGGATCCAGCGCGCCCGCGTTGATCATGGCCAGTGCACCGCTGGGCAAGGTCTCTTCGGCTGGCTGAAAAATCAGTCGAATAGTTCCAGAGATCCTGTCTCGCAATTGGTGTAGAATGAACGCAGCGCCCAATAGAGCGGCCGTGTGCATGTCATGTCCACATGCGTGCATTACGCCCGCACGTTTGGAAGCGAAAGACAGGTTTGTTTTCTCTTGAATCGGCAATCCATCAAGATCTGCCCGCAGCAGCACAGTGGGACCGGGCCTGCTGCCTCGGATAGTTGCGATCACCCCGGTATTGACGGCTGCGGTTACACGCTGGATTCCCGCTTCCAATAGCTCTTTCCGCACCAACGCGGAAGTGGCATGCTCCTCAAAGGCCAGTTCAGGGTTTTGGTGTATAGTCCGCCGCAGACTGATTAGCCGGGGTAGAAGTGCTTTGGCCGCATCCTTGATATCACGGGCAATGTCGTTATACATGAAGGACTCTAATGCAGCGTTCGGCGCTTGTTAAGATATGCTAACAGAGCTTTGTCGTACGGCACGGCCGTATCCAGCTCAACGTAATCAATAGAATGCTTGAGGCACTGGCGCCGGAGGTTTTCAGTGAGTGACGCCATTTGTTTCATATAGGCCTCCCGGAGTTGGCCAGGATGGAGAGACAGTTCAGCGCCAGATTCCATATCCCGCAGAACCATAGGACGGTCAGGAAGATCAAAAAGGCGTTCAGTTGTTGCTTCAAGTATGCGGAAGATAAGCACCTCGTGTCCTTTATGGCGCAGCCGTCTGAGGGCACGGACTACTTGTTCCTGTGATTCAGCCCCTTCAATAAGATCCGAAATAATTACGATCAGTGACCGTCGATGAACCATCTCTGCAACTCGGTGAAGAGCTTGAGCTGTCCCAGTGTACGGTTCGGTACTCGTAAATTTTGAGAATCGTTCGAGATGTAACAGGATCTCCCGCAAATAACGCGTGGTGCTGCGTGGCCTGAGCACAGTTCGTATTTCTGAATCAAAGGTCATGAGTCCAGTGGCGTCCCGTTGCATCACCATCATGAAATGCAGTGCAGCCGCCAGATATGTACCGTATTCAAGTTTGGATACTTGACCTGCGTATCGATACTGCATTGAGGCCGATGTATCCAGTACGACATAGTGCCGCAAGTTTGTCTCTTCTTCGTATTGTTTGATATAATAGCGGTCGGACTTTGCGTACACCTTCCAGTCTACATGTCTGAGATCATCTCCCGGGTTATATGGCCGATGTTCGGCGAACTCTACAGAGAATCCGTGGTAAGGACTCTTGTGCAGGCCGGTAATGAACCCCTCAACAACCAAACGCGCACGCATCTCCATGTTTTTTAATCGGGAAACCGTGACGGGATCCAGATACTTGAGAGGACTTGTTGAACCGCGATTTACCATTATTGAAGATAGAATAAGCTCAAGAATACGTTTCAGTGCTTAGATTTGTACAATGAAACCCTCCGATATCATCAAGGCACAGCTAATGGATGCGCAAGATATGGAGCGCACATTAGCCCGGCTGGCTAGACAGGTGATTGAGGCACTGCATCCTAACGAAAATTCAGCTGCAATCGTAGGGATGCACCGGCGCGGTGTATATTTAGCGCGGCGACTGCAAACACTCATCAATGAATTCGAGAATATCGTGATACCGGTGGGAACGTTGGATGTAACGATGTACAGGGATGATTTGCACAGAATTTCTCGCAAAGTTCAAATGCGCAGTACGAGCATCCCATTTGATGTTACCAATCGCCATCTGATTCTGGTCGACGATGTATTATGCACGGGTCGCACAGTACGTGCGGCAATGGATGCGGTTACAGATTTTGGCAGACCTGCCAGGATTCAATTCCTGACGCTCGTCGATCGGGGCCATTATGAGTTGCCTATTCGGGCAGATATGGTCGGGCGTGTAGTGCCCACGATTCCCGGAGAGGAAGTACGGGTACAGTTTAATGAAATTGATGACCGTGAAGGTGTATGGTTGGTTACTCGAGGATCTAGATAATGGAAGATGTAGTTTCCAAAGCTGGAATACGGGTACTTCAACACAGACATTTGCTGGGCCTATCCACGTACAGTGCAGATGAGATCCGGTTGATTCTGAGCACGGCTCGCGAGTTCCGTGAGGTGTTGGAGCGCCCGATCAAGCGGGTTCCGACGCTGCTCGGAATAACAATCGCGAACCTGTTTTTTGAGCCATCCACTCGCACACGTATATCCTTTGAGCTTGCGGCTAAGCGGTTATCTGCAGACCTGATTAACTTCGGTGGATCAGGGTCAAGTTTATCCAAGGGGGAGAGTCTGCGTGATACGGTTCAAAATATTGAGGCGATGAAGGTAGACATGGTGGTCATTCGGCATAGCTCACCAGGCGCAGCTCATTTCCTGACAAGATGTATCAAAGCCCGTGTCATAAATGCCGGGGATGGAGCGCATGAGCATCCCACTCAAGCACTCTTGGATCTGTTGACAATTTCGGAGAGGTACGAATCTTTCTCGGGCCTGCGGGTCTCCATTATCGGAGACATCGCGCACAGTCGAGTTGCCCGGTCAAATATTTTCGCGCTAACGACATTGGGAGCTAAGGTTACCGTGTGTGGTCCTCCGACGCTTATGCCACTACACACCGAAAGCTTGGGTGTGCGTGTGGTGCATAACCTGAATGACGCGCTTCATGGCTGTGATGTAGCCATGGCATTGCGTATACAACGCGAAAGGCTTGGAGCTAGTCTGATTCCGTCCATGCGTGAATACCACGCGACTTATGGGCTCAATGGACGCCATATGGACATGCATCCTGACATGATAGTCCTGCACCCCGGTCCAGTTAACAGAGGAGTTGAACTAGATGACGAAGTGGCAGACCATGAACGTACAGCCATACTTGATCAGGTTATCAACGGTGTGGCCGTACGAATGGCGGTAATTTATCTACTTGCTCCAGGAGCAGACGAATAGGTATTTGTGTTCGGGGTGTCTATGCAGGTTCTATTCTCCAGTGATTTTTCGGGCAACGGTCATGACTTCTGGAGAGCATCGACCGGAAAACTTGGCAAAATTGTCGGAGAACAGAATAGAGAGTTGTCGCCCCGCCTGTTGATAGGCATCTGGATCGGACCAGGCCCGCTCCGTGAACAGGAGCTCGTCAGGTACACCGGGACATTTAGTTGGAATTTCCAAATCAAAAACAGGTTCGCGTACGGTGGGCACATTCAATAGGGCACCACTGTGGATAGCGTCAATGATGGCGCGCGTGTAGCGGAGTTTGATTCTTTGATTTCCGTCTCCAATGATTCCTGTGTTAACGAGCCAGCTGTTGACCTTATGGGTTTTCATTTTGGTTGCGAGCAGTTCGGCGTACTTCGCCGGATGCCATACTAGGAACGCTGCACCAAAACATGCAGAAAATGTCGCTACCGGTTCGTGCACACCGACTTCGGTTCCAGCAACTTTGGCCGTATAGCCGCTAATGAAATGATACATGACCTGCTCAGGTGTGAGCCGTGATACGGGTGGCAGAAACCCAAAGGCGTCAAAGGTCAGGAAAATAATGTTTGACGGGTGCCGCGCAACACACGGAATTTTGGCGTTCCGCATGTACTCAATAGGGAAGCAGGCACGAGTGTTCTCAGTGAGACTGGTGTCAGTATAGTCCACAGCGTGTGTAACTGGATCTACGACAACATTTTCGAGGACGGAACCAAAGCGGATGGCTTCGAGAATCTCGGGTTCACGTTCGGCGGACAGATTGATCACTTTTGCATAGCAGCCTCCTTCAATGTTGAAGACGCCATCATCTGACCAGCAGTGTTCGTCATCGCCAATTAGCCTACGGTTTGGATCTGCGGACAGTGTGGTTTTACCGGTTCCAGAGAGTCCGAAAAAGAGAGAAACATCTCCCTGCGCTCCCTGATTGGCCGAACAGTGCATTGACAAGATCCCCCTGCGAGGCATGACATAATGCATGATCGTGAAGATCCCTTTTTTCATCTCTCCTGCATACTGGGTGCCTAGGATGACGATTTCTTGGTCTTCAATGGATATATCTACGCTGGTCTTGGAAGACATGTACGTCGTATGGCGGTTGGCCGGAAACATGCCTGCATTGTATACGATATAGTCGGGTTCACCAAAATTTTCAAGCTCCTTATCTGTGAGCCGAATCAGCATATTGCGCATAAAAAGCGCATGGTAGGCGCGCTCGCATATGACTCGGACTTTGATCCGGTAGCGCGGGTCCCACCCTGCGTAACCGTCCACGACATAGAGATGATCACAGGTGTTCAGGTAATCACGCGCACGTTCCCGGTTAATCTCGAATGTATGCTGATCAATCGGCAGGTTTACCGATCCCCACCAGATATCCTGAGAGCTTGAACGCATTTTGGCGATGCGTTTGTCCCGGGGGCTGCGACCGGTTTTATCTCCGCTTGTAATTGCAATGGCGCCACTGTCGGTAATCTTCGTCGCCGTCTCATTGCGAAGCGCATCCTCGTAAAGGACAGCAGGCACCATATTCCTTCGGATGTCCCTGACCTCAATGCCGCAGGAAGATAGATCGAGTTCCATAATTCATGTGGCTAGTAATATGGAGCGGAGCGTACGGAGGTGTAGGACCTCAGTTGCAGGCAATGATGGGTCGGTTACCGTTATTCGGACATGTACAGAGCCTCAATCTCCTTCTCGTATCGCGCAAACACATTTTTTCGACGCACCTTTAGGGTTGGCGTGAGTTCTCCTGCGTCAATTGTGAATGGTTCTGTAATCAAATGAAACCTCTTCACTTGTTCATGCGGCGGGAGAGTCTGATTCACTCGGTTGATAACGTCCTGGACTTTTTCCGTCAAATCGTCCTTGTCGGGGTCTGCACCAAACGAACTTTCCACATAGACTGCGTCGGCGACGATCAGCGCGGAGCAGAACTTGAACTCGGGACCGATCACCACAGCATGTTCAATCAGGGCATCAGAGGCTAGCGCCACTTCGATAGGTACAGGGGCAATGTATTTACCGGTGGACAGTTTGAAGAGTTGTTTCTTGCGATCGGTAATGTACAAATGCCCATCTTCGTCGAGTTCACCAATGTCGCCAGTATGCAGCCATCCGTCTTCTGAAATCGTTTCGGCCGTAGCTTCTGGATTGTTGTAGTATCCGCGCATGATGTGCGGGCCTCGTGTCAAAATTTCACCGTCCTCAGCAATCTTGATTTCAACATCTCGAATGGCCCGGCCGACTGACCTTGGCCGCATCTGACCCCGTTCGTAGAGTGATATGACCGGAGAGGTCTCTGTCAGGCCATATCCCTGACCACAGCAGATACCGAGACCGTTGATGAATGCCTGAACCTTTGGTGGAAGAGCGGCCCCACCACTGGTTAGTGCTTCCAGGTTTCCTCCGAAAGGTTCGGCGCGTACTTTGCTGTACACAAGTTTGTCCGCTAGTTTGTCTAGCAAGGTAGCTTGGGGGTTTTTCAGATCGAATTGTTCCGCACGCCCAAAAGCCCATCGGGCAATCATTCCAGGGATGCCTTTTGTTGCCGCGGCTTTGGCCATCATGCCAGCATGAACCTTTTCCAGCAGTCGCGGCACTGTGGTCATGTGGGCCGGCTTCACATGAGCAAGATCCTTAAGAAGCTCATCTGTTGTCTCAATGAAATAAATCGGGCAGGACTTGGAAAGGTAGAAGAAGGTTGCAATACGTTCCAGCGAGTGGGACATTGGAAGAAAAGACAACACACGCGCAGGTACTTCAAAAGGCAGTCTTTCCGACACTGCAATCGCATTTGAAGTGAAGTTGGCATGCGTAAGCATGACGCCTTTTGGTTCACCGGTTGTACCAGATGTATAGCACAGTGTGGCGAGATCATCGCCGCTAACCGCGTTTTTTGCTTGGTCCAAGATGTCTGGTGTTTCATTAAGCTGCGCCTCTCCGCGCTTGATCAATTCCTCTAATGTGAGCATCTCCTTGGCGTATTGGCCAAAGAGACCCACTGTCCATTGCAGGTCTGGATTAGACATCAGATCTGCCGGGCACCCGTCGTAAAGCTCCTTTGTCGAGACGACATATCCGCACACCCCGGCATCGCGGACGATGTATGAGATTTGACCTTCAGGTTGTGTTGTGTAGATAGGCACACTGGCGGCTCCGAGGCGCAACAATGCCTGATCAATGATGAGCCATTCCGTGCTGTTCTCTGCATGAAGGGCAACCCGATCCCCCCTTCGCACGCCCAAACTGTGAAAGCCCGCAGCGCAAGCGTGCATGCGCGCGCGAAATGTATCAGAGTCTGTGTCAGTCCAGACCCCGTTCCGCTTTGTAGAGGCAACAATGCCCGGGTTGTGATCTAATCCGAAATCAACAAGTTCACAAACGGTAGAGATAGAATTCATAGTGTCAGGAGTATGGTTGTATGGTTAGGCTATACCTTTTGGAGGCACATCTTCTGATGTAACGCCTCATTGAAACACAGACCTATGTCTTGGATTACATGGGGTTCCTGTCATAGGAGTATCTTCGGCAAGCCAATCGTTATATGGTCCGTACGGCGGAATTTACGCATATAGATAATGAAAGTGGTATCCATATGGTGGATATTTCAACAAAGGAGTCCTCCGTGCGTTGCGCATCAGCTGAAGGTACGGTGCAACTGGGGGCCGATGCGTATGCTGCACTTGTCGAGAAGCGCGTAACCAAAGGGGATGTGCTCACAACGGCCCAGTTAGCAGGTATCATGGGGGCCAAGGAAACTGCCCGCCTTATTCCGCTGTGTCATCCGATAGCACTTGAAGCAATAAACCTGACCTTTTCGTTCGATGAAAAGATGTATTCGATTACTGTTCGGGCAGAGGCGACGTCGGTTGGACGCACGGGTGTAGAGATGGAAGTTTTAACAGCGGTGTCAATTGCCTCGTTGGCCATTTACGATATGTGCAAATCTATTTCGAAAGACATTCGTATCACGAACATTCACTTGGTGTCCAAGAAGGGCGGCGTGCACGGTGCTTACCATGCGCATGACAGTCACTGATACCACAAACCGATAAAAATGGAGAATTTATTCAACTTTGGGGGTCTGATCATCATCTTATTGATCCTGTTCGGGGTCATTACGCTGCTGTACTTCGTACCGGTGCGTCTTTGGATCACCGCAATTTTCTCAGGTGTTCACCTGAAACTCTTTCGCGATCTGGTAGGAATGCGTCTACGTCGCGTTCCGCCGGACAGAATTGTAAAACCGCTCATTACTGCGCACAAAGCTGGAATTCCTTCGGAGACGCCAAAACTTGAGGCACATTTCCTGGCCGGGGGTAATGTGCAGCAGGTGATCAATGCGCTCATTTCAGCAGATAAAGCGGACATTGACCTGCCGTTTGAGCGTGCCACAGCGATTGATCTTGCCGGGCGTGATGTGTTTGAGGCTGTACAGGTTTCGGTAAACCCGAAAGTCATCGAAACTCCGCCCATTTCGGCAATAGCGAAGGACGGAATTCAGTTACGGGCTCTCGCGCGTGTTACGGTGCGCGCCAATATTGAGCGGCTGGTAGGTGGCGCAGGTGAGGAAACAATTATTGCCCGAGTAGGTGAAGGAATCGTTTCGACGATCGGCTCTTCCGGTTCGCATGCCGAGGTGCTGGAGAATCCCGATATAATTTCCAAGACCGTATTGGCTAAGGGGCTGGATTCGGGAACGGCATTTGAGATTCTTTCGATTGATATTGCTGATGTTGATGTTGGAGAAAACATTGGTGCCAAGCTGCAGACAGATCAGGCGGAGGCAGACTTACAGGTTGCGCGTGCGAAGGCTGAAGAGCGTCGTGCGGCTGCGGTGGCACTGGAACAGGAGATGGTTGCCCGTGTGCAGGAGGCGCGCGCCCGTGTTGTAGAAGCGGAAGCATTGGTACCTGAGGCGATGGCGGATGCTTTCCGTAAGGGTCAGTTGGGGGTTATGGATTACTATAACCTGCGCAACATTGAAGCAGATACAGATATGCGCTCTGCAATTGGGGGTACAGGTTCAGGTGAGGATGATAGCAAGTAGATATTCGATTGACTCCGTCTCTGATTGATTTCCAGTAGTTCGGGCAGTTTGTTAACTTTCAGAACTGGAGATGCTTTCTCCCGCCTGAGTTGCGGGTGGTTCGGCTTGTAGTTGCTTCGCAAAAGCGGGCAGCTTCATTGGCGAGGGAGGCAGGCTCCGGTGGATCGGTAGTCCTCTCAGAACGCAATCCTGCAACCAGACACCACGTATTGAAGCACCAAGGAGAACTTGAGTATTTTGTGTAATCAAGTACAGTTCCTAATAATACCGAGTACCCAACGCAGACGGCAGAAAGAATTCATTTAGAAGAAGACATTGCGTACCAGACGGACATCCTCCAAGACGTCTCCCGAACCTTCGCATTGACTATTCCCCAGTTACCAGATCCGCTGGGGGTCGTAGTGGGTAATGCCTACTTGCTCTGTAGGATTTCAGACACTATTGAGGACGAAGAAGCGCTCTCGCCTTTACAAAAGCGTGAGTTCTCAGATCGCTGGATCGGCGTAGTTGAAGGCAGTAATGACGCACATGCATTTGCACATGATCTTTCTGGTTTACTCACGCTCTCAGCAACCAAGTACGAGCATGACCTAATCGTCAACACCCCTCGAGTCATACGAGTTACAAAGAGTTTTTCTACGTCTCAGCAGCAAATCCTCCAACGCTGTGTGAATATCATGGCAGATGGCATGGCTGTCTTTCAAGAAGGCGCTACCCTTAAAGGATTAAATGATCTTGAGCATTTGAACAGTTATTGTTACTACGTTGCAGGGGTTGTCGGTGAAATGCTGACCGAACTGTTCTGCGACTATTCGGCCGAGATCGGTTCGCGAAAAAAAGACCTATTTGTTCTATCGTCCTCGTTTGGGCAGGGTCTTCAAATGACCAATATCCTCAAAGATGTGTGGGAGGATCATGACCGCGGTGCATGTTGGCTTCCGCGGAGCATTTTCCTTGGCCACGACTTTGATCTTAGTTCGCTCTCTAAGCACCATACGGACCCTCGATTTATCCAAGGCTTAAACGAACTCATTGCAATTACAAGAGAGCATCTCAATAACGCCCTTCAATACATCCTTCTGATTCCGTCCCGCGAAACCGGAATCCGACGTTTCTGCCTATGGGCACTCGGAATGGCCCTTCCGACCCTGCGACGCATTTACAAGAGACCAACATTCAAGAATGGCCAGGAAGTCAAAATCTCGCGGCGTACTGTCAAAGCCGTCGTCGTATCTACAAGCGCACTTGCAAGGTCAGATATTGCCCTAAAGACTCTGTTTTTTTTCCTTGGCCGCAATCTGCCCCGTGCCTAAATTGCCTCCTTACAGGTTCTAGACAAGGTTCGCTACATTGAGGCTTTATAGGAAGCAAATCGCGTGCAGATTCGCATACAGCGCAGAACCCATGGCCGTCATCCGCGTAAGTTAGATTAACTGGCTAATTTATGCCCTGAAGCAGCCGGGGAATCAGTTGCAACAAAAGAGTTTTGCAAGAGACTCAAATACAATGGCACGGACCTTCAAGATCCCGCAGTTTTATCGTAGTCCGATCATATCGGCGATTAAAACCGCGCGAATGGCGGCAGATCCGAGGAAGAAGGATATTTCGCCCTCACTCCTGGATTTCGGATCTCTCCGCCTGTGGATTGCCAGGAACTTCAGTTTTTGCTTTGGTGTGGAGAACGCCGTCGAAATTGCCTATCAGGCAATTGCAGATAATCCAGACCGGCGACTGTTCATGCTCTCGGAAATGATTCACAATCCGCATGTGAATAATGATCTGCGTCGACGGGGTATGCAATTCCTGCGTTCAACGATGGGGGAGCAGTTAATTCCCTTCAGTACGCTCTCCCGTGAGGACATCGTTGTCATTCCTGCCTTCGGGACCACGCTGGAGATTCTTGAAGAGCTTGAAGTCTTGGGGGTGGATGTACGTACTTACAACACGACCTGTCCGTTTGTCGAAAAGGTCTGGCGTCGGAGTGCGCAGATAGGGGATAAGGGTTACACTGTAGTCATTCACGGTAAGCGGCTTCATGAGGAGTCGCGTGCGACTTTTTCGCATGCCAAGGAGCATGCTCCAGTGGTCGTGGTACGGGATATTGCCGAGGCGAATGATTTGGCAAAAGTGATCCGTGGTGAGGAGGGACGAGAGTATTTTTTCGACCGGTTTGCTGATCGTTACAGTGAAGGTTTTGATCCAAACCGTGATCTGGTGCGCATCGGTGTTGTGAACCAGACCACAATGTTGGTGAGGGAGACGCAGGCAGTTGCGGGCGTTCTGCGGGAAGCCATTGTTGATCGGTATGGTGCAAAGGATCATTTTGTAGACACCAGCGATACGCTGTGTTACGCAACTCACGAAAATCAGGAAGCGGCGAAAGCGCTGCTGGATCGGCCACTAGATTTGGCGCTCGTCGTTGGGGGATATAACTCTTCAAACACCAGTCAGATAGTTTCTTTATGTAGTGAGGTGGTTCCCACATATTTTATAGGGAGCGCCGATGATATTGCGGACAGGAACCGGATACATCATTATGACTATCAGGCCAAGGAAGTGCGCACAACCGTAAATTGGATGCCTACGGGCCGTCCAACATCGATCGCACTGACTTCGGGGGCATCCTGCCCTGAGATGTTAATGGATGAAGTGATTCGCAAAGTAGTGGCATTTTTCGAGGGCACAGCCTCCTTTGAACAGGCGTTAGCGCCGTATCAGAATGCCCCTGCAGCAGCGTGAGTCGAATGACGACGCGTGGTATTTGGGTGTGTATTATTGTCCTCGCATCCTGCGATGTTTTCAGTACGCGTACACCTGCACCGCCCGTGGGCGAGGCGGGCACATGGCTGCAGCCTGTAGCTCCTGATCTTGTTGTTGATAATCTGCGGGCTGCCGTGGAAGAACTTAATGCTACCAACTACCGACGCTCCATTGATCAGGAATTCACGTTCACGCCAACTGCTTCCGCACAGGCGCGTGATCCCCAGCGCTGGGCCATTTGGGGGCAGGCCCAAGAGAACAGCTATTTCACGACAGTTGCGGAGGCCGCCAAGGAGAATACGGGACATTTTCTTCGCCTGGAAGATGTGACCACTGAACTGGGGGATACGACATACACATTAGAGGCCCATTATGTGCTGCTAATCAAGCACGGTAGCCGGCAGGTTGCCGACTCCCTACAGGGACGATTAATCTGGACCATTGCAAGGAATCTCGATGGTCTCTGGGCGCTTTCTCGGTGGAGGGACCAGAGCATTGGATCGGCAGATTCCTGGAGTGATCTTAAAGCGGAGTTTGGTGACTGACGGCACCCATGTCACCAAGTCGGTGGAATTTTCTGAGTTAGCAACACAGAATAATTTGCAAGCGGCGTAACGATCATGCAAATTTCGGTAAGTGGACTGCAAAGATGATCAGCGTCGAACCACTTTCAAGGGAGGTCTAGATGGCCTGAACAGGCGCGTTGAGACAAAGTATCCGCCTGCAATGGGCACGGGGAAACTAGGCGAGAAGTCAGTTCGCCGGATACATATTGGTGCGACAGATGTCAAAAGCATTAATGCTCATAACCGGGACAATTGCCCGACAGCCTCGTTTGAAAAATGAAGGTCATGGTTTCTCATGGAGATAATTCCCTGAAATTCTGCAGTGACACGCCAACGCAACATATCCAGGATGGCGGTCGTAGTTCTGCCGTTTATGTTGGCCGCATGCAATCCGTTTGCGCCGGCCATCGGAGAGGGAGATCCGTTTGGTGATCTACTGGGCGACCCCAAAACCATTGAGGGCTACTTCACCAATTTCAGGAACGCGTATGAACTGCGGGACCTCTCCCTGTATGAACCGCTTATTGATTCGTCTTTCGTGTTTATCTATACGGATTTTGATACGGGCATTGAGCGGGAATGGGGGTTCGGGCAGGAGCTCGAAACTACTCGCAGAATGTTTGAGAGTGTTGTAGAAGTGCAGTTGCAATGGAATCAGATAATTTCCAGGCAGGTTTTCGATGAGGGCACGCGGGCGATTGCGGTGCGGAGCTTTAATCTTGCCATTGGCCTGGACAATGGCGAAGTGTTTAGAGGTGATGGTAACGTAAATTTCCTGCTTACACGCGCGGACACAACCCGCGCCTGGAAGCTGCGCCGCTGGCGTGACGAAAGTGAACTATAGCATAAAAATATAACTTCAAATGAACGATGCGTTGGACTATGCAGGAGCGAATCAAAGCCGTTTTGTCGGGGAGTTGATTGATTTGCTTCGTATCCCTTCAATCAGCACTGATCCGGCTTACTCACAGAGTGTTGCAGATGCGGCCGACTGGTTAACAGAAGCACTGCGGGGTATCGGGGTGAAGGATGCTGTGTCGTCTGAAACAGACGGACATCCGATTGTGACGGGTGGGGTGCATGTTGATGATGCACTTCCAACGGTTCTGGTGTATGGTCACTACGATGTCCAACCACCGGACCCGTTTGATCTATGGAACTCGCCTCCCTTTGAGCCCGTGATCAAGGATGGTTTGCTCTATGCACGCGGAGCATGTGATGACAAAGGTCAGTTGTTAATGCATCTGAAGGCATTGGAATGCTGGATGCACACTGCGGGCAAGCCGCCTGTAAACCTCAAGTTCATTCTCGAGGGCGAAGAAGAATCTGGATCTGCAAGCCTTCCAGGGTTCATTAAGGAGCACAAGGACGCCCTGGCTGCAGATATAGTTGTGATTTCGGACTCCAGCTTGTTTGCACCGGGAATTCCTTCTATTACTTATGGTTTACGGGGTATGGCCTATGTGGAAATCACTTTAACAGGACCGGACCGAGATCTTCATTCAGGTACATACGGAGGTGCCATTCACAACCCGATCAACGCACTGGCGGCCTTGATTGGGGACATGCACGATGCGAAAAACAGGATTGCGATTGACGGTTTTTATGATCGTGTGAGATCGCTTTCTGAGCGTGAGCGGGGTGCCATGGCGGCATTGCCGTTTGATGCAGAGGCCTGGGCACGGGAAGTTGGCGTAGAGACACCACGCACGGAGGCAGGTTATTCAGTATTGGAGGCATCAACGGTACGCCCTACACTTGATTGTAATGGAATCTGGGGTGGTTATACCGGGGATGGAGCAAAGACGGTATTGCCCTCAACGGCCAGCGCGAAGATTTCAATGCGGCTGGTGCCTGATCAGGATCCAGAAGAGATAGCCGGACTTATGGAGACATGGCTGCGTGCGCGCGTTCCTGATTCCACGCATATACAGTTCAGGAACTTACACGGGGCACAGCCTGTGCTGATTGATACTGGGAGCGCTGCGATGACGGCGGCATCAAAAGCATTGAATGATGTCTATGGCCGCAACCCCTATTTTACTCGCATCGGGGGCAGTATACCGGTAGTGGCTGATTTCAAGCACTCGTTGGGATTAGACAGTGTGCTTATGGGTTTTGGACTGGATTCTGACGCGATCCACTCCCCGAACGAACATTTTGGTCTGGATCGGTTCGCGCAGGGTATTGAGGCGATCGTGCGATTCCATGCCCATTATGCCTCTTGTGCAGGATCCGCTCAGGTCTAGTATAAGTAGAACGCTTTATTGCCCGGGTGGCGGAATTGGTAGACGCGACGGACTCAAAATCCGTTGGCCCCAAAGGCTGTGTGGGTTCGAGTCCCACCCCGGGTACAGGGAGTACAGCTACGCGTATTGCTTGGCAGAGATGCAGGTTCTTAGTATGATGCTTGTATAACAAGACTTCCAATTCCTTCTGTTCCTGCCCTTGCCTTCTGAACTGCCAATTTATGGCAATCTTGTCTTGCCTGTGGGAATATTCGATAGAAAGTAGGAGTTGCGTTAAGACTGCTTGTTCCACTTCTTGTTTGAAATATAATTGGCGAAGTCATTCAAGCGTGTCTGAGTATTCCGGGGTTAGCCTCGCAGAAGTGTTGCCCAAAGTCTTCCACGTTGAGCTTTATCATTCCTATGAATAGATTGGATCCAACAAATCAACACAAGGCATTTTATTTCTTTCAATGCAGCTAAGTTTTAAGGTGACTTTTTATCATTTTCATAAGACCAACCATTTTATGTAATGACGAGCTGTCCTGAGCAATTGAGAGACCGGGCAAAACAGCGCCTTTCACAGGATCGGAAAAATATGCGGTTATTAATCCTCCGATATGTATATTGTGGGGCGGATCGGGAACAATAATTGGCCCGCCACTCACCCCACTTATTGCCACTCCATCAATAAGGTATTCGTGATCATGACTGCCAAAACTTCCGATATTCCCACTGATCTGACCAGAAAAGAAACACAGGTTGAAGTCGGCGGGGTATCCAAGCCATCCGACCTCTCTTCCGGCAGGGAGAAAGAAGTCAGTTGGAAGGAGATCCACCGGGCTGCTCTCAAAGTGAAAGCTACTCTTCCGAACCAAGAGGATAGCAAGATCCTTTTCCCCTGGGTCGGAAAGCACTGAATAGTCCTCCTTCTCATACAGACACTTTTGATCCTTCAAAATTAGCGTCAGGGGCAATTGCCATTTACCTGCTTGTTCAATCACATGTCTGGCGGTGGCAATTACATGTAAAGGTAAATCCGTCCCCGTGTTTAGCAAAAACCCTGTTCCAGTACAGAACGGGGTTTCTATCTTAACTATGTAGGGTGATACTCTAGTTACGATGTCATCCCATACCATAACTTCGGCATTGCGTAGAATGGTGTTGGCCATCAAACATCCATCTGCTCTGTTTCAGTTGTGTTTTCAGACATAACACTCCTGGCTTCGTTAGTGTTAGGGTAGGTGCAATGGCAGCCCCAATATACTAATCCAACCAAATTCCGTGAATCCCGCACTATCCGAACCCAACAAGTTTACAGTAGCTATTTTCCTCAAAAGGCTCTTCGGCTATTTTTGTGAGAGGTTGATATTTTCAAATTCTGGGGC
>CAZCYQ010000029.1:0-41296 GCA_964503085.1 uncultured Rhodothermaceae bacterium | reverse complement strand
AATACGTCGCAGCCAGGTTAAGCTTCCTCAAATTGACACCTTTCATGTGCGCAAACCGTGGACAGGACGCCCTCAATTTGACGAGAATAGGTATTTTCGGGCAAACACTAGATACGTGAACACGGAGGCCAACCTGACCAACCCCGTGAAGTTGATAAGTCTGCGAACAGATCTGATCCGGCAGAGAGAGTTGTGCCAGCAGCCTGTCCTAGTACCCGACTTTGCGGAATCGGAGGGTTCTGAGCACATGTCATTGGATCAGATGCAATCCGAATGCATCGAAACCAGCGTCCATCTCTTGCGGGAAGAGGCAGAAAATGCGGCGGGGAAGAGTGCGCGCGGGAAAATCATATTACCCTGCGGGACTGGGAAGACCCGCATCGCACTCCGAATCATTGAGAAACTCACGAACGAAGGCGAGATCTCCGCGATTCTGTGCCCGTCAATTGCACTCATAGCCCAGATACGTCTGGAATTCCTTAATAATGTCAATCACAATATCAAGATGCTGTCGGTCTGTTCAGACATGAGCGTGGTCAGGCAATCAAAGGGTATCCCCGACTTGTCCAAGAACCCCGTAGCGGACACAGGGATGACCACCACACAAGATATCAAGGGACAGGTGACCACCGACCCCAATACAATCGCTGACTGGATGCACACGGTCACAGAGAGGTCCGGTCAAATCGGCATAATCCTAGGTACCTACCAGTCCAGCCACAAGATCGCGAAAGCTCTCACTATCAGCGGACAAAAGCTCACGGTGATGGTCGCCGATGAAGCACACCGTACTGCGGGACTCAGGAAGAACCGTAATCTGGAACAGCAAATACGGGATTTTACCATCTGCCATGACGAACACAAGTTTCCTTCAAAGTACCGGGTATATCAGACCGCGACACCCAAAGTATTTGAGGTTAAGAGGAAACAGCATAGCCGAAAGAACAAAGATTGGATTGTCCGAAGCATGGATGATCCTAGAATCTTCGGCTTTGACCTGTATCGCAAATCCTATATCAATGCCGTTACCAATGGGTGGCTATCCGACTATAGAATCATTGCCCTTGGTGTCAACGACAAGAAGACTTACGAATTAGCCAACCGGATGGCCTCCGAGAGTCAAAACGCCCTGTCCACTCCAGACTGCCTGCGTGCACTGGTGCTTGCACTCGTGATGGGGGGGGTACCTAAAAAAGACGGGAGTTTCGATTAAGTCCTCGATTAGCTTTGTGAACACCATCAAAAAATCGAAACAGATCACCCAGCTCTTGAAAACAGACTATGTGCGGGCATGGGTCAAGAAAGAAATGAAGAAGCGTGAGTTAGGGAAGTCTGCAGTTTACAGTTTGCAGCACTTGGACGCATCCACAAAGGCATCGGGACGGGAAGACGCGAAGACCAGACTCAATGAGGGGACTGAAGATAACCCACACGGGGTGTTGAATGTGGGGATATTTGGGGAGGGCGTGGACGCCCCGTCCCTGTCGGCAGTAGGTTTTCTGGAGTCTAGAAAAAGTCCTGTTGATGTGATTCAGGCAGTTGGCAGAGTGATGCGAAAATCACATGGGAAGGTCAAAGGGTACATTGTCGTCCCCATCCTGATCCCCACATGGGTAGATGCCGAGATTCACCTTAGTAACAGTAGACCTGAGGATGGCTGGAGAGAACTAGGACAGATTCTAAGGGCACTTAGAGCTCATGACAACAGAATTGAGGATAAGTTGAGCGACCTTATGAAGATCTACGTACAAGTAAGCCAAGAAGAGGATGTGACGACATTCATAGTAACTGGTGACACAAGTACTAAGCGGACGAAATATTTTACTCACACCGGGAAGCCCAAATCGGTCGTCAAAGATCTACGAAAAGCGGTTGTAGACGGAGAGTTTTCTTCCGAGAAGTTCACTCCCGTTGCGAAGACACCCCATTCACACGAATTGTCGTCTCGGGACGGGGATACTCCCTTCCCAGTCAAGGAAGAGGACTCTGAACGAATCGTGTCAGGACGGAGAAACGCAGACGGAAGCGTGGAGATCAGGGAGGATGCTATGGCGCGAAACAAACCCCAGTGTGGTCAGATATTGGGGCAAGTTAACCTCACAAAGACTAAGGCGCGGGGCAGGAACATGCTGAATAATAAGTCTGGTAGGGTAATCCGAGACAAGTCTAAGCCCCGAGAGCCTGAGCTTCCGAGAGGGGTGACTCCGCAGCTGTTTGGTCAAGTGGATGCGATCGGTATTACGCTGAACCTATTGGAGAAGTCAGGGCTGACCCGAGACAAACGTGAGCGAGATGTAAACCTTTTGCTAGACAGTATCGAGGAGGCAAAACGATGCCTTGAGGCAGATGAACTGGAGAGCGCACTGGACAAACATTTTTCACTGGACAACCTTACGGACAAATCACGCAAGAAACAAGCGGACGGGTGCACGATCGCCGCTCTGATCCTGATGAACGCACTCATGCTCCATCAACGAATTGCCACGGGCGAATGGCTGGACAAGGTTACCGGACTTAAAAACATCAGGAACAAATCTAAAGCTGCAGAAGCGGCGAAATCTCAGTGGAATGTCATCACCAGGCGTGATTTCTTACCCGTTTTAGAACCGGCGATTAATCTGATTGAAGAGATACAAGACACGGGTCGGTTGGAGGGTTTAAATCAGGCAATTCGACACTTAGCGGGGAAAGCCGAGGAGATCGCAGAACACTATGCCGACCTCGGTTCAGATCATGCGGGAGAGTTGTTCAATAAAGCAATGGGGAATCAGTCCTCGGACGGGGCATATTTCACCCGACCGGCTGCTGCATCGCTCCTTGCGCGGATGGTACTGGATGTCTCGGAGGAAATGAAGGGAGATATGAACTGGAGCCGAGTAGAAACATGGAAAAACCATAGGTCTGCAGATCTTGCATGTGGGTCGGGTACACTTCTTGCTGCCCTGCTCACGGACATGAAACGACGGGCACGCGAACACGGAGCAAGTGAAGAGCAACTTTCGACTCTCCAGAAACTTGCCGTGGAAAAACTGATCGCGGGGCTAGATATCAACCCCATTTCCCTGCAACTGGCGGCCGCTCAGTTGATTGCAGGTAATTCAGATATTGCCTACCGAAAGATACAACTCCATCAGATGCCATACGGCTCCAATCGGGATTCAATAAATGTAGCTGCGGGGACACTGGAATTGCTCAGTCAGAAAGCCCTGTTCCCAAAATTAGGACGTTTGTTTGGGGACGATGATGCGATTAATCGCTTGGATTCGGAGAGACTGGAGTTAACCACTTACGGATCAGACCCGAAACTGGAAGATGCTGTGGATGCGGTGAAAGGGGTTCGTGTGGTTGTGATGAATCCACCGTTTTCCTCTCGTGACAATATGGGAGCGAATTTCCCGAAGGATATCCAGAGTAAATTGCGCAATCGTGTAGATGAATTGAATGTTGGATTTGTTCAGCAAGACCCTGAGATGCGCGGGTTTGCCGAAAAGAACTCCATTGACCCTATGTTCGTTGCGCTAGCAGAGAGATGCTTGGAAAAATCTAGTGGGATTCTAGCGATGATAAATCCCGCTATCGCTCTAACGGCCACTGCTGGGCTGACTAAGCGCAAGGTTTTAGCACAGCGATTTCGCATCCACACAATTCTGATCAGCCAAATGCCAAATCAGATCAACCTCAGTCAGAACACCAGCATCAACGAAAGTATCATTATCGCTCAAAGATGGTCAGGATCAAAACCTGCGACTCGGATCATAAGCCTAGATAGAGTTCCTTTAGATGAGTCAGAAGTTGCTGATTTTCATGACAGTATATCGCAGTGTTCAGAGGGTTTGATTCCTAATGGATGGGGAGAAGTGTCGTATTGGCCATCAGAGTATATTCAGGAAGGAGACTGGACAGCAGCAGTATGGAGATCGCCTCGTCTCGCAAGAGCAGCAACAGAATTCGCGAACAACGAACAGCTCCTACGCTTAGTTGATCAAGAGATACAGCCCAAAAAAACCAATGCCACTTTGTATGATACCTTTTGCAGATCAGGCGGTAACGATCAATATAGTTTCGCAGTCATTGCTTCAAGAGGAGCAGATGGTCAGACCACTATTGAGTCAACCCCTGACGAGTATTGGAAGCCAAAAAATGAAATATTAGAAAGTAGATTTGATGATGATGTGCCTAGGCATCCGGACACTGAAAAAATGCTTCAAAAATCAGGTCATCTTCTAATAACTTTCGGACAAGACGTTAGTACTGCTCGACTAACCGCAGTTGCCAGTGAAAAAAAATATGTAGGACTAGGATGGATGCCTGTACCCGGACTGTCTCTGGTTAGATCGAAGGCCATGGCAGTTTTCTTGAATTCTACCCCAGGTCGCATGCAATTCTTGAGAGTGCCTGGGAAAAAGCTATCATATCCGCAATACAACCCACACCCCATCGGAAACATTAGGGTTCCAGACATATGTGATACTCTAGCGATTCAGTTACTTGCCGAATGCTGGGAGCAGACGAAGGACATGGTTGTATCCCAATTTCGGGATGGAGATTGCGATATCCGCAGACTTTGGGATGAAGCCGTCTGCAAAGCGCTGAACTGGGACATTGAGTGGATTACGGAACTACGACTCCTTCTTCACAAAGAGCCGTTCGTTAGTGGTGTTGGATATAATGAATATAGGCAAGAAGTACAGCACTCCAACCGATAGAATAGCTCCCGTTTAGCACCCTACGCCAATAAACGGTCCTTCATATCTGACTTCGACTACTGGACTTAATGCATGGGATTGACCGTTCAGATCTCCCTGCAACCGGCTGAGCCGGCCATTGTTTTTCAGCCTCAAACAAATCCCAATTTTTCCTTTGTTGTGTTAAGGGTGAAATAACCATTCTATCTGGTCTTTACCTTCGGCAAAATCATGAAAAAGCGAATAGATATGTGTTGCCTCTGGTGATGTATCATCTATTTGCTTTTCTTTAATATCTTTTTTCTTGGGACCACAAAATGGTTTTTTGATAAAGAACCAAAGAAATCCCATTTGTTAGAGCAACGTAACTTCCGATAAGGGGTTTCATAATATACCCCAATCATTTAACATTAATCATCACGAGTCATCCCCAAATTTCGATTTGTTGGGTCAAGGTGTCACAGTTCTTAATTTGGCATTCTAACATCTTCCAGAAACCTTGGCACGTCGCCTATACTTTCGGCGTAGTTTCGGAGATCTATTGAAGTGACGTTGGTGTTGTATTCGGGTGGAGGGGCTGTATTTGTAATTACTTTACCTAGAGCTTCAAAGCCCCGGACATGACGTTTTAGGTGACCTAATTCAATGGCGGCTATTAATTCTTCAAGCTTAGCTTGAGCTCGATTATCCGTAATAGGATTTTCTGGATCTATCTCAAACCACAAACAAGCTGCAACTCCCAATTTGAAAAGGTGAACATTTCTCCACGGTTCGACATCAAATACTTCAGAACGTTCTGATTTCTCAAGAAATATAATCTGCAATTTTCGAGGAATTATTTTTCTAATCCAAGATGCTGGCAACCATGAAATGATAGGGATGACAAAGCACAATACCATAATTGTAATCCATGGCCATGTCGGAGTAATCATATCAGAAAACATTAAATCAGCTATATAATAGGCCACTGCAAGGAGAGTGTTGATAAGTTTTCTGAAATGCTTTCTCATTGAATTTCCAAATTTTTTTCTGCAACCGGCAGCCCGGGTGGATGTTTAAATTCGGAAAATTTATAGCCAGATACCTCCCAATCAATTCATACATTGTTGTTGGTTCGACACCATATTTTGAACCCCAATCCTCCCTTTGTTGTGTCAACGGTACAATAACCGATCAATGGATCTCCCAAGCATTAATAATCAGCTTCATTAGCGCTAGCCTCTTGGGATGCTCTCCATTGTTGCCATTCTGCAACCATTTCATTTAGTCTTTGGGGATGGGAAGCAGCAAGATCAACCGATTCAGAGGGGTCGCTGGAGATATCGTACAGCTCAAAAGTATTGCCTCCGTCCTCACTATAGATCTTGTAGGCTTCATTCATCAGACTGGCTTGTTGTCGGAACCGGAACGCAAGGCTTTTTTCCCTCTTCTCGACTGTGCCATTGATAAGAGGCAACAGGTTCACGCCATCATAAGGGCGATCATATTTCTCAAGGCTGATATTCAGGATACTGGCAATGGTAGGAAAATAGTCCGAAGTAAAGCATGGTGATTCCAGAAAGCTGCCGCGTGGAATTATTCCAGGCCATTCCATGATACCGGGGACTCGAATCCCTCCTTCATAAAGACTTCTTTTTCTGCCTCTGAGTCCCTTGGTGGTTCCCTGAGTCCTTCCGGTTACGGTGGCGCCTTCAGGGCCATTATCGCTGGTGAAAAACAACACTGTCTGTTCTGCCACCCCTAATTCCCGAAGGGTTCTTCTTAGGCGTCCCACTTGTTCGTCCATGGCAGTCAACGTTCCGTAGAAATGCTGCTGATCTTCGGACAAGTCCTTGTATTGCTCTTTATAAGGCTCTCCTGCAATGACAGGGAGATGCGGCGTGTGGAACCAAACAACACCTAAGAAGGGTCGGTCTTTCTTAACCGCATCTTCAACGAAAGGGATCACCCGGTCCATAATCACACGGGAATCGTCTCCCGCTAGATTTTCTGTTACAATCTTGCCCGGCGCTGACCAATAGAGCGTGTTAAATGGTTCGCGTTCCTGCAGAGACAACGACACATCGCCTGCGGAGCGGGAAGGGGTAATCATGGGATCCCAGGTAGGCACTTTTGATTCTGTAACGAAGTAGGTGTCAAAGCCATGTTCGGAGGGTGGCGAGTAATGAGCGTCATGTTGAGGTCTGCCTCCCCGATTGGCATCAATGGTGTCACGGGTCAAGGTTCCCAAATGCCATTTACCAAAAATTCCTGTGACATACCCTGCCTCCTTGCCCAATTCTGCTAGAGTCACTTCTTCAGTCCTTAAATGGCCACAATTGGCATGGCAGATACCGTAGCGCAGCGGGTGGCGCCCGGTCATTATACTTCCACGCGTGGGTGAGCACACTGCCGAAGCCGCATAGAAACGATTGAACACGACGCCATTGGATGCCATCTCATCTATGCTGGGAGTTTTTAAGTATGGATGTCCATTATAACCTGTATCGCCCCACCCCTGGTCATCCGTCATGATTAGAATAATATTGGGACGAGCTACTTCCATTGATTTTTTCTGGCATGACGCGATGAGTAACGGCATTAAGGAGACGATCAATATTCTGGGGATTATATACATGTCAAAGTGTGGGCAATGGCGGTTGACAAAGTCCTTCCGCAACTATATGGTGTTCGCAAGTTCCTATCTGGATCAGGCCAGCTGACCTGGCACTAGAATCTATCAAAACAGACGTTACAATAGTGGATACCCATAAACCAATTATGTATCTGGATAACATCTTTATACGGCAACTTTCCTATCCATTCACGGGGTGGCCCCTGAATGCTCCGCTGCGCAGATTATTCAATCCAGTATGTTTGTCTGCTTCAGCGCGAGGGCCAGGCTCTTGATGTCGTTTTGCACGGTTAGATTTGTGTGTTCTGAATGCTCACAGAGCCCCAAATCTGACTGATTATTCAGGGATGATAATTCCCAAACAAAACCATAAACACGCTTGCATCTTTATAGAAAAAGCATTATATACTAACAGGCTATGTGTGGCGGAAGCGCTTCCGACGCACTACTATTTTGTTGTTCCATTCACCAAACCGGGCGTAAAAAATGTTGAGAAGAGTGTTAGTCGCTGCAATGGTTGTCTTGGCTGTCGTTCACGGCCTTGGGCCTGAAATGATTGGCGGGGGAGTTGTGCCTCTATTGTTGGTCCTTGCAGGGCTTGCGTATGGAGTCGTTGCAACAGATGCGGAGAATCCAACCATTTACCTAGTGGTCGTGTTAGCGGTTGGAGCTACTGCAAATGCAGACGTGTTATCTAGTATACATGAAGTAGGGCCGTATCTTGACAGTATACTTGAGGCAGCTACATATCCCTTGTATGCATCCGTAGCCACCATCTTGTGCATACGGACGTACAACCGGGTGAAAGCATAGGAGGCGGGCCAGTTAGATCATTTTGGGGTAACTGCGGGACTTATTGATACGACAGGTTGCATTGACGCAACCTGGTTCGATGCGGCCCGCGTTGCCCAGAGATGGTTTGTTGGCCGTTGTGCATTGTTTGATTTGATTCAGGAATCAGCGGATCTCGGTTGTATGCCATAGAGCCTGTGATTGCCTGGTTCAGCAGGTCTTATTGTGGATGTTATTCTCCGTTGCCACGGTGCGCGCAGTTGCGGTCGTGCCGAGTGTTGTTCCTGCCATTTGGTACCGGAGAGGTTCCTACGGTCCATCCCGCTTCAAGCGGAGGTGGCCCGGTGGGCTGGACTGGGCGAAAGAGTCCAGCTGGCGGACTTGCGGTTAGAAGTGGGGTGGCGAACTTGACGCGCTTAGCCGCAACAGTGGAGCCAAGGGGAGTCGAACCCCTGACCTCTTGAATGCCATTCAAGCGCTCTACCAACTGAGCTATGGCCCCTGATCTTGCTGCGGGGTTACACAAGGTTTTTGTAATGTGGTTCCTTCCGGAGTTTCTCCATCGTACCTTAATCCTCAAATTGTGACGAAGTATAGGTGATCAAGTTTTCGATAAAATGGTTTAGGCGCACGGTAAATCATTTATCTTGGTGGGGGGCAACGGACTATGGAACGTACAGAGTATAAACCGGTGCAGGTCACTAAATTTGGAGGCACTTCTGTAGGCACTGCGGAGCGAATTAGGCGGGGCGTTCGTTTGGTTCAGGAGATCGCCGCAGATGTCCAGCGCGTGGTGGTGGTTTCAGCAATGGGAGGGGTTACCGATAAATTGCTGGATTCCGTAGAAGAGTCACTTTCAGAGAAAAAGCTTCCAGACCGCATTATCGACGAGTTACATGATCGTCATGCGGCGGCAGCGCACGAACTTGTGCCCAGCGGGGAACAGCAGCAACTACTTGCATATTTGGAGGAGCTCTGGGCGGAGCTGGAAAGGTTATTGAAGGGGATCGCGCTTCTGGGAGAGTGCACAGCTCGCACTAGGGATTCGATTCTAAGCATTGGTGAGCGGGCTTCCGCTCCGCTTGTAGCGGCGGCGTTTCGAGCTGTAGGCGAAAAGTCGAGGCACATGGATGCCCGCAAACTGATCAGGACGGACGCAAACTATGGGGAGGCGCATGTGGATTTTGATGAAACCATCCGGCGGATCCGAGCAAGATTCGAAGATCTTCCACGCGATCAGATTACGGTTGTAACCGGATACATTGCTTCTGCTTCGGATGGATCCACCACAACATTAGGACGCTCAGGGAGCGATTTTACGGCAACCATCCTTGGTTTAGCACTGCGTGCACGGCGTGTGGTCATCTGGACGGATGTTGATGGGGTGCTGTCCGCAGATCCTCGGGATGTCCCCGAAGCCTTTCCGCTGGCCCGTCTCAGTTATACCGAAGCGGCAGAAATGGCCTACTTCGGGGCTCGCATCCTGCATCCTCGCACAATGCGACCTGTTCAGTCGCTGGGTATCCCTCTCCTGATCAAGAACTCTTTAAATCCCAAGGCACCAGGTACACTGATCTCCAATGAGTCGCGTTCGGTAGAGCTCAGAGTAAAGGCGATCTCTACGATTCGGGATGTTGCGGTGGTAATGCTGGAGGGAAGCGGCATGTTAGGCATGCCGGGGATTGCCGCGCGGGTTTTCGTTCCTCTGGCGGAGCAGAGTATCAACGTGTTGATGATCGCACAAGCTTCCAGTGAGCACAGCATTTGCCTGGTTGTGCGCGAATCGGATTCCGATTCTGCCGTAGAAACGCTGCGAAATGCCTTCCAGCGTGAATTAGTGTACGGAGATGTTGGCAGGATTTATTCCATCCCAAGATGTGCTATTGTCTCTGCGGTAGGTGACAGAATGCGACATCATCCGGGGTTGGCGGGTCGCATGTTTGCTACACTGGGGCGCAGTCGTGTCAATGTGCTGTCAATTGCACAGGGGGCAGCCGAAACGAATATTTCGGCGGTGGTTAGAGACGATGAGGTTCGGCGGGCTGTGCGGGCCTTGCATGAGGCGTTTCCGCTCGGGCGTTTGCGTGCTCACGTGTGTCTACTGGGACCAGGGCGCGTCGGTGCCCACCTCCTGCAGCTCCTGGCGAAACAGCACAATGATCTGTTGGAGCGCGTTAAGCTGAACATTAAGCTCATTGGGCTCGCGAATTCAAGAACAATGCTTTGGGATGCGGATGGTCTTGATTTTGGCACGGCAGTTTCCAAGCTCGCCGATGGGCGTCCGGCCAACCTGGACTGGTTGGTTGAGCAACTCGGAGCGAGTCGACTGGAACGGATCATTGTCGTGGATGCTACGGCAAGTCAAGCAGTCGCGGCCCGGTACCCTGATTTCCTTGAACTCGGGCTGGGCGTTGTAACCGCGAATAAACTGGCAAATACACTGGATCTGCCGTTCTATCAACGTCTGCAAAAGGCAGCCAAGCGGCGCGAAGTAGCTTTCCGTTATGAAACCACGGTCGGTGCAGCTCTTCCGGTTATTTCTACACTCAAGGATCTGGTAAGAACCGGAGACCCGGTTCATAGGATTGAAGGCGTTCTGTCAGGAACGCTGGCATACGTTTTCAACAGTCTTGATGTAGGGGAATCTTTTTCGTCTATCGTGGAGCGAGCACATGCGAATGGCTGGACAGAACCGGATCCGGCGGATGATCTAAGCGGGGAAGATGTTGCTCGAAAGCTGCTGATCCTGGCCCGTGAGCTCGGTCTTGCCGTCGAACGAGATGATATTAAGGTTGAATCCCTGTTGCCGGCAGGACTTCAGCCGGGTACCCCGGAGGCGCTTTTTTGTGAACTCAAAAAGGTTGATTATGAATGGAAAGCGCGGGTTGAGGAAGCGGCTCGTCAGGGCAAGCGGTTACGTTATATCGCCAGACTTGAAGACGGACGATTAGATGTTAGTGTTCAGTCTGTATCCATTGATTCCCCATTTGCCAAAGCACCGGGGCGGGGGAATATTGTTGTATTCACGACGGATCGTTATAACGACGAGCCATTGGTTGTGCAGGGGCCAGGGGCAGGCCTGGGGGTTACAGCTGGGGGGCTTCTGGCTGACCTGATCTATTCGGCAGAAATCATGCCCTGATTCGCAGGGACCTTTATTGCCTCTATTGAATCTTGATGTCAGTTTCGTTACAAATTGCGATTGCTGGTACCGGACGTATGGGAAGCGCGGTCGCAGCATCGGCAACCTCACGAGGGCATGAGATCAGCCAATGTTTTAACCGTGATAATCCCGTAACCGAGGCAGCATTAAAACGTAAACCCGACGTCGTTATAGACTTTACACAGCCGGCAATTACGGTCCAGAACATTGCGGTTTACTGCAGGGCGAATGTACCTGCGGTGGTCGGTACAACAGGATGGTATGATAAAATCAATGACGTCCGTTGTCTTGTGGATCAGCATAATGCCGCTGTACTGTACAGCCCCAATTACTCCCTAGGGATACAACTTGTCCTGCAGGCATTGCGCGCAATGGCTCCATTATTGAACAAGCTGCCAGAATTCGATATGGCCTTGCATGAGTTGCATCATAAAGGGAAGATTGATTCTCCCAGCGGTACGGCCATCAATCTGGCAACCGAACTAGTCAGGAATATTGAGAGAAAACACAAGTGGGGAGGTCCCACAACGCCGCACGATCCATCACAGCTTGAGGTTTCAGCAACCCGGCTGGGACACGTATTTGGGCAGCATCGGGTGATCATTGATAGCCCTGCTGACAACATCTTATTAGAGCACACCGCAAAGAGTCGTGATGGTTTTGCTCTGGGGGCAGTACGCGCCGCGGAGTGGATACAGGGACGAACTGGATTGTTCACGCTGGAGGATATGCTTTCTGACTGGTTTTCAGTGACCCAATAAATATGACTTCAAATGCTGTTTAGAGGTGCTGCCCCGGCGCTTGTGACGCCCTTCTCCGAAACAGGGGCGATTGATAAAGCTGCATTCTGTGGATTAATTGAACACCAGATCACGTCGGGGTCTTCTGCCCTGGTTGTCCTCGGTACGACGGGCGAAAATCCGACGGTTACGTCCACAGAACGAAGCGAGCTGGTTGCCACTGCGGTTGAATATGTATCTGGTCGTGTTCCGGTTATAGTTGGCACGGGTACCAACTCAACCGCGGAAAGCATTACGTTTTCTATTGAAGCCGAGCGATTGGGAGCTGACGGCTTACTCGTTGTCGGTCCCTACTACAACAAGCCCCCTCAAAGAGGATTTGAAGCGCATGTAGCGGCCATTGCAGCGGCAACCTCGTGCCCTATCATACTCTACAATGTCCCCAGCCGTACAGGCTTTGACATTGACCTCGAGACCATTCTCAATCTGGCAAACGAAATCCCTGCCGTAGTCGGAGTGAAGGAGGCCTCTGGTGATCTCTCAAAGGTCGCAGATATTATCCAGCGTCGACCGGATGGGTTTGCAGTGTATTCCGGGGATGATGAGTGGACGCTATTCTTCCTGGTTCTCGGGGCAGATGGGGTTATTTCGGTTGTCAGCAATATTCTTCCACGCATGATGCACAAACTTACGCAAGCCGGTTTGCAGGGTGATCTGACCGGCGCAGCAAGTATGCACCATTCGTTAGTGCATGCGATGCGAGCGTGTTTTTTCGATACTAATCCGATACCCGTCAAGGCGGTTCTGGCTCATCTTGGAAAGTGTAGGCCTACGGTGCGCCTGCCTCTGGTCGAATTGCCTCCCGAGAAAAAAAGCAGGGTAATGGCTGCGTTTGCTACGGCACTGGAAGACGAACTTGGAATTCAAGACAGTTCCTGGTAGTTATGCAACCATTCCTGAATCTAAGGGAGAGATGTCACAGAAGTCAGCAGCAGCAGGGGATTAGGTAGTGCAGAAAACATCGTGTAACCTGTACATAAATGGGCCGATCCTCGGTTTCCAAACGCTCACTTAGGCGTATAACTATCTGAATTTATCCGGTGAATATAGTCTGTGTTCACGGATAAGCATAGCATTGTCGAGGCACATGCCCAGTATGATAAAGGCAACGGATGCACCAAAGGAAGAAGCACTGTAAGAAACGGAGGGCATGCCATAACGGCGGCATAGTGCATTGACCAGTCACATAAACAGGAGTAAATGACCGACCTTGTTTCTGAAGTAGGGGATGATAACGGGCGTATTGTGCCGTTAAACATCATTGAGGAGATGGAAGCCTCCTACATTGATTATTCGATGTCGGTGATCGTGGGGCGGGCTCTTCCTGATGTTCGAGATGGCCTTAAGCCAGTGCATCGGCGCGTATTGTATGGTATGCGGGAGCTGGGGCTTGGTCCGGGTTCAACCTACAAAAAGAGTGCCCGTATTGTAGGTGAGGTGTTGGGTAAGTATCACCCGCACGGTGATTCGTCGGTCTACGATACGATGGTGCGGATGGCGCAGGAGTTTTCACTCCGCTATCCACTTGTGGACGGTCAGGGTAATTTCGGATCAGTAGATGGTGACTCTGCCGCTGCGATGCGGTACACAGAAGCACGTCTGACACGCCCTGCCGCAGAACTGCTTCGGGATATCAGGCAGGATACCATTGATTTTCAGGAAAATTTTGACGGTTCACTTCAAGAGCCCATAGTTCTGCCTGCGTCATTCCCGAATCTGCTGGTCAACGGAGGCGACGGAATTGCTGTGGGCATGGCAACCAAAATTCCCCCGCACAACCTTCGCGAGGTGGCTGATGCCATCATAGCCTATATAGAAAACCCGGAAATTGATACACTGGGGCTTATGGAGTATGTCCCTGGCCCGGATTTCCCGACAGGAGGTATCATTCACGGTATCAATGGGATCCAGAAGGCCTATCACACTGGTCGGGGCCGTGTTGTCATCAGAGCGCGTATGCATGAGGAGGAGCTGCGCAAGGGCCGAGAAGCATTGATCATTACAGAGTTGCCTTATCAGGTTAACAAGGCCCTACTGATAACCAAGATTGCTGATCTTGTACGTGATAAGCGCATCCAGAGCATAAGTGACCTGCGCGACGAAAGCGACCGTGACGGGATGCGTATCGTTATTGAGCTCAAGAAGGATGCGATCGCCAAAGTTGTTGAAAACAAACTCTATAAGTATTCCAAGTGTCAGCACACCTTTGGTGCAAACCTGGTAGCTCTGGTTAATGGCCGCCCGGAGGTACTCACGTTAAAAGATGCGATCGTTCATTTTGTCAACCACCGGCATGAGGTGGTCACTCGTCGCACGCAATACCAGCTTAATGAGGCCGAGAAACAGGCGCATATACTGGAGGGGCTCACAATCGCACTGGATCATCTGGATGCAATTATTACGATGATTCGTGAATCTGCCGATACGGCGGAAGCTCGTGAGTGCCTTGTGGCGGGAGTGTGGCCGGCGAAGCTGTCCCTCGCACAACTCGAAAAGCTGGGTCTATCAGCAGAAGCACCGGGGCAGGCAGACCATGGTAGAGCCTCCTGGTTAAGTGAAGCCCAGGCGGATGCAATTCTTGCGCTTCGACTTAACCGGCTGACCGGCCTGGAGCGTGACAAGATCGTAACAGACTTTGAAGCGAAGAAGAAGGAGGTTGTGGGTTTGACCGCGATCCTCGGCAGTGAGGAACGTCGGATGAGCATCATCAAGGAAGAGATCCGGGAACTGGCAGAAAAACATGGAGATGAACGTCGCACGAAGATTGATTCCTCGGGAAGCGGAGATATTTTGATTGAAGACCTGATCAGTAATGATCAGGTTGTCGTTACGATATCTCACCAGGGAATCCTCAAGCGTACGGCGGCGCAGGAATTTCAGGCTCAGGGGCGTGGTGGAAAAGGTTCACGCGGTAGCAGCCTGCGCAGGGACGATTATGTCGAGCACCTGTTTGTTTCGTACAATCTGGATTACTTGCTGATTTTCACGGATCATGGCAAGTGCTACTGGTTGCGGGTGTTCCGAATCCCGGCTGGCGGGCGTGCGGCACGTGGTCGCAGCATTCGTAATCTTATTTCTATTGCAGCGGATGATCGTATTCGGGCCATATTGCCGATCAGTCGGGAGGACTTCTTGAGTGAAGAGTACCTGAAGTCGCATTATGTATTGATGGCCACACGCCGCGGTATGCTCAAAAAAACGACTCTTTGGGCGTATCGCCACCCCCGGCGAGCGGGCATTATAGCCATTGTTGTTCGAGAGGGAGATGCCGTATTGGAGGCTCGCCTGACCGACGGTAAGGGGCAGATAATTCTGGCAACATCGGCTGGCCGGGCAAACCGGCGCAGTGAAGAACGGATACGGGTGAAGGGACGCGTTGCAATGGGTGTTATTGGGATAAGGCTCGGGGAAGGTGAACGTGTAATTGGTATGGTGGTGATTTCCGAGGATACTGATCGTACACTTCTAACGATCACTGCAAATGGTTATGGAAAGCGCACAGAGATCAGTAAGTATTCGGTGCGCTTGAGCGCGGGGAAGGGGGTTATCGCGCATAGAATCAATGAGAAGACGGGAGCACTTGTGGCGCTCCATGGCGTGACAGATACGGATGATCTGATGATCATCACTCAGAATGGCAAACTGATTCGTCAGTCTGTAAATAAGATTTCGCAGACTGCAAGGGGTGCGATCGGTGTACGCACAATCCGCCTTGAAGAAGATGATGCCATTGCCGACGTTACACGTGTGATTGAGGAAGAGGAGGAATTAACGGAATAGTGCCTTGCTCGGATGGCTAGATTGAATCGATCGCGCCGGTTGTCTCATCACCGGGGCGCGGTAAACAAGAACGTAGAGCCTGGTGGAGGATGGAGAGTTGCTGCTCTACCCAACGCACACGATTTGGGTACCACGCGCCTTTAGGTCCAAGCGCCATAACAATTGTTATTAGAGACGGGCCGGGGCTGCTCACCTGATCAGATCGGTTGTTCACTTGGGGGATAAGATCTCCGAGTCGTTCGGAGATGTCTTCGCTTTTGCAGTACACCCGGCTTGTACAACCCGCTCAAATATATCCATCCCAAAATCCAACTCATTTTGCGTAATGATCAGAGGTGGTCGGAAACGAATGGTTGATTGGCCGCAACCGATCACCAACAAGCCGTTCTCGCGGCAAAGCTTGAGCAGTTCATTGCGGAGTGATCTTGTTGAAACATCAATGGCGCACATGAGGCCACGCCCACGTGCATTTGAGAGATGGTCATTGAAATCAGCTATTTTTTTGAGACGCTTCAGGAGGTGATTTCCTACAGTGCGGGTATTACGGAGGAGTGCATCTTCCTCCATGATCTCCATGATGCGGTCAAATCTCACCATGTCTACCAGATTGCCTCCCCAAGTAGAGTTGATTCGTCCAGGCTTGACAAATACGTGTTCTTCAACCTCATCAAGCCGGTGACCTGCAAGGACCCCACACACCTGTGTTTTTTTTCCAAAGGCGATCAGATCAGGCGTAACTCCCAATTGCTCCCAAGCCCAGAACGTACCTGTAATTCCCGCACCGCATTGTACCTCATCAAAAATGAGCAGCGCATCGTTCTCCAGACACAGTTCCTTAAGTGCACTCAAGAATTCTGGCCGAAAATGATTGTCTCCTCCTTCACCCTGAATGGTTTCTAGGATGATACAGGCGATCTCATTTTTGCGCTCAAAGAAGTATGATTTAGCTTCTTCTAGTGCCTGTACTTCCAGGCGAGCTACATGCTCTAGGTGATCCGCTAATGGGAATGTGATTTTTGGATTCAGGATACGGGGCCAGTCGAACTTGGGAAAGAATCTTGTTTTCCACGGATCGGATGTATTGGTGAGGGATAATGTGTAGCCGCTTCGTCCGTGGAAGGCTTCGCGCAGGTGCATGACATCTTGGCCGTGCTCGCTGGAAATGCCTTTAGCAAGATTTTTGCGCACCTTCCAGTCGAAGGCGGCCTTCAATGTGTTCTCAACGGCGAGCGCACCACCAGAAATAAAAAATGCGTACGGTAAGGTGCTGGGTTGTGCAACACGATTAAAGGTTTCAAGGAACCGTGCCATGTGGGAGGTTTGCACATCCGAGTTTGAAACCTTGTTCAGCGCAGCATCTTTGAGTCGCTTGAGCGCATCCTCGTCGGATTCAAGTTTGGGATGATTCATTCCCAGCATATTACTGGCAAAGAAACCAAAGAAGTCCACATAGGGCTTGCCGGTAAGCCCGTCCACCAGTGTGACGCCCTGACTTGCCCGCATATCCAGCACAATGGGCATCATACCTTTAGCATTGAGGTGCTTGCCAAATATATCCGGTACCTGTCCTGAGCGAATGTGCATGTATCGTGGAGATTGATTTAGTTTAGGTTGTTCTGGATCAATGACGGCACTGAAAGGTACGCGTGGCACTAGAGCAGATTCTTAAGCCGTTGAATTCTACAGTGCGTCCATCTCTCCCCGGGGAAGTTACGTTGAAAAAGGTGTCAGGTGCAACAGGGGATGCAGCCCCGGGTTTCGTTGGCCTGCCGCTTGTCGAGACACAGCCGCGTGTTCGACGCCCTGACTGGTTGCGTGTTAAGCTGCCCTACGGCCCGGTGTACAAGAATCTCGTTGAGCTGATTGACGAACACGATCTGCATACCGTATGCCAGAGTGCCCGGTGCCCTAACATGGGCGAATGCTGGACTGCAGGAACAGCGACCTTCATGATTCTCGGCAATGTATGCACAAGATCCTGTGGTTTCTGCGCTGTTCAGACGGGCAGGCCGGAGCCGGGCCTGGATTACGATGAGCCACGTCGGGTAGCCAATGCCGCGCGGATTATGGGTTTGAAGCATGCGGTCGTGACCTCGGTAAATCGCGACGAAAGAGAAGACGGAGGTGCGCCCATCTTCGCAGAAACTATTCGCCGTATCCGCAAAGAAATCCCCGGGTGCACCGTAGAGGTACTGATTCCAGATTTTAGAGGTATATGGGATGCGCTGCAGATTGTCTTGGATGAGCGTCCAGAGATCCTTAATCACAACGTGGAGAGCGTACCACGCCTGTACCGTCGAGTCCGCCCACAGGCGGACTATGAACGCTCATTGAGGGTACTGGAGATTTCAAAGGAGCAGGGGCTGCGTACCAAGAGCGGTATTATGGTTGGACTGGGAGAGACCGAAGACGAGGTACTCGCGCTGATGGACGATTTCGTGCGCGTAGGGGTTGACGTAATGACCGTTGGGCAGTACTTACAACCCACGCATATGCATTTACCGGTTGAGGAGTTTATTCACCCCGATCAGTTCAGGCGCTATAAAGAAATTGGGGAGGCCAAGGGGATTGAGCATGTCGAGAGCGGTCCGCTGGTACGCAGCTCATACCACGCTGAGCGTCACGTATAGCCGTGAAAGACCAGGCGTGCACCATGCCTGATGCTCTGCAGGTTTATCCCTTATCAGCACTGCGGGCTATAAGCTCCAGCCTTCGCGGTACTCTCTACGAACAAACTGGTTAGCTGCTTCGTGGTTGGTGACCCTGAGATTTTCACTGTCCCAGTACAACCTCTTGCGGCCGGAATACGATCGTCCGCTCCCTTCATCGGGAGTCATAAAGCTCCGGATTGCCAAATTTCCGATGAGAACCATCTCAGATAAAGGGCCGGCATAATCAAAGTTGGAGCTGCACGGTGGACCTCCCTTGCAAGCCTCCACCCAGACACGCTGGTGGCCGGCGGAACCGCCTTCAACGCGGTCGAGCATCTGACTTGGCGCATCAAAATCTTGCATGTCTGAAGTGGGTAATAAGGTGGGCTCAGCACCGTAGGTTCCGCACATGATCGTCCCTTTGGAACCGTGGAACAGGCATCCTCCACCACCATCCCCCATGTTCTCATCGTCCTTCAATCCGTCAGGTCTTGGGGGGAGCAATCCACCATCCAGCCACATAACCTCTACCGGAGGCATCTCGTCCCTACCTGGGAATTTGAATCGGATCATGGATGAATTTGGCGCACTTTCAAGGTTGTCGATTGGCGACCAGTTCTCTACAAACACGGACGCACTGGCCTCAACACTTTCGGGGAAGCCCAGCTTGAGCGCTTTGAAGACAGGATCAACGATATGGCAGGCCATATCACCGAGGGCCCCGGTGCCAAAGTCCCACCATCCGCGCCAGCTAAAGGGCAGGTAGGCAGGATGATAGGGTCTATACGGGGCTGTGCCCAGCCACAGGTCCCAGTCGAGCGTTGCTGGTACAGGTGGAGTTTCAGCAGGTCTGACCAAGCCTTGAGGCCACACTGGACGATTGGTCCAGGTATACACTTTTGTTACATCTCCGATGACACCGCTCCAAATCCATTCGCAGATCTGCCGGATTCCCTCACCGGAATTGCCCTGGTTACCCATCTGCGTGACTACGCCATACTCCCGGGCGGCTTTTGTAAGCTTCCGCGCTTCATAAACGTCATGCGTAAGCGGTTTCTCCACATAGACATGCTTACCGAGCTGCATGGCTGCCATAGCTGGTGCAGCGTGCATATGATCGGGAGTCGCAATGATCACTGCATCAATGCTGCTATGCATTTCATCAAGCATCACGCGATAATCGCGATACCTTTTTGCGTCAGCATAGCGCTCATAGGAATTTGCAGCGCGCTCATCGTCCACATCGCACAGGGCAACGACGTTCTCGAGCATCGTACCAGTCTCTTCATTGTATCCCGTTACGCCCTGCAAGACGCTCTGGCCGCGGCCACCAGCTCCCACGGCAGCCACATTGAGTAGGTCGCTTGGTGCACGATATCCGGGGCCGCCAAGCACATGACGTGGCAGGACAAGAACACCCGTTGCCAGCGCTGCAGATTGTGCCAGGAATGAACGTCGATCAAGTTGGGACTTCATGGTTACGAATTACTCAGTGGATAAAACAAAATGTCCGTCGCCATCGATTGGCAACAGTGAAATATACAATACCAGGTTTCCAATTGCACTGACAGAAAGGGGTGAGCCCCATGACTCAATACATAAATCGGGGGTTGTATTCCAGCCGTTCGTATGCAGATCAGTCGCCACGTTATTCGGGGAGGTCTATTGCCGATTCACATGCAGATTCCCAATCGTCAATGCATTGAAGAGCAGTTTGTAGGTTCCGCGCGGTTGGCCCCTGAATTGTGGGCGAAATCCAAAAAGGATAACATTTCCGTCACCGACACCCACACGCAATACGGCAGCCTTGCCACCTAGGTACTCTTCTTCCCCCAGAGCCCAGCCGCTCATCAAGAGATTGTCTTCGGCATAGCTGGCCACAACCTCAACAGGTGGATCGGGACCTGGGGCCAGCTTAATGCGCCCTCCCTCTTGTCGGTTTGAGCGACGGACAGACGAAAAGGCTCTGCTCCTTACAAATGAAGCGGCTGCTTCAGGACGCATCCCATAACCGATAGGATGGGTGGTATCCACTTCCAGGCGTATCAGGGAGCCCGGGATAAAGAATGAAGATCCTGAAACGCCATCCACAATATTCTCCACGGGCAATCCAAAGTGATCAATAACAAAATCACTTGCAGCATCCAGGGCCACAAGCGTTCCGCCATTTTCCACATACTTCATGAGCGCAAGCGTTCCATCCAGACCGAGGCCACCTGTATAGGCCTCGGGCATCATTCCTGTACGATGGCCATGCAGCAGACTTTCACCTCCCTGGCTGGGCAGGAGGATTGCAGTATAAGCAGACAGATCCGCCGTCTGGATATCTGCATCGTGCAGGGTATCAACGTCGAATGCGTACGACTCCAGGAGCCAGCGCGACCAGCCTTCATCCATGTTGGCGACCCAGGACTTGTATAGTCCGATCCGCGGAGTTCTTAATTCGTGCAACGCGGGGACATGTTTGGGAACGCTGTGAAAATTTACACCAGTATTTCCGGCAATACTATGAAGGTCTTGATCAGACTCCACGAAGAAAGCCCCGGCGGGCCAGGTATGATCTCCTACCGTGATCGAATCGGTTACAACCTGTACCGTGAGGCCAGCATTCAGTGCTTTGTTGACCGCGTGTCGGCTACGGTTTTCCCGTGGATCGACCACATAATTCCTGTTACTCCCATCGGCAATGATTCCAGGACCGGAACTGAGATCGCCAGTAACTGGGACTGTTTCTACGACGGGCAATGTGCTTACCCGGTCGACCTGAACCCCCATCTGGAGAGGTAGCGTCCAACCTGCCAGGTCGTAGGGTACAATTGGCGATCCGGTCTGTGTTCGGCGGTCGGGGTAATGCTGAGCTTCCAGCAAGTCTTCCAGATAGGGTCTGAATGCCTGCGCTTTAGGTATAATAAATGAGCCGGGAGCATAGGTAGTATCGCCGACACTGAACGCATGTGTAGCATACTCAATTTCAATGCCCCCTACACGTAGCAGGTTGACCAGCTTCAATTCTTCCCCGGCGTTCCATTGGTTGGAGGGGATCACATAGGCTGCAACCGAATCGGTTTCGGAGATCGCGTCTCGTCCCATTTGCCAGATGTTATACAGCCAGCTTTCGCGGCGGTCGGCCGCCAATCGAAGAACAGCCATAGATCCTGTGACCATATAGCGAACGGGGTCTGCAAAGTGCGACCAGCCACCTTTCCAGGGATTGGGATAAAAGATGTTCGTGCCAGTCGTCGGATTGCGACCGCTCACGTATCGGGGAATGGAATCGGGGTCAAAGAAACGGGGGCTTGGTGTTGCATGTCCAACCTCGGTCAGGATCCCCACCATGTTGTGAAAGTAAGGGACCGTACGCATTCCACCATTCCACCACATGCTAAAGGTGACGCCCGATATCACCCCCGGCATATCCTTCATGGCAAAACGATTAGCCATTGCCGATCCAACCAGGTTTACGGCGGTGGTCACGCCCGGATGGATGCGCGGGTTGACCGGGTCCGTGAAGGGGGGCAGAAAGATTCGCGTCCAACTGGGACTAGTCTGGTGGTGGTTGTAGACGATTTGGGGATACCATTCATTGTAGAGCACTTCGGTGACCGCCTTTGATTCGGGCATGTTATTCATGAACCAGTCCCGGTTGTTGTCGTGCCCCACATAGTAGTGATACAGCCATGGGGGGCGGGTAGCTTCATAGGGGGTATTGACCGTGAGATCATACCAGGAAGCGATGATGTCCAGTCCGTCGGGGTTCATGACAGGCATAAGGAGAAGGATCACATTATCCCGGATGTGCGCCATTTCCGAAGATTCTTCCGTAGCTACCCGCCAGGCAAGGAGCGGTGTCATCTGTGCCCCAGCAACCTCTGTTGCGTGTAGTCCACCATCAATCCACACGACGGCCCGTCCTTCTTTTGAGAGTGCAGTGGCTTCTTCCTCAGTAATCCTTGCACGGGCGAGTGAAGTACTGATCTCCCGCCATCTGTCCAGCGATGCAAGGTTCTCCTCACTCGATATAATCAGAAGAAGGAGCGGTTCACCAAGTACGGAGGTGCCAATCTCGCGTAGCATGACACGATCGCTGGCGTCTGCCAGGGATCGGTAATACGATTCCATTTGATCATACCGGGCCAGTTTGTAATCGTCGCCGGGCATAAATCCGAACACATCCTGGGGATGGGGAACCTGGCTAAATGAATCGGTGCCGGCAAGACACAAAAGGAGCAGCGCGAATGTACGGAGCGATTTCATATTACTGAGGGCTCACTGTCTTATAGGTGCACCGCGCTCGTTCGGGATACATGGGCCGGTTGGGCGTTCATCCTCGGGTACAGCATAGTGTTCACGAAGCCTCGTGAGTTCCATTTTAAGTTCAGCCACCGTTTCTGCATACGCATCATCGTCGTACACACTGTTCATCTCCATCGGATCAGTTTCCAGGTCAAATAGCTCCCATTCATCCCGCGTATAGAAATGAATGAGTTTGTAGCGTTCGGTTCGAACGCCATAATGGCGCTCAACACAGTGGTAGCCGGGGTACTCATAGTATTGGTAATAGTGGCTCGTGCGCCAGTCTTCCGGTGTTTCTCCCAGGAACAGGGGTTTGAGGCTGCGACCCTGAATATCGTCAGGTACTCCCACGCCTGCTAAGTCGAGGAAGGTGGCTGCAAAATCCAGGTTGGATACCATGGCGTTGTTTACACTGCCGGGCTGAATTTTTCCTGGCCAACGTACGAGTAACGGAGCCACCAGTGACTCTTCGTACATCCAGCGCTTGTCGTACCAGCCGTGTTCACCCAGGTACCATCCTTGATCGGATGAATAGATCACAACGGTGTTTTCTGCAAGGTTGTTCTCTTCAAGGTAATCCAGCAGCCGCCCCACGTTATCATCCACGCCTGCTACGGTACGCAGGTATTCTTTGGCATAGCGCTGATATTTCCAGCGCGTCAGATCATCACCTTCCAGATTTGCTGCACGAAATTCTTCGTTGCGTGGACCATAGACTTCTTCCCAGGCTGCTGCCTGCTCTTCATTCATGCTTCGGGGGGCGCTCATTTTCAGATCATTTTCGGCATTCATATGTCTCGCAATGGTCATGCCTTGCTCAGCCGCAGGGGATGCACGATTGGAATAGTCATCAAACAGGTTGGCCGGCTCGGGGATATCTTCGTCGGCATAGAGTTCAAAGTGGTCTGGACCCGGATGCCATTCCCGATGGGGTGCCTTGTGCTGGTACATGAGCATGAAGGGTTTTGATACATCCCGTTGTGTGCCCAGCCAATCCAGTGCCAGATCGGTAATGATATTTGTAGTGTAACCCTCAATCTGGACCGTATCTCCGGGGACCAGAAAGCGCGGGTTGTAGTATGGTCCCTGACCGATGAGTACCTGCCAGTGATCGAAGCCGGTCGGTTCGCTTTGCAGGTGCCACTTGCCGATGATACTTGTTTCGTATCCGGCAGCTTGAAGTAGTTTAGGGAAAGTTTGCTGTCCACCATCAAATCGATTCCCGTTCGTCAGTTGTCCGTTGATATGACTGTGCTTACCCGTCAGGATTACTGCACGGCTGGGGGCACAAATTGAATTTGTAACCAGGCAGTTATTGAAACGCATGCCCTCGTTGGCGATCCGATCGAGGTGGGGCGTTTCATTCACAACTGAGCCGTATGCGCTGAGTGCGCGTGCAGTATGATCATCTGTGAATATGAAGACGATGTTTGGTGTTGCAGCTTCGTCTGGCGGTGCGGCCTCTTGTGTGCAACCAGCGACCAACAGAATGAGTAAAGGGGCAAATCGTAGGAGTTTCATGATGGGCTTTTTATGTTTAGGAGTCAGCCGTTCAAACCTAAGGATTTTTTTGGCAGTATTCATAAAATGCCGTTATGCAAGCATGGGTAGCCTTACCTTTGGCAAGTATTAACCAAATTACTTTATCAATGAGAAACGATCGCACATTGTCAATTTTGAAGCCGGACTGCGTACGCAGAGGTCTAACTGGGGAAGTACTCCGTAAAATCGAAATCGCAGGGTTCAAGGTCTGTGCACTGCAAATGATAAAACTCACGCGGGAGAATGCAGAGGGTTTCTATGAAGTACATCGGGATCGCCCTTTCTTTGGTGATCTGATTGACTTTATGACCAGCGGACCCTGCGTGCCGATGGTACTTGAGAAAAGAGACGCTGTGGAAAGTTTTCGGAAGCTCATTGGAGCTACTGATCCGGCGGCGGCAGCAAAGGGGACCATCCGCAGGCTTTATGCAGAGAACAAAGGGGAGAATATCGTGCACGGTTCGGATTCCCCCGAAAATGCACAAAAAGAAATCTCGTACTTTTTTAGTGAGTCGGGTATTCCAGCGGATGCCATATGATGCGCTATCTGGTGATGCTAATGTTTTTTGGAGCCGGAGCTGCCTTTGCTCAGGAAACCGTCCAGACGGGTGCTGATGTGTTGGCCGCCTCGAATTTTGATCGTCTGGACGGTAAGACGGTAGGGTTAGTCGTGAATCACACCGCGCTGGTGGATGACGAACATCTGATCAATCTGGTTCATGCAGCACCGAATGTCCGTGTAGGGGCGATCTTCGGGCCAGAACATGGGTTGCGGGGTACGGCTGAGGACGGAGAGGCCGTCAGTGATGGGAAAGATTTGCTCACCGGTGCACCGGTATACAGTCTTTACGGCGCTACCCGTAAGCCAACAATGACGATGCTGGCCGGCCTGGATGTTCTGATTTTTGACATACAGGATGTGGGGGCACGGTTTTACACGTTTATCTCCACGATGGGATTGTCAATGCAAGCGGCGGCAGAAGCACGGATTCCGTTCATTGTTTTGGATCGGCCAAACCCGCTCTCTGGTGCCTATGTATCGGGTTTTGTTCGGGAGCCTGATCAGGAGTCATTTGTGGGTCAGTACGCAATCCCTATCGCGCACGGTCTGACCGTCGGGGAATTGGCGATGATGATCCAGGGGGAGAGTCTGATGCCGGGTTTAGAATCTCTGGATTTGGAAGTGGTCTCTATGGAGGGTTGGGATCGAAGCATGCAGTGGCCGGATACTGGGCGTCCCTGGGTTGCCACCAGTCCGAACATCCCCCAATTTGACAACGCTCTGGTATATCCTGGAACCTGTTTATTTGAAGCCACTTCCGCGAGCGAGGGGCGTGGGACCCATACCCCCTTCCTTCAGGTTGGAGCAATCGAGGTGGACGGAAGCCGGATTGCTGAAGCGCTCAACGAAAAATCGCTACCCGGGGTGCGCTTTGAGGGAGTTGAGTTCACACCAACGCCCCTGTCAAGCATGGATTCTGCTCCCAAGCTAAATGGTCAGACTATTCGCGGCTTGGGGATTACGGTCACAAATCGGAGGAGCTATCAGCCGGTCGAAGTTGGAATCCATATCCTTCATGCATACTATCACGCATCACCAGATGCAGATCAATTCCTGTCAAGACCAGAATGGCTTGCTAGACTATCGGGTACGTCAAGGCTATTGGATATGCTTTTTTCTATGACTCCAGAAGCCATTATAGCGTCATGGGAGAATGGCGCGGCCACGTTTACTCAGCGGAGCGAGCACTACTACCTTTATGACTAGGCCGGCGCCAAAGAATGGCGTAGATAATCTCCAGGTATCCGCCGAGAATCAGCAGTGGAGCAACGTAGAGCGAAAGTACACCGTCAACCTCATTTTCCAGACGCATGACGGCATATCCAACCACGATTGCCAGCACCCCCAGTGCAATCAGTACGTAATTGTGCACAGAGAAGATCATGGCACGCCTCACAGCGCGACGTTTTCTGGACCGGGATCGAGTATGTTTACGGGGCATGTACAACAGTAGGGTTCCGCCACTTGCACCAATCCACGCGATTTAAGTTTCTAGAATATGTCTAGAGTGCTGAACCTAATTCTGGCTGGCGCCGTTATTGTTGTTCTCCAGTGGCTTTTCTTCGGTAGACTGGAACTCTGGGGAGCTTACCCCGATGTGGTTCTGCTTTTTTTGATTTGGTTGGCCGTACGCCATGGTCGTGTGTACGGGGCAGTTGGAGGCTTTTTGGTGGGCTTCGCACTTGATGCGATTTATGGTTTATGGGGGATCCAGATGTTCGTCAAGACATTGATGGGTTTCTTGGTGGGCCATGTGGCTACCATTCGAAGTGAGGCCATGGAGAAGCTCATACTCCGTGCGGTTGAGGCTACTTTTGTGACTACGCTGGTGCACAACGCAATTCTGGTGCTTTTTGTCATGTTGCAATCGGGGACGGGCAGTGGTAGCCTCGTATGGGCGATCTGTGTCGGAGGTACGTTGTACACCACACTTGTCGCTTTTTTACTTTCGGTTTTCAGGAGCAGGTAGGCGAGGAGCCCATTGTTACGGTTTCGCGGAATTAGTTATCGCGGGGAGCACCTGCATTAGCGCCGGTGGACCGACATCCAGGTTCACGAGAGGAGGCATCAGTTGTACGCGCGGGCACTCACCTCAAAAGGAGCGGTGAAATAACGCGTGAATAGGTCACCCTGTGCGTTGGTTGCAACGAAGCATGTGCATCCGGCGTCAGATCTGCGGGAGTTGCCTGCATCGGGTCCAGAGGCCGTGACTTCAACCGGGAAACGGGCCAGCGTTACGATATCGGAGTTGACCAGATAGACTGCTGCCAGGGGATCCCAGGCGTAAAACACGCCTTGTGCTGCAAAAGGGCGGATAGATTCCAGTACTTGAGACGTCATGCGCCCGATGGGGCAACGCGCCATTCGGGTGAACTCATCAATAAAGGGAATTTTTACCGGCACTTGGTTGGTTGCATCCAGGGGGATGAGTGTGATGGGCAGATCTGATGCAAAAACTTTTGATGCCGCCAACGGATCTATGAAAAAATTCCATTCGGCTTTTCCATTGGGGGAAACGAACTCATCTGAATCATTAACATTGCCGGGTACATCCACTGCTCCGCCCATGATGACCAGTTCTTCCATGGCAGGAGCTGAGGCGCGCGTCAGTTTAATCAGGTTTGTAAGTGCACCGAGTGCCAGCACACGAACGGGGCGTGAAGTCCGCGAGAGCCGGCGTTCAAGAAAAGAGACAGCGTGCTCCTCCTGAGGCGGGATATAAGCCTTAGGCAGACTTACACCGGGGAGGTCGTCGGACAACTTGCGCCAGCGTTCGGGAAAGGCTGCATCACCTACAAGGGGTTTTGTATGGCCGATGTAAACCGGAACATGTCCGGTACTGAATGCAGCAACCATACGCGAAATATTTACCGCGGCGCGTTCAGCATGAGCAAGGCCGTAGGCAAGCGTGATGGCCTCTACCGTGATTTCGGGGTGCACCAGCAGGTACGCCAGCGCCAACAAATCGTCGGGGCCGGCATCCGTATCAACGATGATGTTTTTGCGGGCCATTTTCAGGCTTGGTAAGATCCTGCGGTTACGGGTCCTCCTGATCCCGTCCAGTCGGTGTGAAAAAAGTTTCCCCGCGCATGATCAAGTCGCTCGTAGGTATGCGCACCAAAATAATCCCTTTGAGCTTGAATTAAATTAGCCGGGCCGCGCGCACGTCGATAGCCGTCATAGAAGGATAATGCACTGCTGATAGCTGGTATAGGGATACCGTACATGGTAGCTGTTGCAACTGTGCGGCGCCACGCGCCCTGTGCCTCTGAAAGCGCTTTTGAAAAATAGGGGGCTACAAGCAAACTTTCCATACCTGCATCGGCGTCAAATGCCTGTTTGATCTTTCCCAGGAAGGCAGATCTGATAATGCAACCGCCTCTCCACATTAGGGCGATGCTGCCGTAGTTCAGGGGCCAGTCGTAGGTATCAGCTGCAGCACGGAGAAGCATGTACCCCTGTGCATAGGACATGATCTTGGAGGCGTACACGGCTTCATGCAGGTCACGTATCAGTGCGGTGCGGTCGTGTTTGTGTGCCGCCGGAGGCCCGGACAGTATTTTTTCGGCACGGGCCCGCTCGGTGGTCAGCGAGGAGAGGAAGCGGGCAAAGACGGCTTCCCCAATCAGTGTGAGGGGGATTCCGGTATCAAGCGCAGCGATAGCGGTCCATTTACCGGTCCCTTTTTGTCCGGCGCTGTCAAGTATCATATCCAGTGTGGAGTCTCCCTTTCTGTCCTGATAAGCAAAAATATCCCGTGTGATCTGGATCAAATATGAATCAAGCTTGCCTGTATTCCAGTGTGCATAGACCTCATACATCTCTTGATTTGAGAGTTCCAAGAGTTCTTTCATAACGTGGTAGGACTCGGCAATAATTTGCATGTCGCCGTACTCAATGCCGTTATGAACCATCTTGACAAAATGACCGGCTCCATTGGGGCCGATCCATTCACAACAGGGGGATCCATCTACCTTGGCTGCAACACTTTGCAGGATATGCTTCACATGCGGCCATGCCCCGGGGCTTCCCCCGGGCATGATGCTTGGGCCAGTTCGGGCGCCTTCCTCGCCTCCAGACACACCGGTCCCAATGAAGCGCAAGCCATGTGCTTCCACCTCGTGTGTACGTCGGATAGTGTCGTGGTAGTTTGAATTCCCCCCGTCAATGATAATATCTCCAGGTTCCAGTAGTGGTACCAGATCCAGGATAGTCTGGTCAGTAGGTGCTCCTGCTTTTACCATCAGCATCACTCGCCGAGGTCGTTTGAGTGCAGCTACAAGTTCTGCCAGTGAAGGTGCACCCTCAATGGATGTGCCGGAAGCAGGCCCCGCAATAAAATCCGCTACCTTGGAAGCTGTGCGGTTGTACACGGCTACGGAGAATCCGTGATCGTTCATGTTCAGAACAAGGTTCTGACCCATTACGGCCAGTCCTATCACACCGATGTCGGCAGTGGGATGATTGCTCATGAATTTGAGTCAATTACGTGTTTTATTTATGCGACAGAGCATCAAAATGCTCATAGAGGTCAGCTTGAGCGGCCGGTTCAACGCGTAGAGGCTGAGAATAGCCCCGCAGTTCCCAATTTGCTTCGGTCTGCCCAAAGAACGCCCATGCTCCGCCGTCGTCTTCTTTCCGGCCACATTTATCAAAGGGGCGTGGGACTTGATGGTCCGCTGGGATCGCCAGCGGGTGCTCCGTACGGACCAGCAAGTACGCCTACGCATGTCTCGTGAGCACAGTCCAGTTATGCCCCTGATCCTCTTCGGCAGGTGTGCGTGCCAGTAATGGTCCAGATAAAACTCGTTCTGGTTTATCAAACCCGCGTAATCAAACTCCATGAATTCATTTCGTTTGTATCACCGTCCGAAATATTTTCAGGTTCTTGCCACAGCTTTTTCCAGAAGCCGTAGGATATCTCGTCAGTCTTGAAATCCCACGCCGGCTGGGTCATTGGTCTGGACAGATCACAGGCGGAATTGATTTGTTGATCAATTGGTCGGAATTCGGCCAGGCTCACGCACTTGGGTGCCCTCAATATCGGTTAGCCTGTCCCCAAGGATCGTACGCATGCTGTCTGCCATTGTACTCAGCCGGGCTACCACTTCGGGATGCCTGGCAGATACGTCTGTGGTCTCCCCGATGTCCGCAGTAAGATCGTAGAGTTCCAGCCCGGCCTCAAAGCTGGTGTATTTGCCTGGGATACCATCCGCTCCGAGTTCCTGACCAAGCATGCTTCGATAGCGATGCGGAAAATACAGCTTCCAGCGGCCGCTGCGCAAGGCGTGCAGATCATTGGTTCTGTACCAGAAGAAGTAGGCCGTGTGAGGTGACTCGGTGTCGTTGCCGGTCATAAGTGACCAGATATTGCGGCCGTCTATAGGATTCTCAGGCAATGGAGCACTGATTAGATGTGCCAGTGTAGGGAAGATATCAATAGTCATAGCTGGGGTACGTACGGACGCTCCTTCGGACAGTACTCCGGGCCAGCGGGCTATAAAGGGCACTCGCACACCGCCCTCCCAGGTCGTTCCCTTTCCTTCGCGCAGGGGGCCCGCAGTGCCGGAATGATTCCCGTAGCTAAGCCAGGGACCGTTGTCGCTTGTGAACATGACCAGGGTATTATCATCTACCCCGGTGTCTTGTAGGGTCTGCAGAATCTGGCCCATTGACCAGTCGATTTCGTGGATCACATCTCCGTAGAGCCCGGAGCCACTGGCCTCTGAACGCTCTTCTGAGACGAACAGTGGCACATGCGGCATTGGGTGTGCGATATACAGAAAAAAGGGTTGTCCAGCTTCCGTTTGGGATCGGATAAACTCAGTTCCCCGAAGTGTAAAGTCGGTTGTGAAGCGAGTCTGGTCTGTGTTGTAACCAACGATCGAATCCTGCTCGATTGTCGGTAGGTCTCCCCAGGCGTCCGGGCTTTCGGGATGAAAGGGCCACATATCGTTTGAATAGGGAATACCGTAATAGTCATCAAATCCATGCTGTGACGGCAGGAATTGTGGGTGGTGCCCCAGATGCCATTTTCCATAAGCTGCAGTAGCATAACCCTGCGACTTGAACAATTCGCCGAGCGTAACCTCATCTTCATGAATCCCGTGCGTGCTTCTCGGACCAAGCGCACCGTGAATTCCAATTCGGTTTGAATAATTACCGGTCAGCAGCGAAGCTCTAGAAGCGGAGCAAACAGGCTGACTTACATAGAAATCCGTAAAACGGACGCCCTGCGCGGCCATCCTGTCAAGGTTCGGCGTTGCATAGCCGGGTGCTCCAAAGGCACCAATGTCACCATAGCCCATATCATCTACGAACATGATGACGACGTTGGGTAGATCCGTTGTAGGTTCCTGCGTACAGGCAGGAAGGAGGAGCAGCAGCAGCCAATAGGGTCTCAACATTGTAATTTGGTTAAGCTTGGAGGTCAAGATACCGTTCCTGACGTGTAAATGATCACGCTACGGTTGGTATGGGGGTTGGTATGGGAAGTAATTGTTCGCGACAAAGCAGGATTTTAGCCTGATAGGGTTCCGCGTACCATAAACATCAAGATGTTGGGAGGGGATGCGCACACATCAGTTTGGGTGAAGAGGGAGCATGAACTAGGGCTCTTAGGTAACGGAATACATGGCGTGATACTGCCCCACAATACTCATCAAGATCTACTGTAGGCGGATTAATGACACACTACACTAGTACGAAATGCTCTTCGCATTCCAAATAGACCAAATTACGCAGACCAAGACATCATTTCCTAAACCTCGCTTTCGGCATTGGAGAAGCTTTTCACGCTCTCTGCGCAATGCTCCGAGAGAGTGTCCTCGCGAGCAGACAGTAACATCAATCACGGGCGTCCGATCACAAGTTCCGCGACGCTGAGTACAAAGAAGCCGTGTTGATTTAGCCGTCGAAGGTACAATCTATCGTCTTCGTCAATCCAAAGTATTTCAATTGTGCTCATGATCTCAATACTACGATTCAGCCTCTGATCGTCAAAGCGTAAAGGGCCGTAGCCAAGTAGTACACCATCTTGATCAAACAGCTCAACCCGTTGGCTAAATTCCATCTGATCGCTAAGTTTTTTCCGTAACGGAGTCTGCATCGTGAAATTCACAATCTCTCCATTACTCAAAATGACAACACCCAGGCTCCAATTGAAGATTCTCGCACGATGCAATCCGAATGGCCCACTAATTGAAATGGAGGACCTTTGCAATTCTGGACTAGCTTCAAACTCCTTATTGCTCACTAACATGTAAGGTTCATTTGGTGCAGGGCCACCTTCCGACTTCTCCATGATCCACGAACCTCCTTCATGCGTGTATCGGTACGCGTATCCATTGTAGACAGTAGGTACCAGCACTATCTTGTCGATCCCATTTGTGGCCATTTTCAACGCGTCACGACTGTCAGAGCTCTCCTTTTCGAAGAGTTCGTCCAGGTTAAAGATCTCATCCAATTCTGCGAAAGCCTCAGTAGAATTTAGGGCCTTATCGTAGTGATGGAGCGTCTTCGTGTCAGTAATGTAGGGCAGTTGTTGCTCGGGATCATCATACATCCTCACGTACTTGAGCGTGAAAGAATTTTCAAGCGATAGGATTGGGTGTGGCCCGGCTGGCATATCTTCAGCAAATGCCTTCGTTTCAAACTGTGCTCCGAGATCCGAAAAGACCGTGAATCGTCTACTATGTCGATCAGCCACGATCAACCTGTCGTGGGTGTCAACATGCATGCCGTCAATCTCACGCATTTCTCCCGGTCCCTCTCCTCTCCTTCCAACCGTAGCGACATACTGTCCGCTTTCGTCGAAAACCAGAACATCCGCACGCCCACGATCGTGGACATAGATGTAGCCCTTTGAGTCCGTCCGGACTAATTCTGGAACGGAAAAGAGGTATTCAGTGGGCGTATCTTCATCATCGCCAATGACCAACTGTTCAATTAGCGTGAAGGACATCTCCTGAGCCTGTGCGGTTGGCAGGATCAATGTTAATGCTGCCATCACACGGACGCACGGTAGTACACCAAAGCGATTCTTCATTAATACAACATGCGTTACGGTACTGGAGAGATAGTTTGCGGCAATTCACTCATAGTCTGCTCCCGTCCGAGTATCAGCTTTATTTCTGACGACAGTTGTTTGTGGCAAGGCACGTTGGACATGCAGGTACGGATAGCCGACGATCAAGTGTCAGAGTTGGAGAAGCATTGCACGCTCTCTGCGCAATGTTCCGAGAGAGTGTCCTCGCGAGCAGACAGTACCATCAATCACGGGTGTCCGATTACAAGTTCCGCGACGCTGAGCACATAGAAGCCGTGTTGATTTTGCCGCCCAAGGTACAATCTGTCGTCTTCGTCAATCCAAAGGATTTCAATTGTGCTCATGATCTCATCATTACGATTCAACCTTTGATCGTCGAAGCGCAGTGGGCCGTAGCCCAGAAGTACACCAGCTTGATTGAATAGCTCAGCGCGAGTGCCAAGATCCCCCCGTAACGGAGTCTGCATCGTGAAATTCACAATCTCTCCATTACTCAAAATGACAACACCTAGGCTCCAATTGAAGATTCTCGCACGATGCGATCCCGATGGTCCGCTCATTGAAATGGAGAACCTTCGCAATTCTGGATCAGCTTCAAACTCCTTATCGCCCACAGACATGTAAGATTTTTTTGGCACAGGGCCACCTTCTAACTTTTCCATACTCCATGAGCCACTTTCGTGCGTGTATAGGTATGCGTATCCACCGTAGATCCTACGCACCAGCACTATCTTGTCGACCCCATTTGTGGTCATTCTCAACGCGCTACGACTGTAAGGCCTCTCCTTTTCGAAGGGTTCGTCAAGGTTAAAGATCTCGCTCAATTCCGCGAAAGCCTCAGTAGGGTTGAGAGCCATATCGTAGTGATGGAGCGTCTTTGTGTCAGTAATGTAGGGCAGCTTTCGCTCGGGATCATCAAACACGCTCACGTACTTGAGCGCGAAAGAATCTTCAAGAGACAGGATTGGGTGTGGAACTCCTCTCAAATCATCAGCAAATGCCTTCGTTTCAAACTGTGCTCCGAGATCCGAAAATACCGTGAACCGTCTACTATTTCGATCAGCCACGATCAACCTGTCCCGGTCGTCAACATGCATGCTGACAATCTCACGCATTTCTCCTGGTCCCTCTCCTCTTCTTCCAACCGTAGTGACATACTGTCCGCTTTCGTCAAAAACCCGAACATCCGCACGCCCACGATCGTGGACATAGATGTAGCCCTTTGAGTCCGTCCGGACTAATTCCGGAACGTTAAAGAGGTATTCAGTGGGTGCATCTTCATCATCGCCAATGACCAATTGCTCAATCAGCGTGAACGACATCTCCTGAGCCTGCGCGGATGGCAGTATCAATGTTAAAGCTGCCAGCACACATACGCATGGCCGAACGCCAAAGCGATTTTTCATGAATTCAACGTGCTTTATGGTACCGGGGAGATAGTTTGCGGCAATTAACCCGTAACCTGCTCCGGTAAGAGCATCAGCTTTATCTCTGACGACAGTTGTTTGCGGCGAGGCACGTTGGACATGACCGAGGCCATCAGGAACACTCACACGGCTCTCCCTGGACTCTGCAGCCCTTTAAAGGCATCACGCCGGTCCCATGATTATACAAGCGTAATGTAGCCACTACCTCCTTGTTCATAAGTGGAATGAGTTCTGGTTGGGTGGGTTACTCTCGCAGCCTGCTTGTTGCTGTGACGACAGTACTGGGTGCATACCCGATACGGTGCGCAACCGCTTTTAGGGTATGGCCAGCGGGATGGGTAATTGGGGACGTATAAAGCAACCAGCGGTCTTGTAGGGGTTCACCGGGCTCAAGTATCTGATACCCAATTGAGGCGCCCTCGGTAGTACTCTCAAGCCTCAAACGCACCGTATTCTTGCCAGAATCAACCAAGATTTCATACAACAGAGGTTCCTCCATGAAGCTGCTAACCAATTCACCGCCGGCGATCACCTCAATCACCGCATCGGCGGTCTGGGGTTGCGTATGATTGGGCCACAATGTAGCGACAAACTCCATTTCATCCATGGCACCGGGATCTCCCGTGTCGGCCATCCAATTTTCCAATTCGGTACGCATTAAGGCAAGACGCTCTGAGTAACTCGGATCATCGGCTAGATTACGCAACTCGTAAGGGTCGTTTTCTGTGTCAAAAAGTTCCTCTTCAGGTTTAGACTCCCTGAACCATTGCGCCTGATATTCATCAAGTTCCCCCAGGTCCCGCAGGCGGAGGAGCTCCTGCATGGTGGCCATCTGTTCTCGGTAAGAGACGGCCAAGTAATAGGGGAGGTCTGGTCGGAGGTTGAGAATGTACTTGTATCGTTGATCCCTGATTGCCCGTTTGGTGTCATACTCGGCGTCAAATCGGTCGGCAGCAGCATGGATAAATGATCTCGGTGTACCTGCCCGCTGGGCACCCAGGAACGCCTGTCCATCCAGGTATTCCGGTAAGGGTACTCCTGCCAGTGAAAATGTCATGGGCGCCAGGTCAACGAAGCTGATAAGCTGATCATCCGTCATGCCCGCTAGTTGTTGATTCGGAAATCGTATCGCCAGTGGAACATGCAACCCTGAATCGTAGAGTTGGCGTTTCTGGCGGGGCAGGGGACCACCATGATCCGAATAAAACACGATAATGGTCTCCTCCAGCAGATTATCAGATTCCAGTTCCTCGAAAATGTCCCCGATGCGCGCGTCCAGTCTGAGAATGTTGGAATACATTCGACGTACATCCTGGTAGACCAGATCCGTATTCGGAAGGTAGGGGGGAATAGGCACCTCCGCGTCCGCTGCAACCAAAAGTGTATCATTCGCCCGTGCCCAGATTTGTGATTCGTGGGTCACGAAAAAATTGACGATTGAAAAGAATGGCATGCCGTCAGGTCGATTCCTCCAATGGGCACGAGGACTGTTTTCATCCCACGCGGTAACAGGCGCATTGAATTGATAGTCCTGTTTGCTATTGTTGGTCGTATAGTAGCCATTCTCGCGCATCACCTCGCTCATCATACGTACTGGCGGATCCGGCGTAGCTTCGTATGGGATCACCCCAATTTTCTCCATGTATTCGCCTCGAGAAGATGTACGCATGTGCTGTGCACCCCCGCGTGTAGTGTAGATTCCCGTTGCAATGGAAAAGCGGCTGGGTGCACATACCCCTGAAACAGAGTACATGTGCGAATATCGCACCCCCTCGTTGAACAGCCGGTCGAGGTTTGGAGTATGGATTGTAGAGTCGCCATAAGCCGGAATGGTAGGGCTCATGTCTTCGGCAACGAGCCACAGAATGTTAGGCTGATCGGGCAAGGTCAGCGTATCATAGTCTGGCGAGAATTCCTGCTCGGCAGACGTGCAGGCGGTGAGAAGGAAAAGAAATGAAAGTAAATGAACTCTTTTCATGGGCTTATAAAATCAGTGACCTGAAAGCTACAAATATTTATGGAGGAAGGCAAAAAAATTATGGAATTCTTTGGCGTTGGGACCGAGGATTCGTTGTCTGCACGGTATTTTCCCGATTGGGCCCGGGCGCTTGGTGTTCAACGTGCGGAGTTGCGCGGTGTGAATTTACCCGTTGACGGAACACTGGATGCGCATCGTGAAGCGGTCCTGCGCCTGAAGAAGGATCCCGAGGTTAAGGGCGCTCTTGTTACTTCACACAAACTGGCGATTGTCCGGGCAGCCGGCGACCTTATCGACCGGCGCACACCAGCTTCGGAGCTGACCGGAGAGGTTTCTGCACTTTATAAGCGCGGAGATGAACTGTGGGGGCACGCAGTTGACCCTGAGAACTATGGGCTGGCAATAACACAGGTTCTATCTAATGATTGGTGGGCAAAACATGAAGGAGCAGGTATCCTGTCACTAGGGGGAGGAGGAGCCACTGTCGCACTCATTGTTTATTTGCTTAAGCGGGCCACGGATAGACCTGCCTTCCTGCAGATTGTGGAAAAGCGCTCAGACAATCTGCATCACTGCAAAAGTATCGCTAATCGCATAAGCTCAGGCACAGTTAAGCTGGAATTCTTTCATACAAGTGATCCACTGGTCTGTGATTCCCTTGTGGCTTCGCTATCCTCACACTCGCTAGTGATTAATGCTACCGGTATGGGTAAAGATCTTCCTGGATCTCCTGTGACTGATAACGTATACTTCCCGGATAACACAGTGGTGTGGGATCTAAATTATCGTGGTCCCCGCGAATTTTTGGTCAGAGGGGAGTTGCAACGAGCGACACGCTCCATAAGGGTAGTTGATGGTTGGGATTACTTCCTGCGTGGTTGGTCAAGTGTGATGGAACTCGTATTTGACATCCCCATGACAAAAGAGCGGCTCAGCGCATTTTACAAAGTTACGGAACGCTAAAGGCGCTCGGCTTAACTTGTGACTTACTTTAACTTCTAACTTCAAACAAGAGTGCAAAGAACATGCAACTAGGATTCGTCAGTGCCATACTCCCCGAATGTTCGACGAGGGATCTTCTTCATTGGGCTTCACAGTTTTCCTATGACTGCGTGGAGCTTATGTGTTGGCCACTGGGAAAAGCCACACGCCGCTATGCCGGGGTTACGCATGTGGATGTGCAATCAATGAATTCGGCGAAAGCGCGAGAAGTGCGGGAGTTGGCAGCTGACCACAGATGTTCAATTAGTGCATTGGGATACTATCCTAACCCATTGTGTCCAGAAATCGAAGAAGGAGAGGTTTATATCACGCACATTAAACGCATGATTGATGCGGCAGCGCTACTCGGATTGGATACAGTGAACACGTTTATTGGTCGTGACTGGAATCGCTCGGTTGATGATAACTGGCCGCGCGTATTGGAAGTATGGAAGCCCATTGTAGAGTTTGCTGAGGAACGGGGCGTTCGTATAGGGATCGAAAACTGTCCGATGTATTTCACGGATGACGAATGGCCCGCAGGCAAGAACATTGCGCATACACCAGTCATCTGGCGCCGCCTCTTTGCTGATCTGGGGAGTACATCTATAGGACTCAATTACGATCCCTCCCATATGATTTGGCAGCATATGGATTACCTGAAACCCATACGAAATTTTTCGGATAGACTCTTCCATATTCACGCCAAGGATGTTCGACTGGATCAAGACCGTCTGGACGAAGTCGGTATCATGGCTACTCCCAACTCCTATCATACTCCCAAACTACCTGGCTTGGGAGATGTGAATTGGGGGAAGTTTTTTTCGTTACTCACAGATGCAGGCTATAACGGTGCTGTATGTGTTGAGGTAGAAGATCGTGCCTACGAAGGATCGTTGGAACTGCGGAAGTGTGCATTAATACAGAGTTGCACTTATTTGCGTCAGTTTATTCCTCTCCTTCAATAGAACGGCAGTGTATCCGGGGCTGTTGATGTGCGTTCAACCGGCCCAAAGTATGTATTCGAGATGGGCCAACCATTGTCAGCTTCTCAGAGAGTAAAGGATTTTTTTATTGCCATTGATTCCGACGGCTGCGTGTTTGATACGATGGAAATCAAGCACAAGGAATGCTTCTGTCCGGTGACGATCCGCCATTATGGCTTACAGGCGGTCAGTAAGTTCGCCAGACAATCCTGGGAGTTTGTCAATCTTTATTCTGTACATCGCGGCATGAATCGTTTCCCCGCACTGGTTGAGGTAATGGATCAGTTACGTAAACGGCCGGAGGTTCTGCGCCGCCACGCGTCTGTGCCTTTTTTGGAAGCTCTCCAAGGCTGGATCAACTCAAAACCCAAACTGGGTAATCCCGGTCTCGCTGAAGCTGCTGCAGACAATGAGGCGCTGGCAGACACCCTGCTGTGGAGTGAGGCCGTTAATGAAGCAGTGACCGAGATGGTGCACGGGGTTCCACCATTCCCACATGTTCACGATTCGCTGGCGCGGGCGGCCGAACACGCGGATATGATGGTAGCTTCCAGTACACCCGTAGAAGCATTGCGAAGGGAATGGAATGAACATGGGTTGTCGGGCTATGTCGGGCTGATTGCAGGCCAGGAAATGGGCCCTAAATCTCACCAGTTATCTACCACTGCCGCAAGCCAATATGACCCTGACCGCATGCTCATGATTGGAGATGCATTTGGTGACTATCGTGCTGCCAAAAGTGTTAATGCATGCTTCTTTCCTATCCTTCCAGGTGAGGAAGAGGCGTCCTGGGAGCGTTTCTTGAATGAAGCGCTGGATCGGTTTCTTCTTGGCCAGTATCGGGGAGCGTACGAGAATGATCTCATAGGTGAGCTCAGTGCGAGGCTCCCTAAACATCCACCATGGGAGTCGCAGTAGCGCCAAACATGTTCAGGTGTGCAGGAGCACCTTAATCCATTACGGCTCCGCCTGTCTGTGTAATTTAGGATCCATTTGCTATTTTCGGATGGGCACAACCTTGCCACCTCCTTTCCGGTTAGCAATAGAAATACGTAGAAGTCTCATGATCGAAGATATTAAGAAGGTTGCAATACGCGGAGATATTGAGGCCCAATTTCACCTTGAAGTCTGTTACCAAAACGGAATGGGTGTTAAACGAGGCCACAGGGAAGCAGAAAAATGGGCAAGGAAAGCAGCGGAAGAGGGATATGCAAAGGCTCAGATCGCGGTCGGAATGAGCTACTACACAGGAGAGGGATTGCCCAAGGATCACGTGAAAGCCTACGCATGGGTCAATCTTGTAGCGGCACAGGGAGAAGAAGAAGCACAGGATGCAGTGAGTCAAATTCGTCAACAACTCTATTTCTCCGAACTTACCAGGGCACAACAACGGGCTATGGAATTACTCTCCATGACTAAATCCAAGCGCGAGTATACCAATCCTGTTTCTGGCATAGTAGGAAGTTCAATAGCACCGAACCAACTCAGAAGAATGTTCCGGCCGTCACGATGCCTTTGCTATTCTTCTTCACCGTGTCAGGTGTTTATCTGTTTCTGAATATATCCTTGAAATGAACGGAACTAACCCATCTACTCTATCAGTGTAGCAGGTAGGCTGTATCCGAACGATAATCTCTCAAATAGAATAGCTCCTTTCCTGCGATTTGTCGTGCGGATACCACGAAGCTACGATGAACTCTAATGGGCATCTTGCGTACATCAAGCGGCAAACATGATCCAATAGAGGTGTCGAAATGGGGACACTCAACAGGGAAATTGAGGTCTTTAACGATATGCAGCGCGAACTGGAGCGCGATTTTATGGGCAAATGGGTCGTTTTTCACGACCGGAAATTAGTAGGGGCATACGACACCTTCACTCTTGCGGTTACCGATGCGTACGAAAAGCGGAAGATTAGACCCTGTCTGATACGTAAGGTAGGCCAGAAAGGCGTTCCTGCCAGCGTTCGGTTTGCGAGCCTTCATGCTTGAGGTTGAATGCGGCTTTGATAGTGACTACTATCGTACTGGGCAAGACGAGTTAGAGCTTAGTGGCCCGACGCTATCGATTAGGGTTGAGCAGGTTGGTAGGGTTGCCCCAGCAGAGCGAAAGAGTGGGCCTTGTGACGCCTTGGTGGACACTGGAGCTGACAAGAGTTGTATTGATATAGAGTTAGCGAAGAAGCTCGAATTAGAGATTTGCGACACGCAAACAGTGAATGGGGTTCACGGACCGCAGCAAACGGATTACTATGCTGCCCTCATTGATATACCAGGACTATCCTGCATGAGAATAATGCACCTCGCCGGACTCCCACTGGCGAGAAGCAGCTTCCCACACGAATTCCTAATTGGGCGCGATATACTGCGTTGGTTCGTTTTGATATACGAGGGGGATACGGGGAGGGCAGTAATAAGAAGGCGAAGCCTAGCTGAAGGGGAGCGGTAAGCAGCCGCCAACATGGTCATGTACCGTGAAGGTGACGGTAAGCAGTACAATACCGTGTAATCCTCATTCGCACGGGACAAACGAAAAGCACGCACGACAAAGAGTAGGAGAAGGGCTATGCTATATGGGATTATCGCACAGATACCGTTGGCTTAGCCACCAGCGGGATTACATCACATCATAAAATATATGCCGTAGCACCACTATTACTCGCGGGATGAACTGATGCCCCGAGCGTAGTCGGCAAGGATAATTCCAATCCGGGAGACCGTTGCATTAAACCTGATCGAGTGTTTCCCGGGTGGTGATCCATCACCATTCGACGCAATCGAACGGCTACGTCAAATACTTGGTGGGTATCCGGACTGCTTTCATTGAGTTGATGCTAAATGGCGGTTTCCGAATTATGGGATTGGGCAATTCTGGCGCAGTGCTAGGGTTCTGGGAACATATTCTGGGCGGTCCGTGCTGGTATACATCGGATCAGCAGGGCTAGCCTGAATTTCCAACCACGTTTTTTGCGTCGAGTTGAGTATCCAGGCCTGTG
>CAZCYQ010000028.1:0-43621 GCA_964503085.1 uncultured Rhodothermaceae bacterium | reverse complement strand
ATGCCCGCAAATTAGCCGAAATCTCGTTGCAACAATTGAGTTTTGCAAGAGGCTCGCTGGAAAATCTTGACAAATTGGTTGTGAAGGAGGTTGGGGGATCCGGGGGGTACGGGATGTTGGCCGGACCGCATGCATCTGCAAAGGAGAAAGAGGATTTTGCCGAACAGCTGCGAACCAACCCGGCGAATTTCATTTCTCAGCCGACGCTCGCACTTTCCCGTGCAGCGTGCTTCACCGACGGAAGGCTGGAGCCACGCCATGTGGATGTCCGTCCCTTTGTGCTGCAGGGAAAAAACGACATTTGGATAGCACCGGGAGGGCTCTGCCGTGTCGCGCTTCGGCGGGGAAGCTTAGTTGTTAACTCTAGTCAGGGCGGAGGCTGCAAGGACTTATGGGTGATTAACGAGGAGAAAAGGGATGTATGATGCTGGCTAGAGCCGCCGCGGATTTTTATTGGATGGGTCGATATTTCGAGCGTGCTGAGCACACAGCGCGCTTGCTCGACTATCATCTTGCACGCCTGGTTGATACGCCGGCTGACGTGCTGGCACATGGCTGGCAGGCCCTGTACGCAGCCCTCGGACAGCCACCTCCTGTATCACTCACCGTAACTGACGATGCGGAAGCCTTCTTGGTTGCTGATGCCTTTGCACTTGCCGCTTACCTGATTGAGGACCCTGCAAACCCGAATGCTATCATCCAGAGCTGGGTTAACGCACGCGACAATGCCAAGCAGCTTCGTCCATGGCTACCGGTTCGGGTTTGGACATGCCTCAACGACGGCTTTTTCTGGCTCCGGGATTGCGACTTTTCGGAGTATTGGGCTCGAGGGCCCAACAGGCTTCCGGCAGGGGTCATAGAGCGACTGCGGCTATTGTCCGGTGTCATTGAAGCTAGGATGTCAAGAGACGATGCCTGGCGGTTCCTCGTGCTTGGCCGTTTTGTCGAGAGGCTTCAGCGTCAGACATCCCTATTGCAATCATGGTCCCGTCCTTCAGATGGGGATTATCAAATGTGGACAGGACTGCTAGAAGTATGTGCTGCCTACGAGGCTTATTGCCGAACGCATTCAATGGTTGTTCGGCCTGCACGTGTACGTGCATTCCTGTTATCCAATCCTGAGATTCCGCATTCTCTGAGTTTTGCGATCCGGCGCGTTCAGTCTTTGCTGTCGGGTATAGATCCGGCGGGTGGAAGGTATCCGCTAAGAGCGCCGCACCGCCACGCATTGCGTTTGGCCGCCGCAATTGAGACCGATTTGCAGGCCCCCATCGAGCATGTGGATACATGGGATTTCTTGGCAGACTTTGCTGACGATTGCCGTGAAATGCACGATCTCATTATAGCAGAATACGTTGATTATCCGTTGGAGCGGGGACTGCCGTCATGACTGCCCGTTACACAATACGCCACGAGTTGAAATTCACGTACGAAAGTGCAGTGACTGGGTCGGTGATTACGCTTTTTCTGGCACCTGCTCGCAATCTTAGCCAATTGGTGCGCAGCTTTTCGCTCGGCACTGATCCAGGGGGAGCCATCTTTACTTTTATCGGCTCTTACGGAAACCGGGGGCATTTTTTTGACCGACCCAGTCCACATCGCGAACTGCAAATCCGTGCGCTCTCTGAGGTTGATGTGGTTCGCCAACCTCCGCTACCCAAATCTCTAGACGCCCTAACCTGGGACTCTCTTGAGTCTGCCATACGTGCCCCGCAACAGTGGATGATGCTCCAGCCCAGTCACTTCGCACGACCATCGTCCGCTAAGTTGAAGCGTTTCATGAAGGAATTCGGGATTGAGAAAGGCAGCACTCCCTTGAACAGTATACGAGACCTTAAAGCGGCATTACGCGCAGCCTTCGTCTATGAGCCCGGGAGCACCTCAGCGCAATCGCCGATAGATCATATACTCGAAGGTGGTCGGGGCGTGTGCCAGGACTATGCTCATGTGATGATTTCAATATTGCGGAGCTGGGGTATTCCCTCGCGTTACGTGTCAGGATACCTCGGACCAGACAGCAATGCTGTCGAACACAATGAGAGTCACGCGTGGGTTGAGTGCTGGCTGCCAGATGCAGGATGGTTTGGTGTGGATCCCGTCAACGATGATGACTGCGATGAGCGCCATATCCGGGTTGCAATCGGAAGGGATTATGGTGATGTCCCTCCAGTACGCGGCGTATTCAGTGGCGCATTAGATTCCGAGCTTGTCACTCATGTGGAAGTAGTTCGGCGGGAACCGAGTTGACTCGATTCCTTACTGCTCTTGCTAAATCGGGATGCAGGTTCAAACTGCACGTCTTCCTGTGCACTCCTTCCGTGGTATAGTTGCTGCTGGCCCTCTTTGCTGAGCGAACTTGCCAGCGTTTTAGGCGCACACTTTTCTATTAATGAATGGGGCTGCAGGTCTACCCACGCAGTGTTACAATAGCCGGTTTATGCTTCTACGCGACGGTTACAGATTTGTCAAGGTAGACATCTTGAATAGCATTAAGGATACCTACACCGTCCTTCATCGGGCGCTGGAAGGCCTTGCGTCCGGAGATCAGACCCATCCCGCCGGCTCGTTTGTTGATGACAGCAGTTTTCACCGCCTGCTGCAAGTCGTTAGAACCCGAAGCACCACCGGAATTGATTAGTCCACAACGTCCCATATAGCAGTTGGCAACCTGATATCTGGTAAGATCAATCGGATGGTCGCTTGCCAGATGCGTATAAATACGTTCATCAAATTTACCATAGCTGGACCCGCCATAATTCAGGGCACGGTAACCTCCATTTGAAGTGGGCTGCTTTTGTTTGATGATATCCGCTTCTATGGTCACCCCCAGATGATTGGCCTGTCCGGTGAGATCCGCAGAGGCCTCGTGGTTTACGCCGTTAACCTTGAAGGCGCTGTTGCGCACGTAGCACCACAGGATCGTTAGCATGCCAAGCTCATGCGCAAGGGCAAACGCCTCTGAAACTTCCTGTAGCTGACGGTTGGAGTTTTCGGAGCCAAAGTAGACGGTGGCTCCTACACCAACGCAACCCATGTCCCAGGCGTTTTGAATGCTCGCAAAGGGTACCTGATCGTGTGAGTTGGGATAGCTTAACAGCTCGTTGTGGTTGAATTTCAAGATGAAGGGGATCTTGTGCGCATACTTGCGTGCGATGGATCCCAGTACACCATAGGTTGAAGCAACTCCATTACAACCCCCTTCAATGGCCAGACGTACGATATTCTCGGGATCAAAGTAGATGGGGTTCTTGGCAAAGGAAGCACCGGCAGAGTGCTCAATCCCCTGGTCAACAGGAAGAATAGAGACGTAGCCTGTTCCAGAGAGTCGGCCCGAACCGAAAAGTGTCTGGAGCGAGCGCAGTACACGAGGAGTGCGATCGGATGCTGCCCAAACATCATCCACAAAGTTTGGGCCGGGTAAATACAGATTCTCCTGCGGGATAGTTTCGCACTTATGCGTTAAGAGATTTTCTGCAGAATCTTCGAGTATAGCAGCGGTGTCGGTGCTCATAACTTCAGCCATGGTCGTACTTGTAGGTTAGGTTGTGAAAATTACAAATTCTCCCCAATTTTGGGAGGATCCGGGTGTTCAACGACTATTCGGAGGGAAAGGTTACTCAATTCCGTTGTTTTTTCTGCAAACGTAGTTCGTTGGGGACATGCTCAGGATTGATTATCCAGTTTGCTAGGTTGCGGCCGATGTGTGCGCCAAACAGTAATCCCTTTGATCCAAGTCCAGCCAGTACCCATACATTTTCTGACAGTGGACCAACCATCGGCAGCCGAGTCCCGGGAACCCCAACTCTAATTCCCGCTGCTGTATCAAGTACATCTACTGCCTCTAAACAGGGTACCATTTGCTGTGTTAACGCGAGAATGTTTTTGGATCCCAGCCTTGTTGGTTGATCATCCTGATAGGAATGCTCATACGTGGTTCCGAGAATTAATGTATCTCGCAGAGGAACTACGTATCCATATCCACTTACCGGAATGGAACATGAAGGATACTCTGGAGCACGTACGCGAACGATTTGGCCTTTGATGCAGTGCAGGTTCAATCCAGAAAGTGCAGGAAAGGACTTGTAACCTGCGCCGAGTGCAAGGATTAGTTTTGAGGCACGCAGGGAAGGTCCCGATTTGAGCGCAACGCTCACCCCCGATCCGAAGTCTTCCCAACTAACAAGGTCGGAAGACAGCACAGCGCAGCGAGACTCAATCGTTCTGAGTGCATACTCCAGCATTCTAGGTGTATCAACTGCTCCACCAGTCGTAATTGCAGCACCAAAAGGGGCGGACACATACGGATAGCGGGCATGTACCTCATCAAGCGATAGCCAAATGAATGAGTCAGCGTGCTCCAAGGCCAACGTACGCAGGCGTAGGGCCTGGGCCTCATTCACGGCCGGTCGCAAGATACCACTTGGGTCATAGGTACTGATTGCATCAGCGTGTGCAAGTGTGTCCAGAAGGTCTTTGTATGCAAGGTCAGCATGCCAGGCGGGGACAACGCGCTGTCCGGCAAACGGGTTTACCAGCCCCGCTGCAACACCTGACGCAGCCGAGGCAGTCCCCGACAACAGTAATACCCGGCTGGAAGTGGAGAGCCACAAAGCTGCACATGTGCCGCCAAGTCCGGCACCGGCAACAACTACATCGAAACTAGGATTTTCCACAATCCTGGAACAGCTTTTGGTGAATAGGGTAGCAAGGCCTGCTATAGCGTGCCCGTAGCTCAGCTGGATAGAGCGTCTGACTACGGATCAGAAGGTCGGGGGTTCGAATCCTCCCGGGCATACTGTCGGTGGATACGGAATGTCCACCAAAAATTGCACGCATTGCCTAGCGTTGCCCCGTATACTCAAGAAATACTGGACAATGCGATCTTACCCAGAAACTTGGCCTCCATTTCTTTATTTATTGGCTGGTTGGGTGCGATAATTTGCGCAATTTTTCGAGCATTGTACGCGGCCTCCTTGTTTTTCGCATTCTCCGTGTCTTGCGGCATGCGAAATCTGGTAGCGACAATATCTTCCTGTGGCCAACATGCAACGAGGGCGTACAGCGTAGAGCTCAGGATGGAGCAGGGGGCCGGAAGGTAAGGCCTGTGGCGTTGGCTGTGGAGGCAATGGTTTAGGGTGCTTGCTTGTGCGTTGCTCCAGAACTAATTGATCGGCAAGGGAGCGATTTTCTATATTGGTGTTCCTGCGGCGTGTCGGGTTCAGGCCTGGATCACTGAACTCCGAGAGGAATTGGTTTCGCTTCTCGCCGGACGTCCGTTATTCGTCCGGGGAATGCGATCCACGATAACACGCTTTCAGCGGTCTCGAACTTCCACGTTCAGCGCGGTTGGGTCGCCTAGTGCCTCGGGAAGGAGGAGTGGTACTCGAGGCATTGCCTTCGCGTGGGTTCAGTACCGTTACTACGACATCGCGGGGCTTCCCTAGTGGATTTGCAAGGCACTGGCCTTTGCCGGCGACGTAAACACGTGGTGAAGTCGCCGCTAGGAGTACGGTTGTCCGGTTGCAGTACAGGACGCACTGCATTCGCTCAGTCTCGCGAGACCGGTATGGTTGGCACTAATCCAACAAGCCGTTTTAGGTCCTTCTTCGTGGGGCATCCATCGGTCTGCCTTCGCGTTGTCGTTTACGGTGCATTTGGCAATATCCTTTGGCTTTCGCCGGCCGATTGCACGGGTATTTCGGTCCGTCGTGGCCACATATTATGTCTCCACTTTCGCTTCTGATCGGGGCATCCATCGGGGAGCCTTGGTACTGCCGATTATAGTGTGCTGTGCAGTATCCTTTGGCCGTCACTGGCCGGTCACACGGGTACTTCGGTCCGTCGTGAGCACATGTCTTGCCCTTGGTTTCGCCTCTGATCCTGATTGGGGCGTCCATCGGTTTGCCATCGCACTGTCGTTTACGGTGCACTTGGCAATATCCTTTGGCTCTCGCCGGCTGATCACACGGGTAATTCGGGCCATCGTGGGAACATGTCTTGCCCTTGTTTTTCATCTGGTGCGGGGCGTCCATCGGCTTGCCGTAGTAGAGCCTCAGCACATGCGTCACGCAGTACCCTCTAGATCTCGCCGGTCGGTCACATGGGTATTTCGGTCCGTCGTGAGAGCATATCCTGTCTTTGTTTATGCACCCGGGCCGGGCGTCCATAGTGCTGCCCCGGTACTGCCTGTGATAGTGCATTGAGCAATATCCTTTCACGTATACTGGCCGGTCACATGGGTATTTCGGTCCGTTGTGAGCGCAGACCTTGCCCTTGCTTTCTCCAATTGATTGTTGTGGGGTCTGGTTTATAGTGGAATACTTAGAGCTTCCTCCAAGACCAATTTCAGACGTCGGAGCTAAATGGCTTGCTCTCATGATTTTGGTTAACATCCATGGATCTCCGGGAGCTAACGACCCAGGATTCTGATTGAAAAAGTTGAGGTACTAGCGTGTAACCCGGCCGGAGGCATCTCCAGAGAGCAGTTTTTTTACCTCAGCCACGCTCACCAGGTTGAAATCCCCGGGTATAGTGTGTTTGAGACAGGAAGCGGCCACAGCAAAGTTCAATGCTTTTTGATTGTCACCATCGAAGGTAAGGAGCCCATAGATTAAGCCGCCTACGAACGAATCCCCCCCTCCAACACGATCAACGATGTGGGTGATATCGTACTCGGGTCCGTACAATAGTTTTGATCCATCCCACAGGACACCGGACCAGACATTGTGTGAGGCACTGATAGAGCTACGCAGTGTGATGATAGCCCGTTTGCAACGCGGAAATCGTTCTATAAGCTGCCGGCCAACTGATTCATAGGCAGAAGCATCCAGATGGCCGCTCTCTACCTCAACCCCCTCAGGGTGAATGCCGAAGACCTTATGGGCATCCTCCTCATTACCTACGATAACATCGCATGAAGCAACCAGATTGGGCATTACTTCTGCAGCAGGCTTTCCCCACTTCCACAAATTGCCACGATAATTAAGATCTACGGAGACCGTCACGTTGTGACGCCTTGCCGCCGTGAGGGCTTCTTCTACAGCCAGTGCTGCCCCCTCGGAAACCGCTGGTGTGATTCCAGTCCAGTGAAACCAGCCTGCTCCTGCAAAGACGTCATCCCAGTTGATCATTCCCGGTTCTATGGAAGCGATTCCCGAGTAGGCGCGGTCATAAAGAACCTTGCTCGCACGTGCAGATGAGCCGGTTTCCAGGAAGTAGATTCCTAGGCGCTCGCCTCCGCGCTGGATGAATTGTGTTCCGATTCCGAGTGCACGTACAGCTTGCACTGCACTGGTCCCTAATTCATTCGAGGGTACGCGTGAGACAAATTGAACGGGAATCCCAAATCCCGCCAGTGAAGCCGCAACATTCGCTTCGGCTCCACCATAGCGCACTTCAAAGGAGGAGGCCTGCACGAATCGCTGGAACCCGGGCGGGGACAGTCGCAGCATGATTTCGCCAAATGTGACACAGCGTTTCATTTATGATCTAATTTTGTTTTGATAATGACATGCATGTACGATTAATGTTATGGCGAGGCGCTTTGTGCTGCCCAGTCTGGAATTACTCCGACATCAATTCCAAATACCCAGAGCACAACAGAGTATGCACAAACGGTGATCACTATAAGTAATGCAAAGTTGAGCAAAAAGCCTGCCCGTGCCATTTCGAAGACCGTAACGCGTCCACTGCCATAAACGATTGCATTGGGGGGTGTAGCAACCGGCAGCATGAATGCACAACTGGCCCCTAGGGCGGCAGGCACCGCCAGAAGCAGGGGACTCTCCCCAACGGCCAGGGCAAGAGCAGCAAGCACCGGCAGGAACGTTGCTGTGGTAGCAGTATTGCTGGTAATCTCCGTAAGAAAAACAATGACACCTGTAGTAACGAGGACAATAAGGATCGTGGGAAACTGTTGAAGCGGGTGGAGTGATTCACCGAGCCACGCAGCAAGACCACTACCGGAAACAGCGCCCGCGAGGCTCAGGCCGCCTCCAATCAGGATGAGTGCCCCCCACGGAAGCTTTTTGGCAGTATCCCAATCCTGCGCGAAGATGCCACGCTTGAAATCCACAGGGATTAGAAACAGTGATAATCCTCCGAGCATTGCGATATTTGCATCGGTCAGCCCAGGGATTATAGGAGCGAGTAATGGACGTGTGATCCAGAGCAGTGCGGTAATGGTGAATACTGTGGCTACAATTTTCTCGCCCTTCTTCATAGGACCAAGTTTTTCCTGTTCCTTTGCGATGATTGATTTACTTCCAATCAGATCCTGTTTGTCAAATGAGTAAAGTAGTCGGGTGATTACGAAGAATACCAAGGGTACACCAACGAGTACAACTGGTACACCAACCGAGAGCCATTTTATGAAGGTTATGGTGTATCCGTATTCACTTTCGAAGAATGCGCTTATAAATGCGTTGGGAATTGTGCCAATGAGCGTTCCCATTCCTCCAATATTGGCTGCATAAGCGACACCCAAGAGCAAAGCAACTGCAAAATGGTGCTTGAACCGCTTCTCTGTTCCCTCAGCATCGGCCAGAGTGATGACAGAAAGTGCAACGGGCAGCATCATCAGGGTCGTTGCGGTATTGCTGACCCACATGCTAAGTCCTGCGGTTGCTGCCATGAATCCGGCAATCAGGGCCCGTGGCCCCGTACCCGCGCGGGAAATAATCCAGATTGCGATGCGCCGGTGCAAATCCCATCGCATCATTCCAAGTGCGATGATGAAGCCTCCCATAAACAGAAAAATGATAGGATGTGCGTAGGGCGCTGCGGTATCCTGTATGGTGTTCACACCCATGATCGGAAAAAGGATCAGCGGGAGAAGGGAGGTTGCGGGAATCGGGATAGATTCAGCGATCCACCACGTGGCCATCAAGAGAGCCGCGCCTGCTGTGTACCAGGCTTCCAGTTCCAGTCCGCTCGGGGGAGGAAGCACAACCACCAACAACAGCCAAAATGGCCCCAGGAACAGGCCTATGCGTTGTCGTAATCCGTATGGCGGCTCTATATTCATGATTGAGCAAAATTAAGGGAAATGCATACTTGACTGTACCAAATCCTTACAATTTTGAAACTTTCTGGTACAATTTAACGGGATGCAAGAGCAATTAACTGTACCGATGAAGGGCTTTCTTGGCGTTTAAGGATTCTACAAGAAGATTCCCGGTGAAAATACGTGCCGGCGCTATATTAGGCAACAGCGCTGGGTGAGTGAACCTGTTTGTCCCCGCTGTGGCAGTATTTGGGTTTGGCAAATCACGGGCGGGATGCAGTACAAATACGGGGATTATCCAGCCAGCACAAGCAGATTCAGCGTTTGGACCGGTATGGTCATGGAGAAGCCCAAGGTATCATTGCAGAAGTGGCTATTCCAATCTACCTGATGACTACTGCGCGGAAAGGACTCTCCAGTATCCAGTTTGCAAAGGAAGTGGATGTTATCCAGAAAACAGCGTGGTTCATGGAGCTTCGCATCCGTAAGGCCTGCGATACAGAATACAGGATGATGGCTGGTGAGTTGGTAATAGACGAAGCCTATTTCGGTGGTAAAGAGAAGAATAAGCACGCATCCAAGCGTCAAGCGCTGGTATAGGCACCGTTGGCAAAACAGCTGTAATTGGGCTGTGGGGGCGTAGCAGGGCCGTTGTTGCAATGCATGTAAGCAAGACGGATAAGGCTACGTTACATCCGATTGGTTACAGGCCCGCTCCGACCATCCGAGCTAGTCGGCGTTGTTCGCCTCCACTAACTCGTACACGGCCACGCTGTGCTCACCGAATTCGCCGCGCTCCCGCAGGAGCACCCAGTCTGGCCCAGCGTCTAGCAGCGTCGAGCGCGCGGGGATAACAAGGCAAGCCACCCAGCTGCCGCTTGGGTGTAGCAGATGGAGTTCCTGGTCTGGCGACCTCCAGCCGAAGGTGGTGACCCACAGACTACCGTCCGGCAGCGCCATGAGCCCGTCCGCTTCAAAGGCGGGGAACTGCTTCGGCAGGTCATTCCGAATGTCCGGCCAGCGCTCGCTCTCGAAGCGCTGGCGCTCCGCAGGTGTGTCGTATCGAGCGAGGTAAGCACTCAGATACCGATCGAGATGCTCGGTTGTAACCTCCCGGTCCGGCCCGACCCACCGCGCGATGCGCGTGACACGACCACTCCAGTCGACATGTTCGAGTTCGTAGTCGTCTCCCGACCCGTACCACACGCCGGTGTCAGTCGCCGCGAAGACCATGGCCTTTCCCCACTCCCTCGGTCCAGTGCCCCCGCCATAAAAAAAACGCTCGACACCGGGAATCCCGGAACGCAGGACCGCAACGCTGTCACCCCGCGCCCAGTTCAGCGACATGCTCCAGCGGTAGATCTCGCCCACATTCAAAGATGCGTAGTCCGTTTCCGGCCAAGGCGTGAAGATTAAGCTGGCATCCGGCGCGCACATCGGCTCGCTATACGAATTCACTCCGACCTCGCCGAGCCTCCGTGTGTCGGTCACATTGCCCTCCGCGTCGAGTTCGGTAATTCGGTCCAGATGCCAGTCGAAAACCGTGATCGCGCTTCCCGGGCAGCCTCTCAGCAACCGGAGCCCCCCGTACTCTCCCGGTCCCTCGCCTTGACTCCCGCTCGTCCACACGTGTCGACCACCGGCATCGAACATCCGAACTTCGTAGCTCTGCTCGTCCGTCACAACTACGCTCCCATCCTCAAGCCGAATGGCGCCAGTTACCTCTCCGAACATGTATTCCATCGGACCGTCAAGAACACCGATTCTCACCAACGGCTCGTCTGACAGGATCAGGTCAGGACGACCTGGATCTTCACTCTCGACTATCGTCTGAGCGGCGAGCGTGGTGATGGGCATCAACAACCCGTAAATGGCCACTTGGATTATGGCTCTGTACAGCACAATCCTTGCATTGGTGGAGGCTGTGTTCACTGCGTGGTTCTTCATCAGGTTGGGCAGAATGTGCGGCACTACCAGGCTGAAGATAGAGAATTAAATAATAGGACATTATGTATCTAATTGTACTAGAGCCGTTGATTTGCCAATCTTAAATACCGCCACAGCGAGGGCAAACAGGTTCACTCCCCCAGCGCTGTTGCGCAGTATAGCTCCGGCACGTATTTTCACCGGGAAACTTCCTGTAGAACACTGATACGCTAAGACAGTCTTTCATAGGTACAGTTTATTGCTTAGTGTACCTATCAGATTGTACTAAGTAGTTTCCAAACTGCAAGGATTTGGTACAATGTATAATTCCCAGAATTAACGCATTACAAACAGTTAACGTCACTCAGACGCTTATGACATCCGCTCCATGCATCCTCGGACTTGATGTGTCTACGACCGCTTCCAAAGCCGTTTGTATAGACGCCGAAGGCAGCGTACTTGGACAATCTGCAACGTCTCATACGTTGTCAAGCCCTCATCCACTTTGGCGAGAACAGGACCCTGAGGATTGGTGGCGGGCAATGTGCAAGAGTATTCAAAGCGTTTTGGCGTTGCCGTCGGTGGATGAAAAAGCTGTGAAGGCGATTGGGTTAACTGGACAAATGCATGGCCTAGTGATCCTGGATTCAGACGGCAAGGTTCTGCGACCGGCCATGTTGTGGAACGATGGAAGGGCCGGGGCGCAGTGCGAAGCCATTCGAGCACAGATTGGGCTCGAGCGCCTGATTGCTATTACGGGCAATGACGCATTCACTGGGTTCACAGCCCCCAAGCTCTTGTGGGTTCGGGATCATGAGCCGGAATATTTCGACAGGATCGCTCAGGTTTTATTACCAAAGGACTACGTCCGCCGGCAGCTGAGCGGTAATTATGCTGCTGATAAAGCAGGTGCAGGCGGAACTCTGATGCTGGATCTAGCTTCGCGTACCTGGGCTTCAGATTTACTCGATGAATTGAATATTCCAGAAGCATGGCTGCCCCCTACATATGAGGGCACCGCAACCACAGGTACGGTGAGCCGTACCTGCGCATCGGAAACTGGACTCCCAGAGGGGGTACCCATTTACGCAGGCGGTGGCGATCAGGCAGCGCAGGCAGTCGGAGTAGGGGCCATACATCCCAGTACCTGGGCGGTTACGCTGGGAACCTCAGGGGTTGTGTTCGCGCCATGCGATCATCCACGCATAGACTCGCTTGGGCGAGCGCACGCATTTCCACATGCGCTTCCGAATACCTGGCACATGATGGGGGTCATGTTGAGTGCGGCGGGCAGTCTCCAGTGGTACCGTGATACGTTTGCGGGCGGCACTTCTTATGACGAACTGCTCTCAGAGGCAGCGGATGTCGCGCCTGGCAGCGAGGGATTATTCTTTTCACCGTATCTCAGCGGTGAGCGTACGCCACATGCTGATCCACTGGTTCGGAGCAGTTTTATCGGACTCACCTCCCGTCACGGTCGGGGTCATCTTACGAGGGCTGTCCTGGAAGGCGTTGCTTACGGTTTGAGAGATAATCTTCTTCTGCTCCGTGCCTCGGGATTACCCGCACCCGAGAGGATCAGGATTTCCGGTGGAGGTGCAAAGAGTACACTGTGGAGACAGATACTGGCAGATATAATGGGATATCCGCTGAATGTGGTTGAGGTAACCGAAGGCGCGGCGATGGGCGCTGCGCTACTGGCAGGAACAGGATGTGGTATTTGGTCTTCTGTACAGGAAGCGTGCGATGCAACGGTATGTACGCGTGAGCTGTCCGTGCCGGGGGAGTCTGAATCAAGGTACTCGGTTCTATATGAACAGTTTAAGGGGCTGTACCCAAGATTGAAGGACTTTTACCGTGCGTAGTCGGTTACCTGTACTTGCTGTCGTGGCGATAGCGAATGCCCATTGATCCGAGTGGAGCGTTGGCGCGTGTATCAATACCAATTGGATCTGGGCCGCGCTCCTGATAAAGAAAATAGGCTGCGCCAGCTACCATGGCGCCATTGTCCATACACAGATCATTTCGTGGCGTAAAGATCTGATAGCCGTGATCATCAGCAGCGTGTTTAAGCGCCGTTCGCAGTGGGGAGTTAAGTGCTACTCCCCCCGCCAAAGTAATCTGCCGCAACTGATGATCGGCGGCCATGCGCATGGTTTTTGAGATAAGTAGATCCACGACCGCCTGTTGGAAGCTGGCGCAAAGATCAGCCTTGTTCAGGTTGGGATCTCGGTCAATTGCTGCAATTACTGCCGTCTTGAGGCCACTAAAGCTGAATTCACCATCGGTCCGGTTGATAAGCGGGCGGGGAAAGTTGTAGGCTTCGGGGTTGCCTTTCTCAGCCAGTTTTTCAATGGCTGCGCCTCCCGGATACCCTAATCCGAGGTGTCGCGCTACCTTGTCGAATACCTCACCCGCGGCGTCATCACGCGTATGGCCGAGTAGTTCATAAGTGCCGTGAGAGACCACTTTCAGCAGGAGAGTGTGACCTCCCGCGACCGTGAGACAGAGAAACGGAAACTTAAGCACATTGGAGCGTCCCATCAGGTTGGAATAGATGTGTCCTTCCAGGTGATGGATGCCGATCAAAGGAATGTTGCAGGCCAGTGCAATTGATTTTGCAGCTGAAACCCCAACGACAAGTGCAAGGAGAAGACCCTGATGATGTGAAACAGCGACCGCATCGAGGTCCGCAAATGAGACGCCAGCTTCTTCTAGTGCAGACTCAAGGATGAAATTGATTTTGGCGGTATGCTCTCGTGCTGCGATAACAGGTACGATACCTCCGAATCGGTCATGAGCTTTGTGTTGTGATGCAATAACATTTGACAATACCTCATGTCCATCGCGCACCACAGCCGCGGCAGTATCATCACAGGAAGTATCTATACCAAGGATCAGCATTGAGGATCATTAGCTGATTGCATGATGTTCTGCAAGAGCAGGCTGGAGGTAGACCGGTTTGAGTACTTTGAGAGCATCTCCTTCCATGAGGGGGGATTGATTCATAGTAGAAATCAATGATTCGGGCAGCAGGCGTGGTACGGACTGATATCTGTGGTCTCCGCACAACTGCTTCTCAAAGGTATTGCCATACTCAAGGATGGCGACCGCGCTGGTGTTAGTCCGAATGTGCTTGGAAACTGTATCCAGCGGAGCCACCTCCATTTTCTGTTGTTCGTCGGGCGTCGAGCGTGTACAGTGCAGATAATAGCATTGTCCCCGCCCCGCGTTCATGAGTGCCCAGACAGGCTCCGAATGTCCGGCCACCAACGCATCAAGCGTTCGCATCGGTGAGAGGGGTATTTCCAATACCTGTGCGAGTGTCTTTGCTGCTGTTACTCCAATGTTGAGCCCAGTCCACGAACCAGGTCCTACGACGACTGCGATGCGATCCAGGTCTGAGGGCTCAATATGCAGGCAGGAAAGAGAGGTCTGTATCTGATCGTGCAAATGCTCAGCGGGGCGCCCCTGGAGAATGGAGGCGGAGCTTAGGCTGGTTTCTGCGGCAACCAGAACCGTCGTGAACGGACCTGACGTATCAAGTATCAATGTTTGCATAGTCGGACAGTTTATTGAGCAACTGTGCGTAGGCAGAAGAGGGGGAAGATACTTCAATACGCCGCATATTGTCTTTGGGCTCTTTTAAGATCACAACGCGCAGGAACTCCGGTACAAATTCCTCAATAAACCCTGATGCCCATTCGGCAACCACGACATTTCGCGGTCCGGAGAACGCCTCTTCAAACAGCATAAAATCGTCCGTTGTTAGGCTTGAGAGTCTATAAAAATCAATATGTGTGAGTTTCTGTCGACCGATCGTATACGTTTGGATCAGATTATAAGCAGGGCTGGTTATGTGGGTACCCTCAGGGATACCAAGCCCACGCGCGATGCCTTGCACGAAACAGGTCTTGCCTGACCCCACGGGGCCATCCAGACCAACAACAGCACCGTCGGGCAATCGTGCGCCAATCCAGTGACCCAAGGCTTGGGTTTCTTTGGGGTCGAAAGTTAAAAGAGTAACCAGTCGTACAGAATTCTGAGCAACTGTGCAACGCTGATAATAATATGCGGTTGCCAGTTCAGCTACTGAGATTGCGTTGACTGGCGTATCTTAACAGACAACCATTACGAATGCATATCTCAATGAAGTGGAATTGGATTATCGTATTACTGATATTTGCCGCCTGTCAGGTAGAGGTTGGACCTCCTGAGGAATCCACACAGGCGGAGGCGTACATGCCGTCTACATCTGCGGAGGGGGCAGCTGCGTACATCATCGCACCGGAGGATGGATCTGTCGTACAGAGTGGTGGGGTTACGGTCAAGTTTGGACTATCTGGGATGGGGGTTGCACCGGCAGGTGTGGTATTTGATAATTCGGGGCATCATCACCTCTTGGTCAATGTCGAAGAACTTCCGCCCATGGATATGCCCGTTCCTACGGACTCGGCCCACCTCCATTTTGGCCTTGGTCAGACAGAAACCACATTGGACCTCAGCCCGGGTACCTATACATTGCAACTGGTTTTAGGGGATTTTGCCCATATACCGCACGATCCTCCTGTAGTGTCAGAACCGGTAACGATCACGGTTGAGTAGTACCACATCGATTGCTTTGCCGGATTGGAGGATACTTGTGCTGATCATGTATTCAGCCCCATGTGTTCGTTTGGCTGGGGTTTTATATTTTTAGCTCAGTTGTCCGGTTGTGATCCGTGTAGATGTATTCTATTTGGCGAGCCGGAGGACTGGGACGCTTCAAAATGCATGGGATGGAGTATGCGGCATACTCTAGCAGGGGGTACCGTTTTATGGCTGCGCCGGGATCTCCGGCTGCGGGATCAGCCTGCATGGAGGGCAGCACTCGAAGAAGATGGCCCAGTTTGGCCGGTTTTTATTCTTGATTCGCTCATTGAAGAGACCTACGGCGCAGCACCAAAGTGGAGATTGGGAGAAAGCCTGCGGTCGCTGGCAAGTAGTCTCAAAAAGCATAAGAGTCGGCTGGTGCTTCGACGCGGAGATCCGTTGAAGGTCCTACAGTCCTTGATTGCGGAGACTGGAGCGCGATGCGTTGTGTGGTCCACACTCTACGATCCGAGATCAATTGACAGGGACAAGAAAATAGGGTCGGGATTGAGTGCCCAAGGCATTAAGGTATTAGACGTCAACTCCAGTCTGTTATTTGAGCCCTGTACGGTTAAGACGCAGCAGGGACAGCCCTACGGAGTTTACACACCATTTTGGAATGCAGTGCAGCACAGGGATATCGGGCAGCCATTAGGTTTTCCGGGTGATCTTTCTCCGCCTGACAAGTGGCCCGCGAGCGATAGCCTTTCTGATTGGCGCCTTGGTGCTGAAATGGGCCGTGGAGCGGCCATTGTTTCCCGCTATGCAAAGGTGGGAGAGCATGCGGCTTGTGAGCGGCTTGATCGTTTTATTGTACGCGGGATAGGGTCCTACAAGTCCGAGAGGGACTATCTGGGGCTGGCTTCAACTTCAAAGCTGTCAGAGAATCTGACCTATGGAGAAATATCACCGCGTAGGCTCTGGTACGCAGCACAGAATGCCATGGAGGGCAAACGCAATGAAGAGGTCTCGTACTTTCTGCGAGAGATAGCGTGGAGAGAATTTGCCTATCACCTTCTCTATCATACTCCGCGCATTATTGATAAGAATTGGCGTTCGGACTGGGATAAATTTCCGTGGCGGGATGACAACGAAGATGCAGAAGCCTGGCGGCGTGGAATGACAGGAATTGAAATCGTGGATGCTGGTATGCGTGAAATGTATACAACAGGCACCATGCATAATCGGGCCCGAATGTTGGTGGGCAGCTATTTAACCAAACATTTAATGACCGGGTGGTGGGTCGGGGAGGCGTGGTTCCGAGAGTGTTTGATTGACTGGGACATCGCGTCCAATGCCATGGGATGGCAGTGGGTTGCCGGGTCGGGCCCCGATGCAGCTGCTTACTTCAGAGTCTTCAATCCTGAACTCCAGGCCAAGAAGTTTGATACTGATAGGCGGTATAGGGACAGGTTTCTTGCCGAGGGTCGCAGGCCGCCTCATCCGGATGCATTGAATTATTTTGAAGCTGTTCCCAAGTCGTGGGCCCTTACACCAGATCAGGTGTATCCTCGCCCAATCATTGACCTGAGTACTGGCAGGCAGCGGGCACTAGAAGCTTATAGGGAGTTCAGGAATGGATGATACCTGTAGGTCCCACTGGAACGACAGGGTAACCAGATACAGCAGACTCAGGCTGGGTTTTGTTGTCGGTATATCCGGTAGTTGCGGATTATACTAGCCCACGCGACTCCAGTTATTATAAGGGCTGCTGTGGATATTTCGGAAGATGTGACCAGATCTATGGCAATAAGGCCCAAAACAGCTGCTATGGTCCAATAGATTTTGGATTTTGGGGATTGCCTTTGCGTCCATATATCACGCCCACCGTGCCATGCGAGTGCGCCCAGTAGGGTTATTAGAACCAGAATCAGTATAGCAATCTGCATTTGTTTGTCCGACCGTGCTTACAGTTGGAATATGATTTATATCGGGATGTTCCTGTCAGCATCCACCCCGAGAATCAAGATATTCGAAGAACCGTGATACAGGGGTATTCCCGTGACGCTATATGTCTAACTCTGTAGGATTGTTCTGAGCCGTGAATCTGGTTGGGAGCAGGTTTTAGGGATGGGTCTATTGCCAAGGGTCGCAGGCCGCCTCATCCGGGTGCATTGAATAATTTCGAAGCTGTACCAAAGTCGTGGGCCCTGACGCCAGATCAAGCGTATCCTCGCCCGATCGCGGACCTGAGTACTTGGAGGCAGCGAGGTATAGAAGCTTTTGGGAAGTACAGGAACGGGTAATGTATGCAGGTCCCACTGGTATTACAGCGTAACCAGATGTAGCAGACTCAGACTGGATTCTGTTGTCGGAATAGCCGGTATTGGCGGGATAAACCACCCACGAAAATTATACTCATCACAAGGAGGTCTGTAGGCATTTCGGGAGATGTGACCATCTCTAAGGAGAAAAGCAAACCAAAACCCAAAGCAGCTGCCATGGTGTAATAGAGCTTGGATTTTGGGGAATCTCTTTGCGTCCACAAATCACGCCCACCGTGCCAAGCAAGTGCACCCAATAGAGTAATAAAAACCAGGATCAGTATTGCAATCTGCATTTGTTTTCTGGCTGTGCCTACAGCTGGAATGTGTTTTGTTTCGGGATGTTCCGGTCAGCATCCACCGCAAGAATCAAGATGGTCAGAAATGCGTGATGCAGGGGTATTCCGATGACGCTGTATGCCTCATTGAGTAGGATTGCTCTGAGCCGTGAATCTGATGGGAGCAGGTTTTAGGGATAGGCCTCTTGTTGACGGTCGCAGGACACCTCATCTGGATGCATTGAACAATTTGAAGCAGTACCAAAGTCGTGGGCCCTGACGCCGGATCAAGCGTATCCTCGCTCGATCATTGACCTGAGTAATCGGAGGCAGGGGGCACTAATAGCTTGTAGGGAGTACAGGACCGGATAATATCTGCAGGTCCCACTGGTATGACAGGGTATCCAGATGTAGCAGACTCAGGCTGGATTGTGTTGTTTGTATATCCGGTAGCGGCGGGATATGCCACCCAGGAAAATTACACACGTAGCAAGGATGGGATCCGTTGGTGTTTCGGGAGATGTGACCGTTATAATGGTAAGAAGCGTAGCCGCACCCAAAGCAGTTGCCATGGTGTAATATAGCTTGGATTTTGGGGAATCCCTTTGCGTCCAAAGGTCACGCCCACCGTGCCAAGCAAGTGCACCCAAAAGAGTAATAAAAACCAGTATCAGAATCGCAATTTGCATTTGCTTTTACGGCAACACCTACAGCTGGAATGTGTTTTATTTCGGGATGTTCCTGTTAGTATCCAGCACATGAATCAAGATGGTCGAAAAAGCGCGAGCAGGGGCACTTCCTTGACGCCATATGTTTCATTGAGTGGGATTGCTCTGAGCCGTGAATCTAATTGGGATCAGGTTCTAATGTGTGAGTGTATAGAAGATGAAATTAATAGCCATCTGAAAACTCACGGTTGAAGCAGATCCCAGGTTACGGCCGCCGGGCCATTCCCATCCATCGCCAATGTCCTGATTGTAACAGATGACGATTGCAGGCCGACCTGCATCATCAAAGACTGCATAGTAGATGTCATCTTCCGGTGAGAAGCGCATGCCGCCCCATCGCCAGGAACCGCCGTTCTTTGTGGAAATTGCAGCATCCGGGTCAACATCGTAGTAGATCTGCCAGATTGGATGATCGGCAGTTAATTCCACCGGTTCACGATCCGGGTAAACCCGCTTGATGTTGTCGTACATGTTATTCCACTGGGGCCCCACGTGTCCGCGGCCATAGTCGTGGAAATCATCAATTATGAGAAATCCGCCCCGATCAAGATAGCGGCGCAGGTTGGCCACCTCATCTTCATTGGTGCGCCAATATCCAGGTTCGGTCAAGTACAGTACAGCGTACTCGAAAATTCGGTCATCTGTCAGTGCGACGACGATCGGCGGGCCCTCTAGCCGAAGTCCGGTTGTCCGGCTGATTGCTTCGTGCAGGTTGTATTCCGCAGTTGGATAGTCTGTGGCCCAGGCATTGTTTCTAAATCCCGGATGACTTTCGTACCAGACTCTTGCAAATTGAAAGCCCGAATCCTGGCCGCTTGCCGGTACCAACCAGGCAGTGCTCAGCAGCAGCAGGGCTGATGATACAGACAGGGTCCGGTTGAGCATATTCTCCGCAGTATTTGCTGCTAACGTGATGGTGTACTCATAACTTGTGGGAAGACCTCCGTAAATCGTGCCATCTCCTCCTCGTTCCCAATACTGAGGCGACACCAGTCCAGGTATGGAGGGAATGGACGTCCAACCAGAATACCTTGGGAGGCCATGGATCGTTGAAATCCCCCGATCTCTCGGCCAAGATGGAAGAATACAAAGTTTGTGTGTGACTCAATGACTTCATGTCCCCAGCCGCGAAGAGTAGCTGTGATCTGGTTACGACTGGCTGCAAGTTGCGTCTTGCTGTAATGCAAAAAGCGTTCGTCATTAAGAGAGGCAATTGCAGCCCGTAGCCCTAGGAGATTAACGGCCATGGGAGCACGATGTGTGCGAAGTCGCTCTGCAATATCGGGACGTGCAATTGCATACCCCACACGCAATCCGGCCAAGCCATACACTTTCGAGAATGTTCTCGAGACAATGATATTGGCACCTGCCTTTACAAGCGGCACTGCGGTGCTGTATCTGGGGTGGTTGACCAGTTCGTAATAGGCCTCATCAACCAGAATTGTGCATCGTTTAGAGACTTCCAAACAAAAATCATTAAGCTCCTCTTTGTCGCAGATACTACCCGTTGGGTTATTGGGGTTGCATACGAACACCAGTTTCACATCCTTAGTAGTCCGCATGTCCATGGCGGACAGGTCAAGGCTCTTGTCGGTCTTGAGTGGCACACGATGCACGCGTGCTTCGATGGATTTCGCCGATTCCTCCATACCCTCATAGGTCGGATAACCCGTAACGACCTCACCGCCACTGAGCCCGTAAGCCAGCGCCGCCATGCGAAGGACTTCGGTAGATCCGGCTCCAAGGACTACATGCTCAGGTCTCAGCCCCTCGCGCGCCGCAATCATGGCTTCTAGGTTACGAGCGATAGCGGGTCCAGTGTACAGGTTGGTTTCGTCCAAGGCTTCTAGTACGGCGGTACGTGCGGACTGCGCAGGCGCATACGGGTTTTCATTGCTATGTAGGCGAATCGGATCGTCGCTCCTTCGCGTTGCAAAACCAGGTATGAATGGCAGTGCTGCACCTGCAGCACTGAGGCGGAGCCAGTCACGGCGGCTGATAGACATTTCGGTTTGGGAAAATAGTGGTCTATAATCTACGAATAGTCGTCTTTACGTTTGAACAGTTGAGACTATTGAACAGAACTATCGAATTTTGTTGGATTTGTGCGGTTCAGTTTGTTGTATGGATGCATGCCTCGTCATTTCAGGCCCTATACCGGTCTGATGAATAATAGTCAGTATTAGAAGGATGCAGTTGCCGCAAAGCAGTCCTTCTATGTGGAGTTTAACAAGGTAATGAACTGAGAATCGGTTGCGTAGCTGCCGTTGGAGATCAATCCCTTGGGGGAGCGGCCTTGAGGTCAGAAGGCGTATCGTCCGTTCTTGTTGTTAAAGGTGCTTTTGGTGGGCCAATTGCAGAAATTAACGTGTCGGGAGCTTGAGCTATTTGTATGGGATATGCTTTCTGCACGACATTCTTGTGGTTTAGCGACTGAGGATCCCGTCCTTGGTCGATGCGTTGTACCGGAAGGGGATCCTCAATCAGGGTGCAAATTGCTTGAAGGGGGGAGGATGTACAGGTTACTCCCGCAGTTGGTAAACAAAAGGATGAATTTGGGATGTCGCTATGAGAATTAGGTTATTCCGCCGGAAGATGATTCTGGTGAGTTGTTGCCTCCCAAAGTGGCTTAGTGGCTTGTGTGCGTTATTCTTGCTTACGATACTCCTCTCTTGTTCCTCTCAAAAGGATCATGGCGGGGAGCAATCAGGACCAGGGACACTGCATCCCACGGAAGACAATATCCCAGTAATCACCGATTCTCGGTTCGTCTTATATGAGGAAAAGCCTGCGGAGACGAAGCCGTTTCTAGACATATCCGGTGCGAACGGACATTTGATAGGGGTCATGGAGGGGTCTAGTGCGGAAATGATAGGGGATATAACGGATGTAGCTATCAGCAAGAATACGTTTTACTATGCTGATAGTGAATACGGTGAGGTGCGAATCTACAATCAGTTCGGTTCTTCTATAGGTACAGTTGGCTCTCCTGGGCCTGGTCCGGGAGAACTCCAGCAGCTTGACAAGTTGTCAGTTTCGGATGACGGCGAGATATTGGCGGTATTAGACCAAGGTACACGAGTTCAGGTATTCCGACAGCGGGATTCCACATATGCGCTGGAATATACGTTTCGTGTACCGGACTCTCTCTATGGTGGAGATATCTGTGTGATGAACGATCATGTATATACACTCGGGTTATCTGTCTTAGAAGAGTTGGATGGCATTATTCATAAGTACACCATTTCAGGAGAGTATGTCACATCATTTGGGGCGATCTACAAGACATCCTTCGAGTTGCTTCGCAGGATGTTAGCTCCACAAGGAAGCCTAGAGTGTAATGAGAAATATGGAGTTGTAGGCCATGTGAATGACAATATCCCTGTTCTTGCAGGATATACGGATACCGGATCTCTTATCTGGCAGGTTAAGTTGGCTGACTTTAATCCTACGAAGATGGCGGAGGGAGTAACTTCTGACGGGGCGCCTTCGGTTACTAGACGAGCGCCCAAGTCAGGAGACAGCTTAGCAAATCTGTTATTATCGAACACAGAAGACTCGTTTCTTTTTACTTATTTCACTGTTTCTGACTTCAACAGTGTAACCGAAATGCCTAGTGGCACACGGCATTATTTCAATGTGGAAGTGCAGACTGGTCAGGGAAGTTATCTGGGCCAGAATACTGGTATTGATTTATCCGAGTATCCCACATTAAGAGCACTTGATGCGGAGCGCGCTTACACGATGGCATTTAGTCCGTTTCCCCAAATTGGGATATACCACCGCAAGGAAGTGCTGCCGTGAAAGATTCCTCAACGCCTCCCTTTGATCGTGCATTGGTTGTATAGATTGATTTCGCTACCTTAATCGCTTTTGTAGTAGGTATGGCAGATTTCTTTTCTCTGCTATCGATCGATGTTCGTTGGCCCAATAGTTTGGCGGTAGCAGGTCAATAGGTGTCTGACAATGATATCAAACGGGCTCGGGAACTTGTGATGGTGTAAATAGGCTCTTTGACATGTGGTTATGCAAACCTTGCGGAGATTTCCGAACCAATAGAGCACACAATCGAATAGATTTCCTGAGATTGTTGCGTCAATGGGAATAAATCCGAGGATAAAAAGAGGCATCTATTTTTCCTCCTCAAAGAGCTCTTTCAGACAGCTGTAATGGCGGAATCACGTCCAAAATCTCCACAAGATGAATATTGCTCCTCGGAGTATGCTCCACCAATACTGGAACGCCTTTTTCCAATAGCCTCAAGTTGGGCTTGGGGAAGGTGACAGTCTAATCGGGCGAGGACGGGGAGAACAGATCGAGCCAGTTATCCAGCTATCGTATTCAGCAGTCCACCCAGGCATCTTTTTGTTCGCTCTGGAAACATGCGTCTATTACATGCATGTTGCACACAGCGTCAGAAATGGGCGTAAGCAGGAGTTCGCCATCAATCGCAGCTGCAGCGAAGCGATCACATTGCTCTGCATACTGATCTACTGGTCCAATCTCATGCGTGCTGTGCTCGTTATCATCTTGGCAGTCTATACGCACGGTTTCGTCTGGCGGTGCATTGAAAGGTGTGTGTAAGGTTATTTGACCATGACTGCCTACCAGGGTGACACGTTGGTAGCGCTGCATTTGTGTCGCACACACGACGGTAGCACTTCCTTGTGGAAAATCCAGGAGGATTGTAGTAAAAGTGTCTGTTCCGAATTCGGGATGCCGTACCATGTGTGCACATACCCGCCGTGGTTCGCCTTCAAACAACCAGCGTGCAACAGAGATTCCGTAACAGCCAATATCCATCAAGGCACCTCCCCCAAGCGCCAACTTGTTCCGAATATTGTTTGGGTCCTTGTTGTCGTAGGAAAAATGCACATGAATGCTCTGAAGCTCTCCGATGCTTTTGGAGCGAATGAGCTGGCGTGTACGCCTCCACTGAGGATGGTATCGATACATGAATGCCTCCGAGATCAGTTGCTTAGGATACTTTCTGGAGGTATGCTGGAGTTGTGTTACCTCCATCTTATTCATCCCCAAGGGTTTTTCGCAAAGTACATGCTTCCCTGCTTCTACCGCCCGGGAGGCCCACTCAACATGCAGATGATTGGGTAATGGGATATAGACGGCATCAATTTCTCTCAGATTAATCAGATCCTCGTATGAAGGGCAGATTACTGGTATTTGATGTGTCTGGGCGACTTGGCGTGCCACATCAACATCCCTGGAGGCAATAGCTGTCACCGTACCACATTGACTCTTTTGAATGGCGGGTATGACCTTTTGCCGGGCTATTCGGGCACTTGACAGAATTCCCCAATGTAGTTTTTTGCTACTCATTTCTGCGATGTTTTCAGCGGTGACTTACTTTGATCATACCGAAGTAACTGCCCAATTTTCTGATGGCAAGCGCAGCTGAAGTGCTGTAAAATATGATGGTAGATTTGCGGTAATTGCTTGTGGCGCCTAAGAAAATACCACAGTTAAACTGATTGACCGTAGTTTAATACAAAATAGAATTCTTCATTGCACTAAGGCATGGGTAGCGTAAGGGCAAGCCTTGTTTTTGGTCTCCTTGCTCCTCTGTTAATGCAAGGGTGTGCATCATCTAGAAAGACTGATTACAAAGAAGAAGCAGTAACGATATCTTCCCGTGCCCAGGTTCTTAGGTCATTGGATAGCCTCAAGGTTGCACCGGAGCTAAATTCCTGCGTATATGATCGCAGCGATTATACACATTCCCAATCTCTCGAAAATAGACTGATTCTGAGGTATGGTGGCATATATGATCCTTATGAGCTGCGCTGGTACGACTCGCGAGACTCGGTGGACATAGAGCACATTGTAGCAACGCGCGAAGCTCATGCCAGCGGGTTGTGCAGTGATAGCATAGACGGAGATATCCGCGAGCAGTTTGCCAACGACACACTCAATCTGGTTTTGGTAAACAGTTCGATCAACCGAAGCAAGGGAGCCCAGGATGCTGGGCAGTGGTGGCCACCCCATAATCAATGCTGGTTTGCACGGCAGATCATAGTGGTGCGTAAGGCCTATCACCTCTCGGTTGATCCTGAAGAGAAGCGCTCCCTTGCGGAAAAAATAAATGCGTGTGATTCGTTTGAATTGGAGATTACACCTACACCTTATCCAAGTTTTCTGACGGACAGCTCAGTAGGGTGTGGACCCTTTGCAAACTGTACAGAACTTCGAAAAGCCTATCCAGACGGTGTATCGCATCATCACTGCGCGTATGAGACAAGACTGGACGCAAACCTGGATGGTTGGATTTGCGGTTGACGCGCGTTGCAAACTAAAAGGTTAAACATATGCAGGCATCTGTACATCTTGCTTTTGACTTGGGAGCGTCCACCGGTCGTGCAGTCTTGGGCAGGCTCGACGGGAGTCGTATGGAAATGCAGGAGGTGCATCGTTGGGGCACACCAATCGAAGTTGAGGAAGAGCGGCTCTATTGGGACTTGGATGCGGTGTGGAGTTCTATGCAGGAAGGGTTGGCGATTGCTCTTGAGGAGGCCCCTGATCTGTGCAGTCTGAGTGTTGACTCGTGGGGTGTTGATTATGTGCCCATGGACAGCATGATGCAGCCTCTGCGGCGCGCACATGTCTACAGGGATTCCAGATCAGCTTTGGGAGAAGCACTTGCCTGGCAACGGGTTGCACAGGAGGAGCTGTACGGTATGACAGGTGTGGCTTCACATCCGATCAACACATTGTTTCAGGTTCTGGCGGATGAGCAGATGACGCCACAGCGTCATGCCGCTACGTGTTGTAGACTTCTCGTTGCCGACTATATGAACTGGCGTTTTTGTGATCGCCCCGTGGCAGAAGTGTCCTTGGCAAGCACAACGCAGCTGCTGAGTGCGAACTCGCGTTCGTGGTCAGTTGAGGCGATGCAGGCTTTACAAATTGATCCAGTTACATGGCCCCGGGTTGTGCCATCGGGCACTGTACTTGGCCCTGTACCAGATAACCCCAACGTGGCTGTTATCGCGAGCTGTTCGCACGATACAGCTTGCGCAGTTGCGGCGATTCCAGCGGATGAGCGTTCATCCTGGGCTTTTCTTAGCAGTGGGACCTGGTCGCTTCTTGGTGCAGAAATTTCTACACCAATCTGTATTCCTGCTGCAATGGAGGCTGGTTTTACGAACGAGGCGGGGTATGGGGGGACTATCCGATTACTGAAAAATCTGACCGGGCTTTGGGTGCTGCAAGAATGCGAGCGTGTTTGGCGGGAGGAAGGAATGAACTTCGACTATGCCGAACTGCTTGGTGAGGCAAGCCGGGCAGAACCTCCATTGCATACTATTGATTTCAACGACCCGAGATTCTCCACGCCCGGAAATATGCCCCAGCGCATTGCAGAATGGTGCAGAGAGCACAGGAGGCCTACGGTAAGCGAACGTGGAGATATCGTACGGCTCATATTGGAAAGTCTGGCCGAAGCATATCGTACAACACTTGAGTCACTCTCAACTTTACTGGGGAGGCATTTTGATTGTCTGCATGTTGTCGGCGGGGGTAGTCGCAATAGATTGCTCAATCAATGGACGGCGGACCGCTGCGGTTTACCAGTCATTGCGGGCCCTTCCGAGGCGACGGCACTCGGAAACCTGCTCATTCAGGCAAAGGCCATGAGCCGTTTGCCCGTGGACAGCTCAATTCGTGAAGTGTCTGCGACCACTGTACAGACGGAAGTTTTCCAGCCTAATCAATCCGGCGGACCTTGATACTGCGAAAATGAACCTCGTCGCCATGGTCCTGCAGCAGAATATGGCCTTGAGGCCAGTGCCCAAATCCTTCCCATACAACGTACTTGCTGCGGGCTACAAGTGCGTCAAAGACTGGGGTGCCACGCCCATATTCCAGGACCTTGCGATCGTTGAGCCAATGCTCAACATGTGCCCCCGAGAACTCAGATTGTTCCATACGACTGCCCAAGACGCGCTCGTCCAACCGCTTGCCAGTTACGACGACGCGGGCACGATTCCACTTACCTGGTTCTCGAACAGTTTTTCCTTCGTCTGCCGGGATCAGGTCATAGAGCGATCCAACTGTTCGGTTGCCGGCTGCGCCTTGAGTAGCATCGGGGTGACGATCATCATCCAATAATTGGTATTCCAATCCGATGGCTGATGCATCACTGCCATAGGACTCCGTTATAAAGTATTTGATGCCACTGTTCGCCCCCTCGGTGAGTTTGAAGTCCAAACTGAATTCGAAAGTCGAATATTCATCAACGGTAACGATATCACCACCATAGGCCGCTTCAGCTCCTCCAGAGGATTCAACGATAAGTATACCATCCTCAACGCGCCAACCTTTTTCGGGGAAAGACTCCTTGCCTGCTCCGCGCCAACCCCGGGTAGTTTCTCCATCAAAGAGCAGGGAGTATCCCTGAGCGATTTCCTGCTGACTGAGCGAGTTGGGAACAAGATTAATGACATAGTTGCTGGTCCAAGGGCGAGGGGCTACATTTTCCTCCCAAACTCGGATGTTACGCCAGCGAACGTTGCGGTTAGCCAGATCTTCCCCAGGTACGCTATGCACCTGGAGTGCGATGAAGCCCGAGGAAGTCATGTCATCGTAAAGGGCCGCACAGGCTACATCGTTAACCCAAGTGCGGATTAATGGTCCGATCGCTTCGATGTAGTAATGATTCCAGCCGTGGGGATTAAACGCCACGCGGCAGTCCTCATTCGCAGAAAGGGGATACAACCAGCCTCGGCGGGCCTCGTCGTAGACTCCTCCGCTCCAGGCACGAGGGCTAGGATCAATCTCAATCTGATATCCGTGCACCCTGCCATTCAAGTAATCCGGTTTGGATTCACTCCGAATCTGAATGCCGGAATTAATTGCGGGATCCACCCGTACTTCGAGATTGAGGGCAAAATCACCGTAGGGTCGCTTTGTAGCTAAAAAAGTATTTGGAGTATTGGCAACCGTAGTACCGATAACCTCACCGTTGGAGGCTGTATAGGTTGCTTCTCCTCCCATTCGCTCCCATTCGGAGAGGTCGTCCCCGTTGACAAGAAACCTCCATTCCTGACCAAAGCTGGTGGCTGTGAGTCCGAACGTAAGGAGTGTGAGCATAATTGCACGCAGCATAGTAAAAAGTGCTTGTTTGAGTAGCAAAGTACAAGATAATCAATGCACCGTCGCGGGTGACATTGTTATCTTTACAGCATAATAGGCAGAATTATTTCATGGTTACGAGAAGAGCGTTCCTTGCGCAATCCGGGGGAGGTATCCTTCTGGCAGGCTTGCATAAAAAAATCCTTACAATCCAGGATGTCATCAATCTGATCATGGAGGAGATTCCCGGTGCTCCGTGGGAACCGACGGTTGATACGGTTAAATCGGGAGATGTGACGCAGCCGGTGCGGGCTGTCCTTACAACCTTCTTGGCTACGCAGCGGACCATTGATTATGCCGCGCGTCACGGTGTTAATCTCATCATCACGCATGAACCGACTTACTACAACCATCTGGATGAAACCTCATGGCTCGAGAATAATCCGGTCTATCAGAAGAAACGTAAGACGCTGGAAGACAACGGGATTGTAGTGTGGCGTTTTCACGACTACTGGCATGCTCACAAGCCGGATGGTGTAGCGACGGGGGTTCTTAAGCGTCTTGGTTGGGAAGCGTACGCGCAACCGGATCAACCCCAGATATGTCGGATACCCTCTGTACCGCTAGGCGAACTTTCCCGATTCATGAAGGATCGTTTTGGGGCGGAGCGGATCCGTGTTATGGGAAGTGCGGACATGCCGTGTAGCCGGGTAGGCCTTCTGGTTGGTGCGGCAAGTGGGCAGCGTCAAATTGAGATGCTGTCTGAGGTTGATGTTCTTGTTGTAGGTGAAGTTCGAGAGTGGGAAACAACTGAATATGTTCGCGATGCGAACTGGCAGGGTGACAGACAGATAGGCTTGATTGTAATTGGGCACGCGCTCAGTGAAGAGCCAGGTATGGAATGGCTTGCTGAGTGGTTGACGCCCAGGCTGCCTGGCACCATAGTGGTGCACCAGGAAAGCGGGGATCCATTCTATTTTGTGTAGGAGATACACCTGGAACTTATTATTCAAGCGAGATAAGTTCCAGTTACAGGCGGTACTTTTAAATTGGCCCCAACAGTTGTTCGGTGTGATTTTTCAGGAATCCATCCAGGGGCAACGGAAAGCGAGACAAACTCCACGATTACGTATTCTCGTCACTTGGGGTTACCTTATGAGCTGCGGTCATTTTCCAAAATTTCTCATGAGTTACTACATACCCGAAAGACTTAAATGGTCTGTGTTAGTTGCGATTATTTACCTGATGTCCTGCACAACACCCGATCCGTTGGGGATTTTTGAAGGAACTACCAATGTGGGCGATGCCCCTCTGGGGGGAGGTATGCTGTTTGATCGGAATACGGAAACGTACATTATTACCGGCAGCGGTGCGGACATCTATGGAGCCAGCGACGAATTTTTCTTCGTCTGGAAGGAAGTTTCCGGTGATTTGGTGTTACAGACAGATGTTGAATTCGAAGACACCACGGGGCACCAGTATCGCAAGGCAGGATGGATGGTTCGGGAGAGTTTGGAAGCAGATGCCGCTTATGTGGATGCCCTGGTACATGCTGATGGACTGATTGCACTGCAGTGGCGTTCAGAAACAGGAGGTCCAACCCGTGAGGTAACGACTCCCGTGCGCGCTCCTGCTTCACTTCGACTTGAACGTACAGAAAACCTGTTTACATTATATCTGGACAGGCCTGGGGAACGAACGACGGTTGTAGGGAACATCACAGTGGCGCTGCCAGACTCGGCCTATGCAGGTCTCGTTGTTTGTGCCCATGATGCCGAAGTTCGGGAGACAGCCGTCTTCACCAATGTTCATCTGCAGGAGAAGACCGTGACCGGGGAACGGGTAGTAGAAAGCACCCTCGAGATCATTGATAGCCAGACTGGTGAACGCCAGGTTATTCATCAGGCCCAGGAGCATTTTGAAGCTCCCAACTGGTCGCCGGATTCGTTAACACTGCTCTATAACAGTGGTGGGCATCTGTATCATATGCCTTCTACCGGGGGCGAACCCGTTATGCTTGACACACAGTTTGCTGATCGTTGCAATAATGACCATGGATACTCTCCTGATGGTACAGAACTTGCTATCAGCCACAATACGGAAGACAAGGGGTCATTGATCTATATCATGCCCGCTACGGGCGGAGAACCCCGATTGGTCACTGAACTTGGTCCCTCTTACTGGCATGGCTGGTCACCGGATGGGCAGAAGCTCGTTTACTGCGCCCGTCGTGGTGATAATTATGACGTTTATGCGATTGGACGGAATGGTGGAGAGGAAGTGCGGTTGACGGATGCTGAGGGGCTTGATGATGGGCCGGAATATTCTCCGGATGGTCAGACGATTTATTTCAATTCTGTACGTACGGGGCAGATGAAAATCTGGCGAATGGATGCGGATGGCGGCAACCAGACACAGGTTACGCAGCAGGATGAATTTGGGGATTGGTTTGCACACCCGTCTCCTGATGGTCGCTGGATTGTATTTCTGTCCTACGATAAATCCGTAGAGGGGCACCCAGCGAACAAGAACGTGAAATTACGGATCATGCCCACAGACGAAACCGAAGATCCGAGGATAATCGCCCATTTGTTTGGCGGACAGGGGACGATTAATGTACCGTCCTGGAGCCCGGATAGCCGGCATTTTGCTTTTGTCAGCTACCGTCTGGTGGGGCAGAATAGTCTGGATTAGGGCGGGGCATACGCGCACCGACTGAGTCCCGCCAGGATTGCATCTTGCGCAGGAGTTCCTGGGTTTTGGCGGGTTCGAAAGTACTGATATCGGTGGTTTCGCCTGGATCTGAGTCAAGGTCGTAGAGCTCTACTGAATTCGTCTCGAACCATTCGATAGCCTTGTATCGTCCCTGCCGCATGGCTCCAGACGGACGATTGGCAGAGCCGTGGTAGTGGGGAAAATGCCAGTAAAGTTCCCTTTCGGGTGCTGGTTGCGCAAACAAGTCGAGGCCATCGACATCAATAGGATTGGGCAGGCCTGCCAATGAAGTTATGGTTGGTAGCAGGTCATCCGTCGTACCAGGAACATCCATGATCGTCGGATCACGCGATATACCACTCACTATGAGGGGTATACGTATCCCCCCCTCGTACAGCCAGCCCTTACCTGCACGGAATGGCTGATTCGAGGTTGGCGCCCAGGTGCGTCCTCGACTGAGCGTTGATAGCCCGCCGTTGTCTGAAGTAAACACGACAATGGTGTTATCCTGAAGTTCAGCAGCTTCCAACGCCTGCAACACAAATCCCACACTTTCGTCCACCGAAGCGATCATAGCCGCGTAAACTGCGTGATCTTGTGTCAGGCGTGTTGCACCTCCAAACTGCTCCTGTTCAAACATCGTAGCAGGCTCGGGTGTCCTGAACCGTTCGACGTCTTGTTCTTTGGCCTGTAGCGGTGTATGGACACCGTAATGAGAGAGTACCAGGAGAAAGGGGGTTTCACGATTGGTCTCAATAAAGTCTACGGCAAGGTCGGTTAGGCGATCGGTCAAGTAAGTGCTGTCCGCGTCCGCTTCCAGTCCAGGCACATTTGAAGCCGGGAAATTCGTATTGATGTAGGGAGCAAAGAAAGATCCGGGTTGTCCGGCATCATTGGATGCAAACACCTTGTCGAATCCCTGATTTTCAGGACGAAAAAGTCCAGTGCCCAAATGCCATTTGCCGATGTATGCGGTACTGTATCCGGCCTGAGCGAATGTCTCCCCGAGAGTGGTTTCTTCAAGTGGTAATGCGCGGCGATACTCAGCCTGGAGGAGTTGCCCGTTCGCGGCCCCTCCAATCCAGTTGGTGATTTGAAGCCTTGCCGGATGCTTTCCTGTCATAATACTGGCACGCGTGGGAGAGCAAACCGAGCTGGAAGCATAAAACTGTGTAAATCGTATGCCTGAAGCTGCCAGGCGATCTATATTGGGCGTATGATAGAATGTGCTTCCATATACACCGGTATCCATCCATCCCAGGTCATCAACCAGAATCAATATCACGTTCGGCTGGGCCGGCCTACAGGCCATCAGGAGGAACGGGAGCAGTAAGAGGGGGCTAAACTTCAAAACGTGACGACTAGTGTTTCGGGGTTTTCCATTGCATCCACCTGCAGTCCGGTCAGCCGCGTCTCATGCACGGACTGATCTCCAATTACGGCCATATATGAACTGCTGGTATCAAATACTTTTGCTCTGAATGGCAGCGTCGAAAGGCGGAGCGTGTAAAGTGTATCCATTGTGGATTCATTAATAAGTGTCAATACGGGCTCGGTTAGCCCCTCGACATTGATAGGGGGCAAATATCCGGCTGCCTGTCGGCCATAATTGCTTTCCTGGGTGACCGTAACCGGCCAGTCAGAATACTGATAGGCATCCTCACTCCTCGGATCAACCCAGCGAGGCCATGCCTCAGCAGTAATCGTGCGGGAATCCCGATTAAAACGAATGATTCCATAACCAGGTACACGATCATAGAGTGCCTCCGGTGTGCGGCCGCTCTTGACTGGATTGGCTACGGCGTGTACCGTCATGTGATTCCCAAAGCCATCCAAGTGATCACCAGTATAGGCCGGAGCTCCGGGTTTACGATTGCCGCCGGGCTCCGGCGGAAACCAGCGCCGAGGCCACACATTGGCGATTGCGGGTGATATGAAGGCATTGGGGCCATCCCCAAACTCGTCAATGCCATACTGCACGAAACTACCCAGATGCTGATCACCGGCCACATGAAATGCGAACCCTTTCCGAATGGCGTTTAATGCACGGTTGCGTCCACTCTGTGGCCAACCATTTGAGTCCATGTCTGTGCCTAGATGGTCGTCACTCATGTATTCTCCTGGCTCGGCATATCTCATTTGTGGAACGACGCGATCGTCAAATGACCCGCTGGGTAGTGTGGCTAGGTTGCTAAACAGGGTCTGGGAGAGCATTACTTTCATCCAGACATTATCAGGGTACTGATGGGCCCACTGGTTCAGGAATTTGAGCTGTCGGGGCCCCAGGAGGTGTGCTTCTGTTACTGAGGTTGCGTCATAATCCCGGTTTTCTGGCCAACCATTGCGTACCTGTGCCTCTGGAAGGACCAGGCGGGGAGCTGATTTCCACATTCGATCTGCCACAACGGCGAAGCTGATATCACCATAGGTCAGGTTTGTATAGTATACGCTGATATCCTGCTCAATGGGTGTGGGGTCAAAAGGATCGGGCAAGTGAGAGACTTGTGTATTGTGGACAGCGTTGACAAAGCGGGCATCCATGATGTAGCCACCATTGTCGGACTGTGGCCGCCACGGTCCCTCGGCTTTTTTGCCACCATGCCCCCAGATGTTGCCGTGATATACGTCGTGGTCGTCCGGGATCGCCACGGTGGGGCGATCACGCATTAAGTCCCTGAAAGCCCAAAGGAACCTGTACCAGTGGTAGTGATAGTCCAAGAAAGTCTTGTCAAGGGGCGTACGAATAATTCCTGCAAGCCCGCCTTCATAGATCTGATCCCCGGCGAAAAAGAGTAAGTCAGGATCATGGTAGGCCACAGCGGCTGTGAGTTCACTGTGAGGGTACCAGATCGTACTGTGATTCCACACCAGATCCCGCCCCTGGGAAATATTCTGGCAATTCAGTGAAGCCAGGACAAACTCATCATCCTCAACCCGTGGCGCGCGTACCGTACCGGGAAAGTGTACGCGCTCGGTGCCGTTTGCAGTGCGTAGATCGTAGGTCAGCCGATAAGGCACGTCGGTGTTCGCCTCAAAATCGTCCACTCGGAGAGGAGCCGTATAGCTGTCTGGTATGATTGTAGCGCTGGCTGAGTGCACCCAATCTCCATTGAGCAACAGCTCCAGCTCAACTGTGGGCGTATCATTTTCCCCAATCGGCGGCATTTGTGCCGTCATTTTCAGCGTTCCGTCGCTTACGGTATACTGAGCCGCCAGTATGGGACCGAATGCCCGCGCTTCATCATACTGGAATTTCGATCCCCCAATCGTCCAATCATCAAACCAGTAGCCTTCCCCCTCCATAAGCGGACTGTTATGACTCACCAGTGCTACATTGCCCTCAAAATATTCATGAGGCAACCCACTGTATCGTGCCTCTGCCAATACTTCCTCGGTAGCCGGATCTGAGGCGGTAACAATTAATTCGTAGTTGTTTTCGGACGGGTTGGCCTGTATGCTCAACTTCACAGGAACACCCGCCGACAGGCTACCCGTGGAGGTCTCGGGTTCAATGAGCGGCCACGCCTCAACAGGAATATTGGCGCGTGGGCCCTTCGGGGCATCTGCATTGGTATTGGACCGGACTATGATATGCCCCTGACCGTCTACACCTACGATCAGCCCTCCGTCTTCGGCGGGCCAATGGTGAACAAGGCTCGAAATCCTCCAATCCACGTCTGGCCCCCCCGCACCAAGCAGAAAACCTGACCACGTATTACTATGTGCACTGTCTGTCGGTGATAATGCTCCCGTCCGAACAGACATCGACAACTCTCCTGCCTCGGCGCCAAGATAATGGGTGAGCAGATGAAGCGTTCTCATTGGTTTGGCGCTCCTGCCCTCAATGCACTCAATGCGGCCGTTGGCATAACGCCAATCCATCAGGCGGTTAGCATAGAAATCGGATCCGATCCACACACGCTCAAGACCGTCAGGGAGGTCAAGCGTGACATTGGTTGTTGACGGTGAAACGCAGCCGGCTACAAGGAGTCCGGCGAAAAGAGTAAGAGTAGCAATTCTAATCATTTTAGTCGCTCATGCAAATAGCAGTGGCCTCGATAATTCCAACACCAAACTCGGGATTTGTTCTTTGGCAGTCCCTGATGGAGAAGATACGGACTAACCAATACGGTGTACATGCAACAGGTCAGCAGGGACGAAATCTTTCCACTTATTCACTTCATCTTCCTGGGCCGTGAAGTAGAAAATCTGGCGGTTGGCCGCCAGAGTTGACATGGTCTTGATGATAGCCTGAGCACGCGGATCGTCGCTATTGGCCAATGTTTCGTCCAAGGTGAGCGGTAACCGGTAACTGGTTTCCTGTGTCTCTACGAATGCGAGGCGCACGGACAGGAGTAGTTGCACTCTCGTAGCACTGGATAACTTGGTTAGGTCAAAGTCTCGTTCAAGTTGGTTATCCCTCGCTCCAAAGGTATTGTCTTCGGGGATGCGGAGGGTATAGCGGTTGCCGGTAACCCGTTCAAAGTTCTCTTGTGCGCGCTGAAATACCGGGGGTGCGTTCTTGATTGCACGGTCGCGGAGGGTATCCAGTATGGTCTGGCCGACAGCTTTTGCCGCTTTTTCGTTCCGTACGTTCTCGAGCTCTACGCGCTTGTTTTCTTTTTCTGCTAGAGCATTTTCCAGTGATCGCCCCTCTTCAGTACGTTCAATCTCGAGGTCGAGCTTGGTGAGACGTTCCTGTAAACCCCTCGCTTGCGCAGACTTGCTCTGTGCAGCGGCCAATTCATCCTCAATATTCTCTAGTTCCAGGAGAGATTCATGTTCACGCAGATCCTCTGGTGAAGGGCGCAACGTATTCGCTCGGACCTTTAGGTTATTCCTATGGGAATTCGCTTTTTCCCATTCGGCATATTGGCTTGCGCAGGCCGCCAGACCGGATAGATCCCCTATTTCAAGCCCCAGTTCCTTGAATAGTTTTGCATGCTGGGATACTTGATCTTCAAGGTTGCGTTGCGTTGTTTCCACCCCTCTTTTTTCCTGATTCAGACTGGTATGATCGCGTTTGGCCGCATCATCGTCATTTCTGACGATATCAAGTAATCGCTCGGCATCATATGGATTGACTGGTTTTTCGTATCCAAACTGCTCAAAGGTGCTGCCTACTGTTTCCAAAATGGTGCGGTAGGTTGCAGAAACCTGTTCGCATCTGTTTGCCAACTCTTTTGCTTTGTCATCAAGCTCCTGCCAGTTCAGGATGCTGCCAACAAGTTCAATCAGTGATGTAATATCGTTTGGTGGGTAAAGATTGATTGTCCTTATTAGTTCTTCTTTCTGTGCTTCAAACTTGGATTGTTGCCCGGACATGCTCTCAAGGGATCGCTCTATCCGATGGGATTCGTTCATTTTGAGCGTATCTAACTGCGCCTGGGAGCGTTCCTCGGTCAGTTGTTCAAGCCCCGATTGCAGGGCGTCCGGGTCAGGATTTTCGGGCAGTTCAGGAAGGAGGCGCTTGATATTATCTTTTTGTGAAGAGGATATCTGTGGTTGAGCCCCTGAACGTAGAAGGGTATATGCCCACCCAATCATTAGGCTGATAACCAACCCCAGGTATCCACTGGGATGAACCGCAATCCCAATACTCAGGGCGATAGTTGCGGAAGCAATAGCCGCAGTCATGAGAATAATTCGCGTCCTCTGTTGTTGAGGCGATTCATTTCTCAGGGCCAGGATCCATTGCAGAATATCCCGCTGAGCATCACGAAGTTTGTTGCTTTTACCGTTTCCATCATTGGCCTTTTCGATTCCAAGCAGAATCTTTAATTCTTCAAGTGCTTTTTTCTCCTGGGTATGCAAACCGCGCGTTTTCGCATAGCTTTGCAGCTGTGCAAGGTCTTCACGGGTAAATGCGGGCTGCCATCCTTCCGGCAAGAGACCGTCTAACCTTTTCCAGGCATCCAGGGCCTGTTTATCAGCGGCTTGGTGCGTTTCTTTCAGTTCTTCAAGCTTCCGGTATTTTTCGGAAAAATCACGGACCTGGGCAATCAGCAGCTGTAGCGCGCCCGGTTCGAGACCATTCGGTGAGAGGCGGTTTGCTTCTAGACTTTTTTGTACGTGGTCGATAGCTCGGCGTCCTTCATCCGCCTCCCTTTCCAGTCGGTCAATGGTTCTGGCTAGCTCCTGCGCGTTCATTACAGCATTAGCTAGGTTTTGACTGGATTGGATCACACCAGGGTAGGATTCTGCAGCGGCGTGAGCTTTTTGATATTCAGCGTTAGCGCTGCGCCATTGGACTATTTTTGCGATCAGTTCTGCGCGACGGGCGGCTTCCAGGCTTAGGCTAAGCTCCTGTCTAAGATTTTCACGTTCATTTTTTTGTTGCTGAAGACTGCTTTGTTCTTGAATAACTGACTGCAGTTTCTTGCTGCGCGCTTCAAACTCTCTGGCTTCACTTGTTTTGTTGTAGCGTTGCTGGAGTTTAAAACCAAGCTCCTTGCCCGCGGCGACGATGTCAAATCCACCATTGGCTTGCTTGATAATTTCCCGGGCAAGCTCGTTATCATCATTTTTTTCCGGAAGCAGTTCCTGTAAGGACAGGTGGTAGCTTTTGGGTCGCAGGAACTGCGAGAACTGGCTTTGATCAACCGTTCTCGCATTGATTCGACACTCTGCACGCGTCCCTTTTGCGTCCAGAGAAAGTGTCTGATTGCCAAAACCCAGATTTGCTTGCCCGTATAGCTTCAATACGCGCCCGGAACTTGGCAGAAGCAGGCCATTTAGCGCATTGGCGATGGTGGTCTTTCCCGACCCATTCGGGCCAAACACGATATTAAGGTGTGCAGACAGTCCTGAGAGAAAAAGGTCAAAGGGCAAGCCATACATCCGATCAATCCTGACTTCCTTGAAGAACAGAGACTCAGCCATTATCCTCTTTCTGTGCAAGAAGTTCGTCAAGAAGAAGCATACTCTGCTGAATCACGAATTTGGAGAGTGTTGCTGTATCAGGCTCCTTTTCACCTAGACTCTTAAATCCAGCACTCTTGTATACCGATGCAGCAGACTCACGAGCAGGATCAAGCAATACGTGATCTCCACCACTCTTGAGCTCTAGGATCCACCGTGCAAGAATGCCTGGTGGATCATTATTGAGTTGTGCAATCTCATTTAAGTCTCGGGTTGGCGAGGTCTCAACGTATACTTCGTCGACTGTGATGCTGCACTCACTCACTTGAACGTCAAGGTCATCAATATCTGGGAGTCCCTCAATGGAGAGTGTACGGTGAAGCCGTGTTTGTCCTGTAAGAATAGGACGGCACGATAGATATTGAAGGTTCGGATGGCTATTTATCAATTCACTGCCGCGTTGCTCAAGCTGTTCAGCGACCAAGGTTTTTACATCGCTGATCTGTGCTGCAGCAGATACGTCGACCGAAATGGTTTCATACCGCACGGAGGCAAGTGGCAGCTGCACAGCTCTAATTTGATTGTCCTGGCTGACTGTAATCATCCAGGGTCCATGAACACCGGGTTCTCCCGGGTCCAGGGGTTGAGGTGATCCGGGATAGAGTATGGGGATTTGGTGGTCATCATGAAGCTTGGGGGCATGTACATGCCCGAGCAGCCATAGATTGACCGGTTGATTGATCAGATTCTGTGTGGTAAGTGGGGCGTAATTGCTTTGCGTATCTAGATCTCCATGTACAATACCAATCGTGAAGTCATTGCTTTGATTGAGCCCAAGCGAATCCAAGGGTGACCGATCATAGTGAGAGCATGGAAATGACCATCCTCTACAACGGAGTTTTCGGCCAGAATGCGTCCTCAATACCGTCTCAGTCCAAGTGCCGTCACGTCCAAGAAAAATGAAATTATCCTCGGGCATTGATTCTGCAAGTTGAGGAAAGACATCATAATCGTGATTTCCGGCAATAGCTACGACAGGGATACGTTCTTGATTGAGTTGGGTAATTCCCCTTCGAAGGGCACCATAAGCTTCGAAATAGGCATTCTTGTTGTCGGCCATATCCCCGGTAAGAATTACGGCATCAACCCGTTCTTCAATGGCAGTTGAGACCGCCCGCTCCCAGACCGCACGCACTGAAAGAGATTTATCACCGGAAGGAACCCTGGACGGATACCGCCCCAGGTGTGCATCTCCGAGGCATAAAAGCTTGATCAAAACGTTTTGAGAGATTTAAGGTCTGGAAATATAGTATGAGACTGTTGAAAAAAGGCGCTTAAGATCTCGGACGAAAATACTACAAGGGTCAATATTGAGTTCTGCAAAGATTTTAGACGTGATTCCGCCGTTACCACAGCATCAAAGCTCTTCAGGGGGTACGCGATTGAATGGATTGCAGAAGGCAGATGCAGAGTACCTACTGGAGGCGGTCGCGCACAATTCGAAACGACTCAATAGGATTGCAGCGTGAACAGCTACCAAAAGCGGCTAAAATATCCCTCGCTCTTTTTGCATTTTTACTTCTTCTCCGCCAATACCGCTTGGCTGTGCTTTTTTCACACCATATTGATATGGGGCACTAAGTCCTTGCTGTCATGGGTATTCGCCGGGATTAAATGCTCGTCCAGGATCATACCCGCTTGTCGTTCGTCACGCGTTTCTTTGACTTCTACATCGTATCGGCGCGCTATTTTGCCCAGTGGCTATCATGATCCGTTTACCAATATTGATCTCTTGCTCCAGGCGTTCATCTTTGTCCCCAACCGGGGAAAAACGTGCAATAATTCATGATCACGGATACATTATATTGCATGGGACGTTCGTACCGATACTCACCGCCTTTGCAATTATTGCAGACCCCTGCGATATTTTGACACTGAGTCCCGCGCGTAACTTGAATCCCGGCATTTGAATATACCAGCACATTGTCATCGCTATGCCTTCTACAACGATAAAGCCTGCACCTTGGATTGCTCTTTTCCTGCTAGTAGCCGTAGCCGCCTGCTCTCGGCCGGATGCTCAGACCGGCTGGCCCGTGCTGAAGACGTATTCGGGGGCCTACCTGGACGAAGTTGCGATGCCACTGGGGGGTATTGGGACCGGGACGGTATCCCTCGGAGGGCGCGGAGACCTGCGGGACTGGGAAATCATGAATCGCGGCGCACTGGGCTACCTGCCGGCCTTTAAGCTCGTCCTGCCGACCATTGCCAACGGGCCGTTCTTTGCACTCTATTATCGGACACCGGACACCCCGGGTCAGGTTCGAGTCCTAGAGGGTCCCGTATCAGCAAAGGAGCACAGCGGCGACTGGGGTGCGGATGCCGTCAATTCGGGTTTCCCTCGTTTTGAGTCCACGACATTTGAGGCCGCCTACCCGTTGGCACAGGTGTCGTTTGAGCATCAAAACGTACCACTGGAAGTACGCCTAGAAGCATTCAACCCGCTGCTTGTTGGCGATGCCGAGCAAAGTGGTATTCCTGTGGCGATTCTTCGTTATGTGCTAGCCAATCCGACCCAGGATTCGGTGGAGGCGGCCGTGGTCGGCATGGTACCCAATTACATTGGAGCGGATGGCTGGACCGGTGCACCGGACAGGAATGTGAACTCGTTTCGTGCAGATGGGGGCATCAGAGGCGTTTACATGACATCAGACGGTGTTGATTCTTTGGATGTAAACTGGGGCACCATGGCTCTGGCGACCACGGCCAGTCCAGTCACTTACCGTACCTCTTGGGATCCATTGGCCTGGAACTGGACGTTCCGCGAATTCTGGGATGATTTTATTGAAGATGGCGAGCTTACCGATCATCCCGACACCGCCCATGTCATTCAGACCCCGCCAGCAACCCTTGCCGCTAAAGTTGAGCTCGCGCCGGGCGAGGCACGTGCAATCACATTCATGCTGACCTGGCATTTTCCGAATCGGCGTGCATGGGATCATGGGGTTCATCACGCCGGAGAATTCGGCGGCCCCGAAATCGTTGGCAATTACTACACGACGCTGTATGAAGACGCCTGGGATGTCGCCGTGCGCACCGCTTCGGCACTGGACAACCTGGAAGCGGAAACTGTAAGTTTTGTACGTACGCTGGTAGACAGCGATGCTCCAGAGGTGCTCAAAGAGGCGGGGCTCTTTAATCTCAATCACCTGCGGAGCCAGACGGTTTTCAGAACTGCCGATGGACTTCCTTACGGCTTTGAGGGAACCGGGAGCATCAACGGAACGAAGATCGGGGCATCCCGCAGTTCCGGGTGGGGGTTCGGCACATGCTTTCATGTGTGGAACTACGAGTCTACCGTCCCATTTTTGTTCGGGAATCTGTCCAAGCGGTTCCGGGAGGTGGAATTCGTGCATTCAGTCAACGACGATGGGGCCATGAGTCATCGCGTCGGACTTCCCATTGAACTTCGGGCCCGGAGCTTCCAACGCTGGGCGGCCGACGGGCAGATGGGAACGCTGATCAAGGTATATCGCGACTGGCAGCTGTCAGGGGATGATGAGATGCTCCGCCGGATGTGGCCCAACATCCGTAAGTCCATGAGTTTTGCCTGGACGGGTATTTGGGATCAGGACAAGGATGGAGTTATGGAAGGTAGCCAGCACAACACCATGGACATCAACTATCTGGGGCCGAATCCACAGATGGCTGGCTGGTATCTGGGTGCACTGCGGGCCTCAGAGGAAATGGCGCGGTACTTGGGAGATGATGCTTTTGCACAGGAAACCAGAGAGCTGTTCGAGCAGGGCAGTGCCTGGATAGATGACAATATCTTTAACGGTGAATACTACGAGCATCATATACCGGAGGGCACCAGCACCGTGGCACAATTAGGCAAGGGGTGCCTGGTAGACCAACTGGTCGGACAATACCTGGCGCACACGGCAGGCCTGGGGTATCTCCTGAGCAAGGAGAATGTGCAGACCACGCTACGCAGTATCATGAAGTACAACTACATTGATAACTTCAATGAGCATTTCAACACCTTTCGCAGCTTTGGTCTGGGCAGTGAGGCAGGCCTGCTTATGGCCAGCTATCCGCGCGGAGAGTTGTTGGATTTCCCCTTCCCATATTACACGGAGATCATGACCGGCTTTGAGTACAGTACCGCGGCCCACATGATCTATGAAGGCCAGGAGGATGCGGGCCTGAAGGTGTTTCGGGCTATTCGGGACCGCTATGATGGCCGCAAGCGCAATCCGTTCAATGAAGGTGAGTACGGCCACCGATATTCACGGGCTATGGCCGCGTGGGCCGGGCTGCTGGCTTACACGGGTTTTCAGTACTCGGCGGTAGAAAATCGCATGGGGTTCAATCCAAGGCCCGGTACCTACTTCTGGTCTAACGGATACCAGTACGGCAGTGTAACGATTGCTGGCGGCGGATCGCAGATGTCCGTTGAGTTACATCCTGCCAATGGTCCCATTGAGTTGAATCGGCTTGTACTGCACGGCTACGGGGAAGCGGAGTTTACTGACGGGCGAACGTTTTCGCAGGGAGATGCCTCGACGGTCGTTGTGGAGCGGCAGGAAATGTAGCGGAGTATCTCAGACTGCTGACCTACCAGTTGGCTTTGAGCCAGCCGGGGAACGAGCACGCGAACGCAGCGAATCTAGACCAGTCGGCGGGGTGGTTTCATTCGTGTTCAGCCCGCATCTGAAACTAGGTCAGGGCAATCGCGGGAATACGATTAGGCAATCGGCAAGGCAGGACAAGTGCGATTACAGTGCACCCATCGCAGTTCCGGAATCCAATCATGGCCTTCCCCGGCACGGTGCAGCGGCCACGGCAATTGACCCAGTGATTTTTCACAATAATCGCTCGGGCTTCTATTACGGAACGGGCGGCTTGCGCGGTCCGCCAGATGGCAGCAATTGGCGCCTCGTTTGAATGTTTCTGGTAGTCATCTTCTTCACGTTCGGCGGAGATCCAGTGAGGGACTGCTTTCCCTGTCGCCGGAGAGCGCGGAATGTCGAACTGCCATTCAAGTGAAGGCGCGGAGTCTGAATGGGAACGACGATGACATCCACGGTGCACGAGGTGATCAGACTTGCCGTCTCGTTAAAAAAGATCAGAAAATCTTCAAAATTTTTGTTAAGTATTGTTTTATATTGAAATCGGTTGCATCGGCAGTCGGCCAGTTTGCAGGAAGTAGGACCCAATGAGGATGCATGCATCTGGCGCGAAGCCGTACATGCTGCCTCACGGATGATCCTGCCACCAGAACAAGGTGAATCATGCTTACGCGACTGCCTACTCTCATCGTTGCGCTGCTACTGGCCTGCCCGGGTGTAGTGCTGGCCCAGTCCCAGTTGGCCCCCAGCGCGGGAGAGCCCCACGGCTCGTGGGGCTCATTTGGTTTGCAATCAGATGTGACCATCACGGGCACTGTAACCGATGTCAATGGAGACCCCCTGGGCGGCGCGACAGTGCGCGTCCCAGAATCCTTTATCGGGACGGCTACCGATGTAGATGGCAACTATGAGCTAATCGTCCCCGACGACGCAACTATTCTCGTGTTCTCGTTCGTGGGCTTCGTTACGCAGGAAGTGGCTATTGAAGGGCGGACGGTCATTGATGTGATGATGGAGGAGGACACGGCGGGACTTGAGGAAATTATCGTTACGGGTTACGGTACCCAGTTGCGTAAGGATGTCACCGGATCCATTGCCTCAGTTTCGGCTGCGGACCTGGCTTCGCGACCGGTTGCTTCGGTAGAAAAGGCCCTGCAGGGTCTGGTTCCGGGCATCAATGTAGCTGATCGAAGTGCCAACCCAGGTGATCTGGCTCAGATCTCAATCCGCGCCATCGGTTCTCTGTCTGCCGGCTACGAGCCTCTCTGGGTAATTGATGGGTTTCCGACCGACCAGCGGAATGCCCAAATGCTTAACCCCGCGGATATTGAATCAATTGATGTGCTCAAGGATGCCTCGGCAACGGCCATTTACGGGTCCCGGGGAGCCAACGGCGTGATTATCGTCACCACAAAGTCTGGACATATCGGGACCGCTCAGATCAATTTGGCTATGAACGCCGGGATATCAAACATCACGCAGGCCTCACGCTTCA
>CAZCYQ010000027.1:0-46077 GCA_964503085.1 uncultured Rhodothermaceae bacterium | reverse complement strand
CCCATTCTGGACTGGATTTGCAAATAACATCGCGTTGATCAGACCTTCCTTAATTAATTCGGGCGACGAAGGTCTTGATATTTCCCACTCATTATTCAGAAGACTCTTTGTATCTGTAGGAAAAACTAGAATTGGACCATTAGATTTCTCGGATAAGAATCGCGCTTGTCTTCGTAAGCTTGCCAAAGAGGCAGGATGGCCATCATACCGCCGATGAAAATCTTCGCGCTTTTCTTTTTCCGGTATTACATCACTCAAATATTCATACGATTCGTGGGATGCAAAACCCTGAATTGGAAAGGGCTTGGCATTAACTCTATAAAATGATGGTACGGTGCTCGTATCCTGATCAACACTGCAGAGTATCTTTAATTGCGCAAGATGGTGTGGCATCAATTCCCAAATCGCTTCACCAATCGACGACTCTCGCGGATCAATGTGATGAATGCCATCAACCACTACGTAGCCAAGGCTTCCATAACGGGTCAGCTTTTTGTTGCATTTTTGCCAAAGAGACCTAAGCTGCGCATTAGACCATTCTGTTTCAACGGGAGTAGATCCGCCTCTCAAATAGAACTGCAATTGGGATCCAAGATCTTGTTTAACCAATCTGGGGTTATACGAAGCACGATTCCCTGCTCTAAGGAATAATGCGAAGCATGGTTCGTCGACTATTTCAATGAATTCACGCAACAGTGTTGTCCTGCCGGATCCTCTCGGTCCTTCTAACATAACGATTTCCGTGTCTGAACCAAGGAAGCGTTTGATTGTACCTACTACATGAGGTCGTCTCACTAAATTGTCTGGCAATTCAGGGGCCGTGAGTGAACGGATGTGTGGTTTGTTACGAGATGGCATTGAGAATACTCAGATGTCTTATGTCAGAGGTGCCGATATGAGTTATTATGCAGCCTACCGTGTCGTTCATGGCTCGTTAGGTTGTGTTTCTCCCTTAGATGCCAAATTCAGCCACGTGTCGCGCCTTCAAAGTTATAGGTCCTTTATTTCTCACCAAGTCCAGTTGCTGCTGCTTCATCTAATAGGACAATCACATTAGGATGAGATTGCAGGCAACTGCCGGGAACGCTTTCCGTCTGTGGGCCCTCAAGACTGCGAAACACTGCGTCGGCCTTATTCGCACCGGAAGCCAGCAGGAGGATTTGACGAGCTTCCAGGATCGTCCTGATTCCCATGGTTACCGCTTGGCGCGGTACATCTCGGGAGTGATCAAAAAACCGTGCATTATCACGAATCGTTGAGGATGCAAGCCCTACTACACGGGTGCGAGAGTCAAATGCAGATCCAGGTTCATTAAAGCCAATGTGGCCATTGCTGCCCAAACCGAGGATTTGCAAATCTATCCCTCCTCTGTCCTGAATCAGGTCATCAAAGGCAGAGGGCTCCCCACTCACTGGCGGGAAAAAAATACATTCCGGTCGCACATCTACATGTCCAAAAAGTTGGTGCTGCATGAAGAACCGGTAAGATTGGTCATGGTCTGCGGAGAGGCCAACGTACTCGTCCAGATTCATCGTAGTAAGCCTACTGAAGGTAATTTCTCCACGCTGGTAACGCACTATGAGCGATTTGTAGAGCCCGACGGGGGTACTGCCGGTAGCAAATCCAAAGACGCCGGTTGGCTTTTCAAGGATTGCAGCGGCCACAATATCAGCGGCATGAGAACTTATCGCCTCGTAATTCTCTAGGCACTTAATCACCATTCGTATCAATCTCCACTAGATTTTTCTTGAAGAAGGTCCAATAGATGAATCAATTTACTGCGGAGTTCCCGTCGGTCAACAACGATATCAATAAAACCGTGATCCCGTAGAAATTCTGCACTCTGGAAACCCTTGGGGAGATCCTGTCCAATAGTTTCACGAATCACCCGGGGACCGGCAAAGCCGATGAGCGCTTCGGGTTCAGCAATGTTTATATCGCCCAGCATTGCAAAGGAGGCACTTACTCCGCCAGTTGTAGGGTTGGTCAACACCGAGATGTACGGGATCCCTTTTTCATGCAGTTTTGCAAGGTTTGCGCTGGTCTTGGCCATTTGCATGAGACTGAGTGCACCTTCCATCATACGAGCCCCACCGCTTTGTGCGATGACGATTACCGGTATATTCTGATCAATCCCGCGGCGAATGGTGCGCGCGATGACCTCCCCGACGACAGAGCCCATTGATCCCCCGATAAACCTGAAATCCATAGCTGCTATGGATACGGCGTGTCGCTCCATTCTTCCAAAGGCGGCTTGCACGGCATCAGACAGACCGGTTTTCTTTTGCGTAGCATGAAGTCGGTCTGAATATTTCTTCCGATCTGTAAACCCCAGGGGATCTTTCGCAGTAACATCCCGGTCTTGAAATCGACAGGATCCTTCGTCTAGAAGCAGTGCGAAGTAGCCCTCGGGATCCATACGACCGTGATAGCCGCATTTCGGGCAGACCCTTAAGCTGGCTTGAAGCTCTCGTTGATTGTTAATGGCCCCACACTTCGGGCATTTTTCCCATTGCCCGGCAGGCATTTTGTTCTTCCCGTTGCCTTTAGTCAGGATGCCTTTTTTTGTTCTGTGAAACCAAGCCATTGATTGGAGCGGAGTAAACCCGGTTAAACTGCTTTAACCAAGTGTGTTCTCCGTTAGATGCGATTACTGTCTTTCAGGTGTGTAGATTCTTCGTCCAAGCGTATATTTCGGTTGCTAAACATGCACAGAAGGTAAATCTAGCAATAAGCCCCATGAAAGTCTATAGTACGGATCACATCCGAAACGTTGTTCTTGTAGGTCATCAGGGCAGTGGAAAGACCACTCTGTCTGAATCTATGCTATATGTCAGTAAAAAGACACGTCGTTTAGGGACAATCACGGAGGGATCAACGGTAAGTGACTACCAGCCAAGCGAAAAAGAGCGCCAGATGTCCATCTTCTCATCTCTGCTGCATGTGGAGTGGAAGGGGCACAAGATCAACATCATTGATACGCCCGGATACCCTGATTTTGTGGGAGAGGTAGTCGCTGCTGTCCGTGTAGCAGATACTGCCATTTTTGTCATGAATGCACAGGAGGGAGTAGAGGTCGGTACAGAGTTGGCTTGGAGTGCGGCTGCGGAAAATGAGAAACCGGCAATGTTCGTGATCAACCAGATTGATCGTGCACAAGCTGATGTTGAGTCATTGATTGAACAAATGAGGGATCGTTTCGGGGTGGGGGTAACTGTGGTACAGTTTCCCGGGAGTGCACCGAATGTGCTTATTGACGTATTGGTCATGAAGCAGCTTACTTTTGATCCGGGTGTCCAAGGTCCGCCAACCTTCAGCGAGATCCCCGAAGAGTTTCTTGAACGTGCAGAAGAGTTGCATAACGCATTGGTTGAGGACATCGCTGTTAATGATGAGGAGTTAATGGAGAAATATCTCGAGGAAGAGATGTTGAGTGAGGAAGAAATGCGTGCAGGGCTCAGGGAGGCGATGTTATCACGTTCGTTGTATCCAGTCTTCTGTACGGCCGCTGCCGCGAACACGGGTACCGCTCGCCTGATGAGTTTCATTGACAATGTACTGCCGTCACCACTGGCTGCACCGGCTGTTCCAGTGGAGGATGGCGATGCTCTTGATGCTGATACAGAAGCCAGTCCCGTAGTATTCGTTTATCGTACGATGGCTGAACATCATGTTGGCGATTATTCTTTCTTTCGTGTATGCAGTGGCGCGATTGAACCTGGAATGGACCTGGAAAATGGCAATTCCGGGACCAATGAGCGCCTAGGACAACTCTACGTGTTATGTGGAAGAGATAGGGAAACCGTCCCGCGTATGGTGGCGGGCGATTTGGGAGCGCTTGTTAAGTTACGTGACACCCACACCAACAATACGCTCCGCAAAAAGGGTCATCGCGTGCTGGTGAAATCGATTCCCTTTCCTGAGCCGCGCTATCGCGAGGCAATCCGACCGAGAACAGAAGGGGAGGAGGATAAGTTGGCCCAGGGTTTGCATCAGATCACAGCGGAAGATCCTTCTCTTGTGGTCGTACACGAGCCACATTTGAGCCAGATTAGTCTGGGGGGGCAGGGATCTATGCATTTGAAGGTTGCTCAGTATAGGCTCAAGTCCAAGGTAAACGTTGAGGTGGATTATAGTCGACCTCGCGTAGCATATCGGGAAACGGTGACGACCGAAGCACGAGCGTCCTACAGACATAAGAAGCAAACAGGGGGGGCAGGGCAATTCGCAGATATTTCAGTCCTGATCGAGCCTCTGGAAGGCGAATTCAAGAAGCGTCCAGACATCTCAGTCCGTAATACGGTACAGTCTACGACGGGCTGGGGATCCACGATTGAGTTCATTGACGGCATCGTCGGTGGGGTGATTGATATGCGAAGATTCTTCGGTGCAATCCAGAAAGGGGTGCTGGAAGGCATGCAGAAGGGACCGGTAGCCGGTTACCCGGTAGGAGATGTGCGTCTGGTGATTTATGACGGGGGTATGCACTCGGTTGACTCAAACGAAAATGCCTTTCGCACTGCCGCCCGCTTCGGATTTCGTGACGCGTTTCGAAAAGCTAGGCCCGTGATCCTGGAGCCTATTCATGATGTGAGAGTAACGATCCCGGATACGTACACTGGAGATATTATGGGCGACCTGAATGGACGCCGCGCAACGATCAAGGGTATGGAAGCTGAGGGAACCATGCAGATCATTCTCGCACAAGTACCCGAGGCGGAGCTATATCAGTATTCAACACGGGTCCGGTCAATGACGCAGGGGCGAGGCATTCACAGCGCACGCTTCAGTCATTATCAGGCCATGCCGAGGAACGTGCAGGAGCAGGTGGTAACAGCTGCAGCTAAGGCTGCTGAAGAATAGGCGGCAGGCTTATAGGACACCATTCCTGTATCTGGGTTGCCAATGCAAGTACGGCTGCCTCTTGACGGGGTTTTCCGACAATCTGCATACCGACGGGTAGCCCCTCAGGGCTTAGTCCGCAAGGGACGCTTGCGACTGGTAAGCTGGTAAGTGAAAGTACGGAGGTAGGGGCGAACCAGTCGTAATAAGTGGATAGTTCTGTGCTTTCGATCCGGCGAGGATAGCCATCTGAAAGCATGAAGGGGAGGACAGCCGTTGTAGGTGTCAGCAAAAAATCCACATTTTGGAATACCCTTCGGAACGTCCGCCAAACTTCATCAACAATACGCTCCGACTCGCCTATATCCAATGCGTTGTAATTCAGTGCTTCGTTGAGGTTTTGGGTAAGGTGTTCACCTGCTTCCTCAGGTTGGTTCAATTTGTTTCTGTGAATAGCCAGCAGGTGATGCGCGCGAAGGACGGCGAATGCGCGAGGAGCATCCGTTAGGTTAAGGTTCACGGATTTAACTGAGATACTCTGGGATTTAACTGCGCTGATAGCTGAGCGGCAGGTAGCGGCAACGACGGGCGCAGGTTCTAGGTCGGTGAGGTGATCACAGTAACCAAGTCGTATGTTCGCTTCCAGTTCAGGTAGCCCAAAACCAGGATGATGTGCAGGATATTGTAGTGGCCTTGCGTCATACGGACCAGCAACAGCCTGCATGAAGAGACCAACATCCCCCGCGGTTCGGCCAAGTCCCCCAGCCACGGAGAGCCGATCCCGTAAGAAGCTCGTTGAATCCTCCGGGATGATTCCCGGCGAGGGACGCAAACCTACAATGCCACAGAATGATGCAGGCATCCGCAGGGAACCACCCAGATCTGTTCCATCTGCAAGGGCAACCATGCCGGTCGCAACCGCTACTGCGCCTCCACCGGTAGATCCCCCTGGGGATCGTGTAATGTCCCATGGGTTACGAGTTGGCCCGAAGACCTCATTGGTGGTTTCACCTCCGACAGCAAAAGTGGGAGTGTTGGTTTTTCCCAGAATGAGAGCACCGGCAGCTTTAAGCCGCGCAACAATTTCAGCATCGCGTTCTGGCACATGATTACGATACGCCGATGAGCCGTACGTAGTGCGCAACCCGCGCGTGTCTGTAGTGTCCTTGATACCCACGGGAAGCCCGTACAGGAGGCCCTTGGGTAGCCGGGTTTCGAGTGTGCGTGCTTCCTCCAACACCTGGTCATTGATGGTGACGATTGCATTGAGTGCAGGATTGAGTTTCTCATACACGTTGAGACAGGCACGGGTAAGCTCAACGGGAGACAGTCTGCGTTCCCGCAATGCTCTCTGGAGGGTTGTTGCCGGGAGACAGGCAATGTCTATGTCTTCACTCACGAGTCAAGGACGTCGCTTTTTGACGGGATATTCAATCTCCTCGAGCGTAAACTCTTCAACGAATAATTTATCCAATCGGACACGAACCGTACGCGAGAATATGTTTCTGTCTATAACTTTCCCAATCCCGTTCGCTGTGGAAACGCGCGTATGTTTTCGCGGGAAGGATTTAAGCGTTTCCATGTAGTGTTCAAGTTCATAATTGAGGCAGCATTTGAGCTGCCCACATCTTCCCAAAAGTTGTTCCTCGGAAATGTAGGATTGCGTCTTTCTGGCTGAGTGGATGGAAACGGGAGGCATTTGACGCATCCAGGAGGAGCAGCATAGCTCCCGGCCACAGACTCCGAGACCTCCTATTCGGGCGGTTTCTTCACGAGGCCTCAGACGTCGAAAATCAACACGTGTTTTGAAATGTTTTCGGAGATCGCCGATAACCGGCCCCAAGGGAAGTTTCTTTTGTGAGGAAGTATAAAAGATTGAAAGCCGTTTCCGATCAAACTGCCATTCAGAATCCACCACTTTGAGTTTGACCTGTTTCTTTCGGACAATTTTTCGTGCAGTAACCAAGGCATCCTTTTCGGAGGCCTGGTTTTTCAAATGGATATTTCGGTCGTTGGAAGAGGCCAGGCGAAGAATTTGGTGATAATTCAGGTGTTCTTTTGCGTGAAGATGCAGAAGCTCACCAGTCAATGAGACTTGTCCATAATCCAGACCACGTTGCTCAGATACGATCACATCGTCACCTGCTCGCAGGGGGAGATGACGTTTGTTTCTATAGATTTTTCTTCGACGTCCCTTGAATACCACTTGGACCAAGTCGCATTGATCTCGCCCTGGATCCTTTGAAGATTTTGGTAACCAGTCAAAAATTTGTACGGACGGGCAACTATCGTTACAGCCACCGTACCCCACCAAGGTGCTGCCACTACATCCACAAGCTCCGTTTGAGCCACACGCCATAATCAACCCGATTACTTAACCGTGCAATTTACGCCCTGCTACATACAACGTTCATACGCGGACTTTAGGGATACGAAGTAGGCAAGGTGGTTTTCGACAGGGACAGATCCCAAGAGAAGCACTGTGGTTATGCAAGAAAGTGAGGTTACAGGGTTGTGAGGGGCTTGAAAAGCACACCACTATGTGGGCCCCGCATGGCTTGCCCGAGGTTGAAAGACAGGTTTATAAGGAGCAACGTTGTATTTACATTCGATTCGGTGAGCAACCGGGCCTCTTCGATAAGGCGAATCATTGCATCCAGGTCTGCATTGTCCAGGTTTCCGCAGAACCGAGCAACCTCAATATGCTGATCTTGGTTGACGATTGGAGCGTTTGCTCCAAATGTTCGGTAGAGTGAAACATCACGCATCCAACCCAAGAGAAGTTCGAGTAAATTCTTGATACGGTTTCGGCCGGCCTGATTAAACTCCTCAATAAGTGCCGTTTTCGGACCGATCTTTTGCGTAAATGCAAGACGGAGAAAGTCCAGAACTCGTTCGCGATCGTGCCTCAGGTCTTCATTCTCAGCGAGTTCCACTGCACGGGAATAGGAACCATTAGACATATTCGCTGCAGTAGTGGCGAGGTGTGCATCTATATTTTTGCGCTCCTGCAGCGCCTGGGCGATGACATCTGTTGCAAGAATGTCAAATGCGATGTGTTGGCAGCGAGACAGAATAGTTGGCAGCAGTAAATCTTTGCGGCGCGTGAGTGTAATAAATACTGTGTCTGGCCCCGGCTCCTCAAGCAATTTTAGAAAAGCATTGGCTGCCTGTTCGTGGATCGTGTGAATATCAAGAATAATCGCAATCCGATAGCGGCCTTGCTGTGGCCGCCTAATCATTTTATTGCGTAACTCCAGATTAATTCTTTCGATGGAGTAGAATGGCTGTTTAAGAGATTTGGGGGCGTTTTTTCGATTCAGCGAGGGAGCGCGGATAAAGTCCGCAACAGCATATTCATCCTGAGAGAGCAGTGCTAAACGTTCGGCAACATCGTCAGGATCGGCATCACTTGGCTGTGGCATCATGATCTGGATATCAGGATGCCGGAACTTTAGTGCCCATTGACAGGGCTGGCAGGAAACACTACCATGGCAACCTGAACATTGTAACACCCGCGCAAACGCTAGTGCAGTCGCAAGTTTGCCTACACCATCAATACCGTGAAACAGATAAGCATGGGCCACTCGTTCCGAAACAACGGTACTTTTCAGCAGCTTAATGACTTTATCCTGCCCAATGATGTTGCTCCACTGCATGTCTACCGACAAAGTTGGGTATCTTGGTACCCCGGCTTGGATTGGTGGTTGCAACCAGTCTTGGACAAGTTCAGTTGAAGTCTGGTGCTTGGCGTGGTAGCTCAGTCGGTTAGAGCGTGCGACTCATAATCGCAAGGTCGAGAGTTCGAGTCTCTCCCACGCCACTCTTGCATCCTCCTCAGCATAGGAGGGCACGGGCAGTGTGCCGGTTGAGCGCGAGCCTTGGTGGTTATGGTGCATCCGTATCAAGAAGCTCGCCGATGATGTCTTCATGATCCGGTCTGATCAGTACGAGTAGGGCGTGGTGAGGTACGATCAAGTATTTTGTGTGCTTGTAAGTAAACTCAATCGTCTCCTTGCGCTGGTAGAAAGCACGGTCCCCCACCTCTGCCTGAAGGGGCAGGTATCGTCCGATTGTTTTCGGTTCGGCCCAGGGTTCATTTTCGGAGTAGTCCGGGTTCGGGATCAGGTGGCCGGGGCCTACCATTTCCACTACGCCGGATCCGATTCGGTCTCGTTCGGCAACGGAGGCAGGCAGAACCAGTCCGGATTCTGTCTGTTGTTCACCAAGGTCAGGTTTGATCAAAACACGATCTCCAACAACGATTAGCTGTGACATTCTTGGGTGTATAGCTTGCTTATGACGACGGTGAGAATGTATGCCTCAGGTAGAGCGTTGAAACCACTGCTACTATCAGTACGAGGATACCCGGCAAAATATTCCCCAGGATCAGGTAACCGGTTGCAAACAGGCAGGCGTATACTACTACAACACCAGCAGCCCATTGGCGCATCATAGTGCTGATCGTAGCGTCTGGATGAATATCGGGATACAGTGTAGCAACGGATGTCCAGCCGGGACCGGCTGGACGCACAAGTTTGTAGAATTTTTCAAGTGTGGACTGATCTGTTGGCTTGGTCAAAAAGGTTGCCGCCAGCCATAACGCAGTGGTGAGTCCAACCACAACAAATAGATTAGAGGGGAAGGGGGCCTGAAGTCCCGGGATAGGCACTCCAATCAATGCAAGTAGAACCAGAATGATGGGGGCCAGGGTTGCGACGAGTTCACTCCACGCGTTGATTCGCCACCAGTACCATCGGAGGATCAGAACCGTGCCCAATCCGGCAGACGCGGTCAGGATCAGAGTCCAGGCCTGACTGATAGATTCCAGCTGCGTGGCCAAGAGAATGCTAAGGAATCCTACAACGAAAGTAAATATGCGCCCGACACGTACATAATGGCGTTCACTGCTGTTCGGTTTTACAAATCTTCGCCAGCAATCGTTTACCAGATAGGAAACTCCCCAGTTCAGTTGTGTCGAAATAGTACTCATGAAAGCTGCCAGAAAAGCGGCAAAAACCATTCCAAGCACACCAACAGGCAACACATCTCGCATAACCAGCACAAAGCCTTCCCGTGAGTCTGTCAGATTAGGATAGAGAACCAGAGAAGCCAAGGCGACAATGATCCATGGCCAGGGCCGGATGCAATAATGGGCTACGGTGAACAGCAGGGCGGAATAGGTAGCATTGCGCTCGCTGCTCGTTCCCATCATGCGTTGCGCGTTGTATCCACCGCCACCCGGCTCAGCGCCTGGATACCAACTGCTCCACCACTGAATGCCAATAAATGCCACGAATGCGGGAATAGATAATGCGAAGGCTGCTGCGGCTCCAGCCGTCTCTCCAAAGGTCGGGAAAAACCGAAAAGTTTCAACCGGTAACTGTGACTTGAGACCGGCGATTCCACCCACTTCAGGTACGCGAAGAACAAATATGGCCATCAGGATTGATCCGGCCATAGCCAGTGCGAATTGCATGACATCTGTAACAGCTACGCCCCATAAGCCGGACAGGAGTGCAAAAATAGATACCAATATCACCATCACGCTGACCACAACGAGCGCAGCGCTTATCGTCAAGTTGCCGATCACAATAGCGGTTTGGCCGAAAATAGTCAAATCGGGCCACAAAACCTCAATCGCGGTTTCCATAGCAAGAGAAACCCATCCGATGATCACGACATTGAGCAGTAGACCAAAGTAGATTGCCTTGATGCCTCGGAGCCAGGCTGCGGCTCGTCCGGCGTAGCGAACCTCCACAAATTCAACATCTGTCTGAATTCCACACCGTCGCCACAACCGTGCAAAGAAGAATACCGTCAGCATACCACCAAAGGCAAAATTCCACCAGAGCCAATTGCCAGCTATACCATTTTCCGCAACAAGTTCTGTTACGGCCATTGGGGTGTCGGCAGCAAAGGTTGTGGCCACCATACTTATCCCAGCAAGCCACCAGGACATGCGCCGCCCGCTCAGAAAGAATTCTGATGTATTGCGTCCAGCACGCTTGGAATAGTAGATGGCTATGCCGGCAACAACGAGAAAGTAGAGGCAGACTATCCCCCAGTCAAATGGTGTCATGTTTTCATGATGGTATTCCGTAACAGGAAGTTAGTCGAAAAAATGAGGATCTTCTATTTCGGATTCCGGTGCTGCAATGTACGCAATTCGTATTGCACATCCAGTCGATTGTGGTCGCTTACTGCCTGGACTGAGCGCACCTAGATGGTCATTTGACAAGCGATCTTTGATGTCCGCTCTAAGAATTCGAATTCCTACAGAATCCTTGGAAGCCGATCCATTGGAATACCTCTATAGCAATCGCTCAATAAAAACCATCCTCGAATCGAAATGCGTGATTTCGTCTACATTGATGAAGTGTCGTTTCTTCACCTTATTGCTGATGTTCTAAACTGTTTTCAGGAGTTGTTTAAAAATTCTCGGGCGAGTTCTGGAAGTTGTTCCCTCATCTTGTGCAAGGGGAGGACAAGGTCCACGTTTCATGCGGGCCTTCATCTGTTGGTAAGGATGCCGCACTGCGTGTGCTTGGGAATGGCAAACTCCGATCTCGGGAAAGGAAGCACGAGTGCGTTGCTAGAGGATAAATCCTATTTCCCCCGCCGACCCGTGCCAACACGAACAATATCCAGGAATTGCGTCACAGGTCTCGCTTACGCAGACTCAGAATCGAGAGCCCGAGCAATACCATGATGTAGGCCAGCGCAACGACAACGTAAATCCCAATATCTGGGCTTCCGAGACGTAAAAGATCTAGTTCAGCACGCATAGGGTTCACCTCCACCAGCTCTGCGGGATAGTAGGCCAGATTGTCCACAAGGTTCGCGACCACCTTAAGCGGAAGAAACTCCATCGCGTCACGTAAAGTTCTGCTTCCCACTGGGAGCGTCAGCAAGGGGATGATTCCTTCGACAATGATATACAGGAACAGGATACCTAACGCCAATCCTGAAGAGCGGAGGTGCGTCGAGAGCATCAGGCCGAAGCTTCCATAGACCAGCATGCCTAGGGCAATACCGCCCATGTAACTGAGATCACTAGGCCGGAAAATACTTGAGCCACTCTCGTCGGGGCTGAACATTGTACAACTGATGCCGATTAGCACGGCCACTACCATGAAAAGTAGGACGAGTCCGGCAAGCAACATGACCTTTCCCGTGAAGAACTGCTCCTTGCTGAGCCCGTCAATTATGTTCTGGCGTGCCGTGCGCCATGAGAATTCTGGGGCGAAGAGCAGGATCATCAGAATGGCAGTGAAGAGCGGTCCGGACCCAGCTACGGCGCCCAGAATATCCGGCCATCTCTCGGGCAGAGTATAGACTGCATCTGGAGTAGCTCGGGCAAAGTAGATCCCTATGACTGCACGAATCGCGGTGAAAAGGCCGAACGCACCAATGGCCAGCCAGAAGATTCGCCGCTTAGCCGCCTTGAGCCATTCGATTCGCAGGAGCATAATCAGAGTCTTCATGACGCGACCCCAGTCTTTGAATCCATGGTGTCCCGGGTTACGTCAATGAAGACCTCTTCCAGGCTCGGCCGGTGCGGCGCCAGAAGGGACAAGTATATTCCCTGGCCAGAAAGATAGCGTGTCACGTTTGCCAGATCCCCCGAGTCCAGCGCAACAACAATGCCGTCGTCCGTCCTGCGCACAGATGTGGCGTCTGGATAGGCTTCCATCGCGCCCACAAGGACTTCGATATCTTCCGAACGAAGCAATACAAAATTCCCTTCTCCCACCATCTCCGCTACAGGACCCCACTTAATTATTCGCCCATCGCGAATGATGGCGACGTGGGAACATGTACGCTCGACTTCCACAAGCAGATGGCTCGACAGGAATATCGTCTTGCCGCGCTCGGCAAGAGTATGAATGATCTCGCGGATTTCCCTGATTCCCTGTGGATCGAGCCCGTTGGAAGGCTCGTCAAGGACAATCAGCTCGGGGTCGTTTAACATGGCAGCCGCGAGCGCTAGCCGCTGCTTCATCCCTTGCGAGTAGGTCTTGAACCGGTGCTTCGCGCGCCGGGACAGTCCGACGAGCGCTAGACACTCCTCAATGCGGGACGGATGCACTCCTTTGATCGCCGCAACAATTCGTAGATTATCTCGACCGCTCATGTATGGGTAGAAGTTGGGCGTTTCCAGCGTTGCGCCAACGCGAGCTCGGGCCGTATTGAGCTCTCTGGAATCGGAATTGCCAAAAAGGCGGAAGCTGCCCCCAGTTGGCCTGATGATGCCTACGAGCATCCCGATGGTAGTTGTCTTTCCGCTCCCGTTTGGACCGAGAAAGCCGAATACCTGGCCCTGTTTTACGGCGAAAGAGACCCGGTCCACGGCTAGAACCGATTTCTTGGCGCGCATTCCGTAGCGTTTGGTCAGGTCTAGCGTCTGGATCACATCCACACTCGTAGAGGCTTGGTCTTGCAAGTCCGTATCAGGAGTGTTCAGCGACAAATTATCCATTGTAGTCAACGACTAGACTATCTATAGTTGTAGGGATCAAAAGTTTATCCATAGAACGATGGTTTCCATTCAGGCTTATGAATTCAGATGAGATTGCCGTGATCCAGGCTAACTGGCAAAATTGTAGCGGTCGCAACCGCATCAACGAACCAACCGCAAAGAACCATAACCATTGTTGACCACTATCCAAGTTTATAACTCTATCCAACTAACTACTCTTTGCCGTAGGCGGTAAAAGATACACGGCTTCTTCATATAAATGAACTCTCGCGCCTACAATCGACAGCCGCAGCAGGGCTCTAGTTGGCCAAAATCCATGGAACAGGGAATTTGTCATTCTTGGTGGAGCCAATCCCATCGCCGAGTGCTGTGGCCGCGTTTGCTTTCGTCAATACACGGTGTTATCTATCGAAATCCTAGTTGGGACAAATGTTATGGTTCGTTTATGACAACACGTAAGTGGTGTTGGAATCTACACGGACGTCTCCGCCGACTACGTGAGAAAATTGAAGTGCAGGACGAAACGAGCAAGTAATTGGTCTACAAATAGATCAATTAAATGGTGCACGCGGGCGGGCTAGAGCATGTTCAAGCGTGTGTATCAAGCAACGTGCCGCTACCCGAGTGCGTACACAGCACCATAGGCAAACCAAACCTAAAGTATCTCCAAGGGGCCATGTGCGACCCTGTCGCGATGTGTTTTAGTGGGGGCAAGGACAGCATGATGGCTCTCCAGGCGCTGCAATATGGCGAGCGGTATGAAGTTGTTGATCTCATCACCACGGTCACCGATGCTTACGACCGCGTGAGCATGCATGGGACGCGTCGCAGTTTGCTGCGGTTACAGTGCGCAGCCATTGGTTTGCCGGTGACGGAAGTTGTGGTACCGCAGGAGGCAACAAATGCCATTTATGAGGAAAGAATGGGACAGGCGTTTGCGGCCATGGCAGTCAAAGGTCTGCGCAAGGTTGTGTTCGGAGACATATTTCTGGAGGATTTGCGCGCATACAGGGAAAATCAGATTGCAGCTTTGGGTTTGACAGGGGTGTTTCCGTTGTGGATGCAGTCCACGCGAACCCTGTCACGCCAGTTCATCACGGACGGTTTCAGGGCAATTGTCGTCTGTGTAGACGGCAAGGTATTGAAAGCCTCTTTTGCGGGACGGAGTTTTGATATGTCGTTTCTACATGATCTGCCGACAGGCGTGGATCCGTGCGGAGAGAACGGAGAGTTTCACACGTTTGTACATTCCGGGCCAGTATTGTCTGCTCCAGTTTTATTTTCACACGGCGCTACAGTGCGGCGCGGCGATTTCTTCTATCACGACCTGCAGCCTGCGTGAGCGATGACCAGATTATACTACTCTCCCGCATAGCGGCCTCGAGGACTCACATCAATCACGACGACATAGATTCTGTTTTTTTGAATTGGATCAAGACCTTTCCTGAGCAAGGCCCGAAGTTCTTCCGGTTTATTCGGGATCCCTCCGTGAGGCGATACAATTCTCATGTACTTTCGATCAGATCCAAACCAGAACACCAGATAGATACCATATCCGTCGGCTTTGGGATCTCGTGTATATTTTGGCACAAGTTGTTCGGTGATCCCGCGCCATAGGTCACGATGCGAATTCTTTTTGATCTCAATTGGAATTGCAAGGTTGGCACCGTAGGATACCCGGATGTCGGCCCTTCTGTCATCCGCATATCTCCCTTCTGCGTGCGCGTCAATTTGATAATCTCTGCCGAGTATCTTTGACAGATCTGAAAGCAGCCTGTTGCGGCACTCGTTCTCGTGCTGAGGAGTTATGGGCTGTCCAGTCTTCTGATCCCAATGCCAGTACTGGCGCCAGTCACTGGTTGCCTCATGGCGTATGCAGTTTGCAAGTTCTTCAAGAGCATCAACTGTGAGGGAGGTTAAGTCTGCAGCGCTTACTGGAGACCCATTCTGGAGTGCTTGCTGAATCTTTTTTATGCTGAGATCCGGTCGCTTAGCCAAGCGGCGCAATCGAGTCTGATCTTCCTGGGCCCGTAGTAGGATGGGCTCCCATGCCGACAGGTTTGGATCAGATGCCAGCATATTCATCTCTCTAACTGAATCGTCGTCAGCACGTTTGGAAAGTACTCCAATCCAGGAAGGGGCAAGAGACTCAAAATGTCTACCGATGATCTGTTCAGTATTCAAAAAGCCCGCCCGCTCGATTGAGATAGGCGGTTGAATCTGTTTTCCCAAGATTCGAATGAGGCTAGCGATCTCCTCGGAATTCCAGTCATTAACATTTAGTAAACCGGGCCGCTTATAGCCGGTTGGCAAAAGGAAATCAATGATGTGGCGTATGCGGGTCTCCCCTCCGTGAGCCAGAAATTCTGCCAGAAGTGGGAGACAGGTACCTTTAGCCACAAACAGTCCTGCGCATAGCCATTGTGCTCGCTGGCCTGGATCCATTCTCTTACGCTTTAGGCGTCTCAGGGTAATCTCTCTTAATGCTTCGGTAGACATTCCTCGGGCCAAGAGTGCGCTCCAAAGCACGATGCGCAAGAACTCTAACTGACGTTTGCTGCAACGGGTAGGAAAGACTGTGAACATCCGCTTTACAGATAGCTTGGCCACAGAGGCGTAGGCCTCGTCGAAAGCAATCTTAAACAGGTGCTCATTCGGCAGAGTTTTAGAGCGAACACCAGCGTTGTGTATTGCAACTAACGAGTCAGCTATGGCCTCGGGATAGCTATCCAGTGCTTTCTCATACCATGTTGGCAGATTCGATTTACGGGGTGGGTTAGTGAAAGGAACATGTTGCTGATGAGGTAAATCTGTAACGAGATAAAACCCCAATGCCCGTCGTTTTTCTTTTTCAGATTGACGGCTCAGTATGTCATCGGCATCAGATTCGTACATCCCTGCCAGAAAGGGGAGTGCGAAATAGGAGTATGTGCCCCTTTCATAGAACCCGGCAATTTGTTCGAGATCCGGCAGATCGTCGCGGTCCAAAAGGCTTCTAAATCCCGCAAGTGCTGCTTGCACGAGGCTCTGATCGCCATTCAGGTAAGAAAGTAGTCGAGCTTCTGGATGGCCGTCTTTTTCGATGAGGCCATAGAAGTAAAGGCTGGCAAGCTCGTGGAGCATTTTGGGTATGCAGCGCCCTTCGGCCAACTCGGCCCTATGCTCTTCAATATATTCAAGATCCTTTTGTCGCTGGTTTTGGAAATGGAATGGGGAAGAATCTGCCAGTTTCTTTTTCTGCTCCGCCTCCATTATATCTGCCTGAATCTTATTCTGCAGGCGCTGATTGTTCCATTCGCGCAAGCCGGGTATCTTTGACACTTTCTGGGTTACCTCGTCATCGGGCAGGGGCTCTCCCCAGTCTTCTTCTGTCCGGGTAGACCATCCTGCAAGTTCTTGTGCCACCTTGTTCTGTGACCCCCATAATTCAATCGCACGCGCAAGGCACCACGAACGAAATCTCGGCGATGCATCCTTGCCCACAAATTTCAACCCAACCGTTTTATTCAGGAATTTGCTTCCGATCTCGGATTTGTGTGTCAGCAGTCCCTGTTCAATTAGGGCATGCTGGATTTCTTTGCGCTGCCTCAACCAATCTCGGATTGCGGAATTTGCCTGATGGTTGTGCATCAGAGATGATTGATTTGAGCTAAGTGTGGGGATCAGTTGATAAGAGAAAATGTCGAATTCAACCAGTTCAAACCACCGGTATAGCTTCTGAACACTCAGATCGTCTCCGAACAAGTCTAATCCTCGTGCGAGAAGCGGGACCACGTTATCTGCCAGTCTCTGGTTTGCTAATTTTGGCATGACTTCGGAGGCGCGATCACACAGTGAGTCAAGTAATTCCACAACCTGCTTTCTTTGTGATCGCTCAACAAGAGTATCCCAGAATCTTAGATACGCACCATATCGATAGGAAGCGTTATCGGTTGTCAAGTGATCCCATAACTCCCCAGGCCGCAATTCTCCCGGATATAAGAGAGTCAGGATGGTTCCTCGCAGTTCATTGTTATGATCTGACAAACGGTTTGCATCCAGGTCATTGATAAGACTCCGCAGCCTGGTACCACGATCCCGGTTGTTGACTAGTAGTACATCTATGGCACGAAGTGCCTCACAGCGCACATTTGACTTCCAGCTGCGGTCGTGGATAATCCTTAACAAGTTTTCACAATCCTCATCTTGGTGCGTTGTTGATAGGTGCTTCCTCTCGACATGTGTTACAGCATTCACCTGTGAAATGCCCAAAAGGAGCATGTAAACGAGTATTTGCCGGTTTTTCGAGCGTATAGGGGAGTTGGCTAACTTCCAGATTACCGACATGCCTTGATGGCCTGCCAAGGCACCAAGAGCGGCATTCGAAGGCCAAGTGTATTGGAGATCAATGTTGTGCTCAAGATTTTCGAGCAGTTGCCGCCGCTCCTTGGAATTGAAGTTGCTTGCGTCACCGTTGAATGCTACCGCAATTGGATCCGTTTGAATCAGGGTTCCTCTTGCTCTGCGGTTGAATGCCGCCAGCCAGCCGGCGAGTCCCCGCAGGTCAGGAAGGGGAGCTCCGTCATATCCCACGAGTAGAGTAAGTACACGTCGAACGCTCAGACCATCCCGGATTTTGCCATCAAGATATCGCGCACCCAAATACTCCGCGATAAGACGATGAATTGGTATACGATACTCACGACTACCCGAGAAAATTGCCGAGTCAAAGGCTGCGAGGCGATCTGGGTTTTTGACATCACTCAATGAGAGTATTTCGGTGTCATCCGTGCAGGTTGAAGTCCATCCAATTTTACCGGCGATCAGCATGAGTGCAGAAAGTTCACCGGCTGCATTGAGGATTCCTTCCAGAGAGGGTTGTAAATCAAATGAGCGAGCATCAAGGTGCTGCTGGTTGCGCTCCCGGATCAGTACCCGACAGGCGTTTTCGAATGCTTCACCTGGGGTATAGGGCCAGTTATTGGTTCTCCAAGACTGAAGTAATACATTGAGCAGTTGCGGGTTGAAAAGAAACGCCACCAGATTGTGCTTGTAGGCATGGCGAATGAATTTTTTTCCCTCAAGTCCTCGCTGAGAGAGAATCTCCTGGATATCTGAGTGGGTCAGCGGATTCAGTTGCAGCACAGGGATAGCTTCAGAATTCGAGAGTATATTGAACTCTTTTTGGTCTCCGATCCCAAGCCAGCTACCAGACCTGCACGAAAGGCGAAATTGAGGGAGCGTTAGGTCTTCAAGTTGTTTAATGACCTGGTCAACCACCTCTTTTGGATTTCCTCCTCCAGCGCGTACCTCGTCCAGTCCGTCAATGAAGAGCGGACCTTTTTGCCATTCTGGACAGTTTTCAGGCCTTCGCCTGATAAAGTGTCGTGCCGGAATCGGCTTTATGGTGCCAATACGTTTGGCTTCTTCACGGAATTCCGTGCTCTTGCCCATCCCCGGTTCTCCCAGAAGCACATAGCCGCGGTCAGATTCGAAGTCACTCAGTGATAGGCCCTCTTCTCCAAAACGCCGATCGCCTTTTGGAGTAATGAGGCGGACGGTACGTTTCACAAGCAGATTCATAGTTCTTCCAGCCATTCCTCGGTGGTGAGTGACAAGAATTCGCTTATTGGGATACCTTTTGAGCCGGCTATCACAGTTTTAGCATGTGGGAAGCGATTTTTGAATGCATCCAATCCTCGGTGCGTCGTGGATTTTCCGCTCTTGACCTCTATGCCCACCAAATGTGGACCACGAGCAATTACATAATCAACCTCATATGAAGGGTCTCGCCAAAAGTGAATTCTAGTTGCGGGCCCTCTGGTATTATACAGATGCGCACCTACCGCGCTCTCTACAATACGGCCCCAGAAGGATCGGTCAGCTTGTGCCTCTTCAAATGAATAACCAGACTTAGCAGTCATGAGTGCGGTATTCAGGACGTTAAGCTTAGGAGGAGAGGCTTTGCCCAAGTGTGGTCTTGGTGTATATCGGGATAGCGCGGTCAAGATACCTACATCAGATAGCAGATCAACGTATCGCGCGATAGTAGTGGTGTTACCCGCATCCTGGAGTTGGCCGAGCAGTTTGTTATATGCAATAATTTCGCCAGAATAATGAGGTGCTAGATCAACCAATTGCCGCATTAGGGCAGGTTTCCTGATGGTATGCTCAAGACCCATGATATCCCGGTCTGTGACGGGCTTCAAGATTGAATCCAGGATATATGTTTGCCAATCCGCCACTTCTGCTGGGTCCGGTCTCCCGGATAATATTCCGGGATAACCCCCAAAAAAGATGTATTCTTCTGGTGTTAGCCCAAATACTTGGGTCATTTCACGAAGCGTCCAATGTGAGGTTGGCAGAGAAGTAAATCGGCCAGCCAGGCTCTCATTACGTCCTACGAGCATTTTCCAAGCGGCGGAGCCTAAAATCACTGCGCGGAGCGGGTAACCTTCCCGGCGATCCGTATCCCAGAGTCCCTTGACAATGTTTGACCAGCCCTGGATCAATTGAATTTCGTCAAGAAAGAGTACGAGTCCACGGTCTGATTGCAGAGACGCCAGACGAGCATTTTTCCATGTATCAACAAGGGACAGTCCGTCAGACAAGGTGCCCATTTGCATAGGACTTTGCCTCATCCACTTGGTTTGGTTTGATTCCACGGGGCTTAGGGTTTCAGCGGAATAGTACCAGGACAAAAACCCCAATTTTGACAGCCGAACGCAGGACTGAAGTGCAATCGTTGTTTTACCGACCTGCCTGGGACCCGTCAGGGCAATAATGCGCATGTTTGAACTCACGGTTGCGAGTTCAATTACTTTCTGTACGTGTTGGCGTTCAAACATGACAAAGTATTTATATGAGTAACTTTACCTTGAAACGTACTTTTTAAAATATAAATTGTTCCATGAGCCGATAAGCAGCAACAAGGAGGGATGTTTCTGGATAGGTTTTCGTGGCAAAGTTCATTATTGGTTGTGACGAAGCTGATTGATTAATTCGCACCTGTCAATGAGGTAGGAGCGTCGGCAGATTTCGCTTATCTGAATTCCCTCGGCTATTTGCTATCGTGGAAAGACTATCCTCTGGCAGGTACAACTAATGCTGACGCTATGTTGGGTAAAATCCAAAGTATCTGTATGTACCACGTAATGCGGCTTAAAATGACTCGTCGTGAGAATAATTCGGACAATACGTATTCGGATGTAGCACATACCCAAAATGCAGATTGATCAAGAAATTGAATGAGGGAGAAAATGTCATGAGTTTTGCCAAGGTGATGGATGAACTGTCTGGGCTTGGCCATCGTGTAGTTGTACCGAAAATCAGCATAGATACCCCAGACGAAGCGGCCACGATGGGGACGATCAGTCCTAACTATACAACAGCGCGTGTTCAAACTTCTGGTATTCGAAGCTCAGTGGGCCTTCGGTTCACAGAATTGAAGCAAAATTCTGAAATCCCCCTTGCTGGGAGCCGTCAAGTTATCTCCAAATGCTTCCCAAGTTATTGGGAAACATAGTATACTGGAGAAGCTGAAAGAGACGAAGTTTAGACACAAAAGGCAACACTGGACCACACGGGCCAGACATGCATGCAATCCAGACCCGCGACCTGACCAAGCGCTACGGGACTAGTGCCGCGAAATCGGTGCTGGCCGTGGACCAGATTTCCTTTGCTGTGGAAGAGGGCCAGGTGTTCGGTTTCCTCGGCCCCAACGGAAGCGGCAAGACGACCACCATCGGGATGCTCGTGGGTACTATTAAGCCAACCGGCGGCAGCTTTAACCTGTTCGGTGCTTCCGGCCCCAAGGGCCTTCTGGCTGCGCGCGCCCGCGTTGGTGCGACGCTCGAGACCCCCAACTTCTATCCGTACATGAGCGGTCGCGACAACCTGTGCGTCGCTGCCGCGGTGAAGGGGGTGGGGCGTCCCCGCATTGATGAGTGCCTGGAACTCGTCGGCCTTTCCGACCGCGCGAAGCACCGTTTCAAGACCTATTCGCTCGGGATGAAGCAGCGGTTAGCGCTCGCGGCTACCATGCTGAACGATCCCGAACTGATCATCCTGGACGAGCCGGCGAACGGGCTCGACCCACAGGGGATCAGGGAGGTCCGCGAGATTATCCGTATTCTGGCTGACCGCGGCAAGACGATCTTCCTGTCGAGCCACATGCTCGTGGAAGTCGAACGTACCTGTTCACACGTCGCGATCATCCGCCAAGGGCGGATCGTAGCATGTGGGGCGGTGGAGGAGGTGGTGGGTGAAGGAGGGGCGGTGGTGCTGCGCGCGGAGGACACCACGGCCCTTGCGGGCGCGATGCGGACCTACCAGGAAGCGACCTTAGTGCGTCAAACTGACGAGGGCGTTGTTGCTACGCTGAACACGGACGATTTGGCCAGCGTGACACGCTACCTGGCGGGACAAGGGATCTATCTGTCCCATCTCGCGCCCTATCGGTCGAGTTTGGAGGAGGTCTTCATAGATGTCACACAGGGTGAGGTGGATTCAATGACAAAGATCACATCTTGAAGATGCTGGGCGTGCTTCTGCGGATTGAGTGGCTCAAAACGGTCAAGCGACGATCCTTCTGGGTGGTCGTGGGGGCATTCACCGTCTTCACCACAATTCCTGCAGTCGAAGACATCCGCGGGGCTCGCAGGAATCCAAACCTGTCCTATGCTCTTCCAGAGAGCTGGCCGGATATCTTGGGCGCCGTGACCGGGTTGGGACCGTTCTTCGTTGGCGTACTGATGATCCTGCTCGTAGCATCCGAGTTTACTTGGCGTACAGCGCGCCAGAACGTGATTGACGGACTCAGCAAGGAGAGGTTCTACGCGGGGAAGGTCATGTTGCTCGCCGGACTTATTCTGCTCTTCATTGCAGCGGCAGTGAGCATCGGCGTTGGTGGAACGTTTTTCAGTCCGAGCCAAGGAGGCCCCGAGATCCTGCGACCGGAGGATCTCAGCTACATGGGCGGTGGTGCCTTGAGCCTGTTGCTCCTCGGGAGTGCTGGGTTGATGCTCTCTGTGCTTATCCGCTCCTCGGGACCTGCGCTGGGCGTCCTCTTCCTCTCCCTCGTTGTCGAGGAGGCGGTGGATAGGTTGATCTCGCAAGTGGGCGGAGCTATGCGGCACTTGGCCGAATACCTTCCGTTCAACATTCTCGATCAACTCGGCGACGATCTTGCCCACTACCCGGAGGTATTGGCCGAGGTCAACGCGGAACGTGCGGAGTATGGACTCGAAGCTTTGGAATACCTTGATGTTGAAGTGCTCGCCGTCCTGGCCTTGGTCTACAGCGCCATCTTCCTCGGAATTGCGTTCTTGTCCATGCGCAAGCGCGACCTGTGAAAGATACCCCGGACGGTGGCAGTCACCACCAGTCTATTTCCCGAGCCATTGGCTCATGGCCTGCTAAACCAGTTACTCGGTTTTGGCCAAAGGAGAGTTGTTAGGATTACAGCACATGAATCTTGGGCCAAGCGTTGTATTTTCGGGGTAATTTTGTGCTACAGCATTTCTCCGTTGAGAGCTTTCGGGAGTCTTGCGTTAAACGCGTACCACGCACAAAGGCATTGGCTGATGCGTGAACCAGTTCCTATTTCTCACGAGCTGCAGTCGCTGAATGTGCACACAAATAACGAAGCGATTTGCAAATCAATGGCATTCCAGTTTCGTTAAAAGCCTCTGGGCATACACTCTTGGATCGGAAATAGGGGAGGGCTTCGTATTTTGGGGCATAACAACCAATAAAAAATGGAACGTTCTGGATTATTGACCGGCAAGACAGGGGTTATCTTTGGTGCCCTGAACGAGAGCAGCATTGCCTGGGCAATCGCTCAGTCGGCACACCGTGAAGGAGCACGGTTTGCGCTCTCCAATGCTCCGGTTGCAAAACGACTTGGATCACTAGAAGCACTAGCTGAGCAGGTTAATAGCCCGGTGGTCTGGGCGGATGCGACGAAAGATCAGGATCTGATCACGCTATTTGATGAGCTCAAGGAGCACTACGGTCAGATAGATTTTATCGTTCATGCTATCGGTATGGGGGTAAACGTACGCAAGCGCCGGCCGTACGAAAATCTGAACTATGACTGGTATGCCAAGACCTTGGATATTTCTGCGGTCAGTCTGCATCGGATCGTTAGACATGCAATGCAGACCGAAGCTGTGAGAAGCGGGGGCTCAATCCTGACGCTTTCCTATATCGGAGCACAACGGTCATTCTCGCATTACTCCGAAATGGGTGATGCCAAGGCTTTACTCGAGAGTATCGTACGAACTTGGGGATCTCGGTTAGGTGAACATAATATTCGCATTAATGCCATTTCCCAGAGCCCAACACGTACCACAGCTGGGCAGGGCATATCCGGTTTTGATGCTATGTTTGAATTTGGTGACAGAATGTCCCCGTTGGGGAATGCGGATGCGGCTAGTTGTGGAGATTATGCGGTAACCCTTCTAAGTGATCTGACACGTATGGTCACAATGCAGACGCTGTACAACGATGGAGGCTTCAGCGGTATGGGCATTGCGCACGCAATGGTTGAGCCCATGATGCAGATGCTAGATGCAAAAAAACAATAGTTAATTTGGTGCTGAAGATCAGTCCTCTAGCAAGTTTCTGTATGCGATCCTTGTTGCCTTGCGCGGTAGCCATTTGTTGCCTCATACATCCGGATTCATATGCTCTGCAGGCACCTACAAGCAATGAATTGGATGCAGAACGACTCTATTATGTGACCAGTCGAAAGACAAGTCTGTATCGGGATATCGAAAGGTCAAAGCCCTATGTTCGACTTGCTTTCAGGGAGCCAGTCACTTTGCTAGCCCCCGAAGGATCCGTCATGCAGATACGTACGATGGATGGTGCCACGGGGTATGTGAAAGAGGACGAAATATCAAATATTTGGATCCTCGTGTCGAAACGCCGCAAACTCGTAACGCTCCATCGTGGCTTGGAAGTTGTTAGTGAGTTTAGGGCAGACTTTGGTTACAACGCCTATTCAGATAAAGAGATATTGGGCACGGAGGGCAATCCCGATCATTGGCGGACACCGGAAGGGGCGTTCTATGTCGTGCGAAAAAACCCTTACAGTAAATTTTACAGGGCTTTTCTACTTAATTATCCCAACGCAGAGGATGCCGCAAGGGGGTTGCGTGATGGTTTGATCAATCAGCAACAATTCGATATTATCATGCAGTCTGAAAAAAGAGGGGTTGCGCCTCCCATGGGGACTCCGCTGGGGGGAATGATTGAGATTCATGGGCACGGTACAGGCTTGTCCTCAAACTGGACTCAGGGATGCGTAGCAGTTCGTGATGAAGACATGGATTTAATGTGGACCTACGTGAAGGAAGGGACACCAGTTGTAATAGAGAAATAATCTGCTATGGCCGAATACAATCGCGCAAACAGGCAAAAGCATTTACGCAAAGACCCGATTTCGCGCTGGCACGTGCGAAGTATGATGGAAGTAATCTATCAACTCGTGGAGAGTACGAATCCAAAAACAGTGCTGGATGCGGGATGCGGAGAGGGATTTGTAAGCCAGTACCTCGCAACGCGTAATGGTTCAATGAGCATTACGGGGGTAGATGTCCAACCCCAAGCCATTGAATTTGCAAAGAATAATTTCGGAGAAGCGGTTACCTATCGGTTGGGGAGTCTGTATGCGCTTCCTTTTTCGGATAACTCATTTGATACGGTGGTCTGTAGTCAGGTCCTTGAACATGTGGACGATGTTGAGACTGCTGTGGCAGAACTTAAGCGTGTTGCAAGGCGCTTTGTCGTAATCACGGTACCTCGTGAGCCTTATTTCAAATTTGCTAACGACATTGCTCGAGCAATTCGCTTCAGCGAAGATCCAGGTCATGTTAATTTTTGGACCAGTTCAGACTTTCAGATCTTTATGCGGGTACACTTCAGGCAGCCGAGGTTCGTGCGTAAACATGTGATCTATCAGTTTTCGGTCGCATCGGTTTATTCAAATAATGAATCCTTAAGACCGGATGAGGCGTAAAGATAGAATATGTGCTCGGTGTTATTAGATAAGGCCGAAATAAAGTGAACAAGTCATTATTGCTCTTATTGCCCTTGCTGGTGCCTTCCGCGCTTGCTCAGGTACGGGCGCCCAAACCCCTGGAGTTGAATTCAGACACCGGTGAAGGTCCTGTATTTGTGGTGCCGGTTAACGGCATGATTGATAATGGATTGGCGCGTTATATCGACCGGGCTGTCGATGACGCAACCAGTCGTGGGGCGACGCTTACAGTCTTCGAGATTGACACATTTGGAGGACTGGTAGATGCCGCCGACAAAATCCGCAAGACGCTATTGAATGCGGAGATGCCCACAGTTGCATTCATTGATAAGAATGCAGCTTCAGCCGGGGCATTAATCTCCTATGCTGCGGATCGCATTGTTATGGTGCCGGGGGCTTCAATTGGGGCGGCTACTGTGGTAGAGGGAGTGGGCGGAGAAGCTGCCCCAGACAAGTATCAGAGTTACATGCGCGGCCTTATGCGAGCCACGGCAGAGGCAAATGACCGTGATCCCCAGATTGCTGAATCTATGGTGGATCCGTCCCTAGAAGTGGAAGGAGTGTCTGAAGAGGGTAAAGTATTGACTTTAAGTGCAGAGGAAGCGTTTGAACTCGGTGTAGCAGATCGGGTACTCGAGTCAGTCGATGAGTTGATTTCCGCCTATGGATTAGACGCTCCCATGCTGGTGGCGCATCGCGAAACTGGCGCTGAGCGGTTACTCAGATTTCTGGGTTCTCCTGTAGTTCAGTCAATCCTTATGCTGATGATGCTAGGTGGATTGTACTTTGAGTTGCAAACACCTGGGGTGGGATTTCCTGGAGCAATTGCCTTGCTTGGAATTGCTCTCTTTTTTGCCCCTCATTACCTGTTGGGTTTAGTTGAGATATGGGAGATACTGCTCTTTGCAATTGGAGTTGGATTAATATTGGTTGAGTTACTATTACTCCCAGGGTTTGGGATTGCCGGGATATCTGGCTTGGTGCTGATGTTATTTGCTCTCGTTGTCTCGCTGGTCGGTAATGTCGGGCTGTCATTTCCTCCGATACCGGATATTATGCCCAGTATCTACACCGTGGCAATAACACTGGTGGCACTGGTTATTGGTGCAGTTATGATGGGTCGTACACTCACGCACACCGCTGCCTCAAATCCCTTTGTATTGCACCCCGAACTCAAAAGCAGTGAGGGTTATACGACCGCTGTTACACACTCGGAATACATTGGCAGAGTAGGGCGGACGCTCACGGCCCTCAGACCGTCTGGTGCGATGCTGATTGACCAGGAGCGTGTTGATGTGATTACGGCGGGCGAGTATATTGATCAAGACGTACAGGTCCAAGTGGTTAATGTGCGTGGCAACCGTGTCGAAGTTAGAATTCACGAATCCTAGCTGTGGAAACTTTAATTCCCATTCTGTGCATTTTGGCAGGGCTCCTGCTGATCACCGTGGAGGTCTATTTGATCCCAGGATTCAACGTGATTGGTGTGCTGGGTGCTCTCCTGATTGTATTTGCAGTAGGGTATGCATACAGTGAGTCCGGTATATTGGGTGGAACGATTGCCTTGGTAGGGACGCTGGGTAGTGGTGTGCTGTTGTTCGTTCTACTTTGGCGTTCAGGGGCATGGGACAGGTTTATACTATCAACCACGCTCAAGACAGAAGTTGATGAGGCTAGTCGCAGAAAAGATAAACGTGCCCGCTATCTGGGGAAAACGGGAGTGGCAATTACACCGCTTCGGCCAACGGGAATTGTAGAGATTAATGGCGAAAGGATTGAAGTGGCCACTGAGGGCGAGTTCATTGCGGTAGGAAGCAATATCCGTATAGTTGCAATGGATCGTCGCCGATTCTTTGCGCGGTTGGATACTGCGTAGATCAGGCTACCATTGTAGCCGAGCAGAGAATGTGAAAGTTCGACGCAGCAGGTAGCTCATTTCATCAGTCAGCCTCCGATTTTCGTCCTCAAATACGCTCTGCTGTCGCAGGTATCGATGCGCGGGATTAGCACGATCAAAGGCATTGAGTACATCAAGTCGCAGCTGTAATATGCCATTGCCAGCTCTGTCTCGAATGAATGCTGCCAAGGCAACGTCCAATTGACTGAATGGAGCGAGCTCATGCCCAGGTGCTGTGGGATTTGCGAAGGAATAGCCGTCAAAGGTTGGTCTATCTCTATAGTAAATATCCGATCCCAGGAGATCATAGTAAGTCTGCTGGAATCCCCATTTTCGCCCCCAGGCGCCTCGCCAGCGGACTGTTCCTTCCAACAGCGGGATTGGTCGCACGACTATTTTGGTGTGGAACTGTCGGGGAATATTCCAGGGAACAGGCAAAACCACAGGCTCATTGTTGAGGAACGTATACTCCCGTCTTGATCCGCTGTACTCGTAGCGCAGTTCAAGGTCAAACTTATCACCCTTCCGCATTAGTTCAGCCGCTGTTCCGAATGCAAATCCATGGGTGTTTGTCACGAACTCATTAATGGCGGTGATCGGAGAGGCCTCCGTTTCCCGGCGCCAGAGCATCGGATAATCAATTCTGTAAAGCCGGCGCTGATCCTTGTAGTAGTACTCAAACCCAAACTGCCAATAAGTCCAGAGCTGTGCTGACAGGTCAGCACTGTAATGATAGGCAAGAGGTGCACGGTTGGTTTCGTCTACAGGAAGCCAAAAGCGGGTTGAAGGGACAATCGTACTCGGACTGATGGTGGCAATCTCAAATTGATTCAAGAATTGATAATAAACGCCGGTTGCAAGCCTAAGGGACACTCCGTAGCCTCCCCTGTACGGAGATTTGAATAGAATCGCAGCACGTGGCTCCAAATGAAACCGGTCCTGCGTTTTTATCCAGGTAAGGCGGAACCCTGTGGTCAGCTCCGTCCACGGCCAGGGGCTCCAGGTTTGCTGTACGTAACCAGACGTTGTGCGTGACTTGCGCTCATGCTCCAGTACACGGGGAAATACATGTTGGATGCTGAAGCGATGATTTGACCATGAGAGATCCCAGCCTGCACGCACATGAAGCTGAGGGATCGAGTAATCTATAGATAGGCCAAGATCATGGTTCAAGAGACTATTTTGGTCGCTGGTTTCTATGACATTATATTGGTATATGTCGAAGGCTGCATGGACGCTGTTTTGGCGGTCAAGTCCACCGTAATCATGCGAGAGTGTGTAATTCCCCCGGCGCCACGAGGTATGCCAACTAAAGTGATCGTTGAGGTACTGTCTCCAGTAAATGCGCATGCTTTGATTCTTCCAAGCATGGCGGTCTGGAGGGACCTTATCAGTACTGTCTATCACAGCCGATAGTAGTCTGCCTTCAAGCGTGCTGTTTCCTTGATACCAGGAGAAGCCCGCTTCTCTGTTGCTGGTTAATTCAAGTTTTGTCGCAGCATGCAAATCATTGAAACCAATATCCGGCAACAGCGGCGCGGGGACGGTTTGGAGTCGATCGATAAGCGTATTGTATTCGGGCTCATTGATGCGTTTGAGCGGATAAATACTCGCACGCATAAGAAATGCGTCAGGACGGTTCCAGTCTTTGAGCAGTTGATCAACGCTTTCACTGCGAAAATTATTCCACCAGTGATTCCAGACGCTACTCCTGAATGCTCCCATTACTGATACTCTTGCCGGGCCAAGTTCAATTCTGTTGGCGATACGACCGTTAAATGAAATTGGATCGACTTGTACTTCAATAGTTTTAGTTGCGTCAATTGAATGCTCTGCATTGATGACTCCTGCCAAATAGCTTCCATGCACTGGATCAAAACCGGCCTTTCGGACCGTAATCTGACGTATAGCAAACGGGTTAAAGACTCCAAAGAGCCCCAGATGGATTGGTTCGAAGATTTTGCTGCCATCAAGTTGGAATTGGTGCTCTCCGCGTCCTCCACCCTGAATATGGAGTTCCCTGGTGCTCAGGTCAACATACACACCAGTTACTTCATCGGCGTTAAGAACCGCATCGGGCGTTCCCAGGCCAGCAGTTTGTCTCAGGACTTCGGGCCCACGTGTATCCATTTCAAATGGATAGGGACTAATGGTGTGGAGAGATTCCCTAGGCAGGGGAGTAGCAATAATTTCCACGTCGCGCTCCTGGATGACCCAATCAGATAGCCAGACTTCAATCAACAGGGTTGAGTCTGCGAGTAGTTCAACCTCTCGAATAACTGAAAGGTAGCCGACATGGCTTATAGCAATTCTTGCGGGGCTACGTGGAGTTGTGGACAGGGAAAACTCTCCATTCAGGTCAGATATTGTACCTTCCGACGTTCCGACAAGAGATATATGTGCATCTCTGAGCGGAATGCCGGTTTCTTGTACGCGGACAATTCCGGTGAGTATGGAGATTTCGTCAGGTGGAGGCTCCAGAACAAATGTGCCGCTGGGCTGTCGAGTGAAAGTTACGCCAGTTCCCAGAAGCAGGCGCTCCAGATCCGATTCTGCATCGGTTGCAACAGGACCAGCCCACTCTGTCGTTAGTCCCTCCAGTGTACTCGAGGCATAGGAGATATCCACACCCCAAGCGGCCTGGAATCGTTCGACCGCATCAAATAGATTTAGGGGGGATTGTGCAACCGATACCGACGTACCTCCTATAAGCACGACGGCCAGGCAAACTCCCCAACGAATTACAGCACGCACGGAAACGGAGCCTACGGGCCACTTATACTATACTACTAATGAGCAATGTCCGCGTGGCCGGGTGAGAGCCGATTCCTACTTTATGGTTTTTCAAGAACAAAACCACCCGGGACAGCGCGGTAATCACAAACAGTATTGTTTAACGCACAAATGTCTCGAATGATTTCCTCAGGGCCTTCCGGGGATTCTTTCAGAACGCCGATAGACATTGTCTCCAGAGCGGGAGATGCAATCGTGATCTCCACATCATAGCGTCGTTCGATTTCTTCGATAACGTTGCCGAGGGGCCAGTCAGAATACTTGAAACTGCCATCTACCCATGCGCGCTGTATCGGGCCCTGTATGGACTCCATCATCACCAAGGGGGCTTGGCCATCGTGGCGCACTTGGGCAGACTGCCCAGCAGCCAAGGTAACTGCTAATCCGGATGCGGTGACCGGGGTGACTTTAACCTGTCCTGAGCTAACGAACACATGAGTTGCCGCATTGATCTCATCGGGCCATGACCGCACGTTAAAAGTGGTCCCCAGCACCTCAGTGTGTGCATCAAAAGACTCGACTACGAAGGGGGTAGAGTTAGGAACTACGTTTAGGAAAATCTCTCCTTCACGGAGTTTGAGTTTGCGTGATGTTTCGCCAAAATTATTATTGTACTGTATATGTGTGCCACTATTGAGAACGATTGAGCTTCCATCTGGTAGCTCATGCGTAAGCTGTTCACCGACCGGGGCAGTCACGGAAGTAGGTTGTTGTGTGAGCGTGATACCAACTGCCAGAACCACGGCGATGCATGCCGCCAAGGCAACCGCGACAGTCATGCGAGGCACGCGCCGCCAGATAAAGACTCTTGTCAGGCGGGGGCGGGTTGCTTCCTCAATCACGGGCCACATTCCTGTGCCCATTTGCCGGAAGTCATCAAGACGGGGCTCCTGAGAACAGTACCATTCGGAAAGCTGCCAGGCTTCCAGCGTTTCAGCAAGTTCTGCGTGATCCAATTCGGACTGGACCTCGCGGGGAAGGGGGTGGTAAGCTTCTTTGTTCATATAACCTGGGGATCTTTACGGAACGCTTTCAGCTTGCCCCGGAGATCCCGGAGGGCGAGCATCAAATGCGTATTGACAGTTCTGGGTGTAAGATTCATGACTTCGGCAATCTCTGCGTGGGTAAGCCCCTCAAAACGGCTAAGCTTGAAAGCCTCGCGTCGGCGTTTGGGTAGACTTTCAATCCACTCGGAAACCTTTTCTTCCAAGACGGCAAAATCCGCCTGTTCGTCTGGAGAGGGTACATTTTCAATAATGACCTCATCTGCATCTACGCTATTCGTATAGTGTGAGTCGCGGGCCAAGTTAAGTGCCCGGTTACGCACCACGGTGTACATGAACCCAAGGATCGATTTACTAGGATCAAGGGTTTCTCTTTTCTCCCAGACCTTAACAAAGGCGTCCTGCACAATGTCTCGAGAAGTATCTGCATCTCTTGTATATCGCCAAGCGAACCGGAGCAAAGCTGGATGTAGTTCTTCAAACAACTCCCGAAAAGCATCACGATCCGACCTCGCAATACGCCCGCTCAGTTGAGCAAACGTTGAAGACGAAGGTCTTGGCGTTTTCTGATCACTCAGTTCAGTTTCTGGTTTAACTGCTCGAGTCATATACACGTATACTGACGTAGATGATGAACTTTAAATGCCCAAAATTGAAATTAATTTTAATTCGCGGAAAATAGGCCAAAATGGCCATAATTTAGGCAAACCTAGAATTTACTTTAAGTCCAATTATGTCAGGCTATAAGACCTGCAAGGGTAGCCGTCATTAGGTTTGCCAGCGTACCCGCAAGTACTGCTTTAATGCCCAGTTCGGCAATTAGTGGCCGTTGATTGGGGGCTAGTGGAGAGATGCCGCCAATCTGGATTGCTATGGAGGAGAGGTTTGCAAAACCGCATAAAGCAAAAGTTGCCATGATCATTGACTTTTGCCCGAGTTCTCCTTGTTGGATCATTTCAGCAAGCTGTAGAAAGGCGACGAATTCATTGGCGACAACCTTGTAGCCAAGCATTGATCCAACGCTCACTACATCTTCAAGGGGAATTCCAATCAGCCATGCAATAGGCGCAAACGCCCAGCCAAGGATTTTGCCCAGCGTCAATTCAAGGCCGAATATTCCCCCTGCCCAACCCAGAATAAAATCCGCCATGGCTAACAGGGCAATGAAGGCTAGTAAAACTGCTGAGATCGTCAGCACGAGTTTGAGTCCTTCTCCGGCTCCGGTTGCAGCTGCATCTATAATATTTTTCGATTCACCAATCTTTGGGGTTACCACCTTTCCGAGAGTAGCCGGTCGGCCGGTTTCGGGAACCATGATTTTACTTAGAATAATTGCCGCAGGCGCAGCCATCAGACTGGCACCCAGGAGATGCTCTGCAAATCTGAGCTGCGCTACATTCAGTGGGATCCCCTGAGCCGTAGCATACGGGAGCGCCAGAAAGCCCACATAAGCGGCCATTACCCCGCCAGCTATAGTGGCCATCCCCGCAGTCATGAGGGTCATGATTTCCGAGCGTGTCATGCTTTCCAGATAGGGCCGAATCACCAGAGGAGCTTCTGTTTGGCCTATGAACACATTAGCAGCAACCGATAAGGATTCTGCTCCGCTGGATTTGAGCAATTTTGCTACGATTCGCGCCAGCGACTTTACAATCCATTGCATGATGCCCAAGTGATACAGAATACCCATCAATGCTCCAAAGAATATGATAGTTGGAAGCACTTGGAATACTATGGCATTCCCCCAACTCTGGCCTGTAACCAGTGGCGTTCCCGGTGCCATGCTTTCGGTTGGAGGGAGGGCTAGGTCACCAAACACAAACCGGGCTCCCTCAGTCGAAAACTGCAAGGTCTTAACAAATGCATAACTGAGCCACGAAAAAAAGACTTTCGGCCAACCGAGCGGGGAGAAAAACTCTCCCATGGCATCGCCTTGGAGGATGAGCACTGCCAGGACTATTTGTGCAAGAAGTCCCAAACAGATAAGACGCCAATTGGCCAGACGGCGGTTTTCTGAAAGCAGTAATGCAAGCCCGATCACCGTTGAGAGTCCTACAATCGCTCGGACAAAAGAAACAGCAAATTCCATGAAGTGTCTGTCATACCGGGGAATCAGCCCCGTACTTAAAGTGATGCTTTAAGTGCGGGGCAAATAAAGCTATTTTGAGGAAGGTGCAAGAGCGAGCTTGTACCAGACAACGAAACGGGTGTCGGTCCCCGAGCAAATCCCCATTTCTACAATACAGCTGCACTGCCATCCTGAAATCTACACGGTACGACACATCTGTGTGAAAAACCGGGACGATTCACCCGTTCAAAGCAACGCCGAGGCTTGAAGCCTTCCTTGCTACCGCTACGACTGACTCGCTCATTGTGTCGGGGATCGTAAACGATTAATCCAGTAACGTAGGATTGCGGGATAGCAGCGATCCAACTGGACAAGGAAGCTTTATCCATAGCTGAGTCATGTCTGACAGAAAATAGGTATTTTCCGGCAGACACGATCATATTCTCCAGAATAAGTCATGCTCCTCGATGTTGCACCCCATCTTGACGCCGTAAAGCGTTCCGTCGTCTATCTTGATCACGACGGGAAGGCGGCCAGCGAAGTCATACTTTCCCGCAGCTATGTGACGACGGTCGACGACCTGTGGGATGCCCTGACGAACGGCAATCGCATTCCGCGCTGGTTCCTTCCGATTAGCGGCGATCTGGAACTCGGTGGTCAATTTCAGTTTGAGGGCAACGCAGGGGGCACGATTACTGCCTGCAAGCGGTTGTCGTATCTGGCAGTCACATGGGAGTTTGGCCCGCATGTCAGTTGGGTGGAGGTGCGGGTATCGGACGATGAGGCCGGGCGTGCTCGTCTCACCTTGGTGCACACTGCCCATCTTTCCGAGCAGTGGGATGAGTTCGGCGCAGGTGCCACAGGCGTGGGCTGGGAGATGGGCCTCATAGGACTCGCTCTCCATATTGACCAGCCCGAGGAGCCCAAGCCGGACGCAGCCACATTCCATATCACGCCCCACGGCAAGGCGCTCCTAACGGGTAGCAGCGAGGCGTGGGGGGAGGCGTCCATTGGTGGCGGCACGGACGCTGCAGCCGCCCGGGGAGCTGCGAGGCGCACGACTGCGTTCTACACCGGCGAGGTGGTTGACGAGGGCTGATTGTTCTCCGCTACTCTCGGACAACTGTGGCAAGTACGGCCATGAAATCTGTTCCACAACTGCCGCAGTCTTGTTCCAAACATCACTGTTTTTGGGGGATACAAGTAAATACATGGCCGCCACAAATAACCATAATCTTGGGCTCTTCTAGAATGGTTCCGCTGTAATGCCCGAATTTGATACCACGCCCATCTTTGCAGGATTAAATGATCGGCAAAAGGAAGCGGTTGAGACTGTTGATGGCCCTGTATTGGTTGTAGCCGGGCCGGGATCAGGCAAAACACGGGTACTGACTTGCAGGATTGCATGGATACTTGCCACACAGACCGCGCGCCCATTCCAGATCCTTGCGCTCACATTTACGAATAAGGCGGCGAAAGAGATGCTCGAGCGGGTGAAAAAACTCCTGCCACCAGGCATGACATCGGGAATGTGGATCGGTACATTCCATGCACAGATGGCCCGACTACTGCGGATTGAAGCAGAGAACATAGGATTTACACGCGACTTCACGATATACGACACAGACGATTCGGAGCGTGTTATTAAGCAGCTTATTGATGAAGCGGGACTTGACCGGAATGTAGTGAGGCCGCGTGCGGTTCGCGCACATATCTCAGAGGCAAAGAATGCCCGTAGACCGATTGGTGAAACAAGGCGGGGCAAACAATCAAGGCAGTACAGGGCTGCCGTGAAATTATTTGATCCCTACAACGACGCTTTACAAGCAGCCAATGCCTTTGATTTTGACGATCTGCTGCTAAAACCACTGGAGATCTTTGACAAGCATCCTGATATACTGGAAAAATACCAGAACAAGTGGACGCATGTGCTCATTGATGAATATCAGGACACAAATCGGGTTCAGTACGCGCTGGCTAATGCTTTGGTCGGAAAGCACCGTAATTTATGCGTTGTTGGCGATGATGCGCAAAGTATCTACTCATTCAGAGGTGCAGATATCCGGAACATCCTCTCTTTTGAAAAGGATTTTCCAGAGGCTAAGGTGGTTCGCCTCGAACAGAATTACCGTTCGACAAAGGCCATTCTCGGTTTGGCAGACGCAATTATCGTCAAAAATCACGATCAGATACAGAAAACGCTCTGGACGAATAACGAGACGGGGGATCCCGTAACACTGGTTGAGGCCCGCAGCGATCGGGATGAGGCTAAACGTGCAGTCGGAATAATTAGAGGCGAAAGGATCAGGAATGCGCTCAACTGCCGTGATTTTGCAATCCTTTATCGAACAAATGCGCAGAGTCGTATTTTTGAAGAGGCCCTACGTCAAGAAGGGATACCCTATCGGATCATTGGCGGGATTTCGTTTTATCAGCGCAAGGAAATAAAGGACGCACTTGCGTACCTGCGCCTATTGGTTAACCCCGGTGATATATCAAGTTTTCAACGCGTCATCAATTATCCGCGTAGAGGCATTGGCATAAAATCGCAAGAGAAGATTTTTCAATATGTGCGCAATACTGGGTGCGGACTGCAGGGGATTATTCAGGGGGACTTGCTCTCCCATATCAACCTTCCACGACGAACAAGGAATCAGGTTCAGTCCTTTGTGAATCTAATCAATCATCATGCTGCAGAAGCCGCGGCGGGAAAAGTCCCTGTCGATGTAGCCGCAGCGATCCTTCGGGCGTCACGGCTCCTGGATGACTTGCAGGAGGATGATACCTTGACCGGACAGGTGAGGCTTGAAAACATTTATGAGTTATTGCGCGCAATACAGGAGCATGATTATGGGGATGAGGCGCGTACGCTAAGTAATTACTTGCAAACGGTTGCACTCATGACAGATGCAGATGATGATGATCCTGCTTCGGATCGTGTCGTTCTGATGACACTTCATGCATCGAAGGGTTTGGAGTTTGAAGTTGTTTTCATTGGTGGTATGGAAGACGGACTGCTGCCATTGATACGCGGAGAAAGAATCAGCGAAAAGGACCTCGAAGAGGAGCGGCGACTATTTTATGTTGGCGCGACCAGGGCCAAATCGCGCCTCTATCTGGGGTGGGCTAAAACGCGTTACAGATATGGAAGACAAGCAGACTCAACGACCTTAAGCAGATTTATTTACGAAATAAGACCACAAACACTCAACAAACGGCGTTCCTCAACGAGATCAGGTTCAAGGAAAAGGGATACTTTCCCCAAGTCCAGAGGACGTCGACCAGATACGGTAGTGGGTGCCAGGTTTACAGACAATCACGCCAGGAAGAAAGCTTCCAAGTCATCCACACCTGGACATGTTCCGACCTGCAATCCATCTGACCTGAGCGTAGGGACATTGGTCAGACATAATACCTATGGAGACGGGCGTGTTGTGCAACTGGAAGGTAGTGGTAGCATGACCAAAGCTGTAATTGATTTCCATAGTTATGGAACGAAGCTTCTCATGGTAAGCTTTGCTCCCATGAAGGTGGTCTAATAGGAATCTCGTCATAGGTGCTAACTGTTTTGCTCATAAACAAACGTCTGTAAATTCAGTAAACGGGCAACATGTCGCGGCATCAATCCCGCTTATGCTAAGAATAGCTCAGACCCCCTCTTGATTGTTGCCATTGTTAGCCTCCGGTACTTTGACTGGTTCCTCCGCGAGGGATGGCATAAATAAGATGGGTTCGCATGTATGTAGAATCCTCAATCAACTCTAAACATATGTTTGTTCAGCCGAGCTTCTGTTGATATTCACATACGGCTTAAATCGGGGGGACCCCCGTTAAGCGTGTAGCTTGGCAATGTTTCTTCTGGATACATGGTGATCCCCAATACTTGACTCCAAATCCTGACCATAGACACGTGAAAAAAAAGACTCTTTATTCGCCCGCATCCAGTTTCAGAGCGAACGCCCATATAGCATCTGAGGATGTTTACCGGGCTAGATATCATGAATCCATCACAGATCCAGATGCATTCTGGGCTGCTGAAGCACGTAATCGAATCCATTGGTTCAAGCCGTTTACTCGAGTACGTAATGCGTCTTTTGATTCTTCAGATGTCAGCATTCGCTGGTTTGAGGATGGAGAGGTGAATGCATCCTATAACTGTCTGGATCGGCATCTGGCTGACAGGGGTGACCAGACCGCATTGATCTGGGAGCCTGACAACCCAACAGAAGAGGCGCGCCATATATCATACCGCGCGCTTCACGCAGAGGTATGTCGGCTCAGTAATGTATTCACTACGATGGGTGTAAAGCGCGGTGATCGTGTAACGGTTTATATGCCGATGATCCCGGAAGCTGCTGCTGCAATGTTGGCATGTAGTCGGATCGGGGCGGTGCATTCCGTCGTGTTTGCAGGATTTTCTCCAGAGGCTTTGGCAGATCGGATTCTGGACTGTGATTCAACGTTTGTAATCACCGCAGACGAAAGCATGCGTGGTGGAAAAAGGGTTCCACTAAAGCAAAATGTCGACCAGGCATTGGAGCGCTGTCCCGAGGTGGAAACAGTGCTGGTAGTTGAGAGGACGGGGGCAGATATTTCGTGGATTGCCGGGCGGGACCAATGGTACCATGAACATGTTCCTGCGGCCAGTTCAGAATGTCCGGCCCAGTCAATGAATGCCGAGGACCCCTTGTTCATACTGTACACTTCAGGTTCGACAGGTAAGCCCAAAGGTGTACTGCATACCACGGGTGGCTATTTGGTGTATACATCTATGACACATGAGGTCGTATTTGATTACCACGCGGGAGATGTTTTTTGGTGCACTGCAGATGTGGGATGGATTACGGGCCATTCATACATCGTTTATGGCCCACTCCTCAACGGGGCTACGCAGGTATTCTTTGAGGGCACCCCGACCTACCCAGATGCGTCCCGCTTTTGGGAAGTTGTAGATAAACACCAGGTAAACCAGTTTTATACGGCCCCGACTGCCATACGGGCTCTCATGAGCAAGGGGAATGCATTTGTTAAGAAAACGAGTCGATCGTCCTTGCGACTTTTGGGATCTGTTGGAGAACCCATTAATCCCGAGGCCTGGCGTTGGTACCATGAAGTTGTTGGTGATGGGCGTTGCCCGATCGTCGATACCTGGTGGCAGACAGAAACCGGAGGAATATTGATCACACCCTTACCGGGTGCCATCTCTACCAAACCAGGCTCGGCTACGGTGCCTTTCTTTGGCGTACGACCGGAGCTTCTTGACGAAGACGGAAAAATACTCGATGGCGAGGCTCAGGGCCTCCTGGCCATATCCGACTCCTGGCCAAGCCAGGCCCGGACTGTATTCAGGGACCATGCCCGCTTCGTGAGCACTTATTTTGCCACGTTTGAGGGCAAGTATTTTACGGGAGACGGATGTCGTCGAGATTCTGATGGCTACTATTGGATCACCGGACGCGTAGACGATGTTCTCAATGTTAGTGGACATCGTATGGGAACCGCAGAAGTAGAGAGTGCACTGGTTGCGTATCCGAGTGTAGCCGAGGCAGCTGTGGTTGGCTTCCCTCATAGGATAAAGGGGCAGGGAATCTATGCCTATGTGACACTTAATGCCGACGAAGCGCCTTCTGATGCATTGCGAAAGGAGTTATCCAACCATGTCCGTAAGCAAATTGGCCCGATTGCAAAGCCGGATTTTGTACAGTTTGCTCCATTCCTGCCCAAGACACGAAGTGGTAAGATCATGCGCCGCATATTGCGTAAGATTGCCGAGAATGATTATGAGCAACTTGGGGATACCTCCACGCTTGCGGATCCTACCGTAGTAGATTCACTTATTGAGGAGCGTCAGAACCGGTAATCTGTCGCATTGCGATTTGCACAGCTCCTTCCAGAGGAGTGCCTGTTGGCGGAGTATAATCGGCGGCAGGCCAGATACTCCTCATGACGCTGCACATGCTAGCAACATAATATTTGTGATTACTGAGCCCGCCAGTGATAGTAAATCTAGGGTTCAGATTCGGGTGCTTTTTCAACAGCCATTCCGATTGACGCGCAAGTAAAGTCGTTTCGTTATGCACGATAGCGCACGCGACAGCGTCGTCGTAACTAGAGGCTTGCAGCACGAGTGGGGCCACATGCTGAAACTTCCAGTCAGGATTGGTAATGCCCCTCAGTAGAGAATAGCGGTCGTGGATGTTCAGATGATCTCTGACCAGATCTGTTAGTATCGTTGCAGGTCCACCATCAATCGCATGTCCAACGGCAGCCATGCCGCGCCGTCCAATTGAGTATCCGCTACCCTCGTCCCCGATCAAGTATCCCCATCCTCCCACATGGTCAATTTGTGTTTGATTTTTTTGGGGTCGGGCCATTACTCCGCTTCCCGTACCAGCAATAAAGAGGAGACCGCCGTCACCGCCAAGTGCTCCCTCAATAGCATTTACCCCGTCGTGAGATATGCTTATCCGGAGGGAATCTTTACCATCAATCAGCGAGCGGATACGGTCGGCGAGCACTTTTTGCGTGGAGGAAGCGCTGGCACCCGCTACGCCGGCATGAATAGCAAGCAGGTCTATATCTGGCAGCTTTTCAAGCGCCTTGTTGATTAGGCGTGACAGGATTTCAGCCGTCTGTATTTCACCCTGTCGAAACACATTCGCAGCGCTTCCAAAGACTTTGAGGTCAGAATCTCCAGCTAATGAACGAGCACACAGTCGGGTTTGTGTGGCACCGGCATCAAGCCCGAAGACACAATCAGCAGAGGGCATCTAGGGTACGAGGCTTGTAGTGATTGAATATGATGTGGGGAATGAATACGTGAAGCGGCTGTAGCTTGTTGTGTAACGACCAAGTGGCTCATGGATATCCACATGATGTCTGCGTATGGAATAACGAGTGCCTGTTCCGTTCCACATCCAGGCTTCCCAGGTTACCGGTGCAACAGCTGCTTGAGCCCCTCCCCAGGCCATGGTTGTCTCATGTCCCATGGAAGGCACCTCAAGGGGCTCAAAAATTTTGCTATCCGTTCTGCGGTGGACTGTAAACACACGACTGCTCCCGTAGACGCGCTCCCATAGCCATTGGGTTTGGTCAGCCCCGAATCGTTGGGTCAGCCTACTGATTGCATGATAAAGACTTTCTTCTGAATCGAGGCCTGTGGACAGGGTCCATTCATGGTAAATGGTTGCCCCAATACTCTGGCTATTAAAGCGGTGGTCCCAGTTTATCAGATACGTAAGTGCAGAATTAACTGGCGCAGGAGCGCCGGGGAGAGCTTGCCTCAACGAGTCTATTGGCAAGGAAGCAAGCATAGTGCTTAGTGTATCCCTTACCCAGTTGCTTTGCGTATCAGTAACCCATGTATCTACATCGCTCCTCCTTGGGTCAATGCCATCAAGATAGAGGGCCGCATGTCGAACCTGTGGATTGTTACCTATGACTAAACCTGAATCCATAGGAAACACAAATTTTGGATTACCAAGGACATGCCACGAACCGTCAGAAGACATCAGGATTCCAGCGCCCTGCCAAAGGTGAAATGCGGCAGGGGAGGCATGAGGTAGAGATAACCAGCTTTTTGCATCGGAAACAGCATTGAAGCCAGACCACTTCAACTCATGTTGCGCTTCGGGGGTGCTGAAGGTGCTATCCGTGCGCCGATGAATTACAATCTCTTCCCGAAGGGGGAACGTCAGATGCATTTGCTGATCAAGGCTGTCGAGAACAGGTCCGTTGGTTTTGGGAGAATAGACAAGTATTGACCAGGCATAATTCCGGGATCTGCCGGTCGGGAAGAAGGGGGTTCCAATGAGTGAAAGCCCCTCCAGTTCAGATTGTCCCTGCACGTTCAGTACCGCCTCTTGAAATACCGGTGGTACGGCGTCGCCGACCACATGGCGTTGATAGAGCAGGGAGCGTTCCGCGGTAGAATAAACCCATGAACTACTGAATTCAAATCCCTGTAGATGCAGCATGGAACGTAGTTCGGAATCTCCATTGCAAACGGACAATCCCAGACTACACACGGAGTCTGGGCTGGTGCTTACCCATGCAAGCAAGCGCTCTATGGCGAGCGTGTGCCAGGGCTCCCATGGTTCAGGAGTGATTTCCTGCAGGAAAAACTCGTGCATATGGTCTGTGTCTTTCCATGCAGCCTGTATTCCGGCCCCAAATGCAGCAATAAGGTCCTTTTCCCCTGCACTCAGGTTGTTGGAAGCCAATTGGGCAATTTCAGCAAGGCCCAGTTGGAGCACGAGCCGGTCTGCGTGCTCTCCCTTAGGTGTGTACCAGTCCGTGAGTTTGCCCAATGCGGCCTGCCTCCAGAGCGCAATAGTCCAGCCGTTCAGGTGTCCTTGGACGTAACCAAGCCCTGTTAATGCATCCGGCATGGAATTTGCCCTAATTTCCACTGAGTTGAATTCTCCCCAAAGAATCTGTACTGGAGCATCCAAAGTTTCTATGGTTACTTTCTTCGGGGGAGAAGATTGCCAGTTATATGCCGTTCGCCATATTGAAATTCCAGCGACTAGGCAGATGAATACCACCAGAGTCGCGAAAACTGTTATCTTCATTGACAGATGCTCATAAATCCAGAGGTTGGATCCATTATTGTATGCAGTTGTTGCACGCCTTTCGTATCCTTGTTAGTCACGTAACTGCGGTGAGAAAATGAGAAAGTCCAGGACCACATATACAAAGGTACTGGTTGGTGTCATGGTGTTGGTAACGGGTATACTGCTGGGAATGCAGCTTGAGTCTGCTTTGTCGGATGATACGCGGGCCGCACTGCAGAAACTCGAAGACGCATTCCTGATCATCAATGAACGTTATGTGGAGGATGTGGATTCGGGGGCGCTTGCTGAGCATGCACTGGAAGGCATGCTGGAAGAGCTTGATCCTCATTCGGTCTATATAGATGCCGAGACGATGCGTCGTGTCGAGGAAGACTTTAGCGGCGGTTTTGAGGGTATTGGTATTTCGTTTGAGTTTATTGAGGGTATTGGAGGGCAGGATACACTTACAGTGCTCAGTGTGATTCCTGGGGGTCCCAGCGAAGAGGTAGGATTGCATTCGGGGGATCGGATCGTAGAGATAGACCAGCAAAGCGCACTTGGATTTGAGACCGCTGATGTTCAGCGTACACTCAAGGGGCCAAGAGGAACGTCTGTTGATATTGTTGTCGTTCGCCCAGGATATACGAGGCCCATTGAATTCACTATTGTACGCGATCGGATTCCGTTAAATGCGGTGGATGCGGCTTACATGATTGACGACGTAACCGGATTCATCAAGATAAACCGCTTCTCAGGTACAACACACAGGGAATTTCGGCAAGCTGTTGATGAGCTTAGTGCTCAGAATATGCAGCGGTTACTCCTGGATTTGCGTGGAAACTCGGGGGGCTACATGGAGATGGCAGTGCAAATCTCTGATGAATTCCTCCCGGATGATGCACTGATTGTATCTCAACAGGGCCGTATTCGCGAGGCAAACCAGTCGTATGTTGGCAGCTCGAGGGGTTTACTTGAAGACTTGCCAGTTATTGTACTTGTGAATGAAGCGTCTGCGTCAGCGAGTGAAATTGTAGCTGGTGCACTACAAGATCACGACCGTGGTCTTATTGTTGGAAGACTCACTTTTGGGAAGGGGCTTGTGCAGCAGCAACATCTGCTTCCTGATGGGAGCGCCATGCGTGTAACTATAGCTCGCTATTACACGCCTTCTGGTCGGCTGATTCAGACCCCGTATGCTAGCGGATCACGGGAGGATTACATGAATTCCAAGCGTGAATTGCATGCGAATACGGCATTGCTGAGTGCTCAACAGATCATCGACAGTGTGCCAGACTCGCTACTCTACAAAACGGCTAATGGTCGAACAGTGATTGGTGGTGGTGGGATTTTGCCGGACTTCATCACAGACATTGATTCTGCATCAGTTTTTCTTCGCGAAGTATTAAGCCGGAATCTGGCGAATACTTATGCCCGAACGTGGTATGATCGTGAAAGTGAAGCGCTTGCAGCAAGATGGGGGGACGACCGGCGTGGATTTTTTGACTCGTTTGCCGTAGAAGATGCAGAGTTTCAGAAGTTTCTGGAATATGCCCGTGTACGAGGCATTCGCGTTGGTGAAGAGGAAGGAGCCTTCAGCGAGTCAGAAATAGAAGCAGATAGGCCGTATCTTGAGGCCAGAATAAAAGCAAGGTTGGCGGTGCGTATATTTGACCTGGAAGCATTCTACCCGGTCATGCATCCGCAGGACAAAACATTACAGGCAGCACTTAAGCTTTGGCCCGAAGCCGAGGAATTAGTCAATAATTGACTGAATGCTCCTGATTGCTCAACTTTCAGATTAAAGTATTAAATTAGTCGCCTAACTAGGCGGGCTTATGTTACTCAACAACGAAAGACATTTTTACGATGCATTGCTTTTGGGTAGTGCGCAGTGTATCGTATGGTTGTCCTTCAGTTACCCTACTTCTCAATCCTAAAACCAATTTCCTCGGAGGACTAGTCAATGAAGCTTTTTGGAAACGTCTTGCTGCCACAGGATGCAGCTGCCACAGATGAAGGAATGATTAACGTTTTGGTGAATTATTTCAACCAGGGCGGAGAGTTCATGTGGCCGGTACTGATTATTCTCATAGTCGGACTTGCCATAGCGTTTGAGCGCGTCATCCAGTTGATCCTGGCTGATGTGAATACACGCAAATTTATCGTGCATGTTAAAGAGGCCCTGCAGGATGGTGGGGTTTCAGCCGCTGAAGAGGTATGCGCCTCGACACGTGGCCCGGTGGCCTCAGTTTTTCAAGCTGGCCTAATGCGTTCGGATGAGGGAATTGAAGCCGTAGAAAAGGCAGTGGTCGCTTATGGCTCTATCGAAATGAGTTTTCTGGAGCGTGGTCTTGTATGGTTATCGCTCTTTATTGCGCTGGCGCCAATGTTTGGTTTCCTCGGAACTGTTATTGGTATGGTCGCGGCCTTTGACGCGATTGAAGCCGCCGGTGATATTTCTCCGAGCCTTGTGGCGCGAGGCATAAAAATCGCCCTTCTGACAACGGTATTCGGTCTGATCGTTGCTATTATTCTGCAGTTCTTCTATAATTACGCTGTGTCAAAAATTGACCGGATTGTTGTAGAGATGGAGGAGGCTTCGATCGAACTGATCGACTCTCTTGTCATGAAGGAGTCTGGATCTTCTGCTTAGACGGAACCCAGACAGTACGCTAACCGGGGTGTTCGCGCACCTCACAATAGACAAAGTCATTATGTCTGTTCTAAATATTGCTCTTTATGTAGTCTTTGCATTGATGGGGCTTGGCCTCTTGGTAATGCTGGCTTCTGGTGTGCGCAGTTTGATGTTCGGCAAGGTAAAGATGCTCTCAATTGGACTAGCAGCGGTTCCGTTGTTGCTGTTTGTAGTCTTGGGCTTAGCGCTGCCCACATGGACAGATGCCGGTATCATGACCATTATGCTCTCTCTTGGTCTGACACTAGTTGCACTTTTGGTGTCTGGCATCAAGAATCTCATTTCCTGACCTATAAACTTGCATCACGATGGGTATTCTTGCTAAGAAAAAGAAGCGTGCGGGTGCGGAGATTCCGACATCCTCAATGGCGGATATAGCATTTTTGCTTCTGATTTTCTTCCTGGTCACGACCACGATTGATGTAGATACCGGGATTGGTATGACCTTGCCACCGGAGCCGGACGAGACAACGCCTCCGCCCCCGGTCGCAGATCGTAACATGCTTAAGATTCTGATTAATGCACAGGGGCAGGTTCTCCTGGAAGACCTGCCGTCTTCTGTTGGTCAGATCCGGAATGAAGTCATGACTCACGTTCAAAATAACGGTGTGGACGCGCGCTATTCTGATTCTCCGGGCAAGGCTGTAGTATCTATAAAGACGGACCGTCTAACGCCATATAATCTATATATCCAAACTATGGATGAGGTTTGGATGGCCTACTTCGAGATATGGGACACGGAAGCCCGTTCCATGGGGTTTGCAAATTACGTGGAGTATCGTGCAGACTTGGAGGATCCCAGTGAGAACGAGATCCGTGATAAATGGCCGGCCCAGGTTTCACTAGCAGAACCTGATCCAGGAAACTGAATCTGAAAAAGAACCAATGGCTCACTTCACAAAAAAGTCCAAGGCTAAGCCGGAGATATCTACGGCATCATTGCCAGATATCATTTTTATGCTTCTGATCTTCTTCATGGTTACAACCGTGTTGCGGGAACAGGAGGTACAGGTTCGGACGATCCTGCCACAGGCGGAAGCACTCACGAAAATTGAGCAGAAGCGGTATGTCTCCTACGTATGGATGGGTCCAGAGAAGTTGCGGGGTAATGCCGTAGGGGATACAAAAGTGCAGATTGATGACGCTATTATCGAGGATTTGGTTAACATCCGATCAATTATGTATAGAAAGCTCACCGAACAGCCAAGATTGATTGTATCTCTGCGGGTGGATGAGGAATCGGAAATGGGGATCGTTACGGACGTCCATGGTGAGCTTCGAAAAGCGGGCACGCTTCGAATCAGTTATTCATCCAGGCGGGATATTTCCAATATGTGAGTGATCCGTCAGCGACGGATTGTTTGCAGACAAACCTGACGGGCAGTCTAGCTTAGTTTTCGGGTAGCATCTGGACTTTTCTCTCCAGATTTTGCAGGTTCGGTGGATTGCAGCCCTGTATCAGTTTGGGCGGGAGCCGAATTGCTCTGTTCAATCGCTGTAAATTGTTTTTTAGATACCAGGAGATTGTATCGGTTCAGCGTTTACTGAGGCAGACTGAAAGTCTTTTGCTGTGCGGATACCCCGAGGGATCCGATATTACAGCGGTTGCGAGTGGATCTTTAGTACGAGCGTATCCCTTTACCGGAAGCTGGATTTATTTGTGGGTCTTCGCCCTTAATTGTGAGATGAGTCATAAATTTAGGTAATTTTCGAAAG
>CAZCYQ010000026.1:0-46525 GCA_964503085.1 uncultured Rhodothermaceae bacterium | reverse complement strand
CGAAAATCAACCCGAGAAATTCATCAGGGTCGAAGAGAAATGGCGAACTCGCGCTAAGGCAGATGCATTGCAGTCGAATCAGGGACGGTGTGGAGTTGGTAGTCTATCTTTGTCGAAAAACGCGACAAGAATGGCTGAGATTTAGTCAAGTTGCTCCAACGCCCACTCTGCTGCTAATCTTATCACATTTCGTGGCGAACTATCTTGTGCCGCCTCTTCCAGAAACCGGACGATAGTAGGGTCCCCTATTTTTCCAAGGCTCCTGAGCGCCTCTGCACGAGCCAAGTAGCTGGTATCGTTTCTGTAAAATTCAACCAGTAAATCGCTGTACTCTTCGTTTCCCAGCTCCCCTAAGCCCCGGACTGCTGCCGCTCTAACACGTGAGTGCGGATCATGAATAGACGCAGAAAACAACCCGGCATCACTATCGGCTATGCTCCTGGACAATACATCTAGGCAGGTCATGCGGACATTCCAGAAGGGATCAGACGCTGCACAGTCTGAGAGTCCTGCACGCACCTCGGTTTGGGCCGAATGGGTTTCAAGATCAAGTGCTGCCCGTCGGCGCCCAGCAACGTCATCATGCACAAGTTGATACTGCAGATCAGCGACATCCTTCTCAAAGGACCAATCGGCCAACAGCGTACCGTCCGCATCAAAACGAACAAAGCGTGGACGACCATCTACCTGGAATTCGAAAGTGTTGGTTCTTTCTGACAGCCAGATCTTTTCTTCCTGTATGCCGGTCGCCGTATGTATCCGAACATTTACAGGAATTCTGTACACGAATGGAGAAGCCATATCCTGTGATTGTTCTACCGTCAGCGTGAGTGTACCCGACGCGTCCCAAGCCTGGGTTATGGTGATTTCAGGATGGCCAGCACTGTAAATCCATTGGTCAAAAAACCATTCCATATTCTGACCTGTCGCGTCCTTGATTGCGGTAATAAAATCGTATGCGTGCACGGGCTGAAGGGCATGATCGTTCAGAAAGCGCTGAATGGATCTTTTAAAGTTTACAGGGCCCAGTATACCTCGAAGCATTTCGAGAATGACCGCCCCCTTCTGGTACGTATGTCGATCGAAATTTTGATTTGGATATTGCCAATGTTCAAACACAACCGGACGTCGGTAGCGGTCGTTTGCCTCACGGAAGTACGCATCTTTTTTGCTCTGCAGATTCACTGCACACTCATCACTTCCATGAGCATGACACGCCCATGCATACTCACTCCAGGTCGCAAAGCTTTCGCTTATCCACGTTTGTGACCAATCACGGTAAGAAACTAGATTACCGAACCAGTGATGCGCCGCTTCGTGGGCAACTAACCAGTCACTGGGGTAATCCTGCTCAGCATGCTCATCATGGATGGTCACATGCCCGAGGACCGTTGCAGTCGTACTTTCCGCTCCACCCCCTATACCGGGAATCGTGACCTGATCAAACTTGATCCAAGGATAGGGTACGCCATAGAGTTCCTCCATAAACTCCAGGATTTCTGGAGTTCGTTCAAAGGAACGCATTGCATCGTCGACATCCTTCGGATATACCCAATAGTTGACCGGAATTGAGCGCAAGGAATCTTCCAGTATGACATATGGCCCGGCGACTGCTACGTACAGGTAGGTAGGGTGTGGTAACTCCTGGTCCCAGTGCCACGTCATTAAACCATTCTCCTCTTCTGTCACAGAAACCAGGCGCCCATTCGAGAGCGCTTTGTACTCTGGCCGGACGGTGAGCAGCGTTTCATGAGACGCCCGGTCGTTTGGGTGATCATAGCTGGGCATCCAGTGGCGAGCTCCCTCCGGGAAAGAAAGCGTGTTGATCAATCGCGGATTCTCGTCTGTTTCATCCTTGAAATCAATCCCGAGATCATAGCTCGCTGACATGCCATAGGCCTCCGAATCAATGTCAACATTAGACGCATGGTAATACACCGTGAACTGCAGTGTGTCCGTATATGCGTAGGTTTTGGATAATCTAATTTGGAGGTTGTGAGGCTCTTGTGTGAAGTACAAAATCTCCCCTGCTGCACTATGTACGCTATCTACCACGAACGTTTCCGCATCCAATTGTAGCTCTGTGAAGCTGTCGCTCAGGGGGGTCATTGTGATAGTATTTGAGCCCGAGAATGACTTGGTATCTTCATCAAATACTAAATGAACGCGATAATGAAGTACATCATACGTCCGAGTACGTTCTGCCTGGAAAGGCCTTGAGTAAAGGTCAACCGTTTGACCAATTGCAGCACTGCTGGAGCATAGTAGAAATCCAATTGCAATAATCCGTAATCCAATCATTTGACTTTTTGATGCTGCGACTTTGAAGTTTCAGATCAATCTACGGTGAATTGCATCCGAATAGGTAGTGTGATGGCGTATCCGTCCGAGAATCCCACCTTAAATGCCCCCGGTTAACTGCCTCACTCGCACATACCTCAGCTCCAGCAGAACGGCGACTGTCTTTCTGGGTTGATCTATTGATCCATACCTATGAATCTCCTCGTTGAGCAATCTGACAAATCCTTCTTGCTCCTACACAGGAAATGTGCCGCGCTGTTCAATAATACATCATACCGTGCACCGGTATGATCTACCACCAGACCGGTCACATCAGGCAAACCGGATCGAAGCGACCCGAATTGCCCCCATATTCGGGACTGGGCGCATTTCGTTCCTTCCAGTACGGCTGAACTCTAGCTGATGCTGAGTCACAATTTCCTCAACCTCACCATTCATGCTTTCTGCAAGATCATTGACCTCTGAATCTGAATAGCGCTGCATGGTGAATGGTAAATCTAAAAGGGCGGAGAAGCGGTTGAAAAAATCTTCAATAATATCCGCCTTCGGAGTTCCAACAAGAAGCTCATCTGGCAGAGCATATTCAAACACCAGGCAACCTCCCGGAGTACGGAGCGCACTTAAAGTAATGCGATAAACTTCCTTCGGTACATAGTACGAAATTCCTTCTGAGATTAGCAATGTCGGAGCATCCGGTTGCCAACCGGCATTACTCAGTACCTCAGTCAGGGAGGGCACATCTGCAAGATTTGCCGCCAAGAATGAAACTTCGGGACCGCCTACCTTCTCGTTGATCTCTGCTTTGAGAGCCGTATTGGCCATATCTACATCAAAAATCCGAGCGTTCGGATAGCATTCCGCGAGATCAATTGTCAACGGATCCAGTCCGCCACCTAGCTGAATCACTTGCGCAGACGGATTTTTCCTCAGATATCCATGGCAGTATTCTTGTACTCCATACTTCCTGTTCAGAATTTCCACGCACTCTTCTTCCCAAGTATCTTGAAACTGCACAAGAAGTGAGTCAGCAGCCGACAAATCAAGAGAATTCAAAAAAGCACGTGCCGCTGTGCCGCGGTATACTTCTGGCCCCGTGTGGGACAATACGAATGCGGAAGTAACAGGAACTTCAATCATGATTTCAATAATGTTCAAACGTGAAGATGTTCAATCAGCCTCGAAAAACGTTACAACTGCGCTCTAATGGTCAAAGACGATGTACTGTTCCCGGTAGGAAATGATTTTTTCGCTGGCACTATCCAGGTGCAAAGGTGTCATTGCGATGATATCAGAACCGAGAATGGTTGGATATTCCGACCACATTAGACAAACCGGCCGAAAATTGCTTCAGGCTCATATATCGCCACTGGAATCTCGAGAGAAGCAAATAGCTGGTTTTGCGAGGTCCAAACATGTTCCAGCGATTAGTCAGGCCCTGGTTTTGCTACTCCTGATGCTCGGGGGGATATACCTGTTCAAAGTAGATCTCTTTTGGTTGCCAGTATCGCCATTCCTTCACCCGCCGCTGCAATGTCCGTAACTGCCCCGGCTTGAAGCGACCCGGATATTTATTCTGCAGTTTTGCAAATATTTCGGTGGTCTGAATTTCAGGATTAGCTTCCAAGTCATGAGCCACTTCTGGCCACACGTCCGCAAATGTATCTACGCGTGTACGGTATGTACGGGGTGTACGTGATTCCTTGTACTGACTTGGAAGCAGGCCGGAACGAAGATACTTGTGAGCAGTCGTCTCGCACATTGACGCTTCTACTGCAGCTTCCTTTATTGGCACTCTTTTACGTCTGACCAGATCAAATAAAAGTAAAACCTGCCGATCTGAAACCATGAGAAGTTTTTGTAAAACAACGCCCAAGACTCGCAAATATAATACACCCGGCCAATCTGCTACATCGTGCCAGCGATTGATCCGTTCCGTGCAGTTTAATGATTATAGTTTTATTGCGGTATGATATCGCTGTACTCCAGGCGAAGCTAATTCATGTCACCCAGATTAATTTTAAGCCCGCGGTCATACACTCGCTCAATGGGGATGTGCCGGTTTCCACCTACTCCTTTATAGCATTGGTATCCAATTCCCCCCCTGTAACTTGTTGTTCGACAGTAATCCGCGACCGAGGTATAAAGCTGTCTGAACCGATTATATCCATTTTCTGTTTGACGCACAGGACCACTTGCAATACTCTCACAATACCATGAAACTCAATTTTGATGCAACAAATAGCTGGCGCCCAAATGGTCTCGCGATCAAGTGTATTGACGCGCATACTGAAGGGGAACCTCTGCGTGTAATTCTCGCGGGCTACCCACAGCCAGCAGGCAATACCATCCTGGCACGTCGGCGAGATCTGGAGACAAATTATGATGCACTCCGTACCGCCCTCATGTGGGAACCTCGGGGACACGCAGACATGTACGGATGCCTGATCACCGAACCGGTTCGCGATAATGCCGATTTTGGAGTACTCTTCATGCATAACGAGGGATACAGCACGATGTGCGGCCATGGCATTATTGCCGTAACAAAAGTGGTTGTAGAAACAGGGATGCTCCCAATGTCAGAACCCGAAACTCAGGTAGAAATTGATACCCCCGCCGGGCCAGTTACCGCATGGGCACGAATAAGAAACGGTAGCGTCGAATCCGTCCGATTCAGAAATGTCTCTTCCTATGCCTACACGATAAATAAAACTGTCGAAATACCTGAATTCGGACCTATCCAGTACGACATAGGCTTTGGTGGCGCATACTATGCATATGTGTCGGTCAGTGAGGTAGGACTGAAAGCAACTCCGACCCATTACGGTAAGTTGATCCACGCAGGTAAAAAGATTAAGCAGGCCGTTATGGCAAGTATGCCTATTGACCATCCATCCGAGCCCGATCTGGGCTTCCTGTACGGAACAATATTCACTGGCCCTGCCGAATCAGCGGGTGCGCACAGTCGTCATGTCTGCGTCTTTGCAGACGGAGAGGTTGACCGCAGCCCTACGGGCACGGGCGTGAGTGGACGACTTGCAGTGCTATATGAAAAAGGACTACTCAAGCTCGGAGAATGCATAAGAATTGAGAGTATTATCGGCAGTTCCTTTAAGGGCACAATCGTGCAAGCCAGTACGCATGGAGAGAGTGAACACAATTCGATCGTACCGGACATTGAGGGGCGCGCTTTCATTACCGGGCAACACACATTTATCCTGGATCCAAAGGATCCTCTGAAAAACGGCTTTATTTTGCGATAGCGTGATCATGCCTACTATTCGAGTACTCTCAAGGGAGAATATTGCGTCAGCAATTACAATGCGCAAGGCCATTGATCTGATGCGCGATGGCTTCATTGCACTTTCTTCTGGACGCGCAAGCGTACCCGTACGCATGAACGTGCCGCTTGACGAGCATGGCGGACGTTCATTATTCATGCCTGCGTATTCTCCTGATCACGGACAGATCGGGCTGAAAGTCGTTAACCTTAGTCCAGATAACCCCGGTCGCGGATTACCATTCATTCATGCAGTTGTCATGGTTAGCGACGCTCAAACGGGAATTCCCCTCGCCCTCATGGACGGTGAGTTTATAACAGCTCTACGAACAGGTGCGGGAGCCGGACTTGCAACGGAGATCCTGTCTCGCCCATCATCTTCTGTTCTGGCAATGTTTGGCACCGGGATCCAGGCAAATACACAACTCGAGGCAGTCTGTGCTGTGCGACCGATAAAAAAAGTGATTGTATTTGGGCGTTCCCCCGAAAACACCGAGGCGTTTGTGAAAAGAGCAACGCGACATTATGGCGTAAAGGTCACAAGCGCCAAGGCACCCGAAGAGCTTGCCGAAGCTGATGTTGTATGCACAGCTACCACTTCCCTGACCCCCGTTTTCGCGGCTGAACATATAGCACCAGGTACACACATTAACGGAATTGGCTCCTACAGATCCGACATGACTGAAATCCCTGCTCAGACAGTTGCAGATGCTAAGGTGGTTGTGGACCAGCGCGAGGCATGCCTCCAGGAAGCTGGGGATTTGATTGTACCGATTAGTCGGGGGGAATTCGACGAATCCCACATTTACACTGAGTTGGGAGATATCCTGATAGGCAATGTGGAAGGCCGCGCGGATGATTCAGAGATCACCTTCTTCAAGTCAGTGGGGAATGCCATTCAGGACTTGGTAGTCGCCAGCTTTCTGGAAGAGCGAGCCAGACAGGAGGATCTAGGCACTGAGGTGGTCCTGTAGCAAAAGGTCGCGGGATTTATGCTCAACGTAAACCGGGCATCCTCAATTGTGTCATCCGGTTATTCAAATGTTGGTGGTGGGCAGATCACCCAAACAGATACCGTTGCGTGAACGCATTTCTGAATTTTCCAGACGGATCAAACTCATTTACCAGTGCGCGAAAATCGTTCAATTTCCCGTAGCGTGAACGAAGCACTGCCGGTTCCATGCCAAAGTTCTTGCCCCAATGAGGCCGCATATCAAACGGACGCAACGCTTCCTCAAGCGTGGGCAATAACGCTTGCAGTGCTTCCCAATCCTGATACCATGTGAAATGAAAAGCAACGCTATCTCGACCATATGCTGTACTCATCCACAGGTCATCTGCTTTGATTGAGCGCACCTCGCTGATCATGAGCAGCGGGTTCAACTGATCTGACATACCGCGAAGAACTTCCACAACCGCTGGCGCATTCTCCCTGGCCACAAAGACTTCGGTCTGCAGCTCTTCTCCGCTGCTTGGAGTGAACTCCATCTTAAAATGGGGTAACAAGGCATGCCACGGAGCTACAGCCCCCATCTGTTCAGTGCATGCTTCCGCAGACAATGCCAGTACTGGATGAACCTTTCGATCTGCAAGTTGCCCACCAAAGAGCTCCTGTTCTATGGGCTCCATGACCTGGTCTGCCCGCTCTTTGATCCAGATCTGTGTGGATTCTGTGGTTTGCCAATCCGTGAAAATGCTTACGCTATATGCCTGGGTTGAAATTTCGTTGAGGTATTGTCCAACAGAATCCAGTGGGACATCCAAGTAAACGTACTGCCTGATATCGTAGCTGGGTTCGGTTTTGAGTGTCACACGGGTTACCACGCCAAGGCTGCCCAATCCAACAACCGCCCCTGCAAACCGTTGATCGTCGGTCTCACGTGATAGGGATACAAGCTCCCCGGATGCGTTTACAATCTCCATACCCTGAACGGCTGTTGCCAAGTTACCATTGGTAACGCCAGAACCATGTGTAGCCGTTGCGCATGCCCCTGCGACTGAAATATGCGGAAGCGAAGCTAGGTTATGCAATGCAACCCCCTGCTCACTCAGGAATGGAACGAGCTCACCGTACCGCATGCTTCCCGGAACTGATACAGTCCCTTCATCAAAAGTAATTTCACGGGGGAGCAGCTCGAGGGACAACTGCGCATGCTGACTGTCGGCAATGGTGTTGAAGCAATGTCTGGAACCGAGGGGGCGTACGCGAGCTGCTCGCTGAACGACCTCCTGTACTTCTTCCACGGTTCTCGGACGATACAGCTGATTTGTTGAATAGGTAAGGTTACGAGCCCAATTGGTTCTCGCCGGCACACGCGGAGTACATCCCCATATTGGGACCACCGCCCCTCCTCCGATCAACACAGCAGCGGTCTGTAAAAAAGTTCGTTTATCCATAGTACACTATCATATCTTTGCGCGAATAAGATAATGCCTGACCGGTTGTGTATCTATCCGAGAGTCGAATCCTGATCTCGAAACGCAGGGATCCATTTATGTCGGGTTGCCGAACACAATTCCACGATTCATTAGGACGGCATGATTAGACAAATTTCCTTTGGAAACGAACGCTCCGTCATGAATCATTTTGCTGCGGAACACAGCTGGAGAACTAGGTAGGAATACCAATTGGCCGATGCCGCCGGACAACACAAATGCTCCACCGTAACGACGACACTGAAATATACTGGACCGCTACCTGGCGCCCTCGTACACGGCGCCAACCATATCCAGAAGCTTACTTTCTCGCAGTTCGTCATCAATCGCCAGGATAATGCCATCCTCATCTACAAGAATAGGCCTAGGGAAGCTCGTGATCTCAAACAGATCCCTTATTGAATTATCGTCTTTCCGAGCCACTCGGGTGTGAAGCCGAGGCATTGGGTAGCTGTTTTCTCTGAACTGCTTGATGTCCACGGGATCATCAAGAAATGCAATACTCAGGATTTCAAATCCAGATTCGCTGTACTTATCGTACGCCTCTTCCAAATAAGGTATTTCCTTAATGCAAGGTGCGCACCATGTTCCCCAAAAATCAAGTAGGTACACCTAGCCTTGAAGATCAACATTCGTGATGGTAGCGGTAGGATCATCAAACGAGACAAAAGAAAATTGAGGCACAGGATTTCCTGCCTGCAGCTCCCTGTCCTGGTCAAAGTCCCGACGCGCCCCTTCTGCTTGCCGTGTATTGGCATACGAATCCTGGAGCATGGAATAGTATAACCATTTCGTCTTCTCATCTCCTTCACTGTTTGCGTAGTACAGCCCGTGGTCGAGAAACTGTGCACGCACATCTGGATCGGGATGCTCTTCGATTACCCTCCGCACATAGGCCTTGAGCAATTCTTGGCCTTTTAGTCTTTGAGCAATACGGTACATAAGGTTAGATGCACCGACGCGACTCCAAGCTTCATAGGACCAGAACGGCGAATCCGGCGGAATGGACTCGAGGGCCTTGCGGGCCAAGCGCCTGCCATGTCTTGGCCATAAGGTGGCCGGCAAGTCGTCGAAGTAGCGCAGCAGATACCACTGTCGAACAAGGGGATCCTGCTCCGAAGCAATCTGCCTCTTGACGGCGCCCCTTTCCCGGCTCGCAGCGTTCATGAAGTTGAGAAAATTGCCATTAAAGTCAATACGCCTACCCCTCTCCCTCACCTCGAAATATACCTGGGCAATCCTCGCGGTCACTGATGGATTGGAAGTAACGGAGGGACCAAGGTCATGCCGCGGAAGGGCTGAAATATCATAGGTAATATCCACGAATGGTTCGCTAGCAACATCCACGACACTGTAGTAATCGCCCTCGCTGTCCCAAAAAGGACCTGAGTCGTCAAAGATCAGGCGGTCTTGCATCGTGCCCGCCGTTATCTTGTCGCTGCGCCATTCAGATGGCTCGTAGCCATAACGGATCTGGTACGCTAGCGTATCAGCATAGGCATCCAGGCGAACAGCATACGTCCCGTCCGGCCGGCGTTGCATTTGCATGGCTTCATCAGACGCGGCCGACACTACATAAAGCGTATCTGGAGATAAAGCAAACGCATTCATCTGAAGACGAATATGCAGTTCCACTTTCTTCTGATCCGTGAGAATAAGGGGCATTTGCAGTGTCTCGTGATACACTCCAGTCGCGTACAGGCCGTATCCACCCGGTTCATTTAGAGTGACAGCGAATTGCCCGGCAGCATTCACAGGAACGACTAGACTTGTATCCCGGGGGCCGTTCTGAATCACCAAGTGGGCTGCGGCCATGGGATTGCCGTCTGCCTGCAGGAGAGTTCCGCTCAGGTCAATCTGGGCGAGCGACACCGTCGGTGATGCCACTAGGACGACTATGGCCAGGAGAGAAATTGATTTTTGCATCGGCTTGTCGTACAGGCCTCCTATCCGTAGCGTACTGAGACGCAAGCGAAATTGTTGCATGCAGGACAGCTCCCTTGGCAAGGCTCGACACGGTAGAGTTAAGGAGTGACTCCCACTATAACTCCCCTAACTTGGCAATGCTGACTACAGATGCCGGTGTACCCCACATCACAAATGTCGCTACATCCCGCTCCGGTCTGAGCACGAATTTAACAGCCAGCCCAGCTATCTGGAACTCTTTGTCCAAGGCACCAAGAGGATAATACTTATTGCCATTTTTCGCTTGAATGCCGAAAAATCCACCCTCAAAATCATTCCATACGATTGTGCCCTCCCCCTGAATTGTATCTTCCATTGTCGTTTGCTGATCAGTTACTTCTGAGTTGGCGGGAACGGTTACGGCCTGACAGGACATCCCCGAAGATATGAGAAGAATTGGGATGAAATAGCGCATTCACTATCAAAGTTGCTCCTGTTTCGTAGATCTTGACGCTTCACCAGATCCCTCAAGGACTTGTTGAATCCAGGCACCACCCAGGACATCATCACCCTCATAGATCACCACGGATTGACCGGGCGTAATCGCGCGTCGCGGCTGCATAAAAGATATCTGAAGCTCGTCATCCGCTGTCTGGTACACTACGCAGGGAGCACCGGGATCTTTATAGCGAATCTTGCCGAGAACTAGCCGTTCTTCAGGAAGCGTACGATACTTAATCAGATTAATCTTGGTTGCCACCAGGGTCTGTTTTAGCAGTTCATCACGTGGTCCTACCGTAATCGTATTGGATTTTGGATCGATCGCAGATACATACGCAGGATAGCCCAGCGCCAAATTCAATCCACGCCGCTGCCCAATTGTGTAAAATGGATATCCCGCATGCCGACCTACTTCCGTACCATCGGACAGAACGATAGGCCCATCATTGACTTCCTGATCTAGGTTGGGAACACGATCACGCAGGAATCGCCTGTAGTCGTTATCCGGAATAAAGCAGATCTCGTAGGAGTCAGGTTTATCAACGACTGCCGTGAGCCCGTAATCAGCAGCAAGATCCCGGATTGCCGGTTTTTCGTAATGCCCGAGCGGGAAGAGTGTTCTGGCCAATTGTTCCTGGGGGAGCCCCCAGAGCGCATAGCTCTGATCCTTATTGAGATCCAGCCCCCGTGACAAAATAAACCGTCCATTCTCCTCGCGCACACGGGCATAATGCCCTGTAGCTATGTGGGCGCACCCCAGATCATCTGCCCTGCGCAGCAATGCGTCCCACTTGATATGTGTATTGCAGAGTACGCAAGGGTTGGGCGTTCGGCCCGCCATGTATTCCTCCGTGAATCGCTCAATCACCCAATCCCCAAATTCCTCTCTAATATCAACAATGAAATGCGTGAACCCATATTTCAAGGCAATTTGGCGGGCATCATTCATGGATTCCAGTGTACAGCAACCCACCTCTTTACTGCTTTGCCGGGGCGCAACCCCGCTGTAGTCCCATGTTTTCATTGTGAGACCAATAACCTCATAACCCTGCTTATGCAGGAGCACCGCGGCGACCGACGAATCTACACCACCGCTCATAGCAACTAGAACGCGTGGTTTCATGTCATATCACATGCTTGGAGTAACCTCCATCAATCGGCAGTGCTATGCCCGTGATGAACCCTGCCTGCTCACTGGCCAGAAATATTGCTGCCGCAGCAAACTCCCACGGTTCACCCAAGCGATTCAGGGATGCCTGAGAAGCCCAACCCGCTTCAACCTCTTCCTTTGTCTTGCCCTCCCGAACCATTAGATCATCAACTAAGTGCTGCAGCCGCTCCGTTCGTGTAAAACCAGGCAAAAGTGTGTTTACCGTGATCCCGTCTTTCCCAACCTCTTCAGATAATGTTTTGGCAAAGCCCTGAACCCCTGCCCTGGAAGTATTTGAGAGGTAAAGGGATCCTATGGGCTGTTTTGCCGCAATAGAGGTCAGCATCAGAATCCGTGCATGCCGGTCCTCCTGTGCAGCCCGACGCAAATGCGGCAGTGCGTATCGACATAGATTGATTGTGCTCACCAGGTTTAATTCCAAGCCAGTCTTCCAATCCTCTGCACTAAAATCGTCTATAAAGCCTGTCTTAGGTCCACCGGCATTAGCCAGCAGAATGTTTAATCCCCCAAACCGTTCAACAGATCGGTCAATAGCAAGGCGGATTTCAGATTCGCGAGTTACGTCACAAACCGTTGGGAAAACTCTGGCGGAATCAGCCCAGTCATGCTTTAAAATTGTGCTTGCGGCCTGTTGGATTCGAGCCTCATTTCGAGAACAAAAGGTCACATTACACCCCTCGCGCACCAAAGCAGTGGCCACAGCAAGTCCCAATCCACTACTTGCCCCGGCTACAAATGCTGATTTTCCTTTAAGTCCGAGATCCATTCTATCTTACCTTAAACGGATATATGTAACGCCCTTTAAGAGCGAATGGCCCATTTCAGACATCGCCAGGCTCTGCCGGTGGGCAAAATCAACACTGATTGGTTATATTTCCGGTTCTTATTCAGGCATCGTGGATTGAATAAGGGGACCTTCCCGGGTGAAGGTTGATTCCGGGTTTTATACTGGAACATCTGGATCAGAAAACACTCGCTCGAGAACTGAACTATAGTGCTGCAAAATTGTGCTTCTATCAGGATTTCCTGGATAACCTCCTCTTAAATGTTAGCACTCAATGCCACACAGGCTGAGGAGACTGTGTTGATTCATAGAGCCAATTACTCAATGCGTGTCGCGGCATTCAGACCGGAAACCATACACTCGCAATGATCTTCAATCCAACCTGCTACATCCGGGAGTCTAGCAGCAATCTGATCTTTGTGATTTTCGTTTACTGCCTAACGCTTGCCCTGATCGAGTCTGGTACTCGGTAATTTTCCTAAAATTTGAATAGAAACCGCGGGGAGTTGACTTCTGCCCTCTTGTAAAGACCGTGAAACGTGTTCTTTTGATCAGCTACTACTTTCCTCCGTCCGGAGGGCCTGGAGTACAACGCATCCTGAAATTTGCACGCTACCTGCCCCGCCACGGATGGCTGCCGACAATCCTGACGGTAGATCCAAACTACGCAGCCTTTCCGTCAATTGATGATTCGCTGCTTGAAGAGGTTCCTCCCGAGGTGGAAGTGATCCGTACGCGAGCGTGGGATCCATTCAGTGTGTACGGACGCATTCAAGGAAAAAGGAGAGACGAAGTAATTAAATCCGGATACATTGAGGGGAAGCAGAGATTGAATAATGTCGCTCGATGGCTGAGGGGAAATATTTTTCTTCCAGATGCTCGAGTGGGATGGGTGCCTTTCGGATCTCGGGTTGCCCGAAAGCTGGTGCAAACACAGAATTTTGATGCAGTCATCAGCACAGGGCCTCCCCATTCAAGTCACCTGATCGGCATGACAGCACATAAGGCTTCCGGCCTTCCTTGGGTTGTGGATATGCGAGACCCTTGGGTTGAAGTCTATTACCGCGACCAAATGTACGAGGGAGCGATAGCAAAAAGAATCCAGACGCGTCTGGAGCGAAAAGTTTTGAGTACAGCCAGCGCAGTCATTTCTGTAAGCAGACACTTAGGCGTCGGGTTCAAGCGTCGCGTTAACATGCGGCATTACGAAACGATCCCAAATGGCTACGACCCCGCTGATATACCGCAGGGTACTTCCTCGGTCAGAGAGCAGGATGCTTTCGTGATTGCATATGTCGGAACCTACAATTTACTTACACACCCCGAGGGATTCGTTGCTGCACTACAGCAATTGCGGCCTAGTATTCCGATTGAAGTTCACCTTGTCGGGAAAGTTGATTCCGAGGCATTAGAAGCGTATCGAGCGAAAGGCATCACCGTTAAGGGGGTTCCCTATCTTTCGCACGGTAAGGCAATAGCCTATATGCAGTCCGTAGACGTTCTTATGCTGGCGTTGCCACGTGTGTACAGCGACAGTGCTGCCGGAATTGTCTCCGGCAAGGCCTTTGAGTACATATCGGCCCGTCGACCAATTCTAGCTTTTGGACCTACAGAGGGAGATCTTGCTGACCTTCTGAATCAGACGCAGTCTGGAAGAATCTTTGACCACGACGACCGGGAAGGCATCCTTGGATTTTTGAATGACCATCTGGAATCTCGAGGAAAGCCTTGGACAATCAATGATGCAGCATTAGCCGAGTATGAACGCCCCCGTCTTGCCTCTAGACTGGCACGCCTACTAGACCGTCTCGACCTTCTTTATAACTCACATTCATAAAACGACACATGCATGTCTGTACGCTCGTCGGGGCACGGCCACAATTCGTAAAGGCAGCGGCCGTTAGTCCTGCATTAAAGGAGGCCGGCGTCAAGGAAACGCTCGTGCATTCGGGACAGCATTATGATAAGCTACTGAGCCAAGTCTTTTTTGAGGAGCTCGGTGTTCCCGCACCAGTTTCGAACCTTGGGGCTGGATCAGGATCTCACGCTAAACAGACCGGAGATATCATGCTCCGATTGGAACAGTTCATTAAAGAGACCGGCCCTTATGATGCGGTCATTGTATACGGAGATACGAACACCACGCTTGCAGGAGCTTTGGTTGCGGCAAAGGGAAATATCCCACTTGCACATGTTGAAGCAGGGATTCGCAGCTTCAATTGGTTGATGCCGGAAGAGATCAACCGGATTCTGACCGATCGGGTGTCAAAGTGGCTTTTTGCCCCCACCGAAGTCGCAGTTGAGAATTTAAACCGAGAGGGCCTTGCAGCACAGACCATACTCGTGGGGGATGTAATGTTGGATGCCACGCGCATGTTTGCTGAACGAGCAAAGAAGCGATGGCCACTGGAATCCATTACCCAGCATCCCCCCAAGGGGTACATTCTGGCAACTGTACATCGTCCATCCAATACGGATATCCGAGAAAACCTTCAATGCATTTTCAATGCCTTTGGACAACTACCTCTACCTATCATCTTACCGCTTCATCCACGAACCAGGGCAGCCCTAAAGGGCATAACGATTCCAGACAACGTGGAGATTCGGTCTCCTGTCAGCTATCTAGCGATGCTGACGCTCACCTCAAATGCGCATCGCGTACTCACTGACAGCGGTGGACTGCAGAAAGAGGCCTACTGGTTAGGCGTGAGTTGTGTAATCCTGCGCGAGGAGACCGAATACCCGGAAACTTTCGAAAATAACTGGAGCGTGTGTGCGGGTGCAGATCGGGCATCCATTGTACGCGCAGCGATGGGAAAACCAACCGGATCACAATGTCGGCTCGGTGAAGGCCCCGAGGGACGTGCCAGCATGATGATTGCTCGTACCCTTCTCAGGGGTGTATAATTCTCATAAGCTTGTACCATCTCCGCATCCGTTGGCGTGGTTTGGGCATATCTCGAAATTCCTACCGGATTCTGGTGGTTGTGGTTCAGTATTCCCCCGGATATCTGTGCAAAATGAAGCGTGCGACCTAGAAAAGATAGGATTCAAGGTCATGCATTTCCACGACCTGTGCATACGTGGCAGCACACCGAGGGCGGGCGAACACGTGGGCTACCGATGGCGTCGGACTTACTCTTGTATGCTCTGCAGATTATACACAGAATGTGATTATTTGGGAGATGTTTAACTAAAGTGAGGTCCCCAGACGGATACCGTACGAGGAGATAAAAGGTTTTGAGCAGCAATCAGGGGCAACAGAAAAACTCAGAATATATAACGAACACCTAAGTCCGCACTAATTGAATAAACGTCGTCGAAGCCGGAAATTGATGTAACTGGTTCGCTCCCATCTCTTCTAAGATTTGGCACATGACTCCTAAGTGGGTCCCAAATCAACTTGTCGGTCTCAACTTTTCCAAAGTCTGTGTACTGCACTTTGAGGGTCAGGTAGGTTTTCTCGGAAACTCCATAATCCAATCCTGCAAATGCTTTCCACGAGAAAACAACGTTCTCAATTGCCCCTAAAGCAGAGCTGATCGTTCCTGCCAGATTAGATTTGATTTCTTCTGCGTTGGGCTGACCGTCACCAGTTCTGATACGGGAAGGGTCCGTGTTTCTAGCCCAAATACTCGAGTATTCGGCGCTTACAGAACTAACTCCAGCACCGGCACCTACGGACGGAATCCATCTTGAAGAGTGCTCAGTGAAAGACAAAACTGCATTTCCATAGAAGCTGCTTGATTGCAGATTGCCCAGACGTTCTTCGCTTTGGACCAGTTCATTTTCCAGTTTGGTGAGGTTTACTCCTTCTGCACTGCCGATATATGTCGTTTGGTTGTAGGATGCATTGGCAAAGTAGTACTCAACTTCCAGTGCCATGCGTGAGTTGATTCGTATCCCCAGACCAACACTACCTGCTCGTCCTGATGCCGAACCATAGTTGACCGAATAACCGTCGCCCACACCTATCCGTGGATCGGTGCATCCTGTGACAGAAGCAAACAAGGGATTGATGTATTCGTCACAAATACTGGCTCTGTCGTTTGAATAGCCAGTCATGGTTAGACCAGGGTTGAGTGAAACCCCCACATTGATTTTTGAATAAATCGTCGCCTGGGCCAGTACCTGGGTCGTAAGAAACAAGATCACGAGAAGAAACGGGACCGTTTTGCTTGAAAGTATACACTTGCTCACCTGCATCACCCTACAGCTCTGATAATCCATCTCACGACTCATGAAGATCAGTTAATCAATACTTTAGTTTTCGAATCTTCGTGCCCAGCGAAAATTGGATTCCCCCGGCGATAATTCACCTTCCCAATCCCGCTGAATACGGATATCCAATACGTCCGAACTTACAGACATCAAAGCGACCCACAGGGCGAAATCGTCGGTAATTATGTCGCTAACACAACGTATTAGTGGCCAACTCTCTATATACAAATACCACTCTCCAAGATATCCAGGCACCTACCAGTCGGAGTAAATTCCGACTTCAGAGGTCTTGACTCGGAGAATTGGAATGGGGTACCTCGCCCTGACGCTGTACCGCGATTCCCGTTAAACAATGTCTGGCACCTCCAAATTAGCACAAAGGAAACGATCACACTTGGACTACCACATGCACCGCATGGTCCCGCCGCAATTTTGAACGGCCATTCAGTCCAGGAATCTCCACTAGAAATGTAAATCCAACTATTTCCGCTCCGCTTCTTTCTACGAGCTTTTCTGCCGCAGCAGCTGTACCTCCTGTGGCAAGTAGATCATCGTGAATCAAGACACGATCGCTCGGTAATACCGAATCCAGGTGCATTTCAATTCTACCTGAACCGTACTCGAGATTGTAATCCACGGAGTGCGTCTCACGTGGGAGTCTGCCCTCCTTGCGTACTGGCACAAAGCCTGCTCCCAATTCAAGTGCAACCATTGGTCCCAGTACAAATCCCCTGGACTCAATGGCGACAACCTTAGTAATATTTTGATCCTCAAACGGTTTCTTCAAATGCTGTACGGCTGACTTGAGGAGTGCCAGATCGGACAGGATTGGTGTGATATCCTTGAAATCGATCCCGGGCTTGGGAAAGTCCGGGATCGTTCGGATCACTTTCCTGATCGCATCAACAGATTCCATTGGTTTTCATTCCGATATACCTGTAACCCACCGGAATATAGGAATTATCGACGACCTGATGTTCTTCTCCCGAGTTATCAATCCATAAGCGCCCGACACTCCTCAATCTTTCTGGGGTGCAAGGACCCTCGATGGACAAATTGCTCCTAACCTTCGCTTTTAGTGCCTCTGTTTTTCTGCGCGTGCTTCTTTTTCTGCCTGCCGCGCTTCACGAGCTCGAGTCAAATGGCGTTGTGCCTCTTCCATCCTTTCCCTAAGTGCTTCCATTCGTTCACGAGAAATCTCAGAGTACGGATGATTTCGCTCGAGCAATCGATCCATAAGCTCCTCAATGAGTGCCTCCTTATTCTCCTGAATCTCCTCCATCCTCTCGGCGTGCAAGGACTGTTGACGGTCAAATAATTCCCCAACTTTCGCTTTCAGTGCCTCCATCTTTACTGCGTGTGCTTCTTCATCCGCCCTACGCACCTCACGCGCCAATCGGTGTACCTCAACCATCATCTCCCTTAATGCTTCCGCATGCTCACGAGAAAGCTCAGAGTCCAGATGATGTCGCCCCACTCGGCCGGAATTCCACCTCCGACCATGCCACTGATGTCGATGAACTCTATCACGAACATGCTTGCGGCCACGCTCCATTCTACCGGAATGCCTGGATTGGCCGCGCCTGTGATGCCTGTCAGTTCTGCCGCGAACACGCTTACGACCTCGCTCCATTCTTGCAGGAATTCGTGCTCGCATGGCACGTTCCCCGCGCATGATAACTACGACTGAATCCCCCTCAGTATTCACAACTACATCCCGCTCAACAAATTCTGGCGCACGCCGAGATATATAATACCGAGCCCTGCCATCAGGGTAGACCATGATTGTCGAATCCTCTTCAGAAATCACAGTATACCCTCGTGCATTCACGGTAGAACCGCCTATCCGGATCCTGGGAGGTTGTACGTCCTTCGCGATCACGATCGTCGTGTCTCCCTCAGCGTTAACAACTACCACCGTCGAATCATCTTCAGAAGTGATCGTATATCTTCCCGCCCGGAAGGAGTTGCGCCTCTGGATCCTGGGAGCTCCTCGTCCCCGCACGATTACGGTTGCCTTGTCTCCCTCAACGGTGACAATCCGCTCTTCCAGCGCACCGGTATCTTTATCTAAGGTAATGGTGATTTCATTTCTGCCCTCTACCTCAATGGTTTGGCTGGCAAAGCCGACAAACGAAACCGTGAGTGACGCATTGGGGTCGCCCACTTCAAGTGAAAACGATCCTTCTCTGTCAGTGGCGGTCCCATTACTAGTCCCGGTTTCGACAACCGCAGCCCCGGCCAGAGGTTGACTATCAGGGGCGGACACTACTGTGCCGCTAACGGTGTGGTCCTGTGCCTGCAGAGGCAACGCCACCAGCATCATGGCAATGCCGAATGTGAATACAAAAAACTGTTTCATGTCTATGGTTTGATCTGTACGTTCTCACACGTAATGGATTTTGCACCCGCCTGATATTACCACCCTGTTCCCAACAGCTCGTCCAGGCGCATATCGATTAGACGTTCCATATTCCGATTCCTTTCCTCTACCTGTAGTTGCATTTTTTCCAGATCCAGCCTCATACGCCTTATTTCGCGCGTACGATTGTCCTGCTTCAGATGAAAAATCGTAGTTAACTTCTCTCTTAGCTCGGCAATGGCAACGTCGCGCTCCCTTCCTGGAGACATATTATTAATCTCTGCGGCCATTTGCCGAGCTTCAAATTCTTCCTGCCATTCATATCGTAATAACTCGGACAGCTCATCACTGGCACCTAGCACATCCGCCATATAGTTGGATACCTCAAGCATATTGAGCGCACCTCGTCCCACAACGGACGCAGCAGACGTAGCATTAACAATCTCATCAACCTGCTTTGGGGTCAGTTTAGGGCGTTCTCTGAGTGATCTTTTAATAACTTGGAGTGTCCGCGACTTCGAGTCTATCTCATCTGCTTTATCCTCCCAGCGGAAAAACATGCGCTCCATATTCCAGTCTGGATTACTGGAAGTCCCTATCCTGATCGAACCTGGGTTGGCGAGGATCTCAAAGCTTACGATATGAGTTTTGCCAGACTCTACTTTGTCAGACTCTACAATTCTGTCCTCCCAAACCTCGTATTGCGCACCATTGACCGTGACCCGCATTGGAAAAGGACCTCCCGAATGCAGAGAAAAGTCCGCCTCCGCCAATATATCGGCTAGGCCTTCAGGCAGATTACTGGGATCAAGTGTTTTCCCATTCACTCTCAGTCCATTTTCATCACCTTCAAAGTCAATTTGGGCCGAAACACCAGCAGTCACAAAAAAAGCGACCAGCAAAGTAATTGCCGAGCATATGAATGTTATCCGTTTCATTGGTCTGTACGCATGGTTTGGTTACTGAGGAAGTGTACTGGCAGATTCCACTCCAGATGGACTACTGTCTAAATTACCAGCGAGCGAGTCCAGCCTTATGACCGCAGACTCATCCCATAAATCTGGTCTGGTCCGCTCGCGAACTACATTAAGCGTTTGCTGCATTTCGATACGTTCCTGTGTGTCATCCCACTTCACCAATTCCGCTGGGTTTGGAGCCTCGTCCGAAATTACAGCCGGCTCCTGCGTTTGCCGCCCGGGAAGTAAGAAGACAACCAGCAAGCAAGCCGCTACTGCCGCCACGCCACCGAGCACTGCAAATTGTTTTGAGCGACTGGAGGGGAGTTTCCAGATGAGCGTCAGTTTGGGACGGGTCGACGCAATAATCTGATCTACTGCATCCTCGGGAGCAGTTACCGGCCTGCGCAAGGCACGATTTTCCAATTTTCGCTTGACATCCCGCAACGCCTCATATTCCGCTCGGAGCGCGGGATCTTTTAAAAGCTCTTTCAGCTCCTCCGCATCCTCTTTTTCACCGTAAAGATGCTGTATAAGAAGTAGTTCTTTATCCATATTGTGACTAGCACTAGACATGTGTTACCGCAGTTAAATGCATGTTTTGCGGCCGAGTGGGCTCAGGGGCATAAGAACTTGATTGTTGTTCAATCATTTTCCGGAGATTAATAAGTGCGTACCGCATCCGCCCAAGCGCAGTATTAATAGATACATCGGTGATCTCGGCAATTTCCCTGAACGTTAATTCAGCATCCTGCCTCAATAACACCACTTCCCGCTGCGCTGGCGGCAAATTGCTGATACAAGCGGACAGCCACTGACTCCTTTCTCTGAGATGGAGTGCCTCGTCGGCAGACTCTTCATCATCAGGAAGTCGATCCCAGAACCCGTCGTCTCCGTCGGACACATCCTTCCACTTTTTTCGGCTCCGCTTGTGGTCATACACAACATTGCGTGCGATCATCAATACCCACCCAAGAAATCTACCCTGGGGCTTATAGCCCCCTCGGCGCCGCTGCATTACATCAATCACCCGCAGAAATGTATCCTGAAACAAATCGTTCGCTAATTCCGCATCATGGACCATGCCCAGGATAAAACTATAGACACGGTCCTTGTGGCGATCGACCAGCCGTCGAAAAGCCAACTGATCACCCCGTTCCGCATAAGCGGTCAACATTTCGTCATCAGACAATAATGTATTCATATCGGGGCAAGCGGTCCGGCTTAGATAACGTATATCGCTCCGTTGTTATTGCACACCCTTAAACCAAAAGCAGTTCAAGTACCTCGCTGATGGTTTGTACCCCTACAATCTCAATATTATTTGGGGGTACAAACCCCTGCAGACTCTTTGAAGGCACAATCGCGCGCTCAAATCCGAGCTTAGCGCACTCCTTCAGGCGTGTTTCAAGTCGACTGACACCTCGGATCTCTCCCCCCAACCCAACTTCTCCAATGAGAACCCCATACTTGTCTACAGGTACGTCATAGAGGGAGGATGCAATGGCAGCAGCTATACCTAAATCTGCGGCAGGCTCCTCTATTCGCACTCCACCTGCAATATTCAGGAAAACATCGTGTCCACCCAAAGCCAGACCTTCCCGCTTTTCCAGCACCGCCAAGAGCAGTTGCAACCGCTTTGGATCAAAGCCTGCTGATGTCCGCTGGGGCACACCATACGATGTCTTCGACACCAATGCCTGAACCTCTACCAACAGTGGGCGACTCCCCTCAACCGCGCAGACCACACAGGATCCGGCAATACCACTCTGCCGTTCAGACAGGAATATCTCACTCGGGTTCAGGACCTGCTGAAGCCCTGCACTGGTCATCTCGAAAACACCGATCTCATTAGTGGATCCAAACCGATTCTTCACCGCCCGCAATATGCGGTAACCATGATTGCGGTCACCCTCGAAATACAGCACGGTGTCTACTAGGTGTTCCAAGACACGTGGACCTGCTATCGACCCGGACCGGGTTACATGTCCAACCAGAAAAGTGGCCGCATTCATTCTCTTCGTGAGCTGCATTAATGCAGCTGCGTTCTCTCGAATCTGGGATACGCTCCCCGGTGCACTAGACACATCAGGATCATAAAGAGTCTGAATAGAATCAATCACAACCACATCCGGCAATGAATCCTCAATTGCGTCCAGTATTGCGGGTGCATTGGTTTCAGCCAAAAGGAGCATATTGTCCATGGCTGCACCGAGGCGCTCCGCACGGAGTTTTACCTGTCGCGCCGACTCCTCGCCCGACACATATAGAATTGTTAGCGGATCCAAGTAACGCCCCAGTTCGGTCATGAGCGTAGATTTCCCGATACCTGGATCCCCTGCCACCAGCACGATCGATCCACGCATAATTCCCCCACCCATTAGCCGATCCAGCTCCTCCGCACCGGTCACGATGCGCGGCATCTCGCCGATCTCAACCTCACTGATAGGCTTGGGAACTGCTAAAGGGATGGACACATGGCTTCGTCCGATCCCCTTTTCTTCTATCATTGTGTCCCAAAAGTCGCATCCCGGACATCTGCCCAACCACTTGGGAGATGAATAACCACACTCCTGACAGCGGTACCGTGTTTTCGTCTTTGCCATGAAAATATGCCGATTATTATGCAATATAGCTCCCCGGGCTGAGTCGACTAGAAACAACAACTGTAGTAATTGATTAACCGCCCAATCATCCCGACGTCAGCGATGCCCCTAGGTGTTTTACGTGTTGCACAGCCATTCATGAATATTGGCCGCTTCACAATCCTTATGTCGTCGGCCTTCATGTCTTTGCGCGAGCTGAAAACTTATCGGCAAAACACGCAAATACAGATGGTACGTATTGGCATTGAGTCAATCCCCATCGTTGCCCTGGCGGCTGCATTTTCTGGAGCGGTAACAACTGTTCAGACTGCCTATCAGTTGGTCTCTCCCCTGATTCCCCCAAAAATTATCGGTGCTGTCGTGGTACCGTCACTGACGATGGAACTTGGGGCCGTTGTAACAGGCTTTATTCTCTCTGGCCGTGTTGGTGCACGCATCGCAGCCGAACTTGGTACCATGCGTGTAACAGAGCAGATTGATGCCCTGGAAGCCATGGGACTGAATTCAATTGGATATCTGATCGTTCCTCGTGTGTTGGCAGGCATTCTAATGGTACCGGTCCTGTATGTTGCAGCATGCGTTATTGGAGTCTTGGGCGGGGTGGCAGCCGCCGAATTGACCGGCGTTGTATCAAGTGCCGAGTTCATTCTGGGAGCACGAGAACATTTTGACACGTTCGGCCCCTACTTTGGATTAATCAAGTCCTTTGTTTTTGGGTTCCTCATAACAGCAGTATCTTGTCACATCGGTTACTTCACCGAAGGTGGCGCCGATGGAGTCGGTCGCAGTACGACCAGAGCTGCTGTCATGAGTTGTGTGCTTATTCTAATAGCTGATCTGGTACTTGCTGTTCTTCTTCTTTAGCCATGCTACCTCCAGGCATACGTTATTTTTGCTGAACGATCGCCGCTCAATCAAATGATCCGGGTAGAGAACGTGTATAAATCATTCGCCGGCCGTCCTGTGCTCCAGGATGTTTCGCTGAAAATCCGCGAAGGTAGCACGCAGGCAATCATTGGGCGGAGCGGTTCAGGTAAGAGTGTGCTCATGAAGCATATCATCGGGCTTCTGCGGCCGGACCAGGGACGCATACTGGTGAATCACACAGATATCAGTAAAATCAGCTATAACGAACTCCGGAAAATTCGGAGACAGTTCGGGGTTCTCTTCCAGGGAGGCGCACTCTTCGACTCGTTGGATTCATTCGAGAATGTTGCTTTCCCGCTTCGAACCTTTACTTCGAAAACCGACCAGGAAATTCGGCAAGAGGTGCAAACATGCCTTGATCTGGTCCAACTCTCCAATGTTGGATCAAAGAGCACGTCTGCTTTGTCTGGAGGCATGCGCAAACGCATAGCACTCGCACGTGCTATTGCTTTGCGCCCCCGCTACATCATCTACGACGAGCCAACCAGCGGACTTGATCCAGAAACATCCAACACTATTAATGAGCTGATAAAGAATTTGGCGCATCACCTTGAAATCACGAGCATTGTCGTTACCCATGATATGCATTCAGTACTGCAAATAGCTGACCATGTAGCTTTTATTCACGATACACGTATGCATTGGACAGGTACAACAGAAGAGTTACACCAAAGTACCGATACCACTCTTCGTTCCTTCGTTAAGGCCAACGAATATGTGATCGGAACTCACCACTCACCCAACAGCCCATGAGCAAGTGAAAATCAATAATGAACTAAAGATTGGCTTGGCAGTCGTCCTCGCGGGATTCGTATTTTATCTTGGCATCCGATTTTTGAGCGATCTACCTCTTTTTGGGCAGGCTACCGTATATCACACGGAACTGAGCAATTCCAACGGCCTTGTAGCTGGTAATGTCGTGGTAGTCAACGGTGTGGGTGTTGGCAGCATCTCCGAGGTGCGTCTCACACTCACAGGAGCCTATATCACCTTTTCTGTTGACGAGGATGTTGCTCTAACTGAAGGGACGACCGCGTCTGCGGGGGGCTTCGGGTTTGTAAGCAGCGTGCAACTCAATCTCACGCTCGGCCCGCCTGATGCTCCTGTGTTCGAACCCGGCTCCTTTATTCCTGCTTCGACCCAGTCTGATGTCCTGGCTGATCTATCTGATCGTGCACCCGCAGTTCTGGGACGCATTGATACAGTTCTCACAGGATCCAATCAGGCAATTAGTGCTGCCAGGGATCTCCTGACCGGACCTGAAAGCCAAGTGCAACAGACTTTGGCCTCTATCCGTGGTTCGGCTGACGCTTTTGAGGCTGTCCTTCTTGCTGAGCAAGGAAGTTTGCAGGCCGTACTGAAAGATATTGAGCAGCTCTCGGGCACGCTTGAATCTTTTGCCGGAGATTCTCTTGGAGGTGCAGCAACTGGCCTAAAAGAGGTTCTGGACCGCCTATCCATGAATCTTGATCTGCTGGAAACCACGACAAACGAGCTCAACACACTGCTCACTTCCATCAATAATGGTCAAGGAACACTAGGTAAACTCGTTACTGATGACTCTCTCTATGTAGAAGCTCATGCGGCCTCCGCAGCATTGAGACGAATTCTCGAAAATTTTGAGGAGGATCCCAGCCAGTATCTGCGTCACCTGAAACTCATTGACTTCTTCTAATCCGATGCCCACTTACGACGACGCACTTGCACTATTCCACGAGTGGACAAAGTCAGACCGCCTGCGGAGACACGCCTATGCTGTCGAAGCAGCAATGGAAGGCTATGCCACCCTCTTCGGCAAGGATGTAACACTTTGGCGAATCACTGGTCTACTGCATGACCTGGACTACGAACAGCATCCCACACTTGAAGAGCATCCTTATGTGGGTGTCAAGCTGCTCCGCGAACTGAAATACCCTGAATCAATCGTCCAAGCAATCCTCGGTCACGCACCGCACACAGGAACACCACGAGAAACTCTTATGGCCAAAACACTTTTTGCCGTAGATGAGTTGGCGGGGTTCATAACCGCGGTAGCATACGTTCGACCTACCCGCCTTGAAGGCATGAAGGTCAAGAGTGTGCGCAAAAAATTGAAGGACAAGGCCTTTGCTGCAGCAGTGAGCCGAGAAGATATTCAACTGGGTGCGGAAGAACTGGGAATTGAATTACCTCAGCATATCGCCAATGTAATCAGCGGAATGCGCGCACATGCAGACAGGCTGGGATTGGTGGCAGCTGACTAAGCCCACATGACAAAACCAGACCGCGTAGCAGACAGTGATCTCAGGGAGATCCTCGAGCGCCATCTTGAACAGCACTGGCCCGGGGAAAAATCAGGGCCTAAGACGGTTACCCCCAGAAACAGGGCAATTAAGTCCGGGGTTGCACTGCGGCTCCTCCGCGTGGTCCCCTGGCTGTTGTCGGCCCTTTTTATTACTTCGTTTATCTGGGACTTTGAGGGCCTGAGCCTCCTGCTGGATAATTCAGGGATTTATCTGTATTCATTGGGCGAACAGACTTCCGTTTTGAGCAGATATTCAGCGCTTGGTTTTCCAGCGTTCAGTCGAATGCTTGATCTGGAGGGGCTTATTGTAACCATCTCGTCTGCCGGTTTGATTGGTTTTTTTACAAACTGGTTGGCCATTACGATGCTCTTTCATCCGCGTAGAAGCCGTCCACTCCTGGGCCAAGGAATCATTCCGGCCTATCGCGAGCGCATTGCCGATCTGATTGCCCTTGCAATCAGCAGAGACCTGATCAGTGAAGAGGTTATCCAGGAACGCATTAGACTGAGTGGAGTCGTCCCCAAATACCGCGATATGGCCCTGCAAGTGACCCAGAACCTACTATCAGACGAAGATTTTCAGCAGGATATCAAAGTATTGGCCAACCGCTATCTCCGGGAAAAATTACAGGATCCCGAATTAAAGCAGAAACTCGTAACCCTGGTTATGGAAAAAATTGATTCAACCATCAACCGTGGGATAGCCGGCATAGCCGTCAAGATGTACCAAATGCTGAATCGGGATGGATTCCAACGACAAATAGAAAAAGCAATTGATGACCTGCCCGAGTCTGCAGACCTTGTTGTGGATGAACTGGATCACCTTTTCGAGACACTGCCGGAGAAAATTTCAAAGCAATCGGGAGATATTGAACAGTGGTTGACCAAGGCCATCATGGCGTTTGTTAACTCGCTTGATATCTACGAAATGGTTTCCAAAAACCTGCGTCGTTACGATGAGCGACAGCTGGAGGATCTAATCAAGAGTACCTCAAACGACCAGCTAATCTACCTCAAGTACCTTGGCGGCGCGCTTGGAGCTGTAGGTGGCCTGGTAATTTTTGACCAATGGCTTGCTTTGCCGACTCTGGCGATTATCGTCGCCCTCCTTGTGGCGGCGGATCACCTTGTTGGCCGGATACTTAAGCGTCGTAGTGTGGCCTGAGGGTTTCTGGAGGATCACATTGGGTTCTACTTCCCTGGTGCTACCCAGTACGGAGAGAACTTCGTCCATGGTGTTTGCTTTCATCAAGCGTGCGCGGAGCTTGCTGGCGTTCTTGAATCCTTTGAAGTAACCACCGTACATACGCCGCATTTCCTTTACTCCCTTATGCTCTCCAAGCCAAGCACACTTGAGGGTCAGATGTTCCTCCACAACACTTATGCGTTCAGCCCAGGAAGGGCCTGGCAATACTACCCCGTTTTCAATGAGTGCTTTTGCGCGCTTGAATATCCAGGGATTACCAATCGCGCCGCGTCCAATCATGACGGCGTCTACTCCCGTTTCTTCAAACATTTGAAGAATTGATTCGGGCCCCAAGGCATCACCATTGCCGATGAGCGGGATGTTTTGTAGTCCGTTTTCGCGGATAGCCCGCAGGTATTGCCAGCGTGCGGATCCTGTATACATTTGCTTGCGTGTTCTGGCATGCACGGCCAGCGCCTGAATCCCGCAGTTTTCCAGCATACGTGCGACATTTACAATGTCAATGCTACTGTCATCCCAACCGAGCCGGGTCTTGACTGTCACGGGTCGTTTGGTCGCCGCCACCACCGTGCGTGTAATCTTCTCCATCTTGGGCAGATTACGCAGGATACCTGCACCAGCCTCCTTACAGACTACTTTTCGGACGGGGCATCCAAAATTTATATCAATGATGTCTGGTCCTACACGATCTACTATGGCAGTGGCAGACCTGACCTGATCAACATCGCCGCCAAATATCTGGATACCCACTGGCCGTTCGGCCTCGCGGATATCCAGTTTCATGACTGAATCTCTGGCTTCATAAACCAAGCCCCCTGACGAGATAAACTCCGTGTAGACGACGTCGGCACCATAGCGCTTGCACAACGCCCGGAATGGAGGATCAGAGACATCCTCCATGGGTGCCAGTAACAATGGGCGGTCGCCCAGTTCAATTGATCCAATGTGCATCAGCAATTACAGTAACGACCGTGTCGGTAATTGGATTGACTGGGAATGATTGGTCGAACTGGCCAGAATATTCCCCAGAATAGCGTACAGACCACTTCCCATACCTAAACCAATTGACTCCAATTTGTTTGTATTACTTCAATACAACCACTTTGAAGGTCTCAATGTAAGGCTCTGGACGCCCACTAAGTAGACGGACCTGATGTTCTGGAGAACCCCGAATTCCCATTCTGGTTTCTGCGACGCTATCCGTTCGTTCAGGCCCCCATAGGGAGAACTCCCGATCCCAGCCAGACCCAGAATTCTCTTTCAACCAAATGTGCGGAACAATGGAATGAATAATGCGAAGTATAAAATAAAGAATAATAAACCGAGCACAAAACAGACTGCGAACCCAATCCAGGTTTTCTTGACTTCCCTAGCTTTCAAGCATTCGATGTACCTTCTTTCGAAAATCCAACGTTCATCCCCTTCATATTTTGCTAACAAAGCCACCGAGGCTTCAGGAGAACGCAAGTATACAATCAGCACTCCAAAGGAGTGTAGCAGGAGTCCGATCCAAAACCATTTTGTCACTGAAACACGCTGAGCCTCCAATTCGGCATCCTGCATAATAGAGGAATTAACATTTGTCATGGAGAAACTTGTTCATTGTATGAGTTGGTGAAAATAACAAAAACCCCTGAATTAAGAGGATTTCTGCGAAGCTATCCGTTCGTTCAGGTCCCCCATGGGGAGAACTCCTGACCCAGCCAGACCCAAAACTCTCTTTCAGCTATAATGTGCCAAGTGCTGTAAAGGCTAAATAAAAGAATAATATACTGAGTGATAAACCCAGTACAAAACAGGCTGCGAACCCAATCCAGGTGTTCTTGGCCTCCCTGGCCTCCCTGGCCTTCAAGGTTTTGGCATAGCTTCTTTCGAATATCCAACGATCGTCCCCTTCATACTTTACTAACAAAGCCACAGGGGCCTTAGGAGAACGCAAGTATACAATCAGTACTCCAACGGCATTTAGCAGGAGCCCGATCCAAAACCATTTTGTAATTGAAACACGCTGAGCCTCCAATTCGGCATCCTGAATCGTAGAGGAATTAATGTTTGTCATGGAGACACTTGCTGTTAGTATGAGTTGGCGAATATAAAGAAAAAACCCTAAACCAAAGGGGCTTCTGCGAAACCATCCGTTCGTTCAGGTCCCCAATGGGAAGAACTCCTGATCGCGGAATCAGTGACTCAGTGCGGCAAAAAAACGCATCAATGCTGCGAAGAATATTGTAGAGATTAATACACTGAGCAAAAAACCAACTGCGAACCCAATCCAGGTATTCTTGACCTCCCTGGCCTTCAAGGTTTCGGTGTAGCTTCTTTCGAACATCCAACGTTCATCCCCTTCATATTTTGCTAACAGAGCCGCGGAGGCCTTGGGGGAGCGCACGTATACAATCAGTATTCCAATGAGGCCTAGCAGGAGCCCGATCCAAAGCCATTTTGTCACTGAAACACCCTGTGCCTCCAATTCGGCATCCTGCATCGTAGGGGAATCAGTATTTACCATGGAGAAACTTGTCGTTTGTGTGAGTCAGCGAATATAATACAAACCCCTGAGCCAAGGGATTCTTGAGAAACTCAACTTCTGAAACCCTCACTCTCATTGACACCTCGGAGACCGTTACGGATTGGGTGGAGTTGTACTGCCCTTGCAAGACATGTAGCTTTTCTTCCCGCAGAACCGCAAACAAGGAACTAGAGCCTCAAATTCTTTCCCTGCGAAATAAAATCCCACGAAACATGACGGCCTCCATGTCTCCGAGGAAAGATACGCAATTCTCTGTGTTCCCTACTCAGGTATTGTATTCCTGGGTTAAGATGATGGGTTGCCTGACGTTCGGGATCCTTGGGCTCACGACGGATCGACTGCTACATGTAGTCAACCAACTGGAGCATCCATTACAAGATTGTAAAATGTTGAACGTCCTGGAAAACAGAGTCGTGAGGTTAATCTCTGGAGTACGCACGGCTCATGGGACGAATCCATCAAGTGCGCCACCGTAGCGGACTTTTTGTGTGATTTCCCGCTTCCAGTTTATCAGCGTTAGAATTTTCAAGTGGAGCCACAGAATTAGCCCTTCTGCATTAACCTAATCTGATTGGCGCATCATAAACGAATTTTGCACGTAGAGAATTTTAAACGTTCATACCAAAATCTGAAATGAATCACCGAGTCATACCCTCTGCTTTATTCGTTCTAAGTGCAATTCTCCTGGCAGGATGCGAGCAGAATCTTATACAGATGGCCAGTTCCTGGGAAAGCCTCGGATGCTGCGGTTTGATCATACTAATACTGGATATTATTGCCATCGTGGAGATCGCCGGAAGTTCACGTACTACGGGCGCCAAACTCATCTGGATTCTCTTTATTGTTCTCGTTCCGTTCCTGGGATTGATTGGTTACTACGTATTTGCCGACCGTTCATAACCTTGGGAATTCAGACTCAACCGGTCCCAACATCAGGAACTCTAGACTTAAAAGTCAGAACCGTAAAGGGTTGGCGGCAGCTCTTCCAAACTCTTGATATTCGCATGCGCAGGGTGACCGGAACCAAATAAATTTCGCCGTCATGATCCCCACTGAACTGTCCGCGGACTATGCGAAAGTACATGTAGTAAATTGGTCGTAAATGATAACATCCGATAACGATTCAATGCAACAGATACAAACATCCATACTCTGAAGGCACTATCACTCACCCACAGTACCGGATCACTAATTTTATTATTTACTCCTGCAGTCAGGCCGTAGCCACGATGTGCGCTTTACTACATGTTCTTCATAATCTTCTCTGTTGAGAAAACCAACGAGCATTTGGAAATCCTGCTATGAAGGTGTTAAGACTTTCAATCACCGATTAGCATTGCCACGGGTTGACGAAGCGGACCACAACAATTATGTTCAACGGTGACAGATGCTAAAACCTAGTCGCAACATACACGCGTTATTATAATTCGAAAGCGAATATTCTTTCTGCAGATCACATCAGCCGATATGATTAGGGGATACCTACAGGGGACACTGTCTCTTCTCTCGATTGTCCTGGTTGCCTTTTTACTGCAGTCCTGCTACAACGAGGAGACTCCGCGCGCAGTAATTCTCGTCTCAATAGATGGTTTGCACCCGGATTATCTTGACGCTCTCCACACACCAAACCTCCTCGAACTTGCCGCCAAAGGAGTTCATCCAGCCTATATGGAACCGGTTTTCCCATCCAAGACCTTCCCTAATCACTACAGCCTCATAACGGGCCTGTATCCTGCCAATCACGGCATCGTTAACAACTCTATGTATGACCCTGATCTTCGTCTTTCTTTTCGGATCAGCAACAGAGAAGCTGTATCAGACCATAGATGGTGGAAAGGAGAACCGCTTTGGGTTACCGTACAGAAACACAACCGAACCAGTGCAATCTATTTTTGGCCTGGCTCTGAAGCACCTATTCAGGGACAGTATCCAACTTACTGGATGGAGTACGATGATTCATTTCCATATGAGGCACGCATAGACTCGGTTGTTGTAGCTATCACCCGATCTCCTCGCCCTGCCTTGGTCACAGCTTATTTCAGTGCAGTTGACTCTCGGGGACACGAGTTTGGACCAGGCGCCCCCGAAACTCGCGAGGCTCTGCGAGAAATTGATGGACAAATAGGCAACCTGATTGCTCGTCTCCGTGAAGAAGGGGTGGATGATGAAGTTAATATCGTAGTGGTCGGAGATCATGGCATGGCAGCGACATCAAGCGAACGGGTTATTCTGCTAGATGACTATATTGATCTCGAGGAAGTTTACATCACAGACCTTGGTCCACTAGGACTTCTTAATGTTAAAGATTCTGCACGATTAGAGAATTTGCAAGCCGACCTCAATGAGATGCCGCATGCGCGCTGGTTCAAACGGGATCATCTGCCCGCTGAGCTACACTACAGTGGTAACACGCGTATTTCGGATCTCGTTGGCATTGCGGACGAAGGATGGCAAATGGCCTCCAAGTCACGATTTGAAAGTAACCCGGATTTTTACTCGGGCGGAAACCATGGATATGAACCATGGCATCCGTCAATGCGTACCGTCTTCATTGCACACGGTCCACAATTCAAAAAGGGCCTGAAGCCCCATGGATTCTCATTAATTCATGTCTACGAACTCCTGTGCGCTGTCCTTGATGTTGAACCCGCAGAGAATGATGGTAACCTCGACGAAGTCGTACACTTTCTACAAACAGAAACAGATTAACCCATGAACCGAGCTCTCGCCTTCTTACTGGTCCTGCTATACGCACCGGTAACCTTAGCTCAAGAAGCAAATCCTGAGGATGTCAGCAGCCCTGATGCCGTCGTGCAAGCCCTGTACGATGTCATCTCCACTCCCGCTGGTGAAGCTCCAGACTGGGACCGATGGCGCACCCTGTTCATTCCTGAAGCCCGACTCATTGCGATAAGCTCTAACGAAACGGGAAGGAACAGCTACTTCACCTGGACCACAGAAGAATACGTACAGCAGGTAGGGGCTTACTTTCAGGATAATCCATTCTTTGAGGTAGAACTCAGTCAAACCTCAGAGCGGTTCGGTAACTTGGTACACCGATTCAGCACCTACGAATCCTATCGAGCTTTGGGACTCGAGCCCTTCTCCCGGGGAATAAACAGTTTCCAGCTTTTGCAAATGGACAATCGCTGGTGGATAGTGACAATGTTTTGGCAGGCAGAGTCTGAGAGCTTGCCTTTGCCCGGAAAATATCTGCCCGAAGAGTAGTTGTATTCTGGTGGACGCTCACTTTTATGTGTTTTTCGACAACTGTTTGACTATTCTTGCCAATTTGGTCGCTCGTTATTAGTTTGTCCGATGACCCGAGTGATGAATTGGAGGATTTTCCAGGTGCTGGTTTAGCTGAGTTTTAGTTTTAGCGGCCTCTGGCGTCCAGACGACTCGCGATATAAGGAACCAGTAGGCCACTGGATTGTATTCACCGTTGCATCGCTCAGTGCTCATTCCTGTTAGCACAAATTTGCGTGCTACGAGCACAATATTGATTATGACGTGAGCATGCCTTGAGATAAGCTCTATCCACATAATGGCTGACCTACCACTTGATCTTACTATTCAAACCACCGGCTTAGTCAAGCCGGTTGCACAGACAAGTACAAACGGTCAAAGCCCCCCGACTAATACAGAATCCCCTGCGCTTACAGGCAAAGCCAGTTACGGAGAGGGACTAGAAGTCGAACCCATCAGTCCTGCTGACTTTGATGCGGATATCCTGTTGCGCGTTTTTCGCATCATGCTCACGGCGCGCAGACTGGATGGAAAAATGCTCTCGCTCTTTAAGCAAGGGAAAGGATTTTTTCATATTGGCTGCAGTGGACATGAAGCCACTCAAACGGCGATTGGCCTGCTAAGCAAGCCCGGACATGACTGGTTCTGTCCGTACTATCGTGACCTTGCACTCGCCCTTACTCTTGGACAAACGGTTGAAGAAACCCTCCTGGACCACTTAGCAAAAGCAGACAGTATTAACTCCGGCGGGCGCCAAATGCCTGCGCATTATGGTGCAAGGGACAAGAATATCTTCACTGTCTGCTCCTCAGTCGGATCCCAGTACTTGCCGGCGCTAGGATTTGCTATGGCCGCTGTGAAACAAGGAACCGACGCATTCGCGCTCTGCTCCGGCGGAGATGGCGCTACATCCCAGGGGGATTTTCATGAGGCTCTGAACTGGGCGGCCCGAAGTAAAGCACCACTCCTGTTCCTTGTGCAGGACAATAAGTATGCAATCAGCGTACCGGTAACCGAACAGACTGCAGGAGGTACCCCCTACAAACTGGCCGCCGGTTACGAGGGCTTAGCCCGGTACAGAGTGGATGGAACAGATTTCTTTGAAGTCTATGCAGCTACCAAAGCAGCGATTTCCCATTTGCGCGCAGGAAAAGGACCAGTCTGTCTGGTAACCGATGTTGTTCGTCTACTGCCACATTCCTCCTCAGATAATCACCTCAAGTACCGCACAGAAGAAGAACTCATACAGGATCGTCTGGTTGATCCTGTTTCCAGAATTGAACACTTTTTGCTCGAAAGGGGCTTATTGACCGCTTCGCTGGCAGAGACCATGCGCGCGGAGATCAAGAAAGAGATTGATGAAACTGCCCAAGCTGTCGAACAGAAAAAGGATCCTGAACCGACCAGCGCAACAAAGTATGTCCTCTTCGAGGGAAGCTTGGATCTTGACTACTATGCCAGTGAACCGTCAGGCCCCCCGGTTGTCATGGTTGATGCCATCAACCATGCGCTTCATGAGGAAATGGCACGGGATGAGTCCATCCTGGTGTATGGGGAAGATGTGGCGGGCGGTAAGGGCGGAGTCTTCACTGCTACACGCGGCCTAACCGAAAAGTTTGGAGAAAAACGTTGTTTTAACGCCCCTCTGGCAGAAGCCTCTATCGTAGGAACCGCAGTTGGCCTCAGTGCCGCCGGATTCAAGCCCGTAGTAGAAATCCAGTTTGCCGATTATGTATGGCCGGCAATGCAGCACCTGCGCAATCAGGTACCCACACTGCGTTACCGCTCCAATAATGCGTGGTCCTGCCCCATGGTCATCCGTGTACCGTGCGGGGGCTATATCCACGGCGGACCCTGTCATTCGCAAAATATTGAGAGCATCTTCGGCCATATGCCGGGATTTTGCATTGTGATGCCCTCTTCGGCCACAGATGCCAAAGGACTGCTCAAGACTGCCATCCGAAGTGAGGACCCAATCATATTCCTCGAGCATAAAGCTTTGTATCGGGCGGCCAGCGCCAGAAGCCCTGAACCGGACGAAGACTACCTGATCCCGCTGGGGAAGGCACGTACCGTTCGCGAAGGAACCGACTTGACAATCGTTACCTACGGCCTTATGGTGTACAAGTCCCTGATGGTTGCGAGGCAGCTCTCACGTGAGAACCAGGTTTCTGTTGAGGTTATTGACCTTCGCACACTAGTGCCTCTGGACATTGAAGCCGTCCTCGCCTCCGTCCGCAAAACACACCGCCTACTGGTAGTGCACGAGGATCATGAATTCCTTGGCTATGGCGCAGAGATCTGTGCCCAGATAGGTGACGTGGCGTTTAGAGATCTGGACGCGCCAGTCCGACGGGTTGGCGGAAAGTTTACCTTCGTGCCCTTTGCAAGCCCGCTGGAACAGGAAGTCCTCCCACAAGATGAGGATATTCTGACGGCCGCCCGCTCACTTGTTGCCTGGTAACTCCTACTCCTCCAGAAACAGGTCCTGTACTCGTTCGGACTCCTCACCTGTCTCGTTATCCCGAACAACCAGGGTTAGCGTATATAGTCCCGTTTCCTGATCACTGGCGTCCAGTATCTGGTACAGGTATTCCTCCGTTTGTGAGCCACTCCCCTTGTAGCTTACGGATACCCCCTCTCTGTCCTGCCCGAAGATGCCCCTCACTAAACGCCGAACCCCTCGATCAGTGTTCTTGGGTTCTAATGTGATCTCTACATCATAGTCTGTGCTTCCCTGAGCATTCACGGCTAATCCGTAGATCTCGAAGTATAGATATATGGGCCAGTCGGTCGAATACACACTCCATGGTGCGGGCAGGATAGACAAATCTCTGCGAACGATTTCGGCGGCCCCTCCTGGGATACCGTTTTCTGCCTGTTCGACCGAATAAGCCAGCATGATGTCACTCAATATGACGCCAGGCTGATCAAAATCCGGCACTGTAATCTCCCGACGCTGAACAGCGACCGTCTGTCCGCTGGCGGTCTCAAATTCGACCGAGAGTTCATGTGTGCCTGACGGAACCCGCATCTGCTGCGTGTCAACCCATAGATACTGCTCTGCAAACGACATCACCTGATTGGTAGGCAAACCATAAATATTTCGGGTGCGCTCAACTAGAACCTCCCTTTGATCATTAATGAGAAATGTCCCCGCACTCGCGTTCACCTCTATCATTTCGGCCGAGGGATCATAGGTGGATTCCAGTGGAATGCCATAATTAACAAACATCTCTGTTTGCTGCCCGTCTCCCTTGAATGAGCTAATCAAAAATGGCAGCTCAATCTGGCGACCTGGTGCCTCATATTCGTACCTCTGAGGAGTTTCGCGAATGATTTCTTTCGTGATGCGGATGTAGTCGTTTTCAAAACTGTTTACACGCGTCGCCGATTCCTCAGCCGACGGTGAGTACATGCGGTATTCACCGTTCCGGAACGGATCTTCAAATACAAAACGAAAATCCCCATATTCCCAGATGTTATAGGAATTCATTTCTTCAAATGCCTGCCGGGCAGTTGAATAAACATTGCCGAATGACTGGGCACCGTCTACTGTGATTGGGATTCCACTGGTTGAATCATCAGCAGCAGAGGTCACAGAGTTGACCATGGCCCCCACAACCGCCTGACGGGCCGAAAAGATGCCATCTTCCTGAGGATGCAGAACAATATCCGAAATTGGCTTTCCGTACCGGATCAAAATCTGACCGCGCTCCGTTTCCCAGCCGCGCAGGTCAAGCCCCTTGGAGCTGTATAGAAGATCCGCATACGTCAACCGGAAATAATGCTCCAGTTTACGTTCATTATAGGAGGTCAGGAACCTTGGATCCTGACTGGCCCAATATCGTGCTCGATAGGCTACCGAATCGACTGCTTCCAGCCTTTTCTCATCCCGCGTCAGGAATAGTCCCAAATCCTCATAGGCGCGTCTCTCATCCCTGTCCATAAACCCAAAGGCAGTCTCAAACGAGCGGTTAGCTGCGTCCATGTTGCCCATCTGATAGTTCGCCACTCCCAGATAACGCCAAAGATCAGGGTCTTCCGGGTAGAACCTGTACATCTGGTCTAGTGTGGTCATGGCATCCTCATACTCTCCCTTGAGCACATATATCTGCATCATTTCGTCGTACACGCTGCGCCTCCGGGGATCGACTTCCAAGGCTTTTTCAAGGTGCGCAACTGCACGCTGGTATGCCCTTTCGGCCCGCCTGCTGAGATCTAATACATCTACTCCTTGGGCTCTTAAAGTCTCTATATCAAACTGGTCACCCAGAAAAACTTCATTTGGGTTGATGACCGCGTAATTGTTCAGATCGCTGGCAACCGAGCCGTCAATATACTCATCAAAGGTCGCCTCTCCCGGATCATCATAATTTGGTGCATCCGACTCCCGCCCGCTGCCTGCGTAGCCGTAGCTCACAGAGGGTAGCATAATCGCATTGCGATACCGCCAAAAATCCCGAATATACACCCTACCCAACTCCTCGTGTGCGTGCGCATTGGACGGATCCACCTTGAGTATCTTACGGGCTGTTTCCAACCGACGCGCCTCCCGTAAACGGTCCCCAAGAAGTCCCCAGGACCTTACTCTATATTGCTCCAAACGAGCGACTAGATACTCTACATTTTCCGGTTCAATCTCGAGTGCCCTCTCAAGCGTACGTCTTGCACGGCCTTCGTCGTACAGGGGAGTTTCAAAATAAACGCGTGAGAGCAGAAAATGCGCTTCAGCCAACTGCGGATTCTCCTGAGCTACCTGCCCAAAGACCTCCGCAGCGTCCTCATATCGCCCCTCTCTAAACGCCTGTCGGCCGGGCTCAAGAGGATCAGACTGTGCAATCACCTGCTGCGCCTCCATACCCAACAGGCAAATTGCGATAAGCATCATCAACTGTTTCATGGTCATGGAAAACAATTTTAGACGGTAAAGTTCAGTACGAATAGATGATCCTCAGGATCCATAAAATGTTCTACCGCAAGGATTATGCCGAGTATTTACCAGACAATTCTGACAAACCTACGCTTACCAACCTTGATAAGAAAAGGCGCACGTGTGGTTACATCCAGTACAAGCCGACTGTCCGTAACCCGCTGTCCGTCTATGCTTACGGCTCCCTGCTGTACGAGCCTGCGGGCCGCTCCATTAGATGAGGTTAAACCGGATGAGGTTAAAAGGTTTAGAAGCCCAATCCGGCCATCCCCATCTGGCTTGAATGAAGCCACCTCTTCCGGTATCTCCTTGCGGATAACCGTGCGCTCAAAATGCTCCCGTGCCTTTCCTGCTGCCTCAACCCCGTGATAAAATCGCGTGATCGACAATGCTAACCGATGTTTTGCATCCCTGGGACTCTCAACGCACAGTTTGCGCAACTCCGGCAGAGCGTCCGTTTTTTCGTCACTCGCAAGTTCAAAATAGCGATAGATCAATGTATCTGGGATTGAGAGAATTTTACCGTACATGGTTTCGGCTGGCTCTGCAAGTCCCACATAGTTGTCCAGTGACTTGGACATTTTTTCAACACCGTCTAATCCCTCCAGGATTGGGAGCGTTATGCAAACCTGGGGTTCCTGGCCGACGCTTTTTTGCATAGTGCGCCCCATCAGTAAATTAAATTTCTGATCTGTGCCCCCTAATTCTATGTCTGCTTTTATTTCGACAGAATCCTGGGCCTGGGCCAATGGATATAAAAATTCATGTAGCCCAATCGGATCCCCCTTGGCATAGCGTCCAGCAAAATCATCTCGCTCTAGCATCCGGGCTACAGTCGATTTACCGGCCAGACGAACAACATCCTCGAAAGAAAGCTTACCCAGCCACTCAGAGTTGTATACAATGCGAATACGCTCGGTGTCCAGTATACGAGAGGCCTGCTCAAAGTAAGATTGGCCGTTACGACGTGTCTCTTCCAGTGAGAGTGCCGGGCGCATTTTCGGGCGACCACTCGCATCTCCGATCATCCCGGTGAAATCACCAACGATAAGAATCACCTCGTGCCCCAAGTCCTGGAATTGCCTAAGTTTGCGCAACACTACAGAATGCCCCAGATGCAGGTCTGGTCGGCTGGGATCACAGCCAAGTTTAACGACAAGCGGTTTGCCCGTGCGTATTGCATGCAGTAGTTTTGTGCGCAACTCTTCCTCTGGAATGATCTCCTCCACACCACGCTTCAGATGCAGAAGTTGGTCCTCTACCGGCAAAAAGTGCATACTAATATTCGGTTATCAGATCTAATATTGCTTTAACCTGCGTTCCAATTGACGTTTTGTATCCCGTTCAGCCATATCTGCCCGCTTATCATAGAGCTGTTTACCACGTGCTATACCAATCTCAGCCTTAATCTTGCCATTTCTAAGATAGAGTCTGAGTGGAATAAGCGTATTACCTTTTTGCTCAACCGCCTTTTGCAATCGGGCAATTTCTCTTCGGTGCAGAAGAAGTTTACGAGGGCGGACTGGGTCATGATTGTTCAGGTTTCCGTGTTTGTAATGAGATATGTGCGCATCAACCAGGAATGCCTCTCCATTATCAATCCTGCACCAAGCCTCCGCTAAACTCACACGACCAGCCCGAATGGATTTTACCTCAGTACCGACCAACACAAGCCCAGCTTCAAGGGTGTCCAGGATATGATACGATCGCCGGGCCCGACGATTGCTTACTAGCGTCGAGTTCGCTTTTCCCATCGCACATTCCCCTATAGGTCAAGCTGCCTCGCATCCTGCCCCCACAACGGTATATCCTGATGCCCGGCAATATCATTCGGCTCAAACATTGTCAGTGGCACGAGATCCTCAGTGATACCGTAATAATACATATACTCCCGTATTGCAGTCAGTCCAGCTAAGGTTACATCATCCATTCGTAACCGCAGGCTTCCACCGAAGAATTGATCTGCATGTGACGATGAGCGAGTTCCCCATTCATGCGCAATGATTTCAGCCTCTTTGGTAAGTGTGGTCAACATCTCGACCATTGCGTCAGTTGCAGTTTCTTTCAGGCAGGCATACAAACCCCAAATCATCGGGTACTGCGAAAGTTCGTACCACTCTTGCCCCAAATCCAGCGTAGCTGGGTCATCTGCCTGATCCAGCGAAGCCACTCCGGTTAACAACTTGATGTCTGCTGTGCCGTTTGAAGTCAATGTAATTTCTCGTCCGTAATGCTCTTTAAGTATCACTCTCGACATGAAAGCCTCCAAACCCTGCTCAGAAGTACATTCGAGTGTTCCCGCCTGCTGCAAATCCCGGCGTACCCGCATCCGTGCAAATGGATACCCCCATGAAGATACCGCCCCGCCCGGTACGATATCCAGTTCATTGGCGGCCAATGCTACCGTCACAGGTAATAGAGCAACATCAACCTGCCGCTGACGCAACAACTCTACACAAACCGCACCAGTTTGTCGTTCAGCCTCAATAGAGAGTGTCCTGGCCGCAAGCTCAAGACATTCAGTCGGTGGAAAATCCCAGAATGCCAACTGCATCAGCCGTACTCAGGAGTCGCGCATGCGCTCCTTGATACGAGCAGCCTTGCCGCGCAAAGTGCGAAGATAATACAGCTTCGCACGACGCACCTTTCCACGGCGCTTGACCTCAACGTGCGCAATCCGCGGAGAATGGAACGGGAATATGCGCTCAACCCCTACACCACCGGAAATTTTCCTGACGGTAAACGTCCTGTTGGCACCTCCCCCACGAATAGAAATTACCGCGCCCTGAAAAACCTGTATGCGCTCCTTCTCACCTTCAATCACACGCAGGTGCACAGCTATCGTATCCCCGGGTTCAAAGTCCGGTAGCGGGCTTTCGCGTAACTGGGTGGCTTCCACAATTTTCAATAGATTTTTAGCCATTGTTCTAAGGATGTAACCCTTACGTTTTTTCTCGTGCGACGTATTGCTGCCAGAGATCCGGGCGCCGCTCCCGGGTACGCTGTTGTCGAACCTCCTCACGCCACTCAGCAATGCTGCTGTGATTCCCGCTGCAAAGAACTTCTGGAACCTCAAGTCCACGAAATGAAGCCGGACGTGTATAAGTCGGAGCACCAAGCAATCCATCCTGAAACGAATCTTCAAGCGCGGATTGGGCGTCTCCAAGTACACCTGGAACCAACCGGGCTACAGCATCAGCTACCAGAAGTGCAGGTAACTCGCCACCACTGAGCACATAATCACCGACCGACACCTCACGTGTCACCAGCACTTCACGTACACGGTGATCTATCCCCTTGTAGTGCCCGGCAAGTAATACGATATGCCTCTTCAGTGATAAAGTATTTGCCAAAGCTTGCGTTAGGGGTTCACCATCCGGACTCAAATAGATCACTTCGTCAGGTGTATCACCGAGTGCTTCAACACAGGCGAAGATGGGCTCGGGTTTGAGTACCATACCCGCTCCTCCTCCATAGGGATAATCATCTATCTGTTTGTGATGTCCCCCGGCGTACGTTCCCAGATCATGCACATGCAATGCAATCCTATCTTTCGCCCGACGAAGAACAGTTAAATCCATTGCTCTCTTGACATGGTCTGGCAATGCTGTCAGAATATCAATGCGCATGGCAATTCACCTCAGTCCAGTAAACCATCTACCGGCCGAATGACGATACGTCCACTATTCGCATCCGTCGTAATTACAAACTCCGGCACAGCTGGAATCAGGGCGTCCTGTTTTCCGGAACGTTCAACTACGTATATATCATAGCTTGGCGCATCCAGAATATCTTTTAGCCTTCCAATTGGTGAACCATCATCCGCTACTACTTCGGCACCCACAAGGTCATGCAGGAAAAACTCTCCCGGCTGCAAGGGCGGTAAGTCCTCCAGTTGTGCGAACACCGGAAGCTTTCCCAGGGCCTGCACATCGTTCACCGTATTTATTCCTGAAAATCGCATTAGGGCTGTTATGCCACGCTTGGACGTTTGAAACCGGACGCTTTCCACCTCGTACGGACGCGCCGTCTGCGGTGTTAGTCCGATCCATAATCGTTTAAGATTCAGTAACCGGTTTGGATCATCGGATTCTGGTACAACCTTACACTCACCCTTAAGCCCGTGAGCCTTGGCGATCTGCCCGACTATCAGCAAGTTTTCCCACGAGGACGAATCCATCAGACAGTCAGTACCACCTGACTAGGTCTCTTCTACTGCTTCGACCTCTTGAGCAGCTTGCCGGGCTTCGTCTTCCTGGCGAGCTTTTTCTTTCGCGGCAGCCTTCTCGGCTGCAGCTTTTTTCCGCTTTTCAAACAATTCAGCCTCTTTCTTCGCCGCCGCCTCAGTCTCAACCACAAGTGCCTTCTGACGCCGGTCAGCCGGAGTTGTTTTTGCCGTGGCGACCAACCTGTCCTCCCGGTGCTGCCGATGCGCAGCAATGGCTTCGGTGATTGCTTCTGATTCAACTCCCTTGCGTTCCAGATGCAATCCTAAAAGCACTCCCCGGCGACTAAGCAGATTACGGACGGTATCGGTCGGTTGAGCACCAACCTCGAGCCAGTACTTTACGCGATCTTCTCTGAGTTCAACGCGTGAAGGCTCCTCCTGAGGATAGTATCGTCCCAGGTCTTCTATAAATTTGCCATCTCGCGGTGCACGCGAGTCGGCGGCCACTACGGCCCAAATTGGTTTTTTCTTGCGCCCCATACGGCGCAATCTGATTTTAACTGCCACGCTCTCGGTTCTGGTTTATTGATTGTTAACGCATTGCTGACTGCAGCAACGCGGATAAGTCTACTTTTTTGCCTTTTTTGCCCATCGTACGCTGCATGCGCTTCATAAGCTTTCGCAACTGCCTGAACTGGCGCAGGAGTTGATTAATGTCCCTGACCGCCAAGCCACTCCCCTGCGCAATACGGCGCCTGCGACTACTGTCTATTGAGTCAGGATGTCTACGTTCCCAGGGCGTCATACTCTGAATCGCAGCTTCTACTTTCATAATTTCCTGCTCCTCCGCTTCCATATTCATTGATTGCTTCCCCATCCCGGGAAGCATCCCTGCGACCTCCGACAGCGACCCCATGGACCTGACTTTCTGAAGCTGCTGATAATAGTCTTCCAGATCGAAGGTCGCTTTCCGTATTTTACGACGCAGCGTCTCGGCCTGGACCACATCATATTGCTCCTGCGCCTTTTCAACGAGTGTAACGACATCGCCCATCCCGAGGATGCGCCGTGCCATCCTGTCGGGGAAAAAGGGAAGTAACTGATCAAGCTTTTCCCCGGTTGAAGCAAATTTTATGGGCTTATTGACGACTGACCGTACGGACAATGCTGCACCCCCGCGCGCATCGCCATCCAACTTAGTTAGAACAACGCCATCAAAATTGAGGCGATTATTGAATTCCTTCGCTGTATTGACGGCATCCTGTCCTGTCATACTGTCCACAACAAACAGGATCTCACTGGGCTGGGCAAGGCGCTTTATTTCTTCCACTTCAGCCATCATGCGCGCATCCACATGCATCCGACCCGCCGTATCAATAATCACGGTATCGCGTGCCTGCTTTCTGGCATATGCAACAGCTTCCTGGGCTACGCGTGGAGCGTCCTGGACCACAGTACCATCGTCCGCTGTTACGCTGTAAACGGGTACATCCGCCTCCTCTCCAAGTCGGTTCAATTGATCTACAGCTGCCGGTCTATATACATCTGCCGCTGCCAGCATCGGAACACGCCCCTTGGATTTGAGGTGCAGAGCAAGTTTTGCACTGAATGTCGTCTTGCCTGATCCCTGGAGACCTGCAATCAGTATAACTGCCGGAGGACTGCTTCCTAGGTTTATCTCAGCGGCATCTCCGCCCAGAAGCCGGACAAGCTCGTCATAAACGATCTTGACGATCATCTGCCCGGGTTCTACGGAGCGTAGGACCCGTTCGCCGAGTGCCTTCTCTTGGACGCTGTTGGCAAAGGTGCGGGCAATCTGGTAGTTCACATCCGCTTCCAGAAGAGCACGACGTATGCCCCGCATGGACTCCGCAACATTGGCCTCGGTAATACGGCCTCGGCCGGTAAGGTCCTTAATAACCCCTTCTAAGCGTTGGGAGAGATTCTCAAACATGAACGTTTTCTAACACTGAAAACTGGGTAGTGCAGCAAATCTGCGAGAAACAGCACACGTAAACGACTTTATCGCGCACTTGATCATTTAAGCGTGCTTATATGCTTGTTTTTCACATATTTTCCCTTGATCTGCACAAATTGATTGATGGTACCCGATAAGTCCACACTGCGCAGCCGCTGCCACACTGCTCGACAAAGTCTGACAGAGGAAGAATACCGCTCTGAATGTCGGCGGATTGTCGCGAGGGCAACATCTCTACCACAGCTTCTAGTGGCACAAACCATAATGTCGTACTGGCCAAAGATTGAGGCGCGTGAAATTGATATCCGCCCGCTCAATAGCTGGCTGCGTGCACGAGGATGTACTGTACTCTTACCCATCGTTGAACCATACTCGAAGCGCCCTCGTATGCACTGGGGGATCTTTGATCATGAACGCAGCTTCGTAGCTAACCGCTGGGATATATCTGAGCCGGCAAGCCGTTCAGATATTCCCGCAGAAGACATTGATCTGGTCGTTGTTCCGGGTCTCGGGTTTGATCTCTCTGGGCACCGGATTGGTTATGGTGGAGGATTTTACGACGCACTGTTTGAGTATGTTGATTCGTTTAAGCTTGGCATGGTAATTGACGACTGTTTATTGGACCATCTACCGGCTGATCCGCACGATGTAGCCGTTAACTGCGTAGTTACTGGCTCAAGGACGCTTAAGCTCCACCTGCAATAAATGCGAACGAAAGTAAAAAAGGGGTTTGATCTCCCAGATCTCAAAGAAGAGCCTGGGTATGGGAGCCTAACCGAATCTGACCTCGAGGAATTGTTTTTTGAAGAAACTGCTCCAAAAACAGGCGGCGCAATTAACCTGCCGACCATAGCGGGTGTAGGCCTGATTGGCGTGGCTTTTCTGCATATTCTGCAGCAAATTGGACTTCTGCCGGGAAGTGGGCTTCAGGAGGCTTTTATCGTGTTCCCGCTTTTCGGGATCCTGTTGGTTCTGCTACTCGGCCTGATGCCCCGAAAACGAAAAAGACGCCGAAAACGAAGGCGTCACGCAGCAAAGAAAAAATGGGAATCCCGGCAGGAAAAACGAAAGGAATCCCCGCAGGAAAAGGAAACGCACAGTACAGACGGGAACCTGAAGACCAGCACCACACCACAATCACAAACCGAAAAGTGGAGACTTCCGGCTAAGTCGCGCGACAAAGTGATCGCTGGCGTTTGTTCGGGGCTCGCCCCGCACATCGGTATGGATGTTGCTGTACTGCGGCTGATTTTTGTCCTAGGCATCATCCTTTCCGCAGGAACCATCTCTGCAATAGCCTACCTCGTCTTGGCAATACTTATGCGCCCTCCAGATAATGCTGAAGAGCCGGACACTAAACCTTAGAAATAACTCGTTGCCTGCTTGCATATTTCACTCAGATGTTTCGCTTCCATTAACCCTTGGCAAATCGTCATCTATGCATATATTCTACCGCGCACGACAGACATCAATCGGTGTATCGGACGACCTAGTGAGCGTGGGCAACTCAACCGATGTCACAGCCTAACCTGAAAAGATCGATGTACTTGCGAACATCCGGTCTGCAGACACAGAAGCCGACAGTTGCAACTAAAATATTGCGTATGTCGTAGTCCAAATAAGATACTTGCAATCAAAACCGTTGCTGCAGGCCCTATCAAACTGTTTATAAACTACGATGAGTTATAACCATGGACGCCTAACCCGCTCGCAGTCTGGTAAAATGGTCGGGGGAGTTCTGTCCGGTCTTGCAAGACGCTATGGCCTGGACCTTACATGGCTACGCATAGGGGTTCTGATAGCAAGTGTTTTCACGTTTGGTGTAGTTGTTCTTAGCTATATTGCAGCTATGTTAATCATACCCAAAGAGTAAAGAGTAGTGACGACTAAATCCGACTTATCGGAACTGGAGCTGAGAACCCAATCCGGTGATGCGCTCGGAGAAATTTTCTTCGAGTCAGAAGCTCGCCCAGCATCCAGTATTAACTGGCACCTTGTTGGCGGCGGTGCACTCTTGATCGGAACTTTCCTCTATCTACTTTCGGAGATCGGTATACTTGGGAATGGATTCGTGGATGCGTTAGGCCGTTTAACTCCCTTTGCGGCGATCTTTTTCATGGGCATTGCGACTACCAGCGCCCTCCGCACAAAGCGGACACGCCGTGTACGTACCGTTTCCGCCAGACACCTGGTTCGACCACGCAAGAAACGCTGGTTATTTGGCGTCTGTCGTGGTTTGGCGAATCGCTTCGGGATACCCGTGGGGGTAACGCGATTGCTTTTCTTCGTAACTGCTATAGCTACCTCGGCTCTAGGGTTTGTAGGAATTGCATCAATAGTGTTGTACGTGATCTTGGCGCTCGCCATACCTGGTGAGGAGACGAACCGTGGGGGCTCATCCTGAGGGACTGACACTGTCTCCGTATCGCGTACCGACTAATCGCGCGATGGACAGGACCAACTCACCTGTTTGTGTGAATTATTTTTTTTGGACGAAAATCATTCAGTGAAGAAGCATACGATCTCCCCGCACCCATCAATCTGAATTCAGGATATGTTCGCATACTGATACAACGACAAAGTCCTGAACAAGCACTGATTGCATCGTGTCACCGCCTTGGCGTGATAGCTGCACTCGACCTGGGGTATCTATAGTAATAGAATATCGTTTCAGAACTGAACTTCCCCCCTTTTTTGTTTCCCCAATATACGATATTTCCCACCAGCTT
>CAZCYQ010000025.1:0-46871 GCA_964503085.1 uncultured Rhodothermaceae bacterium | reverse complement strand
TTGTTGTAGAGACGCTCCCGTTCATAACGCAGCCGGCGGTCTCCCCCTTCGGCCAACGAAGAGATTTTACCTTTGAAGCGCTCCATGCGGTGTTCTTTTTCGTTGCCGCGCAACTTGGCGAAAATAGCGTTGACCGCTTTGCGGTACTCCTTCTGTATCGCCTCTTTCTGTTTGATGGGTACGAAACCGATTTACGACCAAAGGAGCTGGAGCTCCTAGATCTGGAAGAGCGTCTCATTCGTCAGCAAGCAAAACTGGACTCCCTTCAGCAGCAACTTGATCAGTAAACGTGGCTCACGATATCACCTACACGGCACGAGCACGCTGGTGCCCCAGCCGTTCGCTGCTGGGTCGTTTTTTCTTTCACAGGGTTGACAACCGGCGACAGGCTGAGGCCTGGTATATCATTGCGATATCAGGCATCATCGTAGTAGCGGTCATAGTGCAGTTCATAACCTGGAGTTTACTGGCAGCAGAGATTACTACCAACCCCGTAATAGCCATGTGGTATTGGTCTCTGCAGATAGCTGCTGGCAGCCTGATTCTTATTGGTGGATTTCTGGGTTATTGTCCACGAATCAGTGTTGGTGTTACAGAACATTTGTTTCGTGTTCGTCAGGGCAAACGATCATTTGAGATAGACCTTGCGAGCTTGACAGGCCTTCGGATCGTGCCTGCGCTGCATTACTATCGCCAGTGGCGGCGGCGGGGAAACGTAGAGCACTTCATGACGCATGTTCCGCCCGATGTATTATTGATTTTTTATGGATCGGGCTGCATTGCAATCGGTATTGATTCTGATGCACACTCGGGCTTGCTCGTTGCCTTGAATAAGCCTGATTCTGTTGAGGTCACAGCCCCTAATGTCGTTTGAAATCTCACATGAATCCGAGGGTGCACGGGCGGGCAGACTGGTGACTGGACGTGGTGAGATACAAACGCCGGTATTTATGCCGGTGGGCACGGCTGGAACCGTAAAAGGCTTGTCTCCGCGTGAGTTGAAACAGGACTTGGATGCACAAATTATTCTCGGAAATACCTACCACCTCTATTTACGGCCCGGTGCTGAGTGTCTGAAGCGAGCGGGTGGATTGCACAAATTCATGGCCTGGGACCGTCCGATTCTTACCGATTCGGGGGGATATCAGGTTTATTCTCTGGCAAGTCGCTGCAAGATAACCGACGAAGGTGCGATGTTTCAGAGTCACATTGACGGATCCAGACATTTGTTTACGCCGGAAAGTGTGATAGATTTTCAGCGCATACTTGGGTCTGACATAATGATGGTGCTGGACGAATGTCCGCCTGCAGGAGTCAGCCGGTCAAGAGCAAGGGAAGCCAACCGGCGGACGGCTGACTGGGCTCAGCGAAGCATGGAGCAATATGAGGCAACCCGCTCACTGTACGGGCACACACAGCTACTCTTTGCAATAGTACAGGGAAGCACCTTCACGGATCTGCGGCAGGAGTCCGCGGAGGAGCTGATGGCTATGGATTTTCCTGGTTATGCAATTGGCGGTCTTTCGGTCGGGGAAGAAGCAGAATCGCTCTACGAAATGGTCAGCGTTACCTGTGAACTGCTACCGCCCAATAAACCTCGTTATCTGATGGGGGTAGGAACGCCGGCAAACCTATTGGCAGCTATTGGTCGTGGTGTAGATATGTTTGACTGTGTGATGCCCACACGTAATGGACGCAATGGTATGCTGTTTACGACGCATGGCGTTGTAAATATTCGCAACCGCAAGTGGGCCAGCGATTATACTGAATTGGACCCCGGGCTGGATTCTTATGCAAGTCAGACCTACACACGCGCCTATGTGCGCCATCTGTTCCAGTGCAATGAGATTCTGGGGCTGCAAATCTCTGCAATGCAGAATCTAGCTTTGTATGCATGGTTAATGCGTGGCGCGCGATTGGCAATTCAAGAAGGTCGTTATGCTGATTTCGCAAGAACCATGAGTGAACAACTCAGTCGTCGGCTATAACGCCGGCAATTAAGAATAGAATTCTCGGTGAAGCAGGATTCTACAAGACTAGGAAGAGTTTACGAGGGGACTATGCTCGTTGCGACTTACATCTGAATGTACAATTCAGCTTATAGAGAAACGATTTACGGTTTCGACGGCTAACTGTCTGGTCTTCGTATATTCTTGGTCTTAGAGGGTCATACCGTATGATTGCGGGTTCTTGCGTGGAATTGTCCGCCTCAAAACCTTCCATCACCCGGTAGTAGCCGACCTCTTGTCTTTCTATTATCCTAACGATCTGCAACGGATCGTTGTGCATCAAGATGAGTCTCTGACGGATGAAGCTCGTGAAACAAGGTCAGGACGGAGACGTACCGAAATTTAATGAACGGTCTAGTTCGCCAGCGGATCAGCCCCAGTTTGTGGGACAAGTCCGCGGTTGTGAGGCTGGGTTCACTCTCAGGCGATTTTGGCATCAGCCCATGTGGATCCGAATCTGCAAGTACACTTCTTCTGCAATCAGGCTATCGTATATCCATGAGAACATGTGCGACATTTACGCACGCTATAATCTCGGCGCTATTCGCCTTATATGCGACGGCTGATGTTTCAGCACAAATACTCTTTTCAGGTGATAATAGTGGGCTGAGCGTGAACGGGAAGATTGTTGACACTGGAAATCTACATGAAAGTCTGTTCAATGTAGCCGAAATCCTGAGCGCCACGAGCGATAGCTTTGGCTTTCAGGTATTTGCGGACGGAGCTTTCCCGATGCGGGCCAAAATAAATGGTTCATCGTATGAAATTTGGAGAGATAGAATTATTGAGTCTTGCGAAAATAGCGACGCGGATCACGAGGTCCAGGTCCATTTACGACCTGATCCTCTCGTGATGATAGGAATACACGGAAAACCGCGAAAATTGGGATCCTTTGTCCAGTCCCAGATACGACGAGACCCTCCGATACAACCATTCTCTCTCATGTCAGCATGGATTAGGCATGAGGAAGAAAATACTTTCAGTCACAAGGTTGAGACGTCTTTTTTGGTCTACTCATTTAAAGGAGATGGGCGGCAAACGGATTTGTTAGTTAATTATGGAGTCGGTTGGATACCCATCAATGATCAGGGAGATACCTTAATTGAGCGTACCCAGAACTACGATTCATTTAAGGGAGATGGGCAGCAAACGGATCTGTTTGTCAATTATGGAGTCCACTTGGATCCCATATACAGACGCTCGGACGGAATGACAGTGGAAAGTGCGAATATCAGCACATTTCTCATCAATGATCAGGGAGATACCTTAGTTGAGCGTACCCGCCACTTCGATTATTCAACCAATCAGGTGAAGGCATTTCCCGATTGGTATCTATGGGTTGATACGCACCAAATGCAGGTGTCGTCAGATGCACACAACCTCATGGTCGTTCAGAAAGCTGACGGACAGACTACGGAGTTTCGGAGTCGGAAGATTAAAGTGCCGGGTTATGATCAGTCTGGTCTAAGGATAAGTGACGTTATGCTTGCTTATTCGGTTGAACAGACGGAAAGTGATATTCCCACGAGCGCCAATGAAATTATCCGTAAAGGCTTCTCAATATTGCCTGCGGCACGGAATGTATACTCAACCGAATGGCCGATCTATCTATACTTTGAGGTCTATGGGTTAGCTCTGAATGCTCGGGGGAGAACGGATTACGATGTAGAAATCACACTGGAGCCCAAGAATGCTGATTATAGGGTTCGGGGCTTGCACAGATGGAAAAGGGGCAGGGAGGGAGTATCCGTAGCCTACAAGGGCAACAGTGCAGAGCCGGAGGAATCTCTGTACCAGATACTCGATGTTAGTGACCAGAAAACAGGGCTATACACGCTAACTTTGACTGTTCTAGACAACGAGACGGGCGAGGAATCTGAGCGCGCACAGGACCTGTTTTTGCAGAGATGGGGGTTGTCGTGTAGCGAGTGAATGGGGTAGCCGCTTGGAATGTCCTCATCCTTCGGGTAGCGTCCTATTCCAACGGACTGGCAATGCGTACAATGGAAGCTTTGAGAGCGATGGGAGTACATTGCCATTTAAGCTTTAGGGAGGTGATGAGTATAACCTAGCAATTCGCGCGTCGTGATTACGATTAACATGAGTTAGCATGGCCTTCATCTCTACGGGTATCACCGAACCTAACCCGCCTACTCAATTGTTCATAGATGATATCAAGTTTTATTTGATGGCTATTTTCACGAGTCAATTAAAGTGACGCTAATTAGGCCTTGTATCCTATTCCGGGTACTCCAAGAGGAATTTTCTATTTGACGGTTATTTTCACGAGCTGCCATAATTGACACAAAACAGGCCTTGAACCCCTAATCTAGGCACTCCAAGAGGCGTTTCTTTATTTGATGGTTATTTTCAAAAGCCACCAAAAAATGACACAGAGCAGGCCCTAGTTCCCTATTTCAGCACCGTCAGCTAGGTATTTTGATGGCCATTTCCAGAAATTGGCAATAATGGCATCAATCAGGCCTTCAATCGCCATTTCCAGCACTCAAAGAAGCTTTTCTTTATTTGACGGCTATTTTCACGGACCACATAAAATGACGCTGGTCAGGCCTTTTTTCGACACTTCAAGCACTCCCAGGGAGGGTATTTTTATTTGATGGCCGTTTTCAGAATCTAGCAATATCGGCAATAACCCACGCCTTGGTTGTCGCTGTATGCTATTGGAGTGTTGCTGAAGATCTGCGTGGGAGGCAGAAGTCAGATTGCCTCGCAGGCGGATTCTAACCAAGTGAGCTGCCTATTCCGTTCGTAGTGATGGCTCACGTCATTCGTATTGGTGGCTCACTTCGTTCGGAGAGCTCACCTTGCAAGTTGAGCTTTCTCCACTCTGTACTTGATCTACCGTCACTACCTTACGGATTAAGTACAAAACTCATTGGAGCTTTAATGGGCCTGGAGGTTGAATCTACAAGTCGCTACTGCAATCAATTGCGAACCAGGAGCTGTTAGCCGCATCTGTGGCGCAGCATCCCACCCTAGAGTTTCATTACTTTCCGCAAATGGCAACCACCACATCAGCGATAAATTCCACGGAGCCTTAGTGCATCCTCTTCACCACATAATAGAGCACCTTTGGAGGCACATGGAATCAGGCGCTGGAAAAACCTTCCAGGGCCTGATTACTCCCTTCATGAATCAGCGGAGAAGCGTCTCGGTCAAACCCAAATATGTTTACCAAATTTCAAGTTCCCATCAATAGTGGCATTTCATTTTCGCGGTGCGCAATACCTAGTCACCAGACAATGAGGAAGTAGGCGATACTTGAAAAACTAGAGAGATTCTTCTAGCGCTTCTTAACTTGGTCGTGCAGTGAGGCCCAGATTCTGCAGTTCAGAACGTTAAACCTTCAGCTCTTCCTCGTTCAAAGACAGGTGGCTACTCGGCGATCGTAAATCGAACGAGGTCAATCCGGTTTCGGGAGGCCTTGCGGACTTCAACCCGGAATTTTCCCAGCGTGAGGCGGTCATTCTCGGAGGGAATCGCCCCGGTTTGATCAAGGATATATCCAGCAATAGTTTCGTAGTCGCCCGTAGGTAGATTTAAATTGAACCGCTCGTTCACTTCGTCAATCTCCGCTCTTCCACTGAACAGGTAGTTACGTGGGGCAACTTCGATCATCATTACATCCTCTGTATCAAACTCATCCTGAATATCACCGAAGAGCTCTTCCAGGAGGTCCTCGCGCGTGATGAGACCAGCCGTTCCACCATATTCATCAATAACAATGACAATCGAACGACGGCTGACCCTGAGTTCCCGCAAGAGCTCTTTTGCAGGCTTTGACTCTGGAACAAACCGGGGTGGTCGCACAACCTCCTGCAACGTTTGTGGGGTATCGAAGAGATCGTATGCAAACGCAATACCTACAATAGTGTCAATATTATCCTGATAGACAGGCACCTTTGAGTAACCACTTTCAACGCACAGCTTCCGAAAATCTTCGAGAGAAGTATCCTCGGAAATCGCTACGATCTCGGTCCTTGGAGTCATGCATACTTTAACACGTTTAGCGTGCAGGCCAAATACATTTGTCAGCATTTCTGTTTCCTCAGCATCCAGTTCCAGGGATCCACGCTCAACATTTTCTTCAATCATTTGCTCAAACGTGCGACGGGAAAATTGAGCAAAGTGATTCGGTCCGTCACCAAACCCCTTGAGAAGAAGTTTTGAAGTCCAGCCTACCAGCAGAATTAAGGGCAGTAGCAGTACATATGTTACGGCCAGCGGGATTATGAGGAAAAACACGGCTCTGTTCGCAGTTTCTCGCATGAGCGTCTTGGGCAGTATTTCGCCAATGAGCAAGACAATGGTCGCAGCGATCAATGTCTGAACAATCACCTGTGTTGTTTCGGTGGTGATGTACTGGGACAGAGGCTCGGCCAGGATGAGTGCCAGTCCGGTGGAAAAGACAACCAGTGCAATATTATTACCGACCAGAGTCGTGGTCAGCAATTTTGCGGGGGATTCAAAGAAGGTGATCACCAGACGCCCGAGGATGCCGCGCCGGCGTGCACGCATTTCGACACGCAGGCGATTTGCGGCGACAAACGCGATTTCTGTACCGGAAAAAAACGCGCTGAGAAAAAGTGTGGTGATTATTACGGTAAGTACCATGCACGAAGCAGGCGATCAAAAGCGGGATCTTGATCGCAATACCGGTGTATCCCTTTCGTCTTCGTTATCCTCGTATCCGAACACTGATTCCATTTGAGAGATTGAGGCCTCTGTTTCTTCAACCTCGCTCAGAAGAAGATCAAGTTGATACGTAATCTCTTCTGGATTTTTCAGGGTGAGGGATTGTTCGTGAATGTACTTGATAACATCTTCAATCGTGGCAACCTGAGCTTCGATCATCTCCAATTGCTCCTTGCTCTGCTTGAATCGCTCGAGACGGTGTTCCAGGATTTTCAGTCTCTTGCTCTTGATATTACGGATCGGCTCAGAGGCATGTGTCAAGTCTGCTTCAAGCGCAGCGATAGCTGTAGCGATCTCCTGCTCGTGCTGCTTTCGTTGTCCGACACTGATATAGCGCTCTTGCTGAAACATGAGCTTAAGGCAGGATCGCATGAGTCCATTGACCTTATCGGAATGGCTTTCCAGTAAACCTTGCGATGCAAAACTGAACTTACGATAGCCAGCCCGTAGCTCTTTTTCCAGGTTTCTCAGGCGAATGTATCTACGTTGATTGGGCCGGCTAAGCTGTCGATACATCTCCTCCTCGGTGGGCGGTTTAGCCCGAATCTTGGCGTATTTCGCCCGGATAATATCGCGAAAGCGTTTCTGGCGGGGGATGTAGCCCAAAAGCAGCAATTCACACGCAATGGTGAGCGTCAGTAGGGACTGGAAGAGAATATTGCTCAATCCAGTACCAATGGGGAGCATGCTTCCCATAAATCCAAATCCCAACGCAGTCGCCGTTCCGGCTGTCAGGAATGTGAGATTCCATGGGTGCAGGAACACCTCCCGAGTATAATTGATCTCTTCTTCCCTCATGCGTCCTCGTCGGAGCGTGTGCCCCCCAGAGCAGAACCAATTGTTTTGGTTACGGGGGCGGAGGGTTGATTGGAGGGTTTTGGAACAGTTGAAGGCTCTTCGCTCTTCGGGGGCTGGTTTTCAAGAGCCATCTCGGGCTGGTTCTCAAGGGCTATCTCCAGGCGGGCTTCGGCCAATGCCGTTTCGGCATCAAGGCGATCAGTGAATTCATCCACGGTACCACCGGTATCCTCCAGTGCTTCAACCATGTTCAGCAACGCCCGGTCAGAAGCCTGCTTATTGCGAGCGGTTCTGACCGTCTGCAAAATCTCTTTGCGCCTGCGCAACTCCTTTATGTACTGCTTTTTAAGACGTTCACGCTCTTTTTCAGGCATAGATCACAATTCGCGAGTACGTGAACGGCCCAGAGTTTTGTCCTCCGGCTCTAGGTCTTCAAGAGAGATACGTTCACTTTCTTCTGGTTCAGATGGTTCGACAAGTCCCATTTCAAGTTTCATCTGCTCCACCAATTCGGAAGCCCGCAGGTTTTCAGCCGCTTCATCTAGACGCATAGACTGAACATCTACCGAATCTAGTGCTACTTCAATACGAGCTTCATTACGGGCCGTCTCCTGATCCAGACGCTGAATCATTTCGTCGTGTGTCTGATCAACACCACCAACTTCAAATTGCTCTAAGGCGTCAGCTACACTGGCTTGCCATTTGGCGCGCTCGTGGGCGCGCATGGCTTCCTGAGCTTGATCAATCTTGCGCTGGCGTTCACGCATGAAGGCCTTCTTGACCTGTTGTGCCTTCTCATAGGCCATTTTTGCACCAGCGAATTGTTCTTCGCATTTCGCCAAGTTAGCCTGGGCTGTTTCAAATCGAATTGCGTGCTGCTGTGCCAAGTCGTCCCGACCGCCCTGAATAGCCGATTTGATCTTTGATCGCAAAACCTGAACTTCCCCCTGAAGGCGCTTGACATCCTTTTGGAGCAAAATCACATTGGCCTTCACGGTCGCAATGTTTTCATTCATTTTCGGAACCTGATCATTCAGCTCCCGAATATTCTGCTCTAGAATGAGCTTAGGATTCTCCATTGAGGAGATTGCTCCTCCAAAAATTGAGCGAACAGCACGCTTAAAACGGGTCCAGAGGGACATATTACTGATAGATATTAGTTGAGTCTTAAAATAGCTATTTCAACTCTATAGAGTAAACGAGAAAAAGATTCCAAAAGATGCATTATGCGGCGGAATTCCATCCATCCACGGTGAGTCGATCTATAAGAACGTCCGGTTTATTGACTGGAATGTCTGAGAATGCATATGCATCCGCAATATTCCGTGCAAACCGGTCAGTCTGATCCTCCTTGCGTGTATAGAAGCTCGCCAAAGGAGCGCCAGGTTGCACCCTGTCTCCGGGGCGAAGATGCAGTACAATGCCTGCCTCAGGGTCTACTGAATCTGTCATAACCAGCCTACCGGTTCCCATCTCATTAGAGGCATGGGCAATCTTCAGAGCATCTATATCGCTAACATACCCACTGATATCCAGCGGGACGGTAACTACTGTAGGTTCTATACTGCGCAGACGAAGGGTAGTATCATAAATAACCGAGGAATCCCCACCCTGTCTATCCACGAGTTTGGCAAAAACATCAAGTGCCTGCCCTGAATCAATGGTGGCTTGTGCACGTTCCCGAGCGTCCGCAAGGGTATCGGTCAGGCCGGCGAGTACGATCATTTCGCTGCATAGTGACAGGCACACTTCCATTACATCTTCAGGACCGTCGCCCTGCAGGCATAGGATGGATTCTTCGACTTCAAGCCAGTTCCCGACAGCTCGCCCCAGCGGAACATCCATATTGGTGACCCAGGCAATGGTGTTCATCCCCAGATGCTCCCCAACATGTACCAGGCTTTCCGCGAGTTCTCGTGCGGACTCAGGGGTTTTCATGAAGGCGCCGCGTCCGAGTTTTACATCCAATACTAATCCGTCCAAGCCTTCCGCCAACTTTTTACTCAAAATGGAAGCCGTAATGAACGGGATAAAATCCACGCTTGCCGTTACGTCGCGTAACGCATACAGTAGGCGATCGGCAGGTGCAATTTCCTTAGTCGGGCCGATAATGGCAATTCCCGTTTCACGCACCTGGTTGTAGACTTCCAGTAGCTCCAGTTTTGTACGGAAACCGGGAATGGAATCCAGTTTATCCAGTGTTCCACCTGTGTGACCTAGGCCACGCCCTGCCATCATGGGCACACAAATGCCACAGGCACGGGCCATCGGAGCGAGTACAAGCGAAACTTTATCACCGACTCCCCCGGTGGAGTGCTTATCAATTACAAGACTGGATACCGTGGTGAAATCCAGAATCCTTCCCGAGTTAAGCATGCACTCGGTTAGGACGATAGTCTCCCTCAAACTCAGCCCACGCAACTGGGAAGCCATCAGAAACGCAGACATCTGGTAGTCAGGCACACGCCCAGCAGTGTACCCGTCAATGAGGTACTGGATATCCTGGTCCGCAAGCTCGCCGCCGTCGCGCTTATGCGTTATTATTTTGACTGCGTCCATTGCTTCGGAATACAGAAAAGGCGAACCGCGCTACGATTTGGTTCGCCCTAAAAACCCATCCAGCAGATGAGACCAAGGCTACTTGGTAGTGTATGTTTTGCTGTACCTACGACGGAATTTCTCAACACGCCCTGCTGTGTCTACGTACTGTCTGCGTCCAGTGTAAAACGGATGATTGGTACTGTCAACCTCCGAAACATATCGATCAACTGGCATGGTTGATCGCGTCTCAAACTCCGTACCGTCTGCCAGACGTACCGTGATGGGTCGATAATCCGGGTGGATATCCTTTTTCATGTTGTTTATGCTGCTAAAGATGCTGTCATATCCGAGCGCCCCGTTCAATTGATTTGTTACGCCTTGGTTCCGTTTGCCAACAGGTCTTCGATGCGTGTGATTGTATCTCGGAGCATGGCAGCTTTTTCAAATTCCATATTCTCTGCAGCTTCAAGCATTTCAGTTTTCGTCTGTTCAATCAATTGACGTTTCTCTCTATCGTCAAGCAGTTTAAGCAATGGATCATCCAACTGTTCGGGCATGCCGGGAATTTCTATAGGTTGCATCGCAGGGGTTTGCCCTTCCGGTTCGCGCTCTTCTGCCACTACTGTGCCGCGCAGCACCTCACTGCGATCTTTGTGCACCGTTTGTGGGGTGATGCCATGTTTTTTGTTATAGGCCAGTTGTTTGGTTCTTCGACGTGTGGATTCGTCAAGCATTCGCTGCATGCTGCCGGTTACTTTATCGGCATACAGGATAATCTTGCTGTTTACATTTCTCGCAGCACGGCCTGCGGTCTGAATCAATGCACGGTCGCTCCGTAAGAAACCCTCCTTATCTGCGTCTATGATAGCAACTAGAGATACCTCCGGCAGATCAAGCCCTTCGCGCAGCAAATTAACGCCGACAAGGACATCATAAGTCCCGAGTCGAAGGTCACGCAGCAGTTCGACTCTCGTTAAGGCATCTATATCTGAATGCAGATAACGCGTACGAATGCCAAACGAATCCAGATAGTCCGTCAAGTCTTCAGCCATACGCTTTGTCAGTGTCGTGACCAGAGTTCGCTCACTGCGCTGATTCACCATACGAATTTCTTCAAGCAAATCGTCGATCTGATTCTTGCTTGGTCTCACCAGTACAGGAGGATCGGGGATTCCGGTGGGGCGAATGACCTGTTCGGCAAATTCTCCACCTGATTTTTCCAATTCATATTCGCTAGGGGTTGCACTCATGTAGATCGTGTGTCGCTGACGTTTCTCATACTCCTCGAAAGTCATCGGACGATTATCAAGTGCGGAAGGCAGTCGAAAGCCGTGCTCTACAAGTGCAAGTTTGCGTGCGCGATCCCCGTTGTACATTGCACGCACCTGGGGAATGGTTGCATGACTCTCGTCAACGATCAGAAGAAAATCATCTGGAAAATAGTCCAAGAGACAGTAAGGACGCTGCCCCTCAGGTAACCCGGTCATGTGACGGCTGTAATTCTCAATCCCTGAACAATAACCAAGCTCACGAATCATTTCAAGATCGAATCGCGTACGTTGCTCTAGACGCTGCGCTTCCAACATCTTCTCTTGCTGCCGCAGCACAGCCAAACGCCAGTTGAGCTCTTCCTCAATAGTAGTTATTGCCTGATCAATTTTCTCCTGGGGGGTCACAAAAATCCGAGCCGGATAGATCGTCAGTGCAATATCCTCTTTGTTCAGCGTAACTCCCGTAAGAGGATCAATGGAGGTTATGAGTTCTATCTCGTCTCCCCAGAAAGTTATACGGTAGGCGCGATCCTCCATGTAGGACGGATAAACATCCACGATATCCCCCCGCACTCTAAAGGTCCCGGGCTGCAGCTCCGTATCATTGCGTTGGTAAAAGATATTGATAAGCTGTAGCAGCAGGTCACCTCGCTTCATCAACTGCCCAGGCGAAAGCTGTACGATTTGAGACTTATACTCTTCGGGCGAACCAAGACCATATATACAGGACACGCTGGCAACCACAATAACATCGGAGCGGCCGGATACCAAAGCACTGGTAGCTCTCAGTCGAAGTCTGTCAATGCGCTCATTGATCGACAAATCCTTTTCAATGTAAGTGTCACTTTGGACGATATAGGCTTCCGGCTGATAGTAGTCGTAGTAGGAGATAAAGAATTCAACAGCGTTTTTCGGAAAAAACTGCCGGAATTCTGCGTAGAGCTGTGCAGCCAAGGTTTTATTATGACTCATGACAAGCGTTGGCTTGTCAGCGTTCTGAATTACATTGCTGATGGTAAAAGTTTTACCGGATCCCGTTACGCCAAGCAGCGTTTGGTGCTCCATTCCATTGAGCAACCCCTCAGTCAAGGTCTCAATGGCCGCCGGCTGATCACCGAATGGTTTAAAGGGGGCCTGCAATTCGAATTTGCGCTGAGAAAATGAGTTGGGCATTGGTTGATTTGCAGCAGCGTCGAATATTATCAAGCGAATATACTTGCGTATATTAGCATACACTGTTCCGGGGTCAGCCTCATAAACATTGGAATGAATAAATGAATTACCGTTTTTTTATCGCCGCGTTATTCGTAGTTCCCGCCTTGCAGGCCAACGGACAAACACTTCAATGGGAAGACTACTCGCCTGTTTCGACGCTCGTGGTTGAAAAGAACCCCGTGACACGTGCCAAATACGGTTTTGTAGATGCTCATGCACATCAGTGGAGGATTGGTACTGCTTCGGCGGATGAAATCAAAGCAATGGTTGCTGAGATGGATGCCATGAATCTGGTGACCATGGTCAATCTCAGTGGAGGAAGTGGAGAGGAGCTCCTGCAAAAAATCCAGAACACAGAAGCGCATGCTCCGGGCAGATTTGTGCATTATGCAAATGTTGATTTTTCTCGGGCAGGTGAACCCGGATTTAGCGAGGCCGCCGTTAGACAGCTTGAGTTGGACGTCCAAAACGGTGCCGCAGGACTCAAAATATTCAAAAACCTGGGAATGACAGTGGTTGATGCAGACGGTACCCGGTTGCCCACTGATGACCCGAGGTTCGATCCGATCTGGGCCAAATGCGGTGAACTGGGTATCCCTGTTTTGATTCATACAGCGGATCCGGAGCCATTCTGGTTTCCGCATGACAAGTACAATGAACGTTGGTTTGAGCTCAAGGAGCGTCCGGGAAGAAAGCAAGACGGGGATCCGACTTGGGATCTAATGATTGAGGAACAATGGAACGTGTTCAGGAAGCATCCAGAGACCACTTTCTTCAATGCGCACCTCGGCTGGTTTGGTAACAACCTAAAGAGGATGGGTGATAGTCTTGATGTGTACCCCAATGTATACACGGAGCTTGGGGCTGTTGTGGCAGAGCTTGGTCGACAACCTCACACTGCCCGGCAGTGGCTAATCGACTACCAGGATCGTGTACTTATGGGCAAAGATTCCTGGGAACCATCAGAATATCATGTCTATTTCCGCATTTTTGAAACGGCGGATGAATTCTTTCCCTACTACAGGCAGCGCCATGCTTGGTGGACGATGTACGGTCTGGACTTACCTGATGAAGTGTTACGAAAGATTTATTACAAGAATGCGCTCAAGATTATTCCGGCGATTGATGAGACACTCTATGAAGATGATTGGAACGTAGCTCATATTCCGGAGGAGGAGCCTCGTCTGAGTCCGTTGCAGTTGGCACGTTCACAAGTTGGAGATGCTTATGTAAAAGTGCATTACAGCTCACCACGCAGGCGGGGGCGTGAGATATTCGGGGATTTGGTTCCGTACGGAGAGCTTTGGCGTACCGCAGCAAACGAAGCTACTGAGATCACCTTCACAGCAGATGTTCGCGCCGGTGCCCAGGTGGTGCCGGCAGGCACATACTCGCTCTTCAGTATTCCTGATCGGACCCAATGGACGCTTATTCTTAACAGTGGTTTGGGTCAGAACGGCACGGGACAATACGATGAGGCGCAAGATGTTCTGCGGGTTACAGTTCCCGTGACCGAATTGGACGCAATTCGGGAGGCGTTCACAATATCCTTTGAAGAGCAGGAACTTGGTGTCAATATGATTGTTGAGTGGGACCGTGTTAGGGTGGCGATGGGGTTGAGTGTGCCGTAGATCAGATCTCGAAACATTCCTAGAGTACAAACTTGATTGCGCGGCAGTAGCCCATTTGTACTTCCTCAAGACCACTATTTCGGACATGTCTTTGCGGTTACTTGCCTCTGCAGCCGTTGCGTTTGTATTGTTCGTAACGCCCTTGCAGGCCCAGCCGTTTACGTTTTCTTCAGTAAAACCGGTTTCCCTGAATGAGCTTGAGCATGGTCAGGTTGTATTCTTTGACTTCAACAGGGACGGGATGCTTGATCTGCTGGCAACAGGAAATTCTGCAAACCTGCCCCCATTTGTGCCACGAGCGTATGTAGCTCTTACACAGGAGAGTTACAATTTTTCAGATGGGAGTGAAGGACTGGTTTTTTCTGAGCAAGCGCTTGGCCAGGGACTCTGGCAGAGTTCAATATCAGTGGCCGACTTTGATCTAGACGGCTATGCGGATGTCGTAGTGTCTGGACGGATTCATAATGGCGCAAATTTCGAAACGCGACCATTAGTAGGTGCTACGAATGTATATCGCGGCAATGCCTCTGGTTCCTTTGAACCTGTCTCAACGGAGCTTCTCGGTATTTACGGGGGCAGTGTTAGTACTGCGGACATAGACGGGGATGGAGATGAAGATCTTTTCATAACGGGGCTGCGCACACAGGAAGAAATCGCTGCGGCTTTGTATCGCAATAACGACGGCACTTTCGAACCGATACCACTCCCATTTGAGCCGCTTGCGATGGGAGATGCTGAGTGGGCCGATATAGACAATGACGGAGACCTGGACCTGGCACTCTCAGGAGTAACAGAAAACGGAATTTCCAGGACCAGGATCTATCGCAATGACGGGCTCGGAAACTTCACCGAAGACATGGTGAATATCCCGGGTTTACTATTTTCGGCGATGGACTGGGGCGATTACGATAACGATGGCGACCTGGACCTAGCATTAAGCGGAGCACGCTATCACAGGACGAAATACTTCGAATCAGTCGTGCAGGTCTGGCGCAATCAAAGCGGACAGCTAAGCAATACGGGAATAGAAATACCTGCGGTCTTGCACGGTGATGTGGCCTGGGGAGATTACGACAGTGATGGTAGTTTGGACCTCTTGGTGATTGGTAGCACTGATGTGCGCAGTGGACGCTCCGGTCGACTGTACCGCAATGAAGATGGGAACTTGGTGCCCCGCATTGCTGTGCCGGGTGTCGCCGCATCCAATGCTGTTTGGGGGGATTACGACGGAGACAATGATCTGGATCTTGTCGTCACGGGCAGCAGTGTGAATATCAATCCATTGACGAGGCTCTATCGTAATGATTCACGTGCGGTGAACAAGGTTCCTGTTGCACCAACGGGGCTGGAAGCACATGAAGATGACGGGGTTGTTACGCTTGATTGGCAGGCAGGAGCGGACGAAGAAACCGCGGCAGCTGCACTGAACTACAACATCCGGATCGGAACGGCCGCAGGTACGGATAATGCTATGGCCGCGTATAGCGATCTATCCACAGGTCGACGCCTGTATCCTACCCGAGGCAATGCAGGAATCCAAACTTCTTGGAGATTAAAGAGTCTGCCGGCGGGTGACTATTACTGGAGTGTACAGGCGATTGATCAGAGTTTTGTGGCCTCTTCATGGTCGGAAGAAGGAAGCTTCAGTGTTTCAGCGGGGGGAGGGAAGCTTACCTCTGTTGAGGAGATAGTTCCGCGGTCGACCGCGCTGGATGTTGGATACCCCAACCCTTTCAATGAACGCGTAACTATTCCCTTCTCGCTGGATGCTCCATCAACCGTCGAGATTTCGATATATAACGTTCTCGGTAGTCTGGTGAGGCGTCTGGTGAGTGATTCTATGGAATCCGGCAACCATCAGGTGCAGTGGACTGGGACAGATGAACGTAATATGCCGGTGGCCCAGGGACTGTATGTGGTACGCATGAATGCCGGAGCTACGCAACACGTGCAACATCTAACCTTGGTCAGATAGAGAGAGTCACGCTAATACACCTTTGCCAGAGCCTATAGTAATGTTCAAGTTGTCTGCCAGTTTGATAGTTACGGTATTCTGTGTGTCTATAGCAGGTGCCCAAGAAGCCAGCTTATTCCAGGAGCTACTTGTTACGGATCCGGTGGGGGTCCGCTATGGAGATGCAGTGCTGGGTGATTTTGATATGGATGGTGACCAGGATCTCATTATGATCGGATATGCGGATGAAGATCCGAGGCCTATTCTGGGGCGCCCTGCAGGTCCGTTGGCAGGGTATTATGATCACAATGGAATTACCCAGGTGGAGGTACCTAATTCGGTTGGAGAGCTCGAGTTTGTAGATGCAGTTGCGTTCACGGAGTCGAATACAGTCGGGCAGGAGTTGATCGGCCTGTGGTATAGTGCGATTGCTGTAGGTGATTTTGACTCAAATGGCACATTGGATGTTGCTACACTTGGGCTTGACGGGAATGATGACGCCAAACTTTATGTGTACAGCTACTCCCCGGAGCAAGGGCTCCTCGATCTTTTGTATGAACTGGAGGGACTCTACTCTGGTGATTTGGGTTGGGGAGATTTTGACAACGATGGGGATATCGATCTTGTTGCTTGCGGGCGTAACCAGCAAGGTGTGCCAGAATCGGTCCATTATGAGAATACCGGTGAGTCGATAGGTCGTTTTGAAGTCTCGGCAAACACATTGATGGGTTTGGCTGAATGTGATCTTGATATTGGAGATTACGATACGGATGGAGACTTGGATCTTGTGATAGCTGGCGTAACTGCCGATGATGGTTTTTTGACCTTGGTCTACGACAATGTCGGTTCAGGACAGTTGATGCAAGCGTCGCACGATTTTAGATCGCGTGGATGGCAGTCCGTGGCGTGGGGTGACTTTGATATGGACGGTGATCTGGATCTAGTGCAAAGTGGGGCAAGAATTACACCTATGATTCTCGAAGGCGTTGTGACGGTTTATCGTAATGAAGCTGGAAATTTTGTTGAGGAGGATATATTGGAAGGAGGCTTTACGAATGATCCTACGCCGGGGCGCTACGATGGAAATGTGGAGTGGGGGGATCAGGATAATTCGGGATATCCAGACTTCGTGATCACAGGTTTTGAGGGGCCGCTTTCTTCGGAGAGCACACAGATTTACAATGGTATGCGAGGCACCCAATTCACTAAGTCTGTGCCAGACAAATTCGACGGTGGCGTGCACGGCACGGCACTCTGGTTTGACCATGATTATGACCTGGATTTAGACTTGTTTATAATGGGGCATGCTCCGCGCGATCAAACGATGCGTGTCCGGGTAATGCAGAACACGCTTTTCTTCGGGCTAGAGTCGCCAAGCCCCCCAACCGAACTGCATGCAAGGGTTCTTGGAGGTACTGCGGTAGAGCTTTCGTGGGACGGTGCGATGGACACGAACACTCCCAGTGCGGGACTAACTTATAATTTACGTGTTGGTACGGAGCCGGGTAAAATGGATTTGGTTTCTCCGCTGGCAGACTTATCTACGGGGAGGCGCTACGTATCAAGGCGAGGAAACGTTGATCACAACAAGTCCTGGGCCCTACACGATTTGGAACCAGGGACAGTCTACTATTGGAGTGTTCAGGCAATTGATCAGACATTTTCTGCTTCTGAATTTTCAGCGGAAGGGACCTTTGAGATGTCCGGTCCAGAAGCTAGGCTGGCTGAGGATCCGAATTGAGTTAGTTCGGGTTGCTGATGGAAGGGTCAAGGAGAATGGCTTGGTAATTACCTGTACGTTATTTCTTGACTGATCGTGCACTCCGGTACCAGGATTTAAATCCCCCAGTGCGCTTTCGGCTAGCTCTGGTAAGTGCGCCACGGCTTTGCTGCAGCACGGAAATTCTTGGAATAGTGGCCTACTTAATTGTTGACAGGAGTAAGCCAGCCATACGGATCATTGCCTCGTTCCACGATATCGAAGAAGGTCTCCTGCAGCTTGTGCGTGACCGGTCCCCGCTTTCCGTTACCAATAGTGTGCTTGTCAACTGAGCGGATTGGGGTAATCTCGGCGGCTGTGCCTGTAAAGAACAATTCATCCGCAATGTAAAGTACCTCACGTGGAATACGACCCTCCTCTACGGTAATTCCTGCGTCTTTCGCCAATTGGATCACGGACGAACGTGTAATCCCAGGTAGAATTGAAAGGTTAGTAGATGGTGTGTAAATCGTTCCGTCCCGTACGACGAACAAATTTTCTCCGCTTCCCTCCGCGAGATAGCCGTCGGAAGTCAACATGATCCCCTCTGTGTAGCCATTAACGACGGCATCCATTTTGACTAGGCTTGCATTGATATAGTTGCCTCCTGCCTTGGCAAGTGACGGTAGCGTGTTCGGAGCAAAACGGTTCCACGAAGCCACATGCACATCAATGCCGTTTTCAAGTGCATCAGGTCCCAAATAAGGCCCCCATTCAAAGACCGCAATTGCTGTTTCAACGGGATTATTCAAAGGGTTTACTCCCATGGAGCCCATCCCGCGGAATGCTATTGGTCGAATGTAGCTAGCACCTAGACCACTCCGGGAGACAGTCTGAATAGCGGCCTGTTCAAGCGCCGCCTGACCATAGGGCAACTGCATGCGGTAAATAGTAGCCGAGTCCACCATGCGGCGCATATGCTCACTGAGACGGAATATGGCTGTCCCCTTCTTTTCCGTGTGATAGGAGCGGATACCCTCGAATACGCTCGAGCCGTAATGGACTACATGTGAAAGTATGTGGATATTTGCGTCCTCGAAAGGGACGAACTTACCATTGAACCAGATGTCATGCCCCATTGTGAATCAGTGTTTAGGAACGCGCCTAGTACTAATGTAGACGCAGTTATGTCCCAAAAAAGCTATGTACGACGAATTAAATTCGTGCTCTTGTCAGGGGTTGCCGGTTGATGGCACTTCATTAGAATGTCATCAAACCGGGGAGATTCTTGCAAAGATGCTTGCATCGTGAGGGCCCAAGATTGCAATGGTTTAATTTGCTGTGCTCATTGTTTCGCGCTGTTTCGCAGCACAATGAGTAATCCAAACGAAGTGAGCCACCGATACGATTGAAGAGTGCTACGTTATAGGCCGAGTTGACTGTTTAACGTGAGACCATGCACCAAGAGAATCGGGCAAGCGTTCGCGATTATTTGGGGTCGATCTTGCAAGCGATGTATTCTATGCGTTTGACGACTGCATCAAGCACGGTGTCATACTCGACTCCAAGCGGCAGCTCAATAGGCATCACAATTTCCCCGCCCACTTTGAAAAACTCTGGTGGATCGCATCTGCGGAAAGAATCTAGGTTTTCCCAGATTTCATTGAGCGGCTTAAAATTCTTACCCTCGTAGAATGTCAGCCACAAGGGAGTATCTCGAAGCTTAGCCCATTTGTCGTACTCAATTCCAAATCCCACCTGGGCCCCTGCAAGCCTTATGTATTTTATGTATCTCGCTGCCTTATACGACCCGGTGAGACCTTTTTGATCAGCGATGCCGCTCGCAACCAATCGTTCCGTCGCATGGTCAACAAGAGTCTGTAGCCCCATCAGCCTGCGCGGAATATCTGGTCCTAATTCCTTCGCTTTGAGGGGCATGAACGCGGTAGTGTCCTCTTGGGCAGCAAGTCCACGCAACTGTTCTATATCAGCCTTGGTTTGCATGTCTCCAGCGTCAGAAACTTTGGTTGCCATGCCATCAAGGAGACTCGTCCAGCTGGTCAAGATTATCCAGCTTTCTCCCCCCGCAGGATTACTGACAAGTGCCTTGTGGTTTCCCTCACCCTTGAACGAGATACCAAAGTCCGATTTTGCAATGCGCTGCTTTAGTTCCGCCCAAACGGACTCTTGGCGGGCATGAGGTGCGACGAAAAGTAAAGCGGATGTTTTCGGCTCTCGGAGGAGGTGCCGAAGGTAGGTGAGGGGCTGGTTTTTGGTCAATCCAGCCCAGAACTTCGCTTCAATCAAGACGCATCTAGAGCCGTCTTTATTGTAGGCCGCGAGGTCTGGACGTGCGTCGTCCTCTATGGTGACCTGAGTTTCCACATCCGCGATCTTCCCCACTTCTGCGCCGCTGGTTCGCAAGACTTCGGAAAGCGCGCCCCGTGCCGACTCTGAACCATTAAGGATGTGCCCGAGAGCCTCTACCGCAACATCCTCGGTCCGTCCTGTGAACATCGGCGAAATCTTTGCCAGCAAGGGTATATGTTTCTCATGCATGAACTTCACTGCGATATTGAATGAAAGGAGGCTTGCTTCCTATGTCGCGAAACCTTTGTTTCGATTTCACGGCCGAAGACCTCTCTAATGAGAACGCTTCTCCACATGCCCCAATCCCGAAGGCCAACATTTTTGCAAATGCGTTGCAATCTGCATGATCCGCATGTCTGCAGGACATACACTGAAACTTGCTTTGCATCCCCTGATTCTCCTAATCAATGCCTGCTGTTATGCCATTACTACGGGGCTCCTGTCCTTAAACCTTATAGCAAATCACTGTATACATACGATGGATAACATCACATACAAATCCCTTAATCATCACCCGGTGAAGTAAAATCTGAGATCTTCCCAGCAATTAGTTTCTGATGTCTCCCCACGGATATTATTGCTTTAGAGAACAATACCTGATCCGATGACATAATCTCCGTGAACGTATCTGACTGAAACGGCTTATCGGTACAAGTACCATACATCTCTGCATCTTCTGTTGTGATCAACCTTAATTTTAAGAGCGAATTTTTGTCAATATAGTTTCCTCCCTGCCGTCCGAGAAACACAAAATCGAACTTATTCCTCCAAGGCCAAAAATCCCGAATCGAACAGCATATCAAGGAATCTACAAATTGAGGATGCTTAGCAATCAATCGCATCAGCATTCCCCATGAAGGATCAATACCTGTGTACAGACTTGGATCTATTTCAAAATGATCCAGCAACCACCCTGTCCCGCATCCAACATCTAGAATTCGTTTTCCATCAAGATCCGTGGGCAGAAACTCTAAAAACCCATCATCTTCCTGCTCAATAAATGGCCGTGCAAATTGATGATCATATGTTGGACTGTAAAAATTGAAAGGAGATCGATACTCTTTCGTGGTTCGATTAATCAATTCCGTTTGTTCTACTGGAGCCCCCATCGTCCAGTATTTCTCGCCATTTGCTCCAAAGACTAGATACTTCTTGTAGTAGAAGACCTCCTCCTCTGCCAGCTCTCGCAGAATAATCACACTACTATGAAATTCATCTAAATCCCAATGTTTTCGAAGCGTATACCAATGCGGAATGCCTGGATATGTCTTCGCATACCGAAACGGTTGCGTCTCCAGCAAGCGAGTCAAATTCAATCCGTCTTTTACTTTATCGGAAGTGATAATAATTTGCTTTTTTTCGTAGGTCTTTTTACGCTGAGTAGACATGGAGACAGTGTGCTTTTCGCTGAGTAACGAATGCTTTCTTGATTCGAAATAGTTCCCAATGCTGCCCGAATGTAAAAATATTTTTCAATCTCATGGGTGACATTAGTTCATGACCACCTTTTTAATGACTGGTAGGGGGCCTTGACGTGGCTTTCGCCCCGACGATTAATTTGGCAGACAGCAGGTATGTGAGGACATAGAGGTGAACCTCAAAAGAAACTATCCGTCAAAAAAGCAGTACTTTGACGCTAAGCGCGTGACTGTTAGATATTCAGTTATGCGTGTCACAACAGCAACTTTCCCGGGATTTCAGATGTGCTACCGAAAAAGGATCGTGTATTTGGGCGTGCTGCTCTTCGGAGCTTCTCTTCTCTGGACTACAACTTCGTGGGCGCAGCAAGCGGCGAAGATTTATGTTGGCGGTTCTGCCGGGATCTCTCGGTCCCCCGGCGTCAGTATGGTAGGAGACAGTAATGATCGTAGCAGTGTCTGCGATGAATTCATCAACCCACTGTATGCTGCGCTGTCGGAATGCACGGTCCCCAATCGCGGTGAAGGCGACAGTTGGACCGTACCCTTTGATGGTACGGGGGGAGCTTTTGGTAGTATGTTTGTAGGATACCGCTTTTCGCCGCTTCTGCGTGCAGAATTGGAGTATCTCCTACGAGTAAGTAACTACGGGGAGAGATCTCCTGTCACCACAGCTCAGGGAGTTAACGCAGATAAGCTCAGCGATGAACTGTTTCTCGCCGAGGAATGGCTTGGGACGGTGTCAATGCTCGGACTCTTTGCAAATGTGCATTTTGATCTGAACATGATTGACGGTCCGATTTTGCCTTACCTGGGAATGGGGGTTGGATTCGGAAACACAAAGGTTGACTATGGAAGTGTTTGGTCAAGGAGCCCAAATCCTGACGATATTCGAACCGGACGGGACCAGCCCAATGCCGATGAGATTGTTAGAAATCTGGCCGGCGTAGCCAGCAGTGGGCATGCCACGATGCGAGAAACCCTGCTTGGTCTCCAGGTTATCGCAGGTGCTGAGTATTTTATTCAGGAGAAAATCTCATTCGACCTTCGGGCTAGGTTGATGTTGTCACAGGAGTTCAACGGAACAATTGTCTGGGACCCACTACGGAGCCATGTTCCGAATATACGCAGAGATGGAAGCGAACCTGTCGACGGGGTAATGACCACTGATGATTTCTCGGCGCTGGTGCTAAGCTTTGGAATGAAGTATTATTTCTGACTCCGAAGAATGCCTCGGGGGATTAGGGGATGAATTGATCCGTCAGCAGCCGTATTCAATCTGTGGTTCATTCTGTATCTATTACGGCGGACAATTTCGGGTATGGATGCACCTCGGGAGCAATCGGTCTTCCAAATGGCCTTGTTGGTGCATACTGAGGGCGTTGTGCTCCGATCATTCCCCTACAAGGAAACCACCTGACTTGCCATATTCAAAGAGCCCTGCAATCACAGCATACTTGAAATCCCCCGCCTAAAACCTTCCCGTTAAGTCGCGGAATTGGACGGAGTTATCGAATATTGAAGTACTCTTTGGCAAGCACTAGCTGTGCAATTCCAAATTCCTACGTATACGCCGCGAAAAAATTGCAAAACCAAAGATGATACCGAGAATCTTGGCGGAGGCCTTTAAAGTGCCCATGAGCGTTCCTGTTATTTTGGATACACCGACACGCCTACGATAGGACGCGGGAACCTCTGTCGTGCGTAAGCCTGCTAAATGTGCTTTTATTTGCATTTCGATGGTCCACCCAAAAGTGGTATCGCGCATGTTCAGGTGGATCAAAGAGGTGTACCGAATAGCCCGGAATGGTCCCAGATCACTATAACGTACCCCCCAGATCCAGCGCATCAACAGGCAAGCTAGCCTGTTACCCCATCGGGCCTGTAGTAGTAGGGCGCCCGTTTCACTTTCTCCCATTGTACGGCTGCCAATCACAAAATCATGGGTTCCTGCTATGATTGGAGCAACGAGTTCCGACATCTCATTAGGGTGATCTGAGTAGTCGCCGTCAAGGAATACGATCACATCAGGGTTACGGCTTGATGCATACGCCAATCCGCGCAGGCATGCATACCCGTAACCGCGCCTGGACTCGTGTAGGACAGTTGCTCCAGCCTTCCGTGAATTCTTCTCTGTTTCATCCGTGGACGCGTTATTTACAACGATCACTTCGGTTACCAGTCCCTCGGGTATATCTCCAATGACCTGCGCAATCGCAGCAGCCTCGTTAAATGCAGGGATAATAACGAGTATGTGCATGGACCGGCGGATATATTAGAGAAATTTTGGTCAGCAGAGGTGGATCGGGAATATCAGAGAAACCGTCTGAATCCCATAGGAAGGGTAAAGAATCGTTTTTGATGCACAAAAATTCACTCTGGAGGCGTCTTACACTCGTGCGCGGCGAACCACATGCTCATATATCCACAGGCTGTGGTGGACCTTTGCTCGGACTAATGTTGTTGTACAACTTCGTAAGTCCCTGGTGGTGCTGCCCATACAGGGCCTGGAATCGCAGAGTTTCCGAGGGGGATGTACCCGAGTTCCCGAGAGACGGAGTCGGGCAGGATCCACTCTACAGAAAATCTTCCTACTGAAGCCAGCAGACCGAAACCATTTTGAACATTAGAGAGTGTTCCTGGCTGCGCTAGGAGCTCTCTATCATACTCCCCGCCAGGCGGTACAAAGTTTTCGTCAAGGACAGTTATCCGCAAGGCTATACCGGCCAAGCGATAGAATGCGCCGAGCTCCAGTTCTGTGGATAGGGTGTCTCTGTCCTGGATCAAATCCTTGTCCATTTCCCAGACATCGGTCTCACCCGCAAGAGGTCTGCTGATAGGTGCGTAACTCAATAGATAGTCCTTATATGTAAAATCAGCTAGGGAAAGGAATCGATACCATTGTTCAATTTCAAAAGGAGCTCGATCAATGCCATGCCACAGGACTCGTTGTCGGGCATCAAGTCTGGTGGTCAGGACGCGCTCCAGTGTTGCATCCAACACCTCTACGTCTGGAAGATCAGGCACAGTAGTTTCTGCCGAAGTGATGATCTCACTATCACTTGGAATAATCTCTATACGATAAGTTTGAGACGGGCGGATTCGAAACGGTGCAAAGAAAATGTGTCCGATTCTGCCGTCATCAAAAGTATGTATAGAATCCCGCCAGGTCAAGGTCTGTTGGGTGGAAAGTTCGATGGACTGCACGGTCACATCCAATACATCACCGGATTCGGTTATCGAACCTCGGATGGGGATCACACGCACAAACTGTGAGTCGAGCGCCATGTCCAGTGTACCAAAAAGCGTGTAGTCCCGATCGGTCTCGATGATTGGTGAAACCGACTCCTCGCACGCCGAGAGGACTCCCAGTAGAACAATGGCGGGCAGTAAGATGAGTTTCCGCATTAGAACTCGAATTTTAGACCCACGGCGGGGATGAATGGAAGCTGATCAAGCTTTTCCAGTGTGAAGAGATCGATATAGAACAGATTCGAACGATCATAAGCGTTGGTAGCACTGGCAAGGACTGAAACGGCTGTATTACCAGAGATCTCAAAGGAGCGTTCCAGAGATATATCCAGGCGGTGATAGGCGGGTAGCCTTCCGCCATAGGGGTATGTGTAGAGTACGCGCGTGTCTCCGTGCTCATTGAAAACGTCCGTCGGGCCACTCAGCAGGACAAATTCATCAAATCCAAGCGCTTGACTGAAAGGCAGCCCTGAACCATATTGCCAGCGTACGTTAAGTATGAATTTTGCGAGCGTTAGACTTCCAACGGCATTGAGTTGGTGTCGCCGGTCGTGAGGTGGAGAGAATTCATATTCGCTGCTCCCAAACCAGTATTGAATTTCGGTCTGTTTGGCCTGATAACGAACCTTTGCATAGCCATAGTTCACGAACCCGTAAAATGGTCCTGCAGTAACCTCAACACGGCCGTCAAGCCCCAGAACATTGCCGTCCGCTGGCTGCAAGCGTGTAGTAAACCGAGGGAAAGAGCTCCACTCCGCGATAGAGAGGTTATTCATTGTTTTTACGAAACCCTCTATTACGAACCGGGCCCAAGAGGTTGGACGGATCTGGTATCCGGCAAGACCATGAATTGCTCTCGGAACTTCACCGAATGGCGAGGTCGTCCATGCTGTAAAGACATCGCCAGCATCACGTCTATCGGTGAGACCCACAATCTCCTGATGGTATATGCCACCCGCCAAACTGACTTGATGGATGCCTCGGTTGTAGGTCATACGTACGCGTGGTTCAATGAAATTTCGCCCCTTACTTGGAAATGACGAGAACCGTACACCGGGTTGAAAACTCAATCCCTCTATTCCTTTCAGATCAAGTAGCACATATCCGCCCGCTTCACTGACGTACTCTATGTCCTGAGCCACGTTCTGGAAGGATCCCCCGAGATGGCTGTCCAACTCGCTGAAACGAAAATGAAGCCCCCAGGAAATATCCGCAGTCCGGTTATAGTGTGTCACATTTGTGGACAGGTTGATCTCTTGCGAGTTTGAACTCCGTGAAGGCTCTTCAGCTAGGCCAAATGTGTTCTCAATGGTGGAAACAGACAGAAGCAGCTCGGCCTGTACAGGAATACGTGTGGGCAGCAGCACATAGCGCGCACCAATAGCCTGACTTGTCCAGGTTACCTGATTCTTGGTGCTGTCAGCTTCCGACTCATTCAGCACGCCAATTATGCCGCGATCAAAGGAGCGCAGTCCACTGATGGACGCTTGGCTATTTTGAGACAGGTCAGCATGGAGCTTGAAAAACTGGTCATTAAAATCGTACGGGAGCGGTCGATCAAGTATGCGGGCGGCTCCCTGATCAATGACTGAGAATCTGCCGGAAACCAACGCAGACACACGCCCCTCGACAATGGGGCCTTCCAGGAGTCCTGCGCTGATGAAGGGGGCGGCAGATAATTCCCCGGCCATGCGCCGTTTGTTGCCGTTGCGAGTGGAAATATCAATCACCGACGAGATGCGCCCACCGTAACGGGGACCAAATCCACCCGCATAAACATCGGTTACGTTCAGGATACTAGAAGGGAATGCCGAATAAAATCCTATCAGGTGGAAGGGTTGAAACACCGTCATTCCATCTACAAGGACCTGATTCTGCGTAGGTTCTCCACCACGAATAAATAGCTGTCCGCCCTGATCACCGCTTGCGACGACGCCCGGCAGCGCAGCAAGATAGCTGGCCAAGTCGCCCGATATATCAGGCGAAGGAATAAGAGCAATATCACGGGGGGTGATTGACTGAAGTCCTCCGGTCAGGCCAGCTACGCCAGCTCCTTCCCTTTCGGTTTCGACCACGAGCTCATCCAGCAGGTCCACCGAGACCGATAACTCAATATTGTAGGTGATCAGATCGTCCGGGGCTAAATCCAAAGTATCCCGGTGGGTGTCGTACCCAATGAAGGACGCAGCCAAATAATAGCGCCCGGGTGGAATACCACTGATAGCATAGAGTCCATCTCGGTCTGCTGCTGAACCGAGAAGGGCATCGCCGTCATCGGTCAAGACAACATTAACACTCTGTAGGGGTTGTCCATCCGCAGCATCTCGGATAAAGCCTCGCATGACCGCGTTCTGGGCCTGCGCCTGACTGACCGTCAGAAGTACACCCAATAAGAGTAGGTTGCATAAAATACGCATGATCAGGCGCGTTGATGGAGGGTTAAAAGTTTTGCTCCGTACAAGGTTCAGGGCTCGCGTGGAGAAGAGAAAACTGCTGAACAGCGGTCCAGAGAGCTGGATTGCCTATCTTTAAGGACGTGGGGAATACGAAATTCCAGCACAAATGGATCCAGGACTGCATTCGAAGGAGGCTAATCATACCGGACCGACACGTGGCGTACGCAGGACTTCGGCTACTCGAAGGAATCTGCGCCGCCTGATGTTGATTATGGCTGCGGTAATTCTTTTCATTGTGATGAGGCGGGTAATGAATCCCTTTGGAGACAAGGATTACGCTGAGATTCCGCACGGTAATCATGTACACTACGTACCGAAGGATCGCGATCATGATGTACCGTTGTCGCGCTTTCCAACGGAACCACCCGCCGAGAATGAAAGAATTCTGCCAGACGGTCGCGTCATTCCCAAATGAGTTGTGAAGGCAGGATAGGACATTGATTTTGCGGTGGCAATCCAGCACTGCATGCACAACTGAGCGTTGGGGGAATTCTCCACTTCTCTTAAAAGCCGGCACATTGGACCGTAGCCGACTTAACGTATAGAGTGCCCATTTGTTTGCCATTGCGTGTAGGAGAAAATTACTCTTCCTCTTCGGGGCCCAGTGATCCAAATACGCTGCCCATCATATCGGAGTAGGTGTATTCTTCCTTGCCAAGCATTGAAGTTTGATAGAGTCCTTCCAGGATAAGCTCATTGAATATCCAGCGCTGCCTTGTCGGGATCCGACGCTTTGCCATCTTCACTAATTCAGTAAGACCGGGAATAGACCGCAGGCGTCGCTTGTATGCTTCGTCTTGCAATTCAGGATCTAACGTCAGTGTATTGCCGTCTGCAAACCAGCCAAGTATATGGCGGTAGACTCCTCGCTCTTCTCCTTTTGAGCTCGGGTCCGGAAAATACTTCGCAAAAATCGTCCGAACGGCACGTCCAAGAAGGAGGCGTGCAACTTTTTGTGGACCTTCCTGCTCCCCCTCATACACAAGTTCTATTTTCCCCGTGATTGCCGCATCAATGTAGTAGAGGTCACTTATCCTTACGTAAACGCGCTTCATTTCATTGCAGACCGCTCGCCGTTCAGCATTGGAGATCACGGTTTCAAGTGCTGACCGTGTCATTCGCGCTGACACGCCTGATTTTTGATCCACATATTCGCTGGCACGAGCCTCAAAGGCGATCACTTCAATAATCTCTCGGATAAAATCTGGAACGGTTACAGAGGGAGCGGAGTCTCGCTTCTGCCATGCTTCCTGTTTGGTGATGGCTATTGCGGTATCAAGTTTCCTGGGGTAGTGTGTCAATACCTGGGAATCAATGCGATCTTTTAGTGGCGTAATGATGTTGCCGCGGTTGGTGTAATCCTCAGGATTTGCGCTGAACACCATCATCAAATCCAAATGAAAGCGGATGTTAAAACCACGGATCTGAATGTCCTGCTCCTCCAGGATATTGAGTAAGCCTACCTGAATGCGTGCCTGCAGGTCAGGCAGCTCGTTGATCGCAAATATTCCCCGGTTGGTGCGGGGTATGATTCCAAAGTGGATGATTTCTTCATCCGCGTAAGTCAGCCGCTTCTGGGCGGCCTTGATGGGGTCAATATCTCCGATCAAGTCTGCGATGGAGGTGTCTGGGGTTGCCAGTTTTTCCGCGTATCGCTCGCTTCGATGACGCCAAACGATAGGCATTTCATCACCGCGCTCTTTGTAAAGCTCGCGCGCGAACTTTGACACGAGCTTGCGCGGATCATCATTGAGTTCACTACCTGCCACAACGGGTATATATTCATCAAGGAGCTGTGGAAGGAGCCGAATGATGCGGCTTTTGGCCTGTCCGCGCAGCCCGAGGAGGAGAATATCGTGGCGACCCAGGATTGCGTTCTTGAGTTGCGGGATCACGCTTCGTTCATATCCGAGGATACCGGGAAACACTTCCTCTCCACGCCTGAGGCGGATCAGTAGGTTGCGACGCATCTCATCCTTGACCGATTCTGGCCTCGAACCCCTATAGTAGCCTGAGCTCTTGAGGGCGCCTAGTGTCTTTATATCCGTAGGTATATAGTTGTCGTCCACGGTATCACTCTTGTTTTGGAGGGACCCATTGGTACACTCTGATTGAGGGCGTTGGTGCCACGAGCGCCACGGCCAGATGGTAGGAGCTGTCCGGGCTAAGCTTGGCAGCAATGTCAATGGGGTAGAAATTCTTGAGATAGCCGGGGTTGGCCTCTACGAAGATGTATTGGATTATCCCGGCCCTATCGTAAATGTCAACGCGCACCCAGCCGGCGCGCTGGTTCAGTACGAACCAGAACTCCCCGGCGGCTGCAGCCGCGCTGGTGATGAGTGGCGCCTCTCGTCCCCGTCCCTGCTCAAATGCGTACGTACGTCGTAACATCGGCGAATCAAATCCCCACCAGCGTAATGTGTCGGGTTCCTCAATCAGGTTCTCAGTCCAAAAAAACGCCGATGGAAAGAATCCGCTCAGGCTGACTAACTGATTTTCAGAAGCACGCAGCAGTCCCGCGTGCCTCCAGCGTGACCCGTACAAGACAGTTGCCTGAACAGGAACCCCAGTTCTGTCTAATTTCCACAAAAAGTGTGTTGTGTCACGCGTAACCGCCTTAAGATACAATCCAGATGCAGTGGCCAATGCATACTGATATGAGTTGGCGGGTGCCTGATTCACCGCGAGGGAGGCCATAGCAGTTGTATCCACCACAAAATGAAATTGTCGGCTCTCTGGATCAAAAACAACTAGCGAGTCATTCCGCCAACCCGCAAGGTACGGAAAAGAGGTATTGGGCAATGTAAATGAAGTGTGAGAGGTCCCCTCGGGGGCGAAGATGAAGATTCTGTTTTGTTCGGTGTCGCCCACATAGATTTGATCTTCGTGTCCGAACAGTACAGTTCGAGGCTTTGTCAGGTCGGGGGCGGTAATGATCGTTGGCGGTGCAAGTGTATCAGGTACAATATGTGCTGCAATTCGTCTGGACAGAGAATCCGCGGGAGATACGTCACGTGATTCAATGCGCCGACAGGATGAGGGGAGACATCCCGTGAAGAATATACAGAGAGCTACAAGTAGCCACCCGGAACCGATACGACTATGTGACGCAATGATCAATCTTCCGCCCTTCCGATCTGGAGGCTTAATTCCAACTCACGATTATCGCGCAATATATGGTATGTGACGGTATCTCCCGGTCGAAAATCGAAAATACGGGCCACATAATCTTCCTGATCGGTTACCAGCTTATCCTGGATTGCTGAAATCAGATCATAGGGCATCAGCCCTGCTTTTTCGGCTGGCGAATTAGGATCCACCTCAGCGACTAGGAGTCCTCGTGTATCTTCGAAGTCCAGCGCTTCAGCGATGTCCTTTGTGACTTCCACAAAACTGATCCCTGTGTAATACGAGCGATCAACACGGCCGTTCTCTCGCAGTTCAGCAATAACTCGCTGAGCTCTTTCCGCTGGCACGGCAAACCCCAAGCCAATGGATCCGCCGTTTTTGGTATTGGTGTACAGCGCAGTATTTACGCCGATCACTTCACCGAGGGCGTTTATGAGTGGTCCGCCGGAGTTCCCGCTGTTGATAGCAGCATCTGTCTGAATCATATCATGGAGAATGTGCTCATCCTGGATGCCCAGATCTCTTTCAGCTGCGCTAACAACCCCTACAGTTACACTTGGAGCTGCCGCCTCAAACAGACCAAAGGGATTCCCAAGGGCAATGGCCCATTCGCCTACAATTGGTTCGGGTTCACTGGAAAAGTGCAGGTATTCGAGGGGTTCATCGGTAGATACTTTAAGCAATGCGAGATCCGTGGCTTTGTCGGCACCGATAAGGTCAGCATCCAGAGTCTGACCATTGGCAAGTGATACGGTGATCTTGACGGCTTCCCCGGCTACATGATAGTTAGTGACGATGTAGCCGTCGGAGGATATAACAAAACCACTTCCCAGGTTTTCGAAGTGTTGTTCAATCACTCTTGATTTTCTCTCGGAAAAGAATTGCCCAAAGAAGGGGTCATTGAACAGATTCTCAAGCGGATCCCGGTAAAGTACTCGACGAACCTCAATCACATTGACGCTCACAATTGCGGGAGTAGCCGCTTGAACTGCACGCGTGATCGCCGTTTGGCGGCTCTGTGTGATTGACTCATTGACCGAAGCCGAAGGTTCAGCAGACTTCAGTTCTTCCTGAGATTGCGCATTCTGCTGACAACCGAGAAGAATTGCGCCCAAAAGGTAGATTATTATGCGTTCCATTACAATGGATCTGGCTATTGTTGCTCTTTACGAGAGCTTAACGCTTGCGGTTTCTTTTGCGAAGGATTTTGCGTGCAGCGAGCAGTCCGGCAATGCCAGCTTCCCCAAGCTCCAGGTTCGCAAAATGACCGGACCAGTATACCCCAGGCTGCAGGCAGTCGGGGGCGGGGAACAGCAACTGGTCGAGATCTCGTTCAAAATGCAGAAGGTGCCCGCCAGGTACCCCAAACTCACTTTCAATGTCCGGTGGAGACCAGAGTTGCCGGGCAGAAATATTACTGTTCAGATCGGGGATTTGCTCCAGAATATGCGCCACCAGTGACTCCCGATTGCTCTGTGTCCATCCGCCATTGACATTAAATGGGGTTTGCAATGCGTAGATGACCACAGTGTTTTGCCCTTCAGGCGCAACAATCTCGAGGGACTGCAGAGGAGGAATGCGTCCATACTTGACATGATCAAAGGACCTTTCCTGTGTGATCAAGTCGGGTGACATACGTATCCTGCCTGAACCAAGCCAGTCAGGCAATCTATCCACCGCGATAGCCAGCACAGCACAGGTTCCCCGAGATCGTATAGGTGGCCAGTTGTGGGTCAAGGCAGGGCTCAGCAGGCGATGCTTCAGCATGCCGGGTGAGCATGTGGCCAAGATGAACCTAGTGTAAATGGGTTCACCTCCCGTGATCATGACATGCAGGCCGTTCGTATCATCAAAGATCTGTTCAACCTCCGCATTCGTTCGAATGGTTGCACCGTTCGAAATTGCAACTTTCTCCAGTTCCTGAACCAGTGGAGCATGACCATCTGTGGTCTGCTCCGGTTCGTGAAGCATTAGTTGAAGAGCACCAAATGGGGATTTGGGGGCGCCAAACGTGCGGGTGGATGGAGGGACGGCCAGGGCGTTGCACTGGTTTTCATCAAGGTTAAGTTCGTCCAACAGATCAGAGCTGCTGAGCGGCATCCATTGTGCGAGTCTTTTTGCCTGTTTTTTGAGGGCGGGGGTTAGCCAGGCGCTTTTTTGTCGCAGTGAGGATTGCTCCAAGGGCACACCGACTATAGTTTTCAGCACGCTGCCAGCATGTATCAGATCTGGCACCGGCTTGACCTGGTAGCTCTCATTTTCCCAGAAACCATAAGTCGGAACTGACGGCTGTCCAGGCAACGCAATCCCCAGAGCTTTGCTGAGGGTATTACCAATTCTTCCTGGGTAAGGACGGAAGCCGGGAATATGGTTTTCGGGCGTGAATGCCTGATATGATGATAGGCCTCCGGCACGATCCCGTTTCTCGAGCACGAGCGTATCCATTCCAGCTTTGGCAAGAACGGCGGCAGCGGCTAGACCGTTGGTTCCCGCTCCGATTACGATAACATCCGGGCTGTGCATCAGATTTTCTTGCGCAGGAGTGTTTTTGCTGCGAGCTCACCACTGGCGCCCATAACCCCGCCGCCAGGATGTGTCCCCGATCCACACATCCAGAGATTTCGTATCGGTGTTTGATACCTTGCCATCCCCCAGGCGGGTCTTTGAAAGAGCAATTGGTTCAGGCTGAGTTCTCCGTGAAAGATGTTGCCTTCTGTAAGGCCAAACTTGCGTTCCAGATCCAGTGGCGTGAGTATCTGCATATGCTCTATGTGATTCCGTAGTCCGGGAGCAAATTCCTCAATCGTATCCAGGACGGTTTCCCCGAATGCTTCTCGTTGAGATTCCCAGGCTTCGGGACCTTCTGCGAGCTCATAGGGTGCGTACTGGACAAAGCATGACATTACATGTTTTCCCGGCGGTGCAACAGTGGGATCTGTAAGTGACGGGATTACGATGTTAATGAACGGACGTGATGAAAAGGAACCGTGCTTGGCATCGTCGAATGCACGTTCCAAGTAGTTAACGTTGGGGGCGATTGCGATATCGCCGAGCAAGTGATCCCCGATGCCTGGTCGGCAGGTGAAGTCGGGGAGACCATCAAGCGCCAGGTTGACCTTGCCACTGCTGCCCCGGTACTTAAAACGGGCCAGCGAGGCGACCACGCTCTCTGGTAGATGGGGCTCACCTACGAGCCCCATTAATGTTCGTCGTGGATCCAGATTGGATATGATTCTGCGTGCGTTGATGGTATCGCCGTTAGAAAGGACAACTCCGGTAGCACGGTTATTAGACACCAGCACCTTGTCGACCTCGCAATTGGTTCGAATGACTGCACCATGTGCTTCGGCGGCTCTTGCACAGGCGTTGCTGACGCTACCTGTTCCTCCACGGGCAAATCCCCAGGATCTGAATGCACCATCAATCTCGCCCATGTAATGGTGCAGTAAAACATAGGCGGTCCCGGGTGACCGAACCCCTTGAAAAGTGCCGATGATCCCGCTTGCGGCAAGAGGTGCCTTGAATATTTCTGACTCAAACCATGTATCCAGGAAGTCCACAGCACTCAAGGTGAGCAGCCTAATGAATTGCTGGAATTCGTGTTTTTCCACGCCCCGAATGGTACGAAAAAGGTCAATCAGCGTGCGAAAATCCTGAGGGTCGAATCTGGTTGGTGCGGGTCGGTCAATAACTTGGGCAGCAATGCGTCCCAACCGTGTCATGGTTTGCTTGAACTTGGGGTAGTTCTCCGCATCATGGTGGCTACAGCGGCTGATCTCCATACGGGTAAGTTCGGGATCCCCCCAGCGTGCGATCCCGTAATCATCATGCAAAGGCTGGAAAGCACAATCCATGGGAATCACGTGGTAACCGTATTTGGTCAACTCTAATTCCTGAATGATCCGTGGTCGGAACAGACTTACAACGTAAGAGGCCACTGAGAAGGTGAACCCAGGCAAGACCTCTTCAGATACCGCTGCGCCACCCAGTACATCGCGTCGTTCAAGTACCAGCACCTTACGTCCCGCACGTGCGAGATAGGCAGCACAGACCAGGCCATTGTGTCCGCCCCCTATCACAATCTCATCCCATCGCGTGTTCATTCCACGGGTGCACGTTTTTGTGGAGGATCATAGAAGCGGGGCGAAACGATACGAGCATCCACACTGTGACGTGAATGCTCCACGGCCAGCTCAATCTGTACGGTTTCTGACGGATAGGATCGTTCAATCGTGGCCAGTGCAATATATTTTTTGAGTACCGGCGACCATGTTCCACTGGTTGCGTAGCCGACCTGATGTTGACGTGCATGATCACGATAGAGTGGGGCCGATATGGACCAAGCCTCCGTAGGCAGTAGCGGTGGGAGTCCCTTGGATTCATAAAGGCCTCTTGTTTGCTCCCAGTCAATTTCAAGCCCAACCATATTCCACGCCGGTTGCTGTAATTTCTGCAGAGCAGACTGACCAACGAAGGGATCACGATCCAAATTAATCATCCAGCCAAGTCCCAATTCGTAGGGTATGGACTTCTGTTCCCGCGTGAGCACGCGAGAAGCGTTATGATAATCGACTCCCTTCTGCAAGAGACCGGCCTCAATGCGACATACATCCAAGGCTTTCAGGCCTACAGCTCGCAGGGCAAACCCGGATCCGACCTCCATCAGCATATCCCAGAATTCGGGTGCACGATCGGCAGGAGGCCACATTTCGTAGCCGAGGTCTCCGGTGTAGCCGCTCCGTGAAATCCAGAAATCGATGCCGTTTACGGACGTGGATGTGGCGCCAAAGTACTTTAGTTCACGGATTGATTCTGCACCTGCATGGATCAGTATCTTGGCGGACGCTGGCCCTTGCATCGCCAGGCCGGCCAGGTTTCTCGATTCGTCTACGATCGTAACATTCATGCCGTTGGCATGTCGGTCTAACCAGGCAGCGGTAGGGTCTTCGCTGGTAAAGAAGTAGGTATCTGGTTCTTGCCTTAAAACTGTTCCATCACCAAGTACAAAGCCTTCTGCATCGCACCAGGCTACATAGGCGACCCGTCCAACGTTTAGCCGGGAGAGGTCGCGTACGAAAATGCGATTCAGAAGTGCTAGGCTATCGGGTCCCGTTATACGGAGTTTAAAGAGTGGAGAAATATCAATCAGTCCAGCAGCAGTACGGATCGCATAATATTCATTTTCGTGCTGAAGCTGATATGATCGAGGCACATAGTACCCGGCCCAGCGTTTCCAGTCCATGCTTTCGCAGAGTGGCAGCTGCCTTGGGTAGAACGGAGTGGGTAGCATTATAGCGTGGTAGGGCTAGTAATTCTGGTGCAATACTCAAGTTACCATAGCTTCGCTATTTTACGACATTATCAAATGTGGAGACTAAATCTAGCCCGGGGTTATTCTAGGGACTTATATGGGGTAGTTGAGGTCCCATCCCCAAAACTGCTTATATTGATGTCAGACGCAATGGAACAGGACAGCCCCTGTCCATTGCTTACCATGACATCATCACGAGTGATCCCATGCCTGACAAGGCAAAAGATAAGGAATGTCGCGGGGTTGAGTACAGGTTACTCCCAGGTTCACGCACAAATGCGAGGAAACTCGCTGGTATAGCAGGCGCATGTAGGTTCGTCTGGAACTACTTTCTTGCAAAGAACAAAGAGGAATACAAGCGGGCAAAGGAATCCGATGGCAAAAAGCCCTCTGTATCATTTTTCTCGCTTGGCAAGCAGTTCACGCAATTGAGGAAGGAGGTCGACTGGCTTTCAGAGTACTCATTCAAGATAGTCAGATATTCGCTCAAGCATCAGGCGGACGCGTGGCAAGGGTTTTTCAAGGGAGTCCGCAAGCATCCGAAGTTCCATTCCAGATACGGCAAGCGTCCATCCTTCACGATCCCGGAGAACGTAAAGATCAAGGATGGGCGGTTGTTCATTCCGAAGGTTGGATGGATGCAGATACGCCGAAAAGGTGGCAATCCATATCCAGACGGTAGACCGATCCGGGCCACGGTGAAGAAAGTGGGAAGGTATTGGAGGGTGTCTGTATGCTATGAGATTGATGCACTCAAGCGCACAGAGAACGGAGTTGCGGTTGGCGTTGACTTGAACACGTACAACGTAGCATGGACGGACACGACAGGCGAACGGGGGATGCTGGATGTTCCCAAGTTGGACAAGAAAGAGATACGCATACGGCGATACCAGCGCAAGTTGGCGCGCCAGCAGAAAGGATCGAATCGCAGACGAGTAACCAAGCGGAAGATCGCCAAGTGGAAGCGTAAACAGAAGAATTGTCGCAAGAATCAAGCTCACCAAAACAGCAGGTTTCTTGCCAACCGTGCGGAGGCGTTAGTCCGCGAGGACTTGAAGTTGAAGAACATGACGGCATCCGCGAAAGGCACGGCAGAGAACCCGGGCAAGAACGTCAACGCGAAGGCAGGTCTGAACCGATCCATGCTCAACGCTTCGCACGGTAGGTTCAACCAGTATTGCGACTATAAAATTGAGACGGTGGTAGGTGTCAATCCACGCTACACAAGCCAAACGTGTAACGCGTGCGGGCACGTGGATAAATCCAACCGTCAAACACAATGCAGATTCAAGTGTGTGTCTTGTGGACATGCGGATCATGCAGACCTCAACGCGTCTGCGAACATACTGGCCTCCGGGATTGGGGCTGCTGGACGTGGAGGAGCGTTCTCAATAGAGACTCCTGTGATCCGTCAAATTGATGGGATGTTCAACTATCCCGTATAATTCCCTTATTCTATCTAATGAGCTTCTTTCAAAAAAGCGCTCTATCCAAGAACATTGAGAGAAGCTCATCAAAGAGTTTTAAGTGTTATATTTCCGTAGGGATCCCCGTTACGTTGGCCCTTGGCTAGCAAAGCTGCCTGTGACATTGCAATTGTTTGAAATATTGTGGGCTCTTGCTAGTAGAGCGCGCGGTAGGGTTTCGTGTTTTCACACTCAGATCTGGACTGCTTAGATGCGTTAGATGCGAGTCTTGTATTCGTTGGCCTTAACAGCCATTTTTTTTGCTGGCAGCGTGTTTGCTCAGTCTGGCAAAATCGCTGGCAGGGTAACCGATGAGTCTGGTACAGGGCTTCCAGGTGTCAACCTCTTCATACCTGCCACTTTACAGGGAGCTATCTCAGATCTGGACGGGTATTATACTATCCTGAACGTATCTCCCGGCACATACACCCTACGGTCTTCATTCGTCGGCTTTACCACTCAAATTGTTGAGGGGGTTCGAGTGAATATTGATCAAACCACGACCGTAGACTTCCAACTTACGGAGGATACTGTGGGGCTTGAAGAGCTGATTGTGACTGCAGAATTACCGGTGGTTCAGGCAGACGTATCTAACAGCCAACTAAATGTAACATCTGATGAAATAGAGGCGCTTCCCGTATCCAGCATCAATAGTGTGGTCGGTCTGCAGGCTGGGATTCAGGGACTTTCTGTGCGCGGTAGCGGCTCAGATGAACTCTCATTCATGGTCAATGGTCTTACCCTCAGAGACGAGCGGAATAATGCACCTTACACCAGCATTAGCCTTTCCTCTGTGGAGGAAGTACAGGTTCAAACAGGCGGGTTCAATGCAGAGTATGGGAATGTTCGTTCAGGTGTTGTCAATGTTGTGACAAAGGAAGGAGCACGCAATCATTATACTGGTAGTGCAATCCTCCGCTATAGTGCTCCCGCCCAAAAGCATTTCGGTTCTCGCGCGGATGACCCGAATGCTTACTGGATACGTCCATTCATAGATCCCGATGTTGCATTTACGGGGACCGAAGCCGGGGGGTGGGATGAGTTTACCCAGGCACAATACCCCCGATTTGAGGGATGGATTGCAATTTCCGAAGAGCGACTCAAGGACGATGATCCCTCAAATGATATGACTCCAGAAGCGCTCCAGCAGGCTTTTCTCTGGCAACATCGCAAACCTATGGAGGTGGTACGTCCAGACTACAATGTTGATGTGGGCTTTGGGGGGCCAGTTCCTTTCGTCAGTCAGTACTTGGGTGCACTTCGATTTTATGCTTCGGTTCGGGCTGATCAAAACATGTACTTGATTCCATTAAACTCGGATCACTTTCGGGAATGGTCGGGGCATTTGAAGGTGACGGCTGATCTTCAGCCTGGCATGAAGATTACATTAGAGGGGTTAAGAGGACGTATCACGGGCACATCCATCAGCCGTGTTGGACAGCCTGGAATTTTTCGCTCCGCGTTTAGTATTGCTGGTCAACTCAGCCGTGTCAGTTTTATTGATTCAAGAATTTTTTCCACGGATTATTGGACACCTGCGGAAGTCAATAATTTTATGGGTGGTATTAAGCTGACGCATTCTCTTAACTCCAGCACTTTTTATGAGGTACGTCTGAACGCTTTTCGTTCTAGCTACGACACAAATCCGGGACAGTTACGTGACGAAACTCCGGTCGTGACCTTTGGTGGTGTCGGATTTGATGAAGCCCCTTACGGGTTTCAGCCTAAGCCAACATTCGGGGTGGATGGCATGCGTACGGGTGTAGGCATGAGTAATGCTCGTGATAGCAGTATGGTAACGGCGTACAATATCAAAGCAGATCTCACCAGTCAACTGAATCGGTTCCTACAGATAAAGACGGGACTTGAGTATAATCTTTCGGATTCCAGAGTTAATTACGGACGCTATGACGAATTTTTACCGAGTAGCAATTCACATTCCCAATGGGATCGTACTCCGGTTCGAGGTGCTGCGTATGCACAAAGCAAACTGGAATTCTCTGGGATGATTGCGAATCTTGGACTCCGGTTAGACTACTTTAATGCTGGCGGAGATTGGTATAGTTTTGACCCGTTCAGCCCCGCTTTCAGTGCAAGATTGGCACCCGTCATAGACACACTTCTAACGCAGGAGCCCACCCGCCAGGTCTTTTCATTGAGCCCTCGGATGGGGGTTTCATTCCCTATTACTGAGTACAGCAAGCTTTATTTCAATTACGGGCATTTCCGCTCTCTCCCGGATCCCAATAATTTATTTCTGTTGCGCGAATTCACGGAAACAGGACAGATCAGCAGAGTGGCAAATCCGAATAATCCGTTACCCAAGACGGTTGCATACGAGCTCGGCTATGAACAATCTCTGTTTGATCAACTGTTGATTCGAATGGCTGGTTATTATAAGGATGTGTCTCTCCAGCCATATCTCACACAGTATAGCAGTCGTGATGGCCAGGTAAACTATACAGTTAATGAGCCGAATTCATTTGAGGATATTCGGGGGTTTGAGATTACATTATCTCGTAATCGAGGGCGTTGGATCCAAGGATTTGTCAATTACACTTATATGGTATTCACTTCAGGTTATTTCGGTCTCCGGCAAAACTTTGAAAACCCAACTGCACAGCGCGAGTTTTCAGAAAGTGATACCGAACGACGCCGTGCATCTTCTAGACCTGTCCCCAGGCCTTATGCACGCCTTAATTTGGATTTTCTGACTCCATCAGATTTTGGTCCTCATGTAGGGGCTGTTCCGATTCTAGGGGATTGGCGTATCAGCGTTATCGGTAGTTGGCAGAAAGGATCTAAATTTACTTGGACCGGCGGAGGGGCCATTCCGGGTGTCATCAACAATGTTTCCTTCCGGGATAATTGGAATGTCAACCTTCGGTTCACCAGAAATCTGGTCATTGCTGGAAAACGCGCCCAATTCTTCGTGGACATCTTTAACGCGCTGAATACCCGTAATCTGTCGTTCAATGGATTCGTTGACGGGAACGATCAATTAGCATATTTGAGGTCTCTCCATCTTCCCGAATCGGATGACTATCAGACAAATATTCCGGGGAATGATAAGATTGGTGCATACCGATCTTATGATGTGGTTTTTCAACCAATGCAGAGAATTCCTGATCGCGAGAGCATCACTGCTCCGAAGGAAAGTGTGATTTATTGGGAGTTCGACTCCAGGCAATACTTGGTGTATCGTGATGGTGCGTGGAGCCCTGCCGACTCGCAGGTCGTAGATCAGGCAATCAAAGACAAGGCTTACATTGATATGCCAAATCAGAGTTTTCTCACGTTTCTGAATCCTCGCGACATCTACTGGGGAATCCGTTTGTCGTTTTAGCTCATGACCCCATATAGCAATACTTGGCTGATTCGGTGCTTCATGTTGGGCACATTGATCACATTCTCGGTGATTGGATCTCCTGCCCAGGCTCAGTTTATCATAAAATGGCTCTCGGCCGGCTCAATGCATAATTGGTATTCTGAAGTTGGGAGTGAGTGTGAGGTATGTGGTTTTGTGGGGGATCAACAGGATGGACTTCGGTGGCCTGGCCTTTACCGATTTACAGATATGCAAGCAGCTAAGGCATTGTGGATTGGTGCTACGAATGTGACAGATGACATCGGAACTAGTTATCCGTATCGCGTGGTCCACGTTGGCCCACGAGTTTCTGGTGGAGGGGAGTTTTTTCCGACGCGCTTTGATTTGATTAGCCGTTTACCTCCCACAGCTGTATTGGTAGATGGGGCGATTACCGAGCCAGAGGCAGCCATGGTGACTGACTTTTCTGATCCCTCAATTGAGTCGGATGTAATGATTGTCAACGAGGCGAATACTCTCCTTGGGATTTCCATGGAACGCAAAATCCTCCAGTTTACTCAGGAATTTCATGATAACTACCACATTCTTGAATACACTTTCACCAACACTGGCAATACAGATGATGATCCAGAGATAGAACTTCCTAATCAGACATTGGAGGGGGTCTACTTCTTCTTTCAGTGGCGCTTGTCTGTCGCCAAGGAAACTCGTTTTGTAATTGGAAATGGAACGGGTTGGGGGTTAAATGCAATGTTGGATACACGGGGAGACGGAGTTAAAGTTGATCCTCCAGATGAGAATTTTCGCGCCCAGTTTGTATGGCATGGCAAGTTTCCACCCTTTAGTGCCTATGACAATATTGGGGGCCCAATTCTACCACGGGCATTGCCCGCGTTGAATATTGCCCCCACTGATACCACGGGTCGCCTTGGTGCCTCTCAGTTTGTAGGGGTCGTTACCCTTCATGCAGATACTTCTCCATCTGATCAGACGGATGACCCAAGTCAGCCCAGTACAACTTCTTGGATCGGCTCCGATGAGTCATACACATCCCAAAATGACGCCTTCAATCCAACGAAAATGGAAGCCGAATACGCGGTTATGTCAGCCGGACACAAATCGCCTCGCCATGCGGATGTAGTAGAACCCAGTGGGCTTCCAGGTTTTTTGGCTCCTGTTGGGGATCCGAGTTTGGGCACGCCGGGAGGGTTTTCTAATGCTAATGGCTATGGTCCCTATACACTAGCGCCAGGCGAAAGCGTTCGTATCGTCGTCGCAGAAGGAGCGGCAGGGTTAAGTCGTGCGGCAAATTCGGCAATTGGCAGAGCTTATAAAGAATCTAACGCGAATGACAGTTCTCCGATCACACTAGAGGTGCATGGTCAAACTCATTCCATGACAAAGAATGAATGGGTGTTCACTGGGCGGGACTCACTGTTTCAAATGTTCCGTAGGGCAACCGCTAATTTTGAATCGGGGTATGCCATTCCGCGTGGACCTGCCCCGCCGAGCGTGTTTGAAGTGGATGGCGGTGGAGACCGAATTCTTTTGACCTGGAGTCCTCATGCATCCGAACCTCTGCCAGACAGCTGGGAAATTTATCGTGCGCGGGGCCGCTATGACAGTACTTATACTCTTGTGCACACCGCCGCGTCGGGGGATACTGGCTTTGAAGATATTACACCCATTCGAGGGATTGACTATTATTATTATATCGTTGCCGTACAGAGTGCCAGCGAGAATAATGGAGTCGGAAATACTCCTGCTGGGCGCTCGCTTCGAAGTTCACGGTATGCTACGCAAACCTATACACCAACCCAACTAAAACGACCTGCGGGTTCCGCGTTATCGGATATACGCATTGTGCCAAATCCTTTCAATATTGGTTCAAGTCCGTTGGTTCGTTTTCCAGACCAAACGGATAAGCTGGCGTTTTTCAATATCCCAGGCCGCTGTACAATTGCAATTTTCACGGATCTGGGGGAACTCGTAGATGAGATTGAGCACACTGATGGAAGCGGAGATGAATTTTGGGATCATACGACTTCGTCCAGGCAAGTTGTGTCCAGCGGTCTATATATAGCAGTGATAACCGATCTGGATACAGGTGAGAGGATTGTTAAGAAGTTTGTCATCATTCGTTAATAGTAGCATGAAGCGATGGGCATACTTGCTGTTCTGTTTGCCGCTGTTTACGGCAGTTTCTGTCTCAGCACAGCAGAAAAAACTTGCTCAGACCGCGATGAAGTTTTTGTCCGTGTCCGTGAGTCCTCGTGCTGCTGGTTTAGGAGATGCGCTCACTGCAATGGAGCATGGATCCGCGTCGTTGTTTTACAATCCCAGTGGAATGGCCTGGCAGGAGAGCAACGTAGATGTGACCATTGGACAAACGCAATGGATAGCTGAAATCGATTATTCCGTGGGCAGTTTATCGTTTCGCCCAGGAAGCGGGCGTTTAGGCGTCCTAGGCTTTTCGTTTTTGATGGTGGATTATGGGCTGTTGGAAGAGACCATTCGATTTGACAACGAAGATGGATTCTTGGATATTGGCACTTTCTCTCCCTCAGCCTGGAGTTTTGGGGTAGGATATGCCCGTACACTCTCGGATCGTTTTTCAGTGGGGGCTCATTTCAAGTTAGCAAATCAATTTCTGGCAAATTCTGTTTCGGGAATTTCTGGACCGGACGAATACGAACGCGAGAATGTAGAAGAGAGGGTTCTTGCCTATGATTTTGGCGTTTTGTACAAGACCGGTTTTCGCAGTCTTAATTTTGCAGTAAGTGCTCGAAATTTTGCACCAGAAATCACATTCAGTGAAGAGAGTGTTGCGTTGCCACTCACGCTAAACATTGGTGTGTCAATGAATATGATGGACCTTATTGATCGAGGATCCAGTTCGCATCAATTATTGTTATCTGTGGACGCTTCAAACCCGCGCGATTTCTCTGAGCAGATCAAGGTTGGAACGGAGTATGTTTTTCTAAATACGTTCATTCTTCGTGCGGGGTATGTTTTCCCCACCGATGAGCAGGGTGTTAGCTTTGGTTTGGGGCTGAAGCAGTCGCTTCGGAGGTTTGGCTTCGGGGCGGACTATTCTTACACTGACTTTGGAATTTTATCGAATGTACAACGTCTTGCCATACGATTTTCGCTATAGGCTAGGGCGTTTTGTCCTGCTGGCTGGTAGCCTACTGTGCGTAGTTCTGTTCGGGCGTTGCGACTCAGGTACGGCACCCAGTATTTACGATCCGGATCGTCTCAGTTTGCCCGACCCGGTAATTGATAGTGTGATGCCTGAGGGCAGCGCTTTAGCCGGTGTAGATGTAGTTACGATAATCGGCACCAACTTCGCTACTCAGCCTGCGGACAACCTAGTTTATTTTGGCGATGTACGAGGTAACGTGCTTGAGGCCTCATCCAGCCAGATTCAAGTGACTGCTCCGAACAATCCACAGGCCGAGTTGGACCTTCGCCTTGCTGTCATTGGAGCGGAAAATTTCAGTAATTCGGTTAGATATGGGCTAGATCCTCCCTATGTTGAGTTTGGCAATGTGAGAGACTTTGAGGATATCACTGGAATTGCAACTGACCCCTCTGGGAATCTCTACGCTTCTCTCACCGCATTCGGTGCAGCGGTTGGCATAATTCGCATCACTCCCGAAGGTGAACGAAGTGAATTCATCAGCTCTTCGTTTCCCTGGGCTGATATTGAATTTGGGCCGGACAACTCACTTTTTGGGGTCCGTTCTGTCCGCGCAGTTTTCAGGAGTTCGGGAGACGGGTCAAATTTTGAGGTTTTTGCCGTTATCCCAAATACATTTGTCCGATTGACAACGATGACGATTGATGCAAACGGTCGCATATGGGCTGCCGGTAATAACACAGAGATATACAGTATTGGTTCTGACAAGACTGTCAATGCTTATGCCTTTGAGGCGGAAATTCGAGATATTGCACTATTTGGGAACTATCTCTATGTGGCAGGTGCTCGGGATGAGATCAGTAAGGTCTGGCGTTTTTCAATTGGTCCCAATGGTGATTTGGGGGCCGCTGAGGAGTGGATTGACGCCACATCTCTCCATGGTTCAAATGCATACGCTCTTGCATTTTCTCGGAGTGGTCACTTATATGTGGGGACCGACTATACCGAACCCATCCTTGTAGTTGATCCTGATGGCGCTTCAGAGGTACTATATCAGGGTGTGTTTACTCAGCCTGTTCATGCGTTCGCATGGGGGCTTGATGGACTACTTTATGCCTCAACAAACTCCATTGACTCCAATCCTGCGGGCATTATCCGAATTGTGTCACGCAGATTGGGATACGGAAAATTTGACTTTTAGCAACATTCTCCTTAAACTCGCCGGGGAGGTTGTCCTTTTTCCGAAGACCTTTTGACCAAACATCATTAGTCATGACTCTTAGAACGTTACTACTCGCAGCATCAGCCTTAATGGTTAGCACTACTGTTAGTGCGCAGAACTGGATTGATATGGGGCCATTTCCCCCAGATTCATCCTTTACCCTCCCAACCCATGGCCTTGCCGTAGACGGTGAGGGCAAGATTTGGGTAGATCAGTTCACTCGTACTCCCGCGCTGACTATGAACGGTGATACGTTGAGGGATGCAAGTGGAAATTCATTCACTTCTGGCCCAATTTGGATTTACAATCCAGATGGGACTTTGGCGATGGAACCCATTCACATTATCGGCGCGGACACTCTCGGCTCCTTCGGGGAAGGTGGGTTTGTCGGAGGATTGAAAACCGACATTGATGGCAATATAATTGTTGCGATTCGGCAACAAGGTGTTGGTGGCATTTTATATCGGTTTAATCACCAGACCGGAGAGGTCATGGATCGGTTCGTAACCGACAACTATTCTCATGCATCACCTGGAATTGACGGTCTTGGAAATATTTATTTGGCCAACGTAGGAGCACCTGGTTCCGGTATAGCCGTTGTTGATCCCAATTATACTTTTCTTGGTCTTGTAACTGATACTTTGAAATTTGGAATTGGACGTAATGTAGAAGTATCTGCCGACGGGAACAACGTTTACTGGGCTAATTCAGTCGCTACGCAGGCTCCTGGCCTCATCAAATTTAGTCGTCCTGATGAGTTCTCACCTTACACGACGAATTTCAATCCTCTCGATTCTACTGGGATCGTCCATCCAGGACTCACTTCTGAATCCGGTACTCGTCATCCAACGACCGGGCATGTCTGGTTTGGACATGCAAGAGATTGCTGCGGAAGCGCTGCTGATTCCACAAAGTATACCTTTCTAACGTGGTATGGTATTGATCCTGCCACGGATGAAATCGTGGACAGTCTTAATTTCAACTTGCCTACTGATTACGCTGGTGAGAACACACGTGCCATCGCGTTCACATCTGACGGACTTTACGCATACGTAGGGATATTTAATAGCGGACAGCCAACGGTTAAAAAATTCATGCGTGGCGCTGTGACCAGCATCCAGCGTGATCCGGTTGAAATCCCAGATGGATTTACGCTGTCGCAAAATTATCCGAACCCATTCAATCCTCAGACCAAGATTGAGTTTGAGATAAAGGATGGAGGCTTTGCCACGCTCAAAGTCTATGATGTGCTGGGTCGGGAGGTTGCTACACTTGTTGATGAGCATCTAGTTGCTGGCAAGTACACAGCTACTTTTGATGCAGCCAATACTCTCTCTTCCGGCACTTATGTGTATCAATTGGATGTCGCGGGGCATCGTCTCAGTGGCAAAATGACGCTTGTAAAGTGATTTCTTATTGAGATTTGCAATTGAGGGTATCCCTTGACGCGTGCGGGGGTGCCCTTTATTGTATCCTCAGCCGTGGTGAAACTTCTGTTTCCTGCACCATCGTTGTTGTTTTGCATTGTGGCTGGCTGTTAGGGAGTCAGTGAGAGGCGCGGAAAGTCTACAATTTTACTTGTGCCTATTGCCCGGACGTAAGCACACAGCAGGCTGGGTTGGTGAGCGCTACTTCCGAAATTTGTTTCAACTACAGCAATTTGATGTAGATATTGTTTCAGGAAAAGGTGGTCTCGGGAGCTTCTTATCCAATCGATTGACGGTGCCGGAGACGGCCATAAACTCGGGGCTTGGATACTCCCGAATGACCTGAAATCTGGTAGTAATCAATTCGTCATGCGACCTTGTAATATCTGCCACGGAGTTTTCGACTTCGGAGGTCGAACTGATTCACCATGCAATCTTGCTCCCGGCACACAACAAGATACTTAGTGTTTGCCCGAAAATACCTATTCTCGTCAAATTGAGGGCGTCCTGTCCACG
>CAZCYQ010000024.1:0-48786 GCA_964503085.1 uncultured Rhodothermaceae bacterium | reverse complement strand
AAATCGGGGACAGAAAATCTCAACAAAAAATTCCACTACAATGGCGAACTTGCGTCAGGAGCGAGGCCGATGGCAACCTATGTAGTTTCGGCATCTACATGTCCCGGGACGCGCACCGCACATTCCGCCAATTGGTCATTGCACAACGGATCACACTGTGCAGTGTCGTCCTAGCGATCCTGCACCACTGGATGGAGGAAACATGCCTAAACGTTCACATGATGGTACAAGCGCGCGAACAGACGTAGCGACACCGCTCTACTTGAATACACAGGGTATTCAAGTTCTTTTTGGTGCTTTATCATCCGTCGCCCTGATGCATGCTACCAAGGTGAACAATCTGTTCCAAATCCTCACCCGACCGTAAGACTTCATACCGCTCCTATCCGGCGAAGAACATGCCGTAGGCGACCATGACCCCAATCGCCGTGACCCCGAGTCCAATGAGTGTGAGGCCAACTCCCATAATCCAGCGCGTCACCCTATTGGATCCTCGGAACGCATCCAGTTGTGCCTCATTGGACTCTTTGAGCGCGTCCAGCCGGGCATTGGTAGACTCCTGGATTGCTGCCAACTGTGCTTTGTTGGACTCAATGAATGCGTTTAGCTGCGAGCCGAAGCGCTCTATGGTATTGATAGCGGCCATGTTGTAAATCTCGTTGGCTAGTTCGGTTGTCTCATTGGAAGAGAGCGTGTTCGTCTTGGCCAGTTTTCGCAGCAAGAAGAACAGCTTGTTTGTGTTAAGCGGTGGCTCGGCCATGAGCATTCAAATTAGGTGAAATAGTTTTGGTTCCCATCTTGTCTCTTTTTCGGGAAACTACAAAAGTCGTTCATGATTTTTATCAATTGGCGATATAGACAGACGGCATGTGTCCCCGGTCAGATATAGTCTTCAAACAGTTCGACTTGTTCAAACCGTGGCTTCGAATTCTCAGACTCAAGCCCCCTTGGCGCTATTCCTGTGATCCCGGCACCCAATGCTCCAATAGTGCGGAACGACCGACGATTTCGACGACGCACATATGGCACTCTGCTCCGTCCGAATCAGTCAATTGAAGTGTTTCGCCAGGAACGAATTGAACGGGCTGCGGCCGACCCCGGTCAATAGAGAGATCTGAAGCATAGAGATAAGTGCGACCCAGCTTATCTCGTATGGGGTTTAGACGCCCCTTCAAGCCGGGAACATGACCCGTTGCCTCGGCATAAATGACACTTCCACCCCGCGGCATTGGAGCCAGATCAAGAGCGAGAGCTCCCGTGGCAGGTAGCCATTCTCGTACCAGGCCCGCTGAGAATCCGAGTGCCGCTCCGAATACGGTCATGGGCATTTCGGTCGTGTACAGATCCAAGGTTGCCTCGCCATTCTCATCCGAGACCGCCTGGTTCCAGGTCCGGTTCGGAAACAGCACCAAAACATTCGCTTCGGGCAGGGGCTGCCCGTCAGTTCTGACCGTGACGACCACGCGGGACGAGATGGATTCCTGTGGTGCGGCGGGCATTCGCAGCAAGACCTCTGCATCATCAATCAATCGGTATTCCGGCGCCCTTCCTGAAAGCTCGCGGGTCTCTCGGATGATTGTGGGCACACCGTCCCCGCGGCGCTCCATGAAGTAGCGCCTATCCGCGGAGCCGCGAATATCATCCACTCCCATCCGTCCCATTACAGAGGCGATGATCTCGTTTCGTGTCGCTTGCCTCAGCATCATGCTCTCGAGCGTCAGGCTGCTGGGCAGTGCACCGGGCGATTGAATTTCCAAGCGGTCGGAAAACATTGACAGGCGGATTCTGCTGCCACGAATTGAATAGTCACGGTGCACCACGGCATTAACAACTGCCTCAAAGATTGCCTTCTCGCTATACTGCGGCATATCAATCCGTGCGGGGGTCTTGCGAGCAGCCACTTGCATATTCCGTCTAGTAAACGTTAGTGCATCTGCAATTTGTTGCTGGAGTGGACCGGTGATTTCTTGTGAGTCCACTTCGCCGGTCGTGCGATCCGTTCCGCGATAGCGGGTTGCCGAGATGGCAGCGTTGGGCAACCATTGCTCAGGATGTCGGGTGCACAATAACACACCGGATACGGTCGCACATTGAAACCCAGATTCATCTGATGTTAGCAGTGCGAGCTTTGACAAGGCTACCTCCGGTTCAATGGCATCCTCGGCGCTTAGCATCAGTCTCCATAGCGCAGGATCTAACGTGTTAAATCCGGTTTTTGCCACCGGCTTCCCGTCAAACGACAGATGCCGGCCCTGTGCGCGCCGCTGCGCCAACCGCATCGGTTCGTCACCAGTCAGTCGACGCTTGCTTGCCCCAACCCGGATCCAGCTTCGGCCGCCACACTCGTACAGTGAGTCGCCCTTGGGCACCTGAACCAACACAAAAGCTTTGCCGAATAGCTTCCGGCGGTTCACATTGATGTATAGATTCGGCTTGATGGCGGCAGTGCCCACTTCAACCACCAACTTATCAAGCACGTCCATCTGTTCGCGAGTCACGTCTTGAAGAATCCCGTCACCCGCCACGCCCATCAAGAGCCAGCCTCCGTCCGCGTTGGCAAATGCGATTATCTCGGCAGCAAGATCACCACGGCTAGGGCTTAGAAGATGTCTGCCTGAGAACTCCACCCGCTTGAACTCCCATTTGTTGTCTTCGCCCAGCTTTAGTCGCTGTTGAATGTCCTCGTCACGCACCATCATTTGCCACCTCCGAATTCCAACACCTGGAAATTCCCAGTAATGGAAACATCAATCTTCATGCCCCCTGGCATGGGATCAATATTAGTTAAACCCTAACGCCACATCTGGGCAGAAACACAAGTATATCTGCTGATCATACCTCACTGATCCAAACGCACGCCACATAAGCTGCCTATAACACACTCAAATTAGCGGCAATAACGTCTCGGCAGAACGGCGTACATGCATATCATAAAAATCGGAACTGAATACGCTGCTGCCGTGATCCTCCAGGAACTTTCGCTCAGAATCCGATATCCCCTCAGGATTGGAATCTACGCTGCCCGGAAATCGATTCGCAGGCGTACGATCAAGTGGCGGACAAAACTCAACCGAGATCGCACCATCGTAACCAACCTCTTTTAATGCCTGCACGATTGCCGGCCAATCCAGACAACCCATGCCACAGGCCATGCGGTTGTTATCTGCAACATGAAAGTTCACGAGGCGGCCTTGTGCCTCGTGAATTGCAGCAATCGGATCATCCTCCTCAATATTCATATGAAAGATATCCAGACATATCCCACAATCCGGGGCCACCGCCTCAGCCAAGGCTATCGCCTGAGCACCCCGGTTGATGAAATAAGTCTCGAATCGATTAATGGGCTCTATGCCGATCTTGACTCCACACCGACGCCCATGCTCATTGATTTCCTGCAAAGCAGCAACACACCAATCCCACTCCATCTCTGGAGTTGAGTCCGGAACGATTTTCCCGACTGTACTGGGCACCACTGAGATAACCTCCCCACCCAGTTCGCCCACCATCGTGATGCAATCCTTCACATAAGTCACTGATTCTGCTCGCTGATCCTCGTCTTTTGCGAGAAGATTGCGCTCATCAAGCATCAAGGTGACGCTGCCCCAACAACGCACTCCGTAGTCATCCAAAAGCTTCCTGACCTTGCCGGTATCGTACTTGTAGGGCTCGCCTTGAATTTCAAGGCTCTTATAACCATACTTGGCTAACCGGTCAACGGTAACTTCTATCGGTTCGACTTTCATCCAGTTGTGAATCGCGAGGTGCATTTGATTTTCGGATTAACAATTAATGTGTTTCAAAAATACAACGCAAGGACCTGTCATCTGCACTTATGTTTTACGCGTTGTCTTTAGTTCGTGGCGCGCCGCTAATCGGCGAACGATCTCATCTGTGCTAACGCCCACGAGAATAACCGTGCCAATAATAGCGAACTCCAGCTGTGTTGGTATACCCAATATGTTGATTGCATTGTAAAGGAGGCGCAGCACTGCTGCCCCGATCACTACACCAAAAATAGATCCCTCGCCCCCTCGCAGACTGCACCCTCCAAGAACTGCTGCCGCGATCGCATACAGCTCGTAAAAATTACCATGTACGGCTGGCTGAATAGAATTCACATCAAGCGAAAACAACAGCCCCCCAAATCCAGCGGTCATCACACCAATCACATAGGCTACCGTGATCATCCGACTCGTGTTGATCCCACTAAAGCGCGCGGCTTCCTCATTGTAGCCTAGTGCCAACAGGTAGCGCCCCCAAACAGTGTTGTGCAGAAATCCCGCGGATAAAAAAGCCAGGACAATCAAGATCACAAACGGAATCGGAAGCCCAAAATCACCGACAATAGGAATGCGGCCAATAGCCAACTGGCGTAAGCCATCGAAGGCCGAACCGAAACCCTGTGTTTGATCACCTGCAAGCCAGCGGGCAAGCCCCCGGTAAACCAGTAATCCACATAGTGTCACAACAAACGGCTGCAGGTTGAGCTTAGTCACCAAAACTCCATGAAAAATGCCCATAACCAGGAGAACACCAAACAAGATCAGCAGAACGAGTACCAGAGACATACCGACATCGACCAGCAACATCGGTACAAGAACACCGACAAGCGCAATCACTGAACCTGTGGACAGATCAATACCACCGGTAATAATGACAAAGGCTGCTCCAATACTTATGATTCCGAAGAGACCTGTCCACCGTAGCGTATTCTGCAGATTGTAGGCGGTCAGAAAGTTCGGCTCAAGGATCGCTGTGAGCACAAACACCGCAACAAACACTCCGAGTATTCCAAATATTTTTTTCATGCAACTTCCCCAATACTTTCCTCTTCAATGAGGGACTCGTGAGTCGATCCAGTGGCTAGTTGCATCAGCGCCCTTTCGGTGAGTTCGGTATGGTCCAGCTCTCCAACTATGGTGTGATCCTGCATTACCAGCACGCGATCAGAAAGTGCAATGATTTCGTCAGACTCACTGCTAACCAACAGGATCGACATCCCGCTAGCAGCCAGTCCGTCAATCGCTTTGTAGGTCTCCTGTTTCGCTCCCACGTCAATACCACGCGTCGGCTCATCCAGTAACAGAACGTGAGGATGCAGCGTGAGCCACTTACCTAGTACGACCTTTTGCTGATTGCCACCGGATAAGTGACGCGTTGGTTTATTCGCCTGAACACCTTGGATATTCAACTGGCTAACCATTTTCTTTGTCACATCATTCTCCCATGTACGATCCAGCAACTTCCAACCTAGATAATGTCGATACAACGCCCCCAGGCTAAGATTGGGCTGTGTGGACATTTCCAGTATCAGGCCCTGCATCGCCCGATCTTCGGGAACCAGTGCAATACCGGCCGCTATGGCGTGGCGCGGGGACTTCAACTCGACGGGTCGGCCGGCTACGGTAACAAGTCCGCTCTTCGGCATATCCACGCCAAAGAGTATTCTAAGCAACTCTGTACGCCCTGATCCAACCAACCCAGCAAGTCCGACGATCTCACCTTCGCGCAGGCAAAAAGACAGGCTTCGTTTTTTTGTATTCCTTGTAACAAGACGTTCCGCACGCATGACCACAGGACCTGGCTCATTTCGCTTCCGAGTATAAATACGACTCACGTTCCGCCCAATCATGCACCTCACCATTTCATCCCGTGTGAGAGATTCCTGTGCCAGTCTTCCGGTGACTTGCCCATCACGAAGTACAACTACACGATCAGCAATCGACATCACCTCCCGTAGTCGATGAGACACGTACAATATGCTTACCCCTCGCTCCTGCAACTCACGAATCACATCAAACAGTACCTCGGCTTCCTCCTCCGCCAGACTCGAAGTCGGTTCATCCATGATCAGAAGCCGTGCATTGGACGCTAATGCACGGGCTACCTCTACTAACTGTCGCTGCCCTATCGGGAGTGCAGCAACCAGTGTTTGTGGATCACACTTGAGGCCCACACGCTCCAGATATCTTAATGCCTGTGTGCGAAGTGAGCGTTTATTGATCCAGCCTGCACGGGCAGGCTCACGGCCCAGATATAGATTCGCGGCGACACTCAAGTTTGGAAGCAGGCTGAGCTCCTGATGAATCAGCGCAATGCCCGCAGCATGTGCCTGCTTTACAGATATAAACTGTTGAATCTGACCATCCAGATGGATCGTACCCTCGTCGGGTAAGAGCACACCTGCCAAGATGTTCATCAGAGTGCTCTTGCCAGCCCCATTCTCCCCAATAACCGCGACAGCCTCCCCGTACCCAACGCGCAGATCTACAGAATCAAGCGCGAGCGTCCCAGGAAACCGCTTTGTGATCCCCTGAACCTCAAGTAGCGGCATCTCCCCAGGCACACGCATCTTACTTAGTTGCCGATGAGATCCCTCAGTTCGGCCTCAAAAACATCGACGTTATCAGCAGTGACGCGCCGTGCAGGAATGTCTATAAACCCGGTCTCGGGAATTACCGACTGATCACCACGTGCAAGTGATGCCAGTACACGAACTGATTCATACCCATACTGATAGGGGTTTTGAACCACGGTTCCAACAATCTCACCGTCACGGATGGCCTGTAACGTTACATCATCCTCATCAAAACCAACAATGGTAATCTGATTAAGCTTTCCAGCCTCACGTACAGCTTCTAAAATTTGAGGTGGATTGTACACGAAAAGGCCAACCATTGCATCCAGCTCTGGATATCGCGCCAACGCGTCTTCTACCTGTCCCTTCGCACGCGCAAAATCAAACTGATCAACTCGCGTATCCAGAACTGTATAGCGCTCGTTTGCTACAACCCGGTCAACCGGATCTCGTCGACTGTTATCATGACTGCGGTCCATGAGTTCATCAATTACTCCCTGGCGTCGTAGATCCGCATTAAGCTGGCCCAACAAACCAATAAAAAGCACGACTTCACCTCCCTCAGGCATGGCTTCCTTCAACAATTGACCACACATCCGTCCAGCCTCATAGTTATCCATTCCCACATATACTAAACGCTGGCTTTCCGGAGCGTCCGAGTCGTGCGTGATGAGGTAAGTGTTTTGTGCGATTTCATTGAGGAGTCCCGCTTGGTTGGCGGGATCAGATGGACTGATTGCAATCCCATCCACCCCTCGAGCCAAAAGGCTCTGAACCATCCGACTCTGCCCCGACGGACCATCCGGGGGCATCATGACCGATACATCTACATCAAATGCTTCCGCGGCTGCGTTAGCACCGCGGTCCGCAATCGTCCAGAAAGATGCGATACCATTTGTGACAAAGCCAACTTCAGGTCGATCAGCTTCGTCCGAGGATCCACAGGCGGCCAGAAAGAGCACCAGGAACCCGATCACCGCACAATGAACATAATAACTTGTTTGTCGCAGCATTGGAATCTTGTGTATCATCGACTATAGACCATAGGAGCGCCCGCCGTTCACCGTAACGAACTGTCCTGTCACAAAAGCAGCTTCATTACTTGCGAAATAACAGGCTGCGGCGGCAACATCATCCGGGGTTCCCCAGCGACCCACAGGCACTGTCCGCAGATAACCATCCTTTTTTGACTGTGACTCCGATTGGTGGCGCTCAACCGGAACCCATCCAGGAGAAATCATATTCACCGTTATCCCGAACGGTGCAAGCTCGGTTGCAAGACTACGCGAAAGCCCCACCTGCCCTCCTTTAGCAGCTGCGTAAGCCGTAAACGGTGCAACCCCCAACGAAAAAACCTCGCTGATGATATTAATGATGCGCCCCCATCGCTGTTGCTTCATATGGGGAATACAGGCTTTCGTCAGCAAGAATGGACTCTTCACAAAAAAATCCAGCATCTGCTCGTAATCCTGCCACGAATAATCTTCAATCCGCCGTTGCGGCTGATCGGGGGTCGCATTCGGGATCAAGATATCAATAGGGCCTAGTTTCTTAGAGACCTGCGAAACCAGCGTACGAACACCGTGTTCTTCCGATACATCGGATCTGAACAACATTGCTCGGGTGCCCGCAGCCTCAAACTCGGCCAAGGCACTTAGCGCCCTAACTTCATTGTTCGCATAGTTGAGTGCAACGGTAGCTCCCGAACGAGCCAGCGCATGCGCCATTGCCTTTCCAAGACCGGTTGTACTGCCCGTAACCAGTGCTACACGTCCTTCCAGTTTCATGTACGGAGTGTTCTTTCTCTTTCTTGGGTAAACTAATGCAATTTTGCCATCTTTGGAGCTGTTCAGTTGTTACGGCCCTGGAGTGATCATTGCTTGAGTAGGGGCCACACAAATCCTGCAGACTAGACAGAGCCGCACGGCGAGCGGCTTGCTCCTGGCACCTCCCTGATCCGTGAAACTGGCACACCTGCTACCGCGATGTACGGGTAGTCTGGTATATAATTCTCTTTTCAACCTTCTTGTACCGTTGCATGGCCAACCTCACGCGAGAATCCCTCTGATGACATTTCCACCTACATCTGTGAGCCGGATATCGCGTCCACTGAAGCGATATGTGAGATGCTCATGCTCCAGACCCAACAGGTACAACATGGTTGCATGTAAATCATGGATCGTGGTCACGTTTTCAATAGCCCGATAGCCATACTCATCGGTAGCGCCGTATACAGTACCTCCTTTGATTCCTGCCCCCGCCAGCCAAATGCTGAATGCCGACGGGTTATGGTCTCTTCCGTCGGTACCTTGTGCAAAGGGGGTTCGTCCAAATTCCCCGGCCCAAATCACGAGAGTATCCTCAAACATACCACGTGCCTTTAAGTCTTTGATCAGGCCTGCTATGGGCTGATCTACTGCAAGGGCGTTGCGCTCATGGCCGTCTTTGAGGTTCGCGTGCTGATCCCATCTATCAGCCTTCACATTTGGACAGGTTAACTCAACAAACCGCACGCCGCGCTCAACCAGTCGTCTGGCCAGCAAGCACTGCGCAGCATAAATACGTGTGTCAGGTTCACTTGAATCCATCCCATACAACTTCTTTGTCGCCTCCGTTTCACCTGAAAGGTCGGTCAGTTCTGGAACTGAAGCCTGCATCCGATAGGCCAACTCATAATTGGTGATTGCTGATTCCACCTGATCAGAATTACCAATACGACCAAGCAAATGATTGTCCGTTCGGCTCATAAGATTCAACTTGCGTCGCTGTAGCTCCGAAGTCGGCTCTTTGGGCTCAATATTCGCCAGTGGAGTATCACCGGCCCTGAAAATTGATCCCTGATACGACGCAGGCAGGAATCCACTGTTAAAATTGTCCAGACCCCCCGGCGGAATCAGTCCACCATCCAGGACTACATAACCTGGCAGATCCTGGTTCTCGGTTCCAAGTCCATAGTTTATCCAGGCTCCCATGGAAGGACGTCCTTGGATCCCTATTCCTGTGTGAAGAAAATAGTTGGCATTCGTATGCTCTGGAAAATCCGCTACCATAGATCGGATGATTGCAAGATCATCCACGCATTCACCTACATGCGGGAAGAGATCACTCACCTCTATACCGCTCTCGCCATAGCGCCGAAAATCCCATGGACTTTTAAGGATTGTGCCGATACTGTTGAATTGAGTAGCATCAACCGTAAACTTGTCGTACGGGCTCTGCCCATGCTCTCTGGCGAGGCGCGGCTTGGGATCAAAGCTGTCAACCTGTGACACGCCACCGTCCATGTACAGGAATATGATGCTCCTTGCCTTGGGGACCGAATCGCTCGGGCGCGGAGCCAATGGGTGAGGCCCCGATGGGGCAACTTGCTTAATGATATCGCCAAAGGCAGAACTTCCCATAAGCCCCATTAGTGCCACACCGCCGAATCCGTTGCGACACATGGTAAGCATTTCTCGACGTGTCATTCGACACGTTAACCTGTGTGGACCTTTCATCAGATCATGTAAATAAATTCTTTTTGATTGAACACCACATGGCAATATGCCGCCCAGAGCTCTGCGGCATGCATGATCTCTGCGGACTGCAGGCCAAGTGCCTCGGCCTCTGTACCTATAAAGGCCTGAGCTTCCTGCAACTCATTCGGGTCTGGAAGTCTGGACAGCGCCCTTAAGTAAATATGCCTCACGCGATCCGCAATGTCAAGATGGGGTTGCTCCACCAGTGCGTCTCCCCAGTGAACAGCCTGCTCGGCAACAAACGCGTCATTGAGCAACGTAAGGGACTGTGCAGGCACATTGCTGGAGTTACGAGCCCCGAATGTAGAGAACGGGATCGGCATATCAAAGGCGAGCATCATCGGCGAGAGAAAGTTTCGGCGTATAGCAATGTAGATACTTCGCCGACCATCTCCATCCAATGGTCCGTTAACAGCGGGGCGTCCTCTGCCCGTCATAAATTCTGTCAAATGAATCGGTACCGGCGGACCAAACATGGTGGTGTCCAGCGATCCCGATACCGCCAAAATACCATCACGAATCGCCTCGGCCTCCAGCCTCCGCACAGGATAGTGGGATAACAGTAGATTCGAGGGGTCAAGTTCAGCGGCATTTTCAGGGACTTGAGTAGAACGCTGAAAAGCCTCCGAAAGCAGGATCTCCCGGAGCATGGATTTCATTGACCAATCCAAATCCACAAAGCGCAATGCTAGATAATCAAGTAGTGCTGGATGTGTCGGAAGACTCCCCTGCGCCCCAAAATTGTCTACGGTTTTTACAATTCCCCTCCCGAAAACATGATGCCACAGGCGGTTTGCCATAACACGTGCAGTGAGAGGATTGGCAGGATCTATAATTGCCTCGGCGAACTCCAGTCGCCCGCTGGACGTCTTTTTAAAAGTACTGCCGGTAGGATCAAGTGCGGTCAAAAATCTATGTGGTACTGGGTCCCCCACAGGGGTTTTATAGTTGCCGCGCCCAAAGACCGCACTCGTAACCACGTCCCCTTCAGTCATACCAATAAAGAACTCCGCGGCGGGCATGGCCTGTTTGATCTCCTGTTCCTGACGAACCACATCATTAACTACTGGCCGCTCCAGCTCACCGGATTCCAAAGCCTGGTTAATGGCTGACACCTGTGCAGGACTAGCTTTCTGTGCAGCCCAGGCACTTACAGATTGCGGGAGTGGAGCCTCTTCAAATTCCCGGCGCGGCAGTGTGGGAGCAGCCTCATTGTGGGCTACGGCATAAGCAATTTCAAAGTAGGACGAATCATTAACAACCAGCATGTGCCGATCGGTAAGAAATACTGTCTGGTCATAGGTCCCGACAAGTAACTCTATGTAGGCTTTATGCCCCTGCCACAAATCTAAAGGGAACCGATAGGGTTTTAACTCATCACTGCTGAGTTCTTGACTAAGCTCGCCGTGAATCGGAGCTCGTATAAGCTGAAAATTATCAACCACAAGTCGCAGCGCTGACTTATAGCCTTTTGCCATGACCGTGATCGTGTCATGGGCTATAGTGAAAGTGGGTGACCGCAGTGCCCCTGGAATACCCTTTGATATATGCCGGCTGCTCGCCACTCCTTCAGAAAGCTGCACCAAACGGGCATCCTCTATCACGGGGGGGCCGTGAGAGGTGCCACCTTCAAACGCCACACCGTCCGTGAACCACGCATCAAAAGCTCCGTCCCGAAAATCGCCCAGTAACTCCCATGATGCGGTTGTATCCCGGTCGGCCGGCAGATTCTTCGTCATACTTGCCGGAATGGCTGGAACCATGTCCAAGGATGACTGCCACCGGTTCGCAATATCCAGGCGCAACGTCTTATTGAAATCAATCAGCGAGCGCAACCCGGCCAGATAACCTTCCGACAGAATGGGAACTGGCGTAAATCGCGCACTCTCGATAATGCCGTATAGCGAGTAGAAATCCGTGGTCGGAATTGGATCAAACTTATGGTCGTGGCAACGCGCACAGGCTACAGTTAACCCCTGAAATGTTTTGGTGGTCACGTCAATAATGTTGTCTATGCGCTCAGCTTCATCAATGCGCGTATCAACCGGACTGTGCTTTCCCTCTCCGAGTCCGAAATACGCGGTCCCAATAACGGACTCGTTAAACCCCTCTTTTGAATTGCGTCTGGGCTCCTTTAGAACATCTCCCGCAAGGTGTTCCAGTATGAACTGGTCGTAGGGAACATCCTCATTGAAGGCCCGGATCAGGTAATCCCTGTACTGCCACGCACCCTGAATTGTAAAATCAAACTCATGCCCTTTTGCCTCCGCATAACGTACCAGATCCATCCAATGACGCGCCCAGCGCTCACCAAACGCGGGAGAATCCAGGAGGGTATCCAATACCCGTTCATATGCATCGGGGGATTCATCTTTCTCAAATGCCTCAACGTCCTTTGGTGAAGGAGGCAACCCGGTCAATACGTAAGACGCACGCCGAATCAGACTGGCCCTCGACGCCAAGGCCGCAGGCTCAATGCCGCTTTTTTCGATGTTGGCCTGCAAAAATGCGTCAATTGTAGCCTGAGCCGGCGGGCTTTCCGGCGGAATCAATGCCCAGTGGGTCTTGTACTCCGCACCCTGATCAATCCATTTGGAAAGAAGTGCGATTTCATATTCAGTAAGTATCTTGTTGATCTTAGGCGGAGGCATGCGCTCCTCCGGATCGTGAGCACTGACGCGCTGAATGAGCAAACTGCGTTTTGCATTACCAGGCACAATAGCTTGCCCGCCTTCACGCCGGGCAGTTGCGCCATCGTAGGTATCCAAACGTAACTCCGCTTCCCTGGTGCTGATGTCAGGCCCATGACACACGTAACAGGTATTCGACAGAATGGGCCGCACATGATAATTGAAATCTACCTGGTCAGGTAGATCGTGACTAAAGTCAGAGCGAGCACATCCCTGCAACAAGATTGCAAACACGGCAACAATGCAGAAGGCGAGGCGGTAAACTACTTGACCATTCATAAGCTATTCGCTTTATACACACACCTATATAAATTACGGCGGAAAGTAATGGAAGTTGTTATCAATTGTATCCATTCGAGATTGTTTCTTTTCCTCCTTTGGTCCATACTTGCTCTCGGCTGCAAGGACAACACAGTTGCAGTGCAGGAGCCTGAACCCAGCAACGAATACACGCCGCTGCGCTCCGTGGCCCCCTTTCCTGTGGGGGTTGCGCTTCAATCAAGCCGATTGAGTTCTGAGGCCCACTCACAGGTTGTCCGCACCGTTTTCAACAGCGTAACTGCTGAGTACGAGATGAAAATGCGGCACATGACAGATCCTTCGGGAAACTATGTCTGGGGCCCCACCGACGCATTGGTTGCGTTTGCAAAAGTAAATGACATGCAGGTCCACGGCCACACGCTGGTCTGGCACCAGTCCACTCCAGCCTGGCTGGAAAATTTTAGTGGGACCGATGCTGAGTTTGAGGACGCCGTCAAGAATTACATCACAAATGTCGTCGGACGCTACAAAGATGATGTCGTAAGCTGGGACGTGATTAATGAAGCCTTTGAAGATGGATCGGGAGCGCTACGCAATTCAGTGTTTCGCCGACGAATGGGGCCAGACTACATAGCCCGGTTGTTCCAGTATGCCAGGGACGCAGACCCCGATGTATTGCTTTTCTATAACGACTACGGTACGATCTGGGATGCCGCAAAACGAGACGCGATGCTGTCCCTGATAGATGACCTTCAAACCCGTGGCATACCGATTGACGGCATTGGGCTGCAGATGCATATCACCTATAACACCCCTCCCTTGAACAATATTGTTGCAGTGATGGATGCCATAGTTCAACGAGGTCTTCTGATTCATATCTCTGAAATGGATGTCCGCGTCAACCCCCAGGGTGATCTGTCTGAGCTCACGACTCTACGAAGTGACCTACAGAAGCAACGCGTAAAGGATGTCGTAACTGCCTTCATGGACCTGCCGGAAGCCAATAAATTTGCAATCACATGGTGGGGATTACGTGATCCAGAGAGTTGGTTGATTGAATTCTGGGGTAATCCAGAGTGGGGTCTACTGTTCGACGCAGCGTACAGGCCCAAGCCAGCTTACGAGGGTTTCCTTGAAGCGCTTACGGGCAATTGATCTCCCTTGATATCACTGGGAGAGTTTTGCTTGTCTATGAAGATGAGACTTCAGCATCTACCGAGGAAAACAAAAACTCACGCGGCAAAAACGACGAAATCAGAGTAATCTGTCTCTGGATAGCCTCAAAAGAACGCACAGGTATCCAAGCGTACAGGTGAATATCAAGCAATCAGATGGCTACAGATAGCTAGAAGGTGACAGATCTGGTTTCGCCCTCTTGATCAGTGTAAACTAGTTTCCTCCGTCCACGTCCATACTCAGGATACTTCCATTGCTTACACATCATATATATCACTGGCGAGCATACCGTAAAAAATGTTAACGACCACCCCCATGAATCAATGTCATGTACCGACTGAGAAACCCCTATACCCAGACAAGCCACCCAAACACAAACGAATGAAAAACCAATCTTACTCCTTATCTCCATTTCTGCAATCAAGCCCGCAAACGCAAAAATAAGACATCCTACAACGAAAGCAGAAATTGTGACAAACAGGAATTCAGTCCCGCCGTAATTAGGATCAGTTGTATCCCAATCCCAATACATTCTCCAGCTTACCAAAGGGAAAAAGAAGCTCCCGAAAAATCTCTTCAAGATCGGCATTCTATCCCGTTTGTTTTTCCAGTACATCCTGAATCTTCCCCACAGTTTCCAATACACTCTACCAAATCCTGCTCATTACACTTAATGTCCCGCCAATAATCATGTACTCAGCACTTTATCCACAGCACCTGCAGTGGTTCCAATGCAGCAGTTCCACCCACTACACTAAATTTACCCAATGCAGCCCAAAAATCGCTACGCGTGATAAACTTGGGGCGGGGTCAATACGACGACGACTGGCTCTATGCCAGTTGTCCCGAGCCAGCACGAGGCAGCCCCATGTCCGCTGCATTGAAGCTAACGGAGGTTTGCGATGTGGATCTCAAGCAACCCATATGTGAAGGAGATGCAACCATTACCACCACAGAGCATAGCATTTCAGGAACACACAGCGACGGTAGTATGACGCCGGTGCCGTGTGAAACCAACGAGCAAAATGAAACACATCCTTCGCATACTTGCAGCCCCAATTATTCTTGCGCTATTTGCCTCCTGCAACTCCTCTGTACAGGAGGCATCCCAAGACAGCTCCACCGAAATAGAGGCGCTCATGAGAGCCGAGCGGGAAGAACACAGGCTCGTCCTTATAACTTCGGTTCCTGACTACCACGCTCTGTTTGAGTGGGACAATTCAGGCCAACTTTCAGATGGGCGACATTGGGGCGCCGCACATGTCGGTGACTTTCTCACGCGTTTCACGATAATGCAAATCAAAACCAGGGCGAAGCTTGGCCGACGGGGGGACCTGGACGCCTACAGCGCTCTCGCCACTCCCGACTGCACAATGAACAAGGAAGCTGGATTTCTCGGCCTTGAAGACTTCGCAGACTGTATACAGCGCGTTAGCGAGAGTTGCGACGCTGTCATATACTCCGATAGTGACGACCTCAAAACACTAGTGGCTTATGACATGAACTTAACATACAACGACGACACCGTACTGGCACTGGCCTGTAGTCCTCCAGGTCCATGGGAGGGGTAGACCTATCTGGCGATTAATGATCTCCGGTTCGTCAGCCTGAACTCCCAGTGGATGGATTTACGCGCCGTGCAGAACGGAGGTGTTTATACAAGAGACGGCAATCAATCCCTTAATCGCCCCGGTCCAAGGATTGTGGGATCCGTAGGAATTCTCGCAGAATTTCTGCATACAGATTGTTTTGATTTCGGATACGGAGAAAAGAGATAGATTCCGCGAGACATATCTCAAACTTGGCAGTGGAGTCCACAAAACCATAAACAAGGTGACCCAGAATCACATCCAGATAGATTTTACGAGATTCCTGTGTTTCCGGAAGAACAGATACCGTCACTCGCGCTCTGCATACACAAAGTAGGCACCGCGTTCCTGCCCGTCCGGCTGGACAAGCCAGGTCTGCACAGTAGTGGGACCCGCAGCGAGATCAAACGTAAACATTACTGCCGTCTGATCTTCGGCAACTCCCATGCTCGCCTCCTGCTCCCCTACCTTGATTCGCGCCTCAGTACTCTCCAGAGGCTCATCCATGTGTCTGGGCCATCTACGCAGCTCGAAAGTGTATCTGCCAGATTCGACCACTTCAACCGCCCAATAGCCGTTGCCCATCATGCCGTTCTCGACCTGCCTGTGATTCCAAACTGATTGGGATTGATTGTCTACATGCCAGTCATGTGGATTCAATGCCACCGGGTTCTCCGCGTCAGACCCAAGCCCAATCCGTACATAGCCGTCGAAAGAAGGAGCAAGATGATCCCACCACTGCTCGTATGCTGTACGTAATTCATTGACCACTTCTGGATACTCTTCGGCAACATTGTTATCCTGCCCCGGATCCTCCTGAATGTCATAGAGCTCATCCTGATTAACTAACCGCCAACGCTCGGTCATGACAGCAGACTTACGCCATTTGATCGGGTACGGAACGCGTTGAGAATGGACAAACAGCGTGCGTTCCGCCTGTTCTCTTCCGTCCAGCGATGGTACCAGGCTCATGCCATCCAGATCTGCTGGCACCGATAGATCACAGAGCTCGGCCAGCGTGGGCAAGACATCAATGTGAGCCGTCAAGGCATCCACCTCCCGCGATCCGACATAACCAGCAACCGGCCAACGCAAAAAGAATGGCACACGATGCCCCCCATCGTACTCGGATCCCTTGCCTTGGCGCATACCCACATTAAAACCTTCCCATGCTCCCTCCTGGCCACGCCAGTTGGCCCAGCCCTCCGCTGAACCGTTATCCGTCATGAAGATGAGAATGGTGTTATCACTCAACTCGAGAGAGTCCAACTGCGCCAGCAGCCTACCCATATTGTCATCAATGTTCGTTACCATGCCACTGAACCGCGCCATGACATCAGGAAATCCCATCTCACGGTACGGTGCCGCGTACTCCTCTTCCACAAAGTATGGACCATGCGGGGCATTCGTTGACAGATACAAAAAGAACGGTTCTTCCTGGTGCTCCTCCACAAAACGCAAAGCGTCATCAAACCAGACATCAGTCACGTACCCTTCGGTTTCCTCCAAGACCCCGTTACGCACATACGTGTCATCGAAATAGTCATTCCCAAAATAATCAGGCCCCTGCCCAACACCGCCCGCCGGATGGTAAAAAGCTTCTTCAAACCCTTGATCCTGCGGACGAAGCGGGTAGTTGTCGCCCAGGTGCCATTTACCAACCATCCCCGTCCGATAGCCCGCGTCGGCAAACAGTTCGGCCAGCGTAACTTCTTCCGGGGCCATCAGGGATCGTCCCATTATTGTGTGCCAAACTCCAGTCCGGGTAGAATAACGTCCCGTAAGGAGTGCGGAGCGCGTTGGAGAGCATGTTGGGTCTACATGAAAGTCGGTTAGACGCACACTTTCGTCGTGCAGACGATCAAGTACAGGCGTCCTGATTGCAGGATTGCCATGCGCACCGATATCCCCATACCCCTGATCATCGGTGATAACAAGAATAACATTGGGACGTTGCGGACCATCTGATGTCTGACATCCTCCCAGAACAATCGTTATGACCCAGATAACAGGAATAATGAATCGCATGCTGGTCGTGTAATTTCTCATCTGTTCTGTAAAAGCTCGTCTGCTGTATAGTAGCCCTGTCTAGTCGCTGTACTGGCACGAACAGCTTCTACCTGAGCTGGAGTGATTGCTGATGCCCTGTTCCCGAATGCATTACGCACATAGGTTAGCACGGCAGCAACCTCGTCGTCGCTCAGCAAACCCCGAAACGGTGTCATAGGCACCTGGCCCGGATAACTCTCGCCCAACACTTCCATAGGTCCCATGAGACCATCCAGCGTAAGCTTGATCAGGCGCTCTGAATCCCCCAATACCCAGTCTGTGCCAGCCAGCGGAGGAAAACCCGATGCCGGCAATCCGTTGCCATCAGGCCTGTGACAAGTACTGCAATACCCGTCGCGCCTGTAAATCTCCCTGCCAGCAGTGTACTGCACCAGGTCCGAACCTTCCAGGTCCGGTGTTTCTTCTTCGGGCCGATCGGACTGCACACGCTGATCTCGCAAATGAGCTATAGCCGTTACGGAAACATTCATGTTCCACTTATCCAGTGTGCGTTGACTTGCCTTTTCAACAATGGGCAACCCTTGTTCCGGTTCCAGCCAGGAAGCGGCCGCCATCACTTCAAGTCGAACGCGACCATGCGGATCATCTGCTGCTTCTGTAAGCAGTTCCGTGTGCCTTCCTAGCTGCGGATTGTATCGAAGTACTCGAACGGCAGCAGCGCGAACCCGGTAATCACTCGCGCTCAGCAATTGCTCCAAAAGCGCTTCATCCACGTGATTCAATCCCCAAGTTACCCAGAGGGCCTCCAAAAGATGATGCTCGTACCCCTCGTCATCCGGATCCAGATCCGCTATCCAGGTATCTAGGCGAAGCAGTACCTCTGAAGGATCACGACCCCGTAGTTCCCGGCGCGTACGGTAACGGGTACGATACTCCGGTAACGTCAGGTTCTCCAGCAATTCGTCAACAGTGGCCCCTGCTACTTTAGCGGGCTCAACCAGTGGCCTTGATGGGTACGTTATTCGATAGATCCGGCCATGCTCATGGTCGCGCAGGGGATCACGTGCATTGTGCTGCATGTGACCAACCAGCACGTTGTGCCAGTCAACAAAGTAAAGCGAACCATCCGGCGCGAACTCCATATCTACTGGCCGGAAGTTCCCATCGGTACTCTGAACCAGATCCAGACGATGCGTACTGAGGTATCCAGTTCCGTCATCCTTCATCGTGTGCTGCTTCATCCCCAGGAACCCAATCGTATTGTTGATCAACAGGTCCCCCTGCATTTCGTCTGGAAAATGTCGACTGTGTACGAACTCTAACCCCGAAGTGGGACGCACACGATGGGCATCCTCAATCAGGTTATATGACTTATGTGTCGCCACTCCATAACGTGGTTTCACGGTTCCGGGTGACATCCACCTTACATCTGGACCGGAAGTTTCCGCGAAGAAATGCTGTCCCCATTCATCAAAAGCAATCCCCCAGGGATTGGGGATGGACAGTTGCGCAGTACGCTCGAGGTGGCGTCGTTGCGGGTTGTAGCGATAGAATCCCCCATTCGTTCCTCGAACCGGACCATACGATGTCTCCACGTTTGAGTGCAAAAATACCCCTTCCCCCATATAGATGGCTCCAGATGGGTCTGCCACAAATGCACTGATTACATGATGCGTATCGTGATCGTCAAAACCACTCAGTATGATCTGCTGTTTGTCTGCATGGTCATCCCCGTCGGTATCTGATAGCAGTACTAGATTCGTACCCTGGCTTACGTACACACCTTCTGGCGCAAGTTCGAATCCAACCGGAAGATGCAAACCATCGGCCCATACAATCTGCCGGTCTGCCTTTCCATCCTGATCTGTGTCTTCAAGGATCAGCAGTTTGTCGTTGGGGTGCGGATCTCCCGGCCGCCAGTGCGGATAACTGGGCATAACCGATACCCACAGACGACCCTGGTTATCAAATGACATCTGAACCGGATTCGCCAGGTCTGGAAACTCTACCTCGGATGCAAATATTTCTAACTCGTATCCAGGCGCAGTAGTGAAGGTCGCCAGGGCCTCCTCTCCATAGCGGTAAGCAGGATCCCCGTTTTTATTGCTCGGTACATAGTTGGTAACCACCTCAGGAAGCTCATGCGTCCGTGCATCGGCTGCATCCACATCCATAGTGATTCCCGCTGCAACACGCCAAATTGCGGTATCCCGAATTGCGGTCATCTGCCGAATCTTTTCCAGTTCCGCCGGATAATTGTCGGGCCCAAACGGATTATACCGACGCCCATACACGTGCACGCCATTCGGGATTTTATAATCGTTGTGCCAATGCCAATTCTTGTCTCTCACAGCAGCCAGTAAATGGACACGTTCCTGATCTTCAAGCACTTGACTACCCCCAAACAGCTGATCCGTCAGACTTTCTGCCAACAAGACATATCCTTCTTCATTGAGCTGTGAACCGTCTATGGTAAGCGCCTCCGTAGTACGTCTATACCACCTTCTTGAAGTGGAGAAGAGGTCAGCAAAAGGGAGTCCATGGCGCTGCGACACACGCTGAATTGCTTCTGTATAGGCCGCCAGATTAACATTCTCCTTTTTACCGTCAGGAACATCCAGTAAATGCGACAGATCCTCAAAGCCTATTGGAGACACCAGTGCGAGACCAGGCGCGCCCTCTCCGTTGTAAGATTGGGACAGCGTATGCTGAACGAACGCCTCCAATTCTGCTTCAAAAGTGTCTACTCCCTCAAGGCCTGCGTAGGATTCGTTGAAGCCAAAGAAAGCCACAATCACATCGGCCTGCAATCGCGTCAACCACTCATCTGGCGTCTCGAAATGCCCCTGACTGTTGGAAGGCTGTGCCAATTCCGTATAGAAGCTGTCTGCTCCAGGAAAGGCCCACGGAGAAACACGACCCGGATGCGGCCGAAATCCCGGAGTATTGCCTCCATCGCACATGTTCCTGATTGTTAGCTTATACTCTGGAAACCGCTGATGCAATTCCGTTTCAAAATGCCCGAAATTCATCATGCGCGAGCATAAATTGTTGCCAATGAGCACAATATGATCTCCTTCATTGATCGAAAGCATTGGCCCCGGTGGATTAGATCCACACTGTAAACAGAATGTCACAAGCACAACTACAGCGCCAATACTTCCTTTGTGTAAGGTCATCTTTGATGTTATAAGGGGGGTAGACATTTTTCGCGAATTTTCCCCAAGTTATCAATTTCCGCTTTCAGGTGTTCCTGCGGATACAAAGATATTGACAGGATTCCTGACTTGGGAAAAAAGGCCAAAAACCGGATGTTTTATGACACGATGAGAATAGGCTATCAACTCATTCTCCCTTCCTGAAACGAAACTCCTCGCGCAGCCTAGGCAGATCTATTTGTCCCCAACAACAAGAACTCAGATGGTGTCCTTTTGGAGGAAATGCCCCATGGATCACCTTTATTCCCCTCGTCTCAAGAAATTCAGCCACAGGGACAAAATCTGCGTCTGAGGAAACCAGCACGGCTACATCATAATTGTCAACCCATGCCAATTTAATCATATCTGTTGCCATGCGTACATCAACACCCTTCTCCTCCGTTCCACGCATATCGGCACCGCACTCTGGACAAGTTTTCGCGATATGATAACACTGCGGACACTTTGGATGGGCCTTCTTTCTCTTCCTAGGAACCATATGCACGCTTACCCCTGGACGAGTGCCGATCAGGCTTGTCGCCCATTGGTTACGCTTTCGCCCTTGTTCTGTCGGTCCATAGGATCCGTAAAAATTCAACCCTTGGAACTCTGTTGGACTCGCACTTTTTACAATGTTTGCTGCCGCTACGGCAAGTGAGGGTTCGATTTTTGCCCAATCAGCGTCAAATTCATCGTCTTCGTCACGCATTAAGAGCTCATAATTCCAGTAGTCAAGAAAAACACGAACCGTGCAATACGACCTGTCCAACCTTCAATCTCCATTATAAATTCCCCCTAAAACCCCAAGGACGCGTATAGCGTCCTTGGGGTTTGATCAGCCGGACCCCGATATAACCCCTTTCTGGGCAGCAGTCCGACGGGTTAGATTCGTGCCAATATATGGTTTGACAGTTTATTATGCAACAATGTTTTAGTATCCCTCTCTATGCACATTCAATATTTTTTGATGTGTGACACCAAATTAGCAATCTCTTACCGAATCTTAAAATAATGCAAGACAGACGCCTCACACGCAGGTCATTCCTTCAAACCATGTCAGCCAGTGCGATACTGGCAGGCAAGTTAACTATCCGTAAACAACCAAATATTGTCATGGTTGTAGTGGACGACCAAGGAACAAATGACGCCGGCTGTTACGGCAATCCCGTGATCAAAACGCCGGGGCTGGACCTTCTGGCTGAACACGGCACACGATTTACCCATGGCTTTTGCACAACGGCATCCTGTAGTGCCAGCCGATCCGTCATATTGAGCGGTCTCTATAACCATGCTAACGGGCAGTACGGCCACATGCATGGTTTTCATCATTTCAAATCCTTTGACCATGTGCAGTCGCTACCAACGCTACTGCATCGCGCAGGATACCGCACTGTAAGAACGGGCAAGTACCATGTTGCGCCCCCTTCTGTATATGCGTTTGAGGAAGAAATTACGGCCGCTGGCACTTCACCCATGGAGCGTGCAGAGGCCTGTGCATCCATTTTTGATCAAGAAGACGGCCGTCCTTTCTTCCTGTACTTCTGCACCAGCGAACCACACCGGCCCTTCGTGCGAGGCGGAAGCGATCCTGTATCGCCCAACGAGGTACTCGTGCCCGACTACTTACCGGATCTGCCCGAAACTCGAAGAGAACTTGCGCGCTACTATATGTCCGTGCAACGTGCTGACCGCGGTCTCTTGCGTCTGATTGAACTCCTACAGAGTTCGGGTAAATGGGAGAATACGGTCGTCGTGTTTATTTCAGACAACGGCGTGGCTTTTCCTGGAGCAAAGACTACGCTCTACGATCCAGGTATGCGTCTGCCTTGTGTTATTAGACGACCTGACGTAGCCCCTGGAGTATGTGATGCTATGGTAACCTGGGCCGACCTGTCGCCAACGCTCCTGGATCTGGCAGGCGTGAGCTTGGAAGCCCCCACCATGCACGGGCGCAGCTTCAGGAATGCAATGACACAAAGCTCAACCGAGGGATGGAATGAGGTCTTTGCTTCACATACCTTCCATGAAGTCACAATGTACTACCCCATGCGAGTAGTCCGTGGACGCCGCTATAAACTCATCTGGAATATTGCTCACGGCCTACCCTACCCCTTTGCCACCGATCTCTGGGCCTCAGAGACTTGGCAGGGTACACTTTCGAGAGGACTGACACACTACGGCAAACGCCCTGTCAATGATTACCTTGAGCGGCCGAGGTTTGAATTGTACGATCTTGTGGACGACCCGCACGAAATCCATAATCTTGCCGGAGATCCTGCCCATCAGTCTATTCTGGAAGACTATCAGAGTAGGCTGCGCGCATATCAACAAAAGACGGGCGATCCCTGGATTCTCAAATGGGAGTATGAGTAGATTTGCACAGTATGCGCGCAACTACTAACTTCCTGTTCCTACTGTCTGCTTTTACCCCGATCATGATCAAACGCACAGTTTTCCTACTCCTACTGACCATACCTGCATATCTGGCAGCCGGTCAGGATGCCCCGCGTCCGACACAGACTGTCCAACTCCTGGTCCCCCAATTGGAAACAACCCCAGACATAGATGGGAGTTTATCCGAGTGGAAAGACTTGGCGTTCACGGATGGAATCTGGGATATTTACCGTCTTCGCCACACATTCTGGTATGACGATGGCCGACGTAACCGGCTCACGGACCATGGAAATGAGCCACACCCGGAGGACGACCTGCAAGCCCGTTATTATGTGGCATGGGATGCTGAGTACTTATACTTTGGGGCCGAAGTGAAAGACAACGCTAACGATGTTGATGCTCCCGGGCAGGAGCCGCGCGCGTGGTACCTGCGCGACAGTATTTGTTTTTTTGTCGAGGCACCCCGGGACGAAGCTCCAGAATACTTTGGACAGGGTGATAATGCATTCTGCTTTGTAGCGGACGCAACCCGACCGGATTACGCAGCATGGTGGCGACATGGCACTGCCGAGGAGCGATACGTGGAGGAGCCAATCCCGTCAGAGGCCGTGTCGTACGCTTTCCAATTCAACCCGTGGGGTACAGGAGAAGCCGATTTTGTACTGGAAGCACGTGTCAGGATGGCTCCCACACTGGGGGTCAGTGATCCTCGCTGGACTCCTCCTCACGTTGGGGATGTATATGGACTCGAAATTGTACATTGTGATCCAGATGGAGGCCCCTATGGCGGACATTTCATGATTTACGGAACAGGTGACGACGATGCTACGTGGGGACGCATGGTCCTTACTGGCGCTCAGGCGCCTATTGAGCGCCGCGCCGAATAGACTGTTTGACCGTTGATCAACTATCTAACCCTAAACAACAATAAAGTCATGCTTTCGCGACTAACTCTCACAATTTTCTTATCCCTTATTGCGATCTCAGCCAATGCTCAGGATAATATCTCCACATTTGAAGGTAAATGGACCCTGTACCTGCCTGGTGGAGCTGGCTGGCTTGAAGTCACCAATGACCAGGGATTTGTAGATGCATCACTGCTCTGGTACGGCGGCAGCGTACTCCCTGTGTCCAGTGCGAACGTTACTGGTGACGTACTGACCGTCACGAGAACACAAACCGTCAACCGGGAGCTTGAGGACGGAAGTACACGTAGTCACATCCTCACCAATACCCTCAAGCTCCGACCCAATGGCGAGCGCCTGACAGGTACGGCGTATTTTCCGGACCGATCCGGAATGGGTACCCGTACAACAGAGTTTGAGGCAGTGCGGATTCCGGAAATGCCCCCTGCACCAGATCTCTCGCAGGCAACCTATGGAGATCCCATTGATCTGTTCAATGGCGAAGATCTTACTGGATGGAGTCTAATCAACGACCGGCAAACCAACGGTTTTAAAGCCGAGGAGGGCATGCTTGTTAACGATCCGGTGCAACCAGAGAATGGTGAGCATATCAGTTACGGAAACCTGCGTACCGACGCTACCTTTGAGGACTTTCGTCTGACGCTGGATGTAAATATACCTGAGGGCAGCAACAGCGGTGTTTATCTTCGCGGCATCTATGAAATTCAGGTTGCGGACACCTACGGAAGGGATTTGGACAGTCATCACATGGGGGCCCTTTACAGCAGAATCAAACCTTCATCCGGCGCGGAAAAGCCTGCCGGTGAATGGCAATCATTGGACATAACCCTCTACCAGCGCCACCTTACAGTGATTCTGAACGGAACCACGATCATCGACAATGAACCTGTTCTCGGAGTGACTGGTGGTGCCATGACGGCTGACGAAGCCTCACCTGGCCCAATTTATCTTCAGGGAGATCACGGCCGTGTTCTGTACCGAAATCTCGTATTAACTCCAATCCTGTAACCTTCTCAGCAATGGCGCAACGTTTTTTAGTTTCCCGGCGTGATTTTATGCGCGCCGGTGCAATTGGCACCGCCGGGCTTGCCATGGGCGCGACACGTCCGGCAGTTGTAGCTCCAAGCGATCGCATCACAGTCGGCATGATTGGTGCGGGAGCCAGGGCACATCAACTGGTTGAGGCCTTCAAGCAGTTCCCCGAAATGGAGGTCGTGGCCGCATGCGACGCTTACACGGGACGTCTGCATCGCATGAGGGACCGAATAGGCCGGAAGATTGACATCATGGCGGACTACCGGGAAATCATCAATCGCAGCGACATAGACGCAGTTGTGATTTCCAGCCCTGATCACTGGCATTATCGGCACTCTGTTGATTCGCTCAATGCGGGCAAGCACGCTTACATAGAAAAGCCGCTCACTTATTCTATTGAGGAAGGGCTGGACATTATTGAGGCGCAAAAGACGCATAACCTTGCTGTACAAGTGGGCAGCCCCGGACCCGGCGGTGTGCTTGTCCAAAAAGCACGCCGGATGATTCGGGAGGGAAAACTTGGGCAAGTCACCATGGTACGTGCAAGCACGAACCGCAACACTGCTTCCGGCGCATGGATATACCCGATACCGCCGGACGCCTCACCGAAAACCGTTGACTGGGATCTGTTCCTTGGCTCAGCGCCCAAGCGACCGTACAGTCCTGAACGCTTCTTCCGCTGGCGCTGTTACAAAGACTATTCAGGCGGCATGTCCACTGATCTCTATGTCCACACATGCACGACCATCAATTATGTCATGGGTGCACAAATACCTGAAAGCGTTATGGCTATGGGCGGATTGTATCGATGGACCCGCTCCCGCGATGTACCCGACACCATTAATGCATCACTGAAGTACCGGGAGGGCTTTATGGTGAGTCTGAGCGGCACCTTCAATAATCAGGGAGGCAGCGGTGGTGGTATGCGAATTCTGGGTACGGAAGGCTCTCTAGTGTTTGGAAGTGGACTACGCTTCATCCCCGAGCGTGTTAACGAAAGCAATGGCTGGATCACTGACAGCTGGCCAAAGGACTTGGCAGACGCCTATATCGCCGATCCAGCCGTTCGCCTTGAGGAAGTGCCCTCTAGTCGCCCCCAGGCAACTGTAGCAGGGGAAGAAGTTTACTACTCCGAAGGACAAGTATCCATTCTCGCTCATATTCAGGAATGGTTGGATGCAATCCGAAACGGCAGCGCTACTAAGGAAAACGCAGAGGTTGGACATCATGCCGCCGCATGTGCGCACATGATCAACTCTTCACTGGAGATGGAAAAGACCGTTTACTGGGATGGACAAAATTTGACGGCCAAGTAACCTGACTTTTCACTGACGCGTCCGGAGGATCTGTGGTGGCGAGGCAAGGCTCTGGTGATCGTGACTTATATGGTTTTTGATTAGGATGTTAAATCCGAGATAATCATGGAGGTCCTTCCCGCTTGTTCGGTGCCGTTAAACTATTTCGTAGCACCGGATAAGCCTTGTTTGACCCAATCAGGCGTGACCCGCGAAGCCGAACAGTTGTCGTACGGGATTACAAGACTGCTTCAATAGTAGTTGAGCAATTGGAGTCTGCTTGATTCGTTGATTGGTCGGGATAACCGTCGCTACCACAAGCCTCATTCTCGCCACACAGGTCTTCATTCCATAGCCCGTGAGATCCCCGTTCGCTGCTCAATTTGCAGAACTCCACACGTGGTAAAGTATGGCAGGGTTTGGGATTACCTGTCCACTCTACCGAGCCAGAGCACTATTCCATCTCAGCCGCGAGCGTTTCGCGTGCAGCCTCCAAGGCAGCCTTAACTTCCAAAATGCCTTCCACCTCGCGGTCGGCCGGTCCATGCTCAATGCCACAGTACCCAGAGTAACCCGCCGCCAGAACAATCCGCATCATACGCTCATAATCCAGCGGACTGGAATTGCCGTCATCGTCATAGACACTTGGCTTTACACTGACTCCAGTTGCATAAGGCATCAGTTCTTCTACTCCGCGATACGAATCATATGTGTTGTCCTCATCTATACGGAAATTCCCGAAGTCTGGAAGTGTGCCAGCCCGTGGATGATCCGTCATCTTGATCGTGTCCGCAAGCCATTTTCCACTACTTGAATACCCTCCATGATTCTCAATAATCACATGCAAACCATGCTCATCCCCAAAATCGCATAGCTGATGCATCCCATCGGCAACCAGCCTCATTTGCTCGTCGTAGTCGCCCTCACTGTACCCGTTCACGCGAATGGAGTGACACCCCAAATGTTTGGCAGCGGTTACCCATTTAAAATGCCGCTCCACGGATTCCCGTCGCAACTTTGCGTCTGGATCGCCCAGGCGCCCTTCACGGTCGCACATGATGAGAATACTTGTCGCGCCAACATCCTCTGCACGCGCCTTCATTTCATTCAGATAATCCATGTCCTCCGCCTTGTCCATGAAGAACTGGTTAACGTACTCCAGGCCCAAAATTCCGTTTTCCGCTGCAACAGAAGCGAAATCCAGGTTGTCAATCTTTTTGGCAAAGATTGAACGATGCAAGGACCACTGAGCGAGTGAAATATCAAACAGTTTTCTCTTTGATCCAGCCCACACCCGAGTGGACAGAGGAAGTGCGGCTGCCGCCAGCGCGCTTGTTTTCAAGAAATCACGACGAGTTGTACGCATTTTGAATTTGGTTTAACCGATGGTCAATATATGAAACCCGCATCTTCAAATCGAATCCAGTCAAGTTCTACAACGGGATCTTCTTCTGCGGATTCAAAGGTAAGCATTAATGTGATAGTTTCCGGGATGGGTGGGATTTCCACCGATACTTCACGCCAATTATCGTAAGCATCCTCTGCCAGCAATCCCATACCTGGAAAGTCCGGCGGTACCCCGGCTGTGTAATCTGCCTGATGCGGCACGACGGCCTGACCCGTGTCAGGAGAAATCGGAATACTCGGCAAAGCTATTTCACTACCTTCCGCAGAAAGCAAGATCGTTCCCGTCCCCGTCGCCCTGAAGCGGAATGTAAGTCTGTTAATCCCTTGAAGATTTATGGGATTAAATGTAAGCCTGGAACCATTCTCGAGTGGCATAGCAGTGAGCGCAGTGCGCCCCCAATGCTTACTCGCGGGTCGAGCAGAATACGTCTTCCGAACGGATTTCTCCGCGCTGGCCGCATGTTCCGCCTCTTTCAGGCGTGGATGTAACTTCGCACGTGCACAAGAGACATCCAGACATGCTTCCACAATCGCAAACCGGTCCGCATAATGCAAATCCGGATTGTGTGTATAGGCATGTGTAATCAGGAATTCCCCCTCCGGTCTCGTGTAGGTTGCCAGCGGGATCGGGGATGTGTCAAACCCTGTGTATATGCGAACGATCACTTCGTCCGCGCGCGCCTGATCATTCACCGTAACGCGGTAGGAATACGTCGAATCAAAATCAAATACTCCACCATCAAGTGGCCAGTCCAGACTCAATGATCGTGCAGGAGGCATCTCTGGAACCTCCGACTCCGTTGGACCCGAAGCACCGTAATAATCCAGCCGCACCAACTGTGCGTTTGCATTGCTGCCCCAAAATTCGTCCCCCCACTCTATGATGTAGAGCCGACCATGCGGCCCCACTTCAATGTCCATCGGTCTGATGTAGTCATTGCCGGGCAGGAAAGGATCAATCTCCAGCACGCTCCCATCTTCATCTATCGTAACAATCTGCACCCAGTTGCGCATCCACTCGTAGATCATGACCTTCCCGTTATAGTAGGGGGGAAGAGCCGTGTCAAACGCATTCACCTCATCAAAATGAAATGTTGGCCCCGCCATTGGATTCAAACCTCCAGCACCAAGCTCTGGGTACTCTTCGCTGGGTCCATAGTAATACCGAATCCAGGCCGGAAGCGCCTCGTGAAGCTCGCGTGCACCCGTATTGTATTCTGACTCGTTCAGCGGGGCAGCAGCATTCGGCTCCACGTATTCACTATCGGCCAGATGATAATGCGGATACGGATCATTGTAGCCCGTGAACAGCGGCCAGCCATAGAAACCTGGCTTCTGTGCCTGGTTGAACTCATCCCAACCATCCACAAGCCCCGGACCTACATCTCCCCAGTATACCCAACCCGTGGAGTCATCAATTGAGATCCTGAAAGGATTGCGATGCCCCATCGTGTAAATCTCGCCGCGATGAAGCGAGTCCGCCTGAAATAAATTGCCTTCCGGGATACTGTACGTCCCATCCGGTTCCGGCTTGATCCTTAGAATTTTGCCGCGCAAATCGTTCGTGTTGGCAGAGGTACGCCCCTGGTCTGCCATCCGCCTCAGATCTGGATCCGATGAGTTCCGGTCGCCTCCAGAATTGTCCCCCGTGGATAAGTACAGCAACCCGTCCTTATCAAACTGCACCGAACCACCGGAATGACAACACGTAGTGCGCTGAACAGGTATTTCCAGCATCGGGATTTCGCTACCCATATCAAGCATATGGCCGTCGTAGACAAACCTTGATAACCGGTTGATTTTCTTCGGCCCATCAGGAATAACCGAATAATAAATGTACACCCACTGGTTGTCGTCGAACTGCGGATCCAGCGCGAGACCCAATAGTCCATCTTCGATATTCTTATCTACCGGCAACCACCCAATCACTCGCATAGCTCCCGTTGCAGGCTCCCATATCTTGATTGAACCTGCCCATTCTATAATAAAGACACGCCCGTCAGAGGTAATATCAATCTCCATAGGATCAGTCAGTTCGGTGGTAAGAACCACTTCATCATAAGCTGACGCTAGTGTTGCGGTCACATCGGCCTCTGCGAAACCCGCAGCCCATTCAATTCCGCCCAACAAATGAGTTCGCATGTATGGCTCAGCATAACTCTCCACCGTGTGCCCAAGACCTGTGTACCAGGCCCGACCACCATCATAGTGGTGTGCCCAAGCGATAGGATGGTCGTCGCCCATGGTTCCCCCCTCGTAAGAGGACTCCCTGATCACGGCCAGCACATGCACATTGGCCCTCGGATTGGGTTCGTAGTTGTACCATTCATCCGTGTGATTCCAGACTAGCGGGAGATCCTTTGTGGATGGATGAAGACGGTCTGTAAAGACAATATCCGCTGGTTGAACGGCAGGATGCGACGCAAAATATCCGCCCACAAGTCCACCATACCATTCCCAGTCATATTCGGTATCTGCAGCAGCATGAACACCAACCCATCCTCCTCCTGACTGGATATAGTCCATCATCGCCGCTTCCTGCCCTGAGTCAAGGATATCAAGCGTTGTATTTAAAAAAACGATGGCCTCAAAATGCTCCAAAGAATCTGCATGGAAATAGCCCGCATCCTCGGTTGCGTGCACACCAAAATTGTTTTCTGCTCCAAGGGCCTTGATGGCCTCCACGCCAGCCTCAACAGATCTGTGCCTGAATCCTTCGGTCTTGGAGAAGACCAGCACCTCATAACGGTGCTGCGCCGCAGCATCCCATCCTGTTACAGCAACGATGACCAATCCGATGAGGCCCGTTGCGAGCACTTTTTGCATTTCAATCCAATCGCTTGACACGAATATTGCGGTACCACACGGGCTGGCCATGATCCTGAAGCCCAATATGTCCCTCACGGGCAAATGCGGTCCCGGCGGTCGGAAACTTGTTCCAGGAACCGTCCGGATTCGCATGAGGGGTCCGCCATTGTGCAATATCCATATCTACCACACGCTCGCCGTTCAGGCTCACCTGAATCCGGCTCCCCCTGCAGATCAATTGGTATGTGTTCCATTCCCCTGGAGGGTTGATCGCATTCTTGGCAGGTGCCTGCAAATCGTAGACCGCCCCTGCGGTCCCTGTACGACTCAAATCACGCCTTCCATAAGAATTGGCAATCTGTACCTCCAATCCAGTGTACACAGGATCCATAATATCACTCGTCCGGAAGAAAACACCACTATTGGTACCCTCGATCACCTTGAAATCCAATTCCAGTACGAAATCACCATAACGCTCGGAAGTCCATAGGTAATCCAGGTTGTGTTCTTCCCCATCCGGGTTCTCGCGCTTGACGGTGAGTTCTCCATTTTCAACGACAAACTTGTTGTTTTCTCCGGTAAGCCAGCCACTCAGGTCTTCGCCATTGAAGAGCTCTTCCCAGCCTTCGGGATTCTTGGTCGGATCTTCGATAGCCATTGGCGTATCAAGTTCTCGAATCCAGATGTTACGGAACTGAATGTTTGAGCTTGTAGGGTTCATCGCATCTCGTGCTTCATCCCACCCTCCATGATGCTGCAACGCAATAGCACCTCGCTCGGGCAATCCAGGAATTTCAGCATTCTCAATAACCTGTTTCCCGTTGAGCATGACCCAAATGCGGTTCCCAATAAGCGTTATGTCCATTGAATTCCATTCGCCCATTGCGTTGTCTGCACGTACGCGCGGGACTGCTGCTGCACGTTGCTCAGGCGTTGCGTCGGGATTGGTGCGTACCCCCCAGAGTTCGCCCGAGCCGACGCCCCAGTTCCATATGTTCACCTGCTGTGTCGTGCCGCGCAGGAATATCCCTGAATCCGAATTGGGAGTAGGCTTGGTCACCACTTCACCATCCTCGTCCATCTCATAAGAACCGTCCGGAAGTATGTTAGGCATTTCGAATATGCCACTGGCTCCCTTGAACCTCCAATCCACATGTAGCTGGAAATCCCCGAACTCCTCTTCCGTCCAAAGGCTCTTGTCCTCCGCCTCGGATAGCGCATCATAATCAATCATGTACTCCTTGACCGTCCAGTGTCCTCCATCGCCTTCCGGCACTCTCCATCCCGAAAAATCCTTCCCGTTGAAAAGTGTGCGGTACTCGGGCCATTGGCGCCACGTCGGATATGTGTATCGGGGTGGAAGTTCGTTCGCATACTTGGGCTTGGGCGGCGTACCCTGATTGTAGAACACATAGAGTCCCGTCTTGCCTGCCAGGACAACATCAATATCTCCGTCTTTGTCCATGTCCTTGGCATTGATTTTCATTCCCACGCCGACAACATTGTTGGGGGGCGGGCTGATACCTCCCTCTTCTGGGTAGTAAGGAACATGGTTGTATGAGAGTATGTGACGCTTGAATTCGCCGCCCTTTATATCGTACCAGAACGCGAAAGAGGGATCACCAACGCCAACATCGCCCCCATAATGCGCAAACAGGCGCTTGCCCGCAATCAGATCATCCTTGCCATCCCCATTCAGGTCTGCCATAGCCAGAGTGTGAAAAACGCTATGATCAGTTTCAATCCAGTGCCTCATAAATGACCGCTTGCCATACTCATCTACAGACTGCTCATACCAGGCCAGTCCGTATGCATGCGCGCTGCCGAGAATCACATCATTCAGACCGTCTTCGTTAACATCATGTACTATGTTCGGATGCGCGGTTGAAATGGCATTTTCGGAGAGTGCACTCCTAAAATCCCAATCAGCGTGGAACGGCCATGGTCCACGCGGTTCATCCGGCTGCTCATACCACCCCTGCCCAGTCACGATATCAAGGCGGCCATCCATGTTGACATCCCCGAGCGCATTGCCGTGCGTCTCACCATCCGTCCCAACAACATGCTCTACCCAGTAGGGAGCCTCATCAATATGCTCAATCCATGTCATACCCTGTCCTTCGACTAGAGCCCAGTGATTAACCAGGATGTCTTCATCACCGTCACCATCTATATCCCCGTGAACAACACCTTCCATATTGAAGGCCTGATGGATTTTATGCGATTCCCATTGCTCGCCGGGCTCTAGCGGTCTCCCGGGATTACGATACCAGTAAGCTCCCTTCATGAACATCCACCCACTGCTTACGATATCTTCCCATCCGTCAAAATCTACATCCAGTGCAAACTCGCTGTTGCTCTCTGTTTCTGGACCATTGGGTTCGGCACCTGGTCGATACTTCTCATGTTTGATCCAAAGCGGAGCTTCGTACCAATTCCGGCCGGACGCAATGTCGTAGTCGCCATCGTTGTCGAGATCTGCCACGGAGGCGGTTTCCGGGAAAGGTCCAAACCAGTAACTGTTCTGGAGCGGATCGTGTACTGGCCCGTCAATCTTAACGGGTATAAAAATGATCTCCTGAGCCTGGGCAGGCACTGCCAGCAGCAAGCCCAAAAGCACTAATGTGGTACGAAAGAAATACGTCATGATTCAGCAAAATTCGTTAAGCAATCCTCACTGCAGCACCGTTGCACGCAGTCAAATGTGGTGTATTCCATCAACCATTTCGCGCCATGCGTCTGAGGTTGATTCTCAAGTATGACACGCCTACACCTATGGCCGTGTCGCTCTCATGTTCCTACTTGTAGTCTTCCTATATGATATGTCCTTTTTACCGACTACCGTCAAAATATCCTTGATGGGATCGTATTCCCAATATTCTTGTCGCGGATTCAGTGGACCTTCAGTTCATTATCCCTCTCACAACCAAAAACTCTCCAGTTCAAAATATCCCTGATCCATCAACTTCTGCCAGTTACCCCATCAGGTTATCGTAGCCACGCTTTTTTCACATCGGGATCTCCTGCCCGTGTTAGGCGCTCCATCTGATCTTCAGACAGCACTACCTCCAGCGCTGCAAGATTCTCCTTAACCTGCTCCTGCTTACTGCCCCCTATGATCGGAAGCACCGGTGGAACGCTCTGTCGCATCCAGGCAATGATGACCTGATTCACGGTCGCCCCGGTTTCCGAAGCCACCGACTGCAGCGCCTGCATGCGTTCTTCGGCCTCAGGTCCCGCAAACTGTGCAGGCACTGGACGATCATCACGAGAGTAAGCTCCCTGTAAAAGAATAGAATATGCAATCAACGACATGCTGTGGTGGTCACAGAACCGCTTCATGTCTTCGCTGATGCAAATCTGCGGACCAAAATCCGCTCCATGCCGCGGCCGGAAATACGTGTACCGCTGCTCAACCACGCTGTAGGGCGTTAAGCCACGCAGGGCCACCACCATGTTTGCTTCTGCAACCCGCCAGATCCATAGATTGCTCGCCCCCAAAACGCGGACCTTACCAGCTGTAATCAGACGGTGGAAGGCCTCCATGGTCTCTTCAAGCGGCGTGTCAAAATCATCTCTGTGCGCATAGTACACATCGATGTAGTCCGTCTGAAGGCGTTGGAGGCTCTTGTTGCATTCCGATTCAATCTCTGAAGCACTCAATCCACCTTCGCAGCCCGGGTAATCAAATCCAAGTTTAGTACTGATCGCCATCCGAGTACGATTACCTCGTGCCGCCATCCAGCGTCCTATCGTACTCTCGCTCTCCCCTCCCACGCATCCCGGGTACCAACTCGCGTAAAAGTTGCCGGTGTCAATGAACGTACCTCCGTGATCCGCAAAGACATCCAACAGCTTTTGCGACTGCGCTTCACCTACGCGGCTGCCGATCAGGTCCGTTCCATAGCAAAGGGCACTGACTTCTACCTCAGTGGCTCCAAGTTTCACTTTATCCATCAGTCAGTAAAGGTTACCATGGCTGCCCCACCCAGCATTAGCACTACGCCAAATGCCTTCATCATGGTTACTGGTTGCACTGGTGAGCCCAGCCAGCCATAATGCGATAGCACCATGGCCGTAATCACCTGTCCAGCCAGGAGCGACATAAACAATCCACCTGCACCAACCTTTGGAATAAGTGCGGCAATAGCAAACACCAAAAGTGCGCCCATCATGCCGGCCGTGAACAGCCACGGATTAACGTCCTGCAAGCGACCAAAGAACTCCGGCTCCCAAGCTGTAAAGCCAACAAGAATAGCCGTGACTGCACCGATGCACCAAAACAGGGCATTGGCCATTTGCGGGTTCTGAACGGCTGCACCAGCCCGGCCATTCATCGCCAGATGAACCGCCAGTATGACCCCCAATCCCAGGGTGAGTAAGAAGAATGCTGCTTTCATTTGCGTAGAGTTTGATTGTATGAAAGTTACGTCTGAAGGTGAATCCACCGCTCTGTACGGTGGCTCTCCAATATAGCATCACAGAGCATGATCTCGTGGGCACCATCTGCAAAAGTCGGATAGCGTGCTGCCCGCGGATCTGCACCCGATGCAATATCGTCATAGAAGGCTCGGAAACACTGTTTGAAAGTATCTGGAAACCCCTCGTTATGGCCGCCCGGGTAATTGCTGAAGCCCGCAGCAAAGCCACCCAGCAGGGCTGGGTCGCGTGACAGCACTTCGTTGGGTTTTGATCGATGACCCATGAACAGTTCATTTGGACGCTCACTGCACCAGGAAAGCGAGCCATTTTCTGCTGCAATTTCGTAACTGCAGTAATTCTTGCGACCTGCCGTCACTTGCGACACCCACAAGACCATCCGCGCGCCCCCCTTCATGCGCAATATTACGCAGCCGCAGTCTTCTGTCTCGATGGGTACATCCACCAATTCCTGTCCTTCAGTAGACGCATACGTAGCGACCTCGCCTGTGGGCCTTTTGCGGACAGGGTGAACAATGCTCAGATCTGCAAACACGGCCTCGGCCCGCAGCCCGGTGATGGAGCAGAGCAGATCCATCCAGTGCGTACCGATATCTGATACTGCCCGGAGTGCGCCTCCTTCAGAGCTTAACACGCGCCAGTTGTAGTCTGTATCATAGAGCAACCAGTCCTGGACGTAGCGCCCCACGACACTGTGTATTCGCCCCATCTCCTGGACTCGCGTACGCGCTTCCAGATTCAGCGGATAGAACCGAATGTTATAACATACTCCGGCATGCAGATTTTTCTCACTGGCCAAGGATACCAACGCGTCCGCTTCCGCGGCATTCATAGCCAACGGCTTCTCGCACATCACATGCTTACCGGCAAGAAGCGCTTGACGTGCAAAATCATAATGCATCACATTTGGCACTGCCAGATGCACGGCCTGCACTGTTGAATCTGAGAGAATCTCCTCGTAACTGGCATAACCGCGCGGCAGCCCAAGTGCTTCACTGGCAGCTATTGATTTTTCCGGGGAACTACCCAAAATACCCCGTACCGGCATGCCTAAGCGCTGTAAAGCCTCTACGTGCACTGGACCAATAAACCCCGTACCTGCAACAGCAACACCGATTGATCTCATGATAAGAATAAGCTACCGCCCGAAGGAGCAAACACAATCCCGGTTGTGCCTGCAACCACTTTTAGAAAATCTCGGCGGGCAAGCCCACAACGAACAAAACGATTCATTGACGGATTTCTCCATTCGCGAAAAAGAATGTACATAAAATCAAATCAACAAACCGGTAATACCTCACCGGACCACTTATGAGGCGATCTTCACGCAGGCTGGGCTGGGCACATTCACAACCTGATGGGGTCCGATCAGATGCCCTGATCTGCTGTCAATAGAATAAACAACCAGCGTATCCGAGTCCTGATTGGCTACAATTAAATGCTCTCCCGCGGAGTCAAGTGTAAAATTGCGTGGGGTAGTACCATGGGTTGGGAACCAGGCAGGCTTCACCAAGCGTCCTGTACTACTATCTATTTGAAAACAGACGATACTTGCCAAACCACGCAGTGACGCATAAAGGAAGCACCCATTTGGATGAACATGAATATCCGCACCGGAACGAACTCCGGTATAATCTTGAGGAAGCGCATCCAGCGTGTACAACAGTGTTGCACGCCCATCTTTCCATGCGAGGAATGAAATGGTTGAATCCAGCTCATTCATCAGGTACGCACCTGTACCTGCGGGATTAAACACCAGATGCCTTGGCCCTGCCCCCGCGTGGATGTTTACAGCGTCCCCGGCGCCTTGCAGGTCGGCTTTCGAGCTATCCATTCGGTAGACGTACACCCGATCTGTACCTAAATCTGGAACCAGACAATATTCTCCAGTGGGATCTGGTACAATCGCATGCGGATGCGGGGCCTCCTGACGTGCCGTGTTCGGGCCAGTGCCCGTATGCTGCACATATCCTGTCACCTGTCCCAGTCTGCCGTCTTCGGTCAGACCCACAGCAATTACAGATCCACCGACATAGTTGGCAATCAGAAGGTGGTTATGAAGTACACTGATGTAGCATGGAGCACCGCCCCGCGTGCCTGCATGACCGAGTGATTCAAGTGCGACGGACTCTGGATCCCATGCCCAGGCCTGCACAGCTCCCTGAGCCAACCCGTCAAATTCCAGGGTTTCGCTCACAGCATAAAGCCTGTGACGGGCGGCATCCACAGCCAGATAGGATGGGTTCGGCAGCCCGCGAACCGCACCCTCTGGGCGCAGTCGCCCCGCATTGAATGAATAGATATAGATACCCACACCGCGCCCATTAACATGGTCCAGGGGTTCTGTATACGTGCCTACAAATACGGTTGCCATCACTTCGCTTCACCTACCTGCGCTCCTGACAGATGCTCAAGCGCCATAATTAATGCATGGTTGCCTTCGCTTCCAAGCCCTCGATCCTGCAGCGTGCGGTACCACTGAAACACTTGACTGGTCACCGGTAACGGTACCCCCATAGCATCTGCTGCCTCGAGTACCAGGCGTAGATCTTTTTGCTGCAGATCTATTGTAAAACCTGGCCTGAAATCTCTTACAATAGCCTGCGTACCCCTGTTACTGAGCATCCAACTGCCCGCCGCCCCGTGCTCCACCGCTTCCAGTGTCTTCGCCAGATCCAAGCCTCCCTTATGCGCAAATAGAAGTGCCTCACTGACCGCCTGCATCGTACCCACCACCAGAATCTGGTTGACGAGTTTCACCATCTGGCCTGCCCCTGTACTGCCGACGTGCGTAATGCGACTGCCCATGGCATTGAGAACATCCATTGCCCGCTCGACATCAGCAGCATCACCCCCAACCATTATGCTTAGCGTTCCATTGGCTGCACCTTCACTCCCGCCGCTAATGGGGGCATCCAGCATCCGCAGCCCTGCGGCACGAAGTCGTGTCTCCATGCTGATTGTGGCCTGAGGGCTTATGGTACTGGTATCTATGACAAGTGAACTCGGTCTGGCCCCTTTTATGACTCCCCTTTCCCCAAACAATACTTCTTCGACATCCTGGGTTTCGCTCACACAGATTACCATGATGTCCGACTTGGCAGCTACGCCCGCTGCATCTGGTGCTCCACATGCACCGGCAGATATCAGAGGTGCCATGCGACTCGCCGTCCGGTTCCAGACGTACACATCAAACCCGGCCTTGAGCAGATTGCGGGCCATGCCGCTACCCATAATGCCCAGGCCTATGAATCCGATGGTTTCTTTCATTTGCGGATCAAAATGTCATTTATGGAACCAGCCATGTATCTTGATTCCAGGCGACTGTCCTTGTGATAAGCACTTTTGCTGTGCACGCTCCGTAATGTACGATTATGGGAGCAATCAGAAATCAGATTCGGCCTGAATTTAGAGACGGGATTTGTTGAGGGAGCAGGAATTATTTCCAGGCAATAGCGGCTCTGGACTCACCAGACCATCTCATGCCACAACAACGGATTTCCGTGAAAACTACTCAAGATGCGCTGCATTACTACCACGGTGATAAGTGCATTCAGCGTAAAACCGCGATCTGCCCTGGGCTTTCTCCGGGAACGGTCTGCAATTATCTTCGCCGCGCTGCGCAGGCGGGCACATCTTGGCCACAGCCCCCTCACTCACTACATAGTAATCTCTCCAGATACAGATTCCGTGTCCGCTTGGACTCTTCACCCGTCTCGTTATCCCGAGTAACCAGAGTCAGCGTGTACGGTCCTGTTTTCTGGTCAGTAATATCGAGTATCTGGTACAGAGATTCTTCCGACTGTGAGCCGCTTCTCCTATAGCTCACAGATACGCCCTCCTTGTCCCTGTTCCGCTTGAATAAACGTCGGATCCCACGTTTTGTATTCTCGGGTTCCAGTTTGATTTCTATATCATAATCGGTCTCCCCTCGGGCATCCAGGGTTAACCCATAGACCTCGAAATACAGATAGATTGGCCATTCAGTCAGATATACATTCCGTGGTGCAGGCAGTATAGAGAGATCTTTCCGAAGAATTTCATTCTCGCTCAGGGGGATCCCGTCTTCCGTCTGTTCGACCGAATAAGCAAGCATAATGTCGCTCAATAAGACGCCGCCCTGATCATAATCCGGTAGCGTAACCTCCTGACGCTGAATAGCCACGGTCTTTCCGGTGTCCGTCTCGAATTTCATAGAGAGTCCACGTACATCTGGTGACACTTGCATCTGCTGCGTATCAACCCATAGATACTGATCTGGAAATACCGTCGGCGGATTGGTTGAATAATCAAAGTTTCGGGTTCGCTCAACGAGGATGATCTCTCTCTGATTGGTAAAGAGGAACGTCCTCACGTTCGCCGTTTTTGCTGTCATTTCGTCCGAGCGATAATCGGTGAATTCCACAGGAATCCCATAATTAACAATCAGTTCTACCTGCTGTCCCTCTCCCTTGAATGAGTTGACCAAAAATGACGGCTCAATCTGGCGACCGGATGCCTTACTGCTCCGTTCAGGCCCTATCTCGACGAAGTCTGGTCGTATCTGGATCTTGAAGCTCGCGTTACGAGATCTGCATGACTCTACAATTCTATCTCCCCAAATCTCGTACGTCACATCATTAATTTTGACCCGCATTGGAAAAGAACCGTCCGAGTCATAGACACTAAAGGCTCCCGTCGGCAGCATCTGCTCCATGACTATATCATACAGGCCTTCGGGTATCCCACTGGAATCAATAATATTCCCATTCACACTCAGCCCATTTTCATTACCTGCAAAACGAATTTGTGCTGAAACATCGCTAATCAAAATAACTGCGAACAGCACCGCGGTTAAAGCATGTATGAATGTCACACGTCTCATCATCAATAAGTAGCCGTCTAATTGCAGAGAATATGTTGTGGCAGATTCCACTCAAGATGGGCTGGCATTGCAGCGTGTGAACCCGGCCGCACGTAGCAGTCTTGTCCCATGGATCAGAATTGGTTTACTGGCGAACTGTATTGTGCTGCCTAATTTCGGTACGGTTCTGTATGTGGCATTGTTTCACCAACTCTACTGGATTAGGGAACTCATCTGACATTGCAGCTGGCTCCTGAAACTGCTTCCTAAATCTGGCGACAACTCAAAATGCGGTTTAATTCGTAATGAGACTTTCAAGATAATTCTTGACCCAAGTTCGACATTGTAGTGGGATTTCTAACTAACTTCACCCGGGTCGGGCGGAGCCTACACTTGGGGCACTCAGCGATTCAATGTCACGGATGGTCTGTTGCCAATACTGCTATTACAGAATGGCGGTGCCTTAGGGCTTTACTATCCGCGCTCTCACAATCAAATCAGCACCAAGATCGTCTGTTAATGATGCCGTAGAGCAATCCGTTTCGCACTATTGGGTCGTTCGACTTAAGTGAAAACGGGAACCGGACCTCTCCCAGAAAATACCCCTCAGCACTGAAAACATCGAACAGGCTGCCCTCAGCCTCGGGAGTCGTCTCAACCCGCCTTATCCAAAGATTCCCTGCCGTACTACACCAGGGAACAAGAAATCCCATAACCCGTTCCGGGTAATTGAACTGTTTGAGTAGTATGTCTGATATTAAACCCGACACTACACGTCTTTTTTCTCTGCTTCGCAGGTTGACGAAGGGAGAGAAGTTGTCTCCAGACGAAACCCATGAACTTTCAGAACTCATTCATACCATGGCAGGAGCAAATGTAATTACCGAAATCGCATCATTCAAGGAAGCGATGCTTTCGAGAATAGACTCGAAGTTTGATACGCTCTCTGCAAGGATGGATGCACAGTCCGCTACACTCTCTGCAAGGATGGATGCACAGGACAGCAAGCTAAAGTTTCTGGCTTGGCTGATCGGAATCATTGGTGGGGTTTTTGGAATAATCGGAATCATCGTTGCCTACGGCACATTCCTAGCGGGCTGACCCAGCGTGAGTCCTCCTGTTTCTGCCCGGGTAGAAGCAGGCCCCGGTGCTGTCCCAAACTCTTGCTTATTGCTGATTAGCAATAACACCTCGGATTATCTCTGTCAACAGTTCTCGTACAAAGGAAAATCTTTGATCTGACGATCAGCAGACTTGCGATGAACTCTATAAAATCCCGAATCACAGGTCAAATTTACATATATTCTTCTCGAGATTGAGCCACATACAAGTAGCCCCTATGCAGAAAGAAATCTTCGGGAGCAACATCTCCTAAATTGCCGCTGGACAACACTCGCGCGGAGTACACTGAGGCACGCAGCGATTCAATGCTACGGATTGGTCCCCTACTACCACTGCCATCACAGGATGGCGGTGCCTTAAGGCTTTACAATCCGCGCTCTCACAATCAGATCAGCACCAAGATCATCCGTGATGGTACCGTAGAGCAATCCGTCTCGCACTATCGGGTCGTTTGACTCAAGTGAAAACGGGAACCGGACCTCTCCCAGAAAATGCCCTTCAGCACTGAACACATCGAACAGACTCCCCTCAGCCTCGGGATTCGTCTCGATCCGCCTCACCCAAAGATTCCCCTCGTCATCGCTAAAGAAAGCGCTGACAACGGGTTGCGTCCTCGGAATCCTTGACTCGTCAATCTTCCCGCCTTGATTGGTAAACCAAGTGAGTCTCTCGCGGGCTGTTTGCATGTCTGCGGCGGTGACCGGCATCAGCTCGAATTCCCTGGTCACCCTCCGAAGTACACTGCCATCGGCCGCGATTTCTGCAAGCTCGTATGGCCGCGTAAGCAACGTCCAAAAGTTACCACTTGAGGAGAATCGCCAGCTGAAAGATCCCTGAAATGGAATGCTAGTACTTATACTGCCTCCGCCCTCATTAACGAATTCAAAGCGTTCAATTTTCAAGGGACTCACCGGGAAAGCAATCGTATCGAGTGGAGCAAAAGACTGGTCAAAACGGGCCAGCAGCTCGCTTGCGTCCTCGGCTTCAAATGAGAGTACGAAAGCATTGTAGCGCCCCAACTGGTCGAAACCACCTGGGTAAGGCCGATAGTCCCAGCCAGTGCTGTTGACCCGTTCCGTTCTCTGGTAATTACCCATGGAATCCAGGATAGTAAGCTGGCCTTTCTGCATTTCCATAACCCAGATCTCACCAGTTCGGGTAAGGTCTACTGCCGAGGCACGTTCGAATTCCGCAGGTCCGACTCCTCTTGTTCCGACAGTGCGCACCCAAGCGCCGTCTCGGCCGAAAATTTGAATTTCTTGCGACTGGCCATCGAGTACGTACAGCTGTCCTTGCGCATCTATATCAATGGAGCTAATACTGCCGAAAAAAATGGCATCATCGCCCGTGTCGCTTCCATATCTCATCTCTTCCACGATCTGCCAGCCCTCATCCGGCGCCCAGAGCGGCTCATCGGTATTCCGTACTACGATCTCACCGGAGGAAAGCGTGTCAATTGTGCCGGACCATGCGTCGGAAGTATCATAGCGCGCAGAGTCGCATCCGAATGCCGGCAATAGGCATGCCAAGATAAAAAGGGCTCTGGTCGTGGAAGTAATAGACGGCATAGCTACGGGGAGGCCTTGGATAATTACACTGGGGATAGAGAAAAGGCGTGGTACCAAATCAAATGACATTTGGCATTCGTGACCGTTTATGGAAGCCTTCTATCTGTTGTCGTTGCACATGTTCAGAAAGGGTGGCTTGCAGTGCACGAAGTTGGTCCATGTCTGAACTCATCTTTCGGCAGCAGGCCCAACCCCTGCTTCACGAAGTTTGTAGAGATGCTCCCCGGCACTAGGAACGTACAAATAGCCCTCTTCAGTGTGTTGCTTCCAGTAGGAAAGGTCAATAGATCTGGGATCCCGATAATCCAGGCCAACCTTTTCGCAACGTTCCCGGGGAATTTGACTGGCTAGTGTGAGCTTGATGCGAGGGACCTCTACACCTCGCTCATAGGTCGCTGCTCCCCGCACATGCGCCGCGTGTGCAAGAATTGTCCAGGGATATCGGCTATACCTGTCCCAATTCGCCTTGAAATACTCGGTGCCGTGAAAACCGATTTCGTCCAGCAATTTGCCATGCGTGTACGAAAGCTCAGAAATATGTGGAGCATATAGGAGGACCTCTCCACCATCTGCGATTACCGGCTCCAGTTTGTACATCCCCTTTGCTCCCGTCCACAGATCATCATACATACGTGGCACAACTGCAAAGGCTCGCTTGACCGGCGTATCTAACCAGGTAATGTGTATTTGAGCGGCATGTCTGGCTGCTCTCAACCAGGATCCGTCCCCGTCAGATCCTACATGCACTCCCACTAAGCCACCTCCGTCCACCACCATGTTCACAAAATAGCGGGCACAAGGAATCGCCCGGGCAGCCCGATCAATCAATCGCCGAATCGGGGTATCATAGGTCCCGATAATTGCACGGTTGCTCATAAGAGCTCCCACCCAATGTGTGAAGTCAATCACCTCAGGGCCGCTGATCCCAGGAAAGAAGTACTTGTTTCCTCCTGAGAATCCTGCCACCTCATGGGGGAAGACCGGGCCGCACACAAGGGCTGCGTCATAGTTCAGCACGTTATGGTTTACCGTTACGGGGAGTTCTCGCTTTATGAGTCCTTGGGTGATTGCATAGACTTCCTCGGCCGACATCGTCTCAAGTGTCACAAGTGCTGAGGGATCATCCCAAACATGATTGAAGAGTCCCACCCGCGAATATTTCCCCGCTCGTTCAATACGTGAAATCCCCACATGAGCCAAGAGCGCTGACTCACTCATCGGTGCGTGCGTGCCAAGAGCAACCAGGAAATCCAGTGCTGCTACCCACTCGAGAAGGAGATCACATATCAGGCGAAAGACAAGCGGAATAGGTGCTGTACGCGTAGCATCTGGAATAATGACCAAAACCCGATCGCCATGTGCAAACTTGCCTTGCAGTGCTCGTGCAAGAATCCGGGCTACATCCGTCTCTGTAAGCAGGCGCGCTGGTTCTGCGGGCTCCATCAGAAATTTAATGAGTGGTCAACGTCTAGGATAATCCACTCCCAAAGTAATAGATTCATATAAGTACTGAAAATACTCATACCTGAATATGATGCACAAGAATGCCAGCCTCGGAAGAATATTGCTGCTGCTTCTGGTGGTAAACACCATTGGCTGCGAGACATCCCCCGAACGTCCTAATATCCTGATTATTCTGGCGGATGATCTGGGATATTCAGATATCGGTGCCTATGGAGGCGAAATCCATACTCCCAATCTTGATACGCTAGCGATAAACGGGGTTCGCTTCCGCCAGTTCTACAACGCGGGACGCTGCTGTCCCACTAGAGCCTCACTCCTGACTGGTCGCTACCCGCACGGAGCCGGTATGGGGGCTATGGTATCCAGTGTGGACCGTGAACTCACGACTGGCCCCTATCAGGGCTACCTGAGCGAGTCCGCTACAACCCTCGCAGAAATGCTTCTGGACGCAGGATACAATACTTACATGTCCGGTAAATGGCATGTTGGCGAACGACCCCAGCACTGGCCACGCATGCGTGGCTTTGAACGTTATTTTGGTCTCATAAGTGGCGCAAGTAGCTACTACGAGATCATTGAGAACCAACCGCGCAAACGGCAGATGGCCCTTGACGACGATCCCTGGAGTCCACCCGACTCAGGCTTCTATATGACCGACGCGTTCACGGACTACGCAGTTGAATTCCTACAGTCTCATACATCCAACAATCCTTTTCTGCTCTACTTGGCCTACACTGCCCCGCATTGGCCACTTCATGCATTGCATCAGGACATTGCCCGGTACGAAAACCGCTACGATGACGGCTGGGATGTGCTACGGCAGGAACGCTACGCACGAATGCAGGCACTGGGCGTCGTTGACGAAAAGTATGTGCTCTCTCCCCGACCCGCTGCTTTGCCTGCGTGGCAGGATCAATCTGACAAGGAAGACTGGTCTCTTCGTATGGCAGTTTACGCCGCCATGGTCGACCGGATGGATAAGGGAATTGGTCGGGTTATCGATCAGTTGCAAACGATGGGAGAGCTTGACAACACTCTGGTACTGTTTCTGTCGGATAATGGCGGGTGTGCCGAAAGTGTGGACGGACGACGATTGCATGATCCGAACACAACTGTTGGCGAGCGTGGTTCATATCTGGCCTATGAGGAAGCCTGGGCCAATGCCTCAAACACCCCATTCAGACTGTATAAGCAGTGGACCCATGAAGGTGGGATTGCAACCCCTCTCATTGCGCACTGGCCTCTTGGTATTGATGGACCAGGCCGCATTGTAGATGAACCGGGTCATGTAATTGATCTGTTAGCAACTATCGCTGATATCAGCCATGCTACACTGCCCCAAACCGACGGAACTAGCCTACTGCCACTCCTGAACACACAGCAATATAACTGGCCGGACCGCACACTCTATTGGGAACACATTGGTAATCGAGCTATCCGTCAAGGTGACTGGAAACTGGTGTGGGACCGCAACCGTGCAGAATGGGAACTCTATAATTTGGCGACAGACGCGACAGAGATGTATGATCTTGCGTTGGAGGTTCCTCAGGTTACTTCACGCTTGCAACGTCGCTGGGAAGCTTGGGCAGACTCTATCGGAGTTCGTATAAATTGATCCAACCTGGCTTCCCGAACACGCCATCAAGAACACAAACCAATCCTCCCCGATTTACTTCTTACACATAAAACCATGCAACGAACAATCTTGATCACGGGGGCCAGTACGGGCATAGGCGCCGTTACAGCCCGACGACTGGCCAAGAACAACACGCTTATCCTCCACCATAACCAGTCACCCATTGAATCCATAGCAAAAGAGGTGCGAGAACTGGGCGGAGTTGTGCATACCTCCCAGGCTGATCTCATGCATGAAGCCGGCTGTCGTGCACTTATGCGAGATGTAACCCACGTTACGGATCACCTAGATGTTCTGGTTAACAATGCAGGCAGCCTTTTGGAGCGTCACACAGTTGAGAACCTGACCTGGTCGCTCATGGAGCGTATATTCTCGCTGAACACTTTTTCAGCAATCCTGCTTACGCAGTTGTGTGTTCCGCATTTGCGGAGAGGCAACTTGTCCAGCATCGTAAACATGACCTCCATCGCTATGCGCCATGGTGCGCCCACAGCAACGGCATATGGAGCCGCAAAAGGGGCATTGGACTCCTTTACGCGTGGAGCAGCTCGTGAACTTGCACCCGAAATCCGCGTCAATGCCATCGCTCCCGGTGTTATTCTTACACCGTTTCACGACAGATACTCTACTGAGGAAAAACTGGCTGCTATTGCCAGCGATACACCTGTGGGATTTAATGGCGAGAGCGATCATATTGCTCAGGCCGTAGAACTCCTGATTGACAACACCTTCATCACCGGCGAAACTATAGATATCAATGGCGGATTATTCATGCGCTAGTCGTCCTAGTCACGCATTTTTGCTGACCCTGTTCATCCTGGCTTTTTTTGGATGTTCAACATCTGATCCTGAATCAGATTCGCCCCCCAATATCATTTACATCATGGCTGATGATTTGGGATACGGAGATCTGGGAAGCTACGGCCAGGAAACCATTCAGACCCCGCGACTGGACCAAATGGCTGCCGAGGGAATCCGGTTTACCAGTCACTACGCAGGCAGTACGGTCTGTGCACCATCGCGCTGTGTGCTCATGACCGGCCTTCACAGTGGCCACTGCCGAATCCGCGGGAATGCACGGGTTCCCTTTGAGGACGAAGATGTAACGGTGGCTGAAGTGCTCCAGGATGCAGGATACGCAACGGGGCTCGTTGGTAAATGGGGTCTGGGAGAGGCTGGATCTCCAGGAATACCAAACCGCCAGGGCTTTGATTATTTCTACGGATACTTGAATCAGGTCCATGCACACAATTTCTATCCTGAATTTTTGTGGCGTGATACCACACAGGTTGATCTCCGAAACGAAGTGGTCGCTATTGGCCGCTTCGGTGGATACGCAACGAAAAGGGTAGACTACTCACACGATCTGTTCACAGAAGAAGCGCTTGCATTTATTGACCGAAACGCGGGTGGACCGTTTTTTCTTTATCTGGCCTATACAATCCCCCACGCAAACAATGAGAGCCGCCACGGCGGGCTACATGGCATGGAAGTTCCCGACTATGGCGCCTATACTGACATGGAATGGGCGGATGCCCACAAAGGGACCGCAGCTATGATCAGTCGCCTGGACAGGGATGTCGGCCGATTACTGGACCATCTCGCGGCACTGGGAATTGACGAAAACACACTGGTGCTTTTCACGAGCGACAATGGCCCCCACCGTGAGGGCGGACGTGATCCAGAATTATTCAATAGCAGTGGCCCGCTGCGTGGTATCAAGCGAGATCTTTATGAAGGTGGAATACGCGTTCCCCTCATTGCCCGATGGCCGGAACGAATCGCAGCAGGCACCGTGAGCAATCATCCATCGGCATTCTGGGACTTCCTTCCAACGGCAGCAGAAATAGCTGGCATTGAAGCACCAGAATCGGACGGGATTTCATTCCTCGCTGCGCTGACCGGAGAAGAGCAGGAGGCGCACGGTCACCTGTACTGGGAGTTTCATGAAGGTTCAGGCCCCAAGCAAGCTGTTCGCAGCGGCGACTATAAGGCGGTCTACTTTCATGAAAGTGGTACTACCGAATTGTACGACCTGGAACAGGACCTCGGTGAAACTACCAACCTATCGACCCAGATGCCCGAATTGGCGGACAGTCTGGTAGAACTGATGCGACACGCACGCACACCAAATGAGCGCTGGTCAATCACATGGACAACTACTGAGCTACCGTAAAGGGTATCGTTGCCATCGTATGCTCCCACACCATGGAGAGCGTCCCACCCTTCTCGGTCACATCAAAAAACGAGATCGTGAATTGATCAATGCTGAAATCAACCGCGCTGACCGTCATAGCAGCACGCACTACATCCTTGTCCGATGTGTAGTTGTAGGATCCCCACAATCCATCACCGGGAGCTCGACCGGAATCCTTGGCCTCGTGCGTGGACAGAATGAATGTCCAGCTACCCTGGCTCAATTCTACGAAGACACTGTACTCACCGGCAGGAACTTCCGTCCCACCGATCATAAGGGGCACTTCCGTATGTAACCTGGTAGATTTGTTTGCGCCTGCGCGCCATACTGGAGCGGGACCTGTCACCGCTGTCCCATATTCCTCGCCTGAACCGAATATTCCTGTCCGCCCGCGAAGAATTGGACGTCCGTAGTCTACAATTATCCAAGCCTCCCCAATTTGGGTCGAAGCTTCTCCGCGCGGAGAAGCCGGGCGTTGCGCATATACGTGATCGGCTCCAATCAGGAAGAGCGCGAAAAAGAGCATGAGGATTTTGATGCGATGCATGACCAAATGAGTAAGCTGATGAATAAAAATACCTAACACGGCGGCTAACGCAAAGAGTCTTCGGCGGTTTCGCTGCGTGGATGGATGAGATATCCCATGTCTTTACCTGGATCCAACAACCCGTGTACTTTCGTGGACACCAGCATCACAGGCAACAGGATTCTCCCACATTGGGCGCAATGATGCCCCCCTACTTTCTAAGCAAGGAAACACAACGGTCACCAGCCGCATCATTGTTCAAGAGTTCAAAACTTAAGGAAACTCTGATTAATCGGGGCAGTTTCGTACTCATCTTACTGGACCAC